>CAZEAE010000047.1:0-24516 GCA_964510095.1 uncultured Elusimicrobia bacterium | reverse complement strand
AGCGCCGTGGCGGCCTTCTCGCCGAGGTCCGCCGGCATGAGCTGAGGGGTCTGCTCGCGGTTTTGGCGGCGCGCGCCGTCTTGGACGTTGGGCTTGAGATAGTCGTAGAGCCCCTGGACGGTGACTTTTCCTCGTTTGTCCTGGGCGGCGCCGCCGAGGCCTTTAAGGAAGTGATACGTGAAGAGGCCGTGCCCCTGCGATTCGTCGCTTCCGCTGATCTCGTCCGCCGCGGAAGCGGCGAAGACCACGAGCCTGCCTAGGGCGATCGCGCCCGTGTCGATCCTGGTGACCAAGGGACGCGCCCCCTTGGCCAGGACCGAGCGGCCGCCCGCGCCGGAGAAGCAGGAATCGAGCGCCACGAAAATTTTCCCGGCCTTGAGCTTATTAAGCGAGTCGTAGAATTGCTTGACGGGATAGGCGGTGGACTGCAGGAACTGGGCGTCGCCGTCCCAGGGGACGAGATAAGCCTCTCCGCTCTTGACGTCTGGGGCGCCGTGGCCGGAGTAATAGACGAAGACCGTCGACTCGGGCTTGACGTTGCGGGGGAGCCATTCCTCCAGGTACTTCTGCAGGCCCGTGCGGGTGGCGTCCTGGTCGCGGAGCAGGATGATATTGCGCTGGGGATAGCCCATCGCGAGGAGGTGGGCGCGCACCGTGCCCGCGTCCCTGGAGGCGAACTGCGCCTCCGGCAAGTCCTTGTATTTGCCGATGCCGACGACCAAGGCGTAGTTGTCGGGGTTCTCCTCCGTCTTGTAGGCGGGGGCGTCGACGTCGGAATTAAACGAGCGCGCCTCGGCTGCGGCCTTCGCCGGGGCGATGGCGGCGCGGGAAACAGCGAACTCGGTCAGCTTCGGGGAGGCCAGGATGGCCCGCTCGAAAAAGGCCAAGGCTTCCTCGACGGCCGCGTCGCGGTGCTGGATGGCGAAAATTCTCCCATAGCTTCCGGTGATGTAGTTCCAGGCTGAATTGCGTTTCTTGCTTCCCTTCTCGTTCTGGACGCGGACGACGTCGATCGTTTGCTGGTCCGGGGTCATGAAAACGGCCGAGAGGTTGACGTCCAGGGCGGCGCGGAAGCAGTAGTGCTTGGCGGAGTGGTCCAGGACGGCGATCAAGTCGGTATTCGAGGCTTTTGCCTCCTCGACGGTATCGGCGCGGACCACGGTCTTGAAGTTTTTTTCCACCCGCTCTATGGAATCGTTGAACCATTTTTCCGGGTCCCAGCCCGCCAGGCAGGTCCCCCGCGAGGCCCTGGACTTCATGCCTTCCTTTGTGTTCTTGGACAGGACCAAGGCCAGGTTCAATTTCTTGAAGACGGCGTTATCCACATTGAGGACCGCGAGGATGTCCTCTCCTTTTTTGACCGAGGCGGTGTTGCACGCCGAGAAGAGGAGGGCGCTGAGCAGCAGGGCGGCGTGTCGTTTCATGAGGGGTCTCCGTTTATTTGAAGGTGACGATGGCATGGTCCTTGCGGGAGCCGGCCAAAACCGGCGTCTGATCGCGGTTTTGGCGGCGGGCGGCATCCTCGACGAGGGGCTTGAGATAGTCGAAGAGCCTTTGGGGCGTGACCTCGCCGGGCCCTTTCGCGGCCTCGCTCAAGCCTTTCAGGAAGTAGTAGGTGAAAATCCCGTGGCCCTTCTCTTCGAGGGTGCTGGTGATTTGGTCGCCCGACGCGGCGGCGAAAAGGGTGATCTTCCCGGCCGGGACGGAGCCGGCGGTCACGGTCGTGACGAGGGGGCGGGCGCCCTTGGCGAGGACGGAGCGCCCGCCGGCTCCCGAGAAACAGGCGTCGAGCGCGACGACCACCTCTTTGGCAGGAAGAGCCTCCAGCGACTGGTAAAGCTGGCGGACGGGGTAGGCGGTGGACTGAAGGAATTGCGCGTCGCCGTCCCAGGGGACCAGAAAAGCTTCGGAGGTCGCCGCGTCCGGGGCGCCGTGGCCGGAGTAGTAGAAGAAGAGGCGCGAGTCGGGCTTTAGATTTTTGGGGAGCCATTCCTCGAGGTACTTCTGGAGGCTGGTCCGGGTTGCGTTGTCGCCCGTGAGCAGGATGATGTTTCTTTCGGGGTAGCCGATCGCAAGCAGATGCCTCTTCACCGCCTCCGCGTCACGTTGGGCGAACTCCGCCTCGGGGAGGTGCTTGTATTGGCTGATACCGACCACGACCGCGAAGTTGGCCTGATTTTCCCGCGCCTGGTAGCCGGGGTTGTCGACGTCCGAACTGTAGGTTCGCGCCGGAGGCGACGCGGGCGCGGCGGCGAGAGTTTTGGGGGACCGCCGAGCCTTGGCGTACTCGGCGAGAGCCTGCGAGGCGAGCAGGGCCTTTTCCAGCTTCGCCCGCCCGTCCTCCGCGGCTGTTCCGATCGACATGTGAAGGCGCCGGTCTTCGAGGAGGCTCGTGTCGCTCCCCTCGCCCGCTACAGAGAGCGTCTCTATTTCTTGGTCGTCTTCGGGGGAGATGAGGATGAGCTTCGCCGCGAACTTCGCGCTCGAATGGCTGGGCAAGGTCGCATGGACGTCGAGTATCGCGATCAAGTCGGGGGCGCGGGATTTCGCGTCCGCGACGCTGTCGACGTGGACCGTCGCTCTAAAGTGCCGCCTCAGCATATTCTTATAGCTGACGAAAAAGGTCGCCGGATCCTCCCGGGTCCTGGTTTTGCTCAGGATGCTTCTGAGATAGGCGATGGAGTTCTTGGTGTTTTGCGCCGTGATCACCGCCACGGTCAGCCCCTTGAGGCCGGCGTTGGCCGGTATGAGGTTTAGATCCGCGAGCGTGTCGCGCGCGGGAGGGGCGGGAGCGATGCAGGCCGAGGCGCTAAGCGTAATTAAGGAAAGGCCGGCCCATCGAAGGAATTTCATGACTTGGCCCGCGGGACCCGTAGGAGAAATAAGGGCATCCTGCGAAACGGAATGGCTGCTATCGTGAGTTCTCCCCCGGATTGCCCCCCCATCAGGCTATAATAGCTTACCCAGGCCGGGTTGAAACGCAGATTCTTGGGAGAATAGTGCTTCCGGCGGGAACGATGAACAGCACAGGACGTGCGCTATGCGCTAGAATGGTCCTGATGAGAATGGTCCTATTCTTGCTGGTCCTCCTCACCCCCGCCGCCTTCGGCCTGCTCGACGAAGCCATGGCCACCGCGCTTGGCAACGCCGTCTTCGTCTCGCCCAAGGCTTACCTCTTCGTCTTCGCCGGTCTTATGGAGGCCGAATGAAGCTTATCTTAGGAGCCTTGCTCTTTCTACCCGCCCTAGGTCGCGCCGCTCAGATGCCCAAGACCCCGTTTTCCACCCTCAAGACCGCCGAGCGCTTCACCCTCGGCAAGGCTGGCTTCGCCGGCACCATCTCCACCGAGGAAAAGGCTCTCCGGACCCTGCTCCGGGAGAAGAAAGCCGGCGACCAGTTCGCCGCCATCCTCTCCAGCGGCACCCAGGCCGGGCAGCTCTACGCCCTGCTCGGGCTCAAGCTCTTGAACGACGTCCGCTTCGACAAGGCCTATCCCGGCTACGCCGCCAGCAAGAACAGCGTCTCCACCATGGAAGGCTGCCTCGTCGAGGATGCCTCCGTCAAAGCCATCGTCCGCGGCATCCGCAGCGGCAAGTACAAGTAGCTAGCCGGAACGCCGGGGATTGGCAACCCCTCAGTTCGCGGGGCAGACCGGCGCGGCGGACACCCAGTCCTGGCGGTAGACGCGGCAGAGCTCGACGACGGCCTTCTCGGCGCTCTGGCGCTCCGCTTGCTCGCCGCTGGCAAAGACCTGGGGCTCGACTGGGCCCATGAAGGTCCGCCGCTCCCAGCGGTCGTAGTTGACGGGGCAGAGGGCGACGGCTTTGCGCACGACGGAGTACTGGGCCTTGGCCTGCCAGAGCCCGCCGGGGCGAGTGACGACGCCCAGGAAGCAGTCGGTGGCCTTGACCAGGCACCAGCTCTCGACCGAGCAGCCCTCGGGCACGAAGGAGCCTTCGGAGCGCACGGAGCGCGGCCGGGAGGCTTGGAAGGCGGCGGCGTCTTTGCGGGCGGCGGCAACAGCGGAGGAAAGGACTTCCTCGGCTCCGGAGATTCCGGCGAACAGCCCTAAGCAGATCAGCGCGGCGGTCAGCTTACCCATGTGCCTCCTATGATGGCGACCGCGTGATTCTACAAAATTTTTCTGCGGCGAGGGCTTCGTCAAGGGGACGGCTGGCCGGTCTTCCGAGAAAATCGTCTGGTCACCATAGTCCTTGGAAGAGTCGCGGACGAGTCCTAGAGAACGCTGCCGGTTCAGCCAAGCTTCTGCTTGCCGAATCCCTTTATTAGCTATAATGAGAATCGCCCATGTGCGGAATCTTCGCCGTTTCCGACAGCCCGCAAGCCGCCGAGCTGACCAACCTCGGCTTGTTCGCGCTCCAACACCGCGGCCAAGAGTCGGCCGGCATCGTCACCGCGCACAAAGGCGAGGTCCTGGCCCACACGGGCATGGGCTTGGTCTCGGAAGTCTTCAATCCCCGCCTGCTTGAAAGCCTTCCCGGCCGCATGGCCGTCGGCCACGTGCGCTACGCCACCACCGGCGCCAGCCACCTCAAGAACGCCCAGCCTCTGGTCTTCAAGAACATCCACGGTCAGGTCGCCCTCGCGCACAACGGCAACCTGACCAACGCGCTCGAGATCAAGGCCAAGCTCGAGCGGCGCGGCGCCATCTTCCAATCCTCCACCGACTCCGAAGTCATCGTCCATCTCTTGGCCCGCGCCAACGGCCCGATGGAAGACGCCGTCATCGAAAGCCTGCGCCAAGTGGAAGGCGCCTATTCGCTCTTGTTCCTCACTCCGACCCAGCTCATCGCCGCCCGCGACCCCTACGGCTTCCGGCCGCTCATCCTCGGCCAACTCGGCAAATCCTGGGTGCTGGCCTCCGAGACCTCGGCTTTGAACCTCGTCAAAGCCACGGTCGTGCGCGAGGTCGAACCCGGCGAGGTCCTGGTCATAGAAGGCGCCAAGCTCAAGAGCCTCAAGCCCTTCAAGCCCGCCCCCCGCCTGGCGCGCTGCGTCTTCGAGCAGGTCTATTTCGCCCGGCCCGACTCCAACCTCTTCGGCCGCAACGTCCAGGCCGCCCGCCGCGACCTGGGCCGGGCGCTGGCCCGCGAGATGGAGGGCGTCAAGGCCGACATCGTCGTCCCCGTCCCCGACTCCGGCGTATCGGCCGCGCTAGGATTCTCCGACGTCTCCCATATCCCTTTCGAGATGGCGCTGGTGCGCAGCCACTACGTCAGCCGCACCTTCATCAAGCCCACTCAGGAGCTGCGCGAGCTGGCCGCCGAGCTCAAGCTCGCTCCCGTCATCGACACGCTCAAGGGCAAGCGCATCGTCTTGATCGACGATTCCATCGTCAGGGGCACCACGTCGCGCAAGATCACCAAGAGCCTGCGCGCCGCCGGCGTGCGCGAGATCCACATGGCGATCTCCTCTCCTCCCATCGTCAGCCCCTGCTACTACGGCATCGATACGCCGCGCGCCGGCGAGCTCATCGGCAACAAGATGTCCGTCGAAGAGATCCGCAAGTTCCTGGACGTAGACTCGCTGCATTATCTCTCCATCGACGGCATGCTGGCCGCCGCCGGCGGCGGCGACTCCACCGGCTACTGCACGGCCTGCTTCACCAAGATCTACCCCACGCCCATCCCCGACTATCAGGCCGCCCCGGTCAAAGACGCCGGCGACTCCGGCCGCGACGCCCAGCATCACAGCCTGCTGTGAGCCAAGGCCCCGACGTCACCGTCCTACTGCTGGGCTCCGGCGGCCGCGAGCATGCCCTGGCTTGGAAGCTGGCGCGGAGCCCGCGGCTCAAGAACCTCTTCGCCGCCCCCGGCTCCGACGCCATCGCCGCCTGGGCGCAGAACGTCGCGCTAGACCCGACAGACCCCGCGGCCGTCGTCTCGGCCGCCAAGGACCTGCATGCCAAGCTGGTCTTCATCGGGCCGGAAGCCCCTTTGGCCGCCGGAGTCGCCGACGCCTTGCGCGCGGCCGGCATCCCTGTTTTCGGCCCTGACCGGAAAGGCGCTCAGTTGGAAGCTTCCAAGGCCTATTCCAAGGACTTCATGGGCCGCCACAAGATCCCCACCGCCCGCTGGGAGACCTTCACCGACCCCCAGCGCGCGCGCGCCGCGGTGGAAGCCATGCGGCTGCCCTTGGTCATCAAGGCCGACGGCCTGGCGGCCGGAAAAGGCGTCGTCATCTGCAAGGACACCAACCAAGCCCTGGGCACCGTCACTGAGTTCATGGAGCACGGGGCGATGGGTTCGGCGGGCAAGACGCTCGTCGTCGAGCGCTATCTGGAAGGCCCCGAGCTCTCCGCGCTGGCGCTGCTGGACGGGAAGACCTACAAGCTCTTGCCTTACGCAAGGGACCACAAACGCCTGAAGGACCATGACGAGGGCCCCAACACGGGCGGCATGGGCGCCTGCGCGCCGGTGGCCGTAGACGGCCCTCTCCAGAGCGCCATCGATTCGGTCATGGCCAAGATCCTCGCCGGCCTGCGCGCCGACGGCATCGACTACCGCGGCGTGCTCTACGTCGGCTTCATCCTGACCAAGGACGGCCCGCAGGTCCTGGAATTCAACTGCCGCTTCGGCGATCCCGAGGCGCAGGCCGTGCTGCCGCTGCTCAAATCCGACCTGATCACGCTCGCTCTGGCCTGCGCCGAGGGAAAGCTCTCCGAGACGGAGGTGGGATCCTTGCCCGGCGCCTGCGTCTGCGTGACGCTGGCCTCCGAAGGCTATCCCGCGGCGCCGCTGACGGGACGCGCCGTCTCCGGGCTCGAATCGGTCAAAGACGCCTTGGTCTTCCATGCGGGGACGAAGAAGACCGAAGCGGGCTGGACGACGACCGGCGGTCGAGTCCTCGGCGTCACCGCGCTCGGCGCCGACCTGACCGAGGCGCGCCGGAAGGCCTATGCGGCCGTCAAGAAGATCCATTTCGAAGGCATGCAGTGCCGCTCCGACATCGGCGGCGTGGAGGCTCTATCCAAATGAAGCGACCGCTCGTCGGCATCATCATGGGCAGCAAGAGCGACTGGAAGACGATGCAGGCAGCGAGCGATGTTCTCTCGAAGCTCGCAGTGCCGCATGAATGCAAGATCGTCTCCGCCCACCGCACGCCCGACCTGCTCTTCGAGTACGCCTCCGAGGCCGAGGGCCGAGGCCTCAAGGTCCTCATCGCCGGCGCCGGCGGCGCCGCGCACCTGCCGGGCATGGCTGCCTCGAAGACCACGCTGCCGGTGCTCGGCGTGCCGGTGGAGTCCAAGGCTCTCAAGGGCCTCGATTCACTGCTGTCGATCGCGATGATGCCGCGCGGAGTCGCCGTAGGGACGCTGGCGATCGGCGAAGCCGGCGCCGCCAACGCGGGCTACCTGGCCGCCCAGATATTGGCCTTATCCGACGCCGCGCTGTCGCGCAAGCTCAAGGCCTTCCGCGCCGGACAGACCCGGAAAGTCCTCAAAGACCGGCTGTGAAGCCCGTCCTGCCGGGTGGGACCATCGGCATCATGGGCGGCGGCCAACTCGGGAGCATGCTCTGCGTCGAGGCCCGGAGGATGGGCTACAAGACGGTCGTCCTCGACCCCGCCGCCGACGCTCCCGCCGCCGCCGTCTGCGACGTCTTCATCCAAGCCGCCGTCGATGATAAGGAATCGGCGCTCAAGCTGGCCGCCCAGTCCGACGTCGTCACGCTCGAATGGGAATTGATCCCGGCCGAGACCCTGAAAGCGATAGAGTCCAAGAAGCCGCTCTTTCCGTCTTCAAAAGTCATCGAGGCCATCCAAGACCGCCTGACGCAAAAAGAATTCCTACAAAGCCGCGGCCTTCCCCTAGCGCCGTTCGCCGCCGTCGATACCCAGACTTCCTTAGCGGCGGGGGTACGGCGCCTAGGCCCGGATTGTATCCTGAAGAGGCGCCGCGCCGGCTACGACGGCAAAGGCCAGCAAGTCATCACCGCCGACACAGATTTGTCCGTTGCTGAAAACCTTTTATCAGCGCCTTGCGTCCTAGAACGCAAGGTCTCCTTTAAGAAAGAGCTCTCGGTCATCCTGAGCCGAGACGGCAACGGCACCGTCACCTTCTTTCCGCTAGCCGAGAACATCCACCGCAAAGGCATCCTCCACGCCACCGTCGCCCCCGCCCGGATCTCCTCGGAGGTCCGCAAGAAGGCGGAGGATTTGGCCGCCGCCGCCGCTTCGGCGCTGGGCCACGTCGGCGTGCTGGCCGCTGAGCTGTTCCTGCTTCCAGGTGGCGCCCTCCTCATCAACGAGATCGCGCCGCGCGTCCACAACAGCGGCCACTACACCTTGGGCGCCTGCGCCACCTCCCAGTTCGAAGCTCACCTGCGCGCCGTCTGCGGTCTGCCGGCCGGCGCCCCCGCCCTGCTGGCCCCCGCCGTCATGGTCAACCTGATGGGCGAGCTTTGGGAGTCCGGCGAGCCCGACTGGACCAAGGTGCTCGCATGCCCGCAAGCCCGCCTGCACCTCTACGGCAAGAAGAAGGCCTCCCCCGGGCGCAAGATGGGGCACATCGTCCTGGTCGGCGTCGACGCCGAAGCCGGCCTGGCGCTTGCGGACGAACTGTTGCGTCAATAATTCCAGTGACCTCCGTCAATAGCCACCATCACCGGCGCCCCGTCTTCGTCTATGACGGCTCCTGCGGGTTCTGCCGGCTCTGGGTGTCTCGCCTCGACGCGCTGACAGGCGATCGCGTGGACTACGAGCCCTATCAAAACGCCGCAAGCGGCTTCCCGGAAATCCCCCGACAGGCGTTCGAACGCTCGGCCCATTTCATCGACAAGGACGGCCGGGTCTTCTCGGGAGCGGCCGCCCTGTTCAAAGCCATCTCGACGGTCCCCGGTTTCGGGTCCATCTTCTGGCTGTATGAGAACGCCCCGGGCGCCGCGACGCTCTCCGAGCGGGTCTACGAAGCCGTCTCCCGCCGGCGACACTCGTTGTAGCAGCGCAAGGCTTGCCCCGTCGCAAGCCCGCTATTTCATACACTCTCCTCATGAAGACTCTCTTGGCCGTCTTCTTCATGCTCACCCGGCCCGCCTTCACCCAGGGCGTCGACGGTCTCATCGACCCTGCGTTGAAACCCCGCCCTTAAAGTGGTTGAATGGGTGCCGTGACGGCACAACGGCCCTGGGACCGCAAGGACCTGCTCGGACTGCGCGAGCTGTCCGCCTCCGAGATCTCGGCCATCCTCGACGCCGCGCTTCCTTTCAAGCAGGAGCTTCAAGACCCCAAGAAGCCCTTCCCCGAGGCTCGCCCCCTGGCCGGGCGCACGGTCGCTTTCCTGTTCTCGGAGCCCTCGACGCGCACGCGCAGCTCCTTCGAAGTGGCCGCCCGGCGCCTGGGCGCCGAGGTCCTCGGCTTTTCGGTGGCCAACTCGAGCCTTCTGAAGGGGGAGACGCTGCTCGACACCGTCAAGAACTTGGAAGCCATGGGCGTCGATTACTTCATCCTGCGCCACGAGCAGTCCGGCGCCTTGGAGCCTCTGGCCGCCATGACCGCCTGCTCGCTCATCAACGCCGGCGACGGCGCCCATGAGCACCCCACGCAGGGGCTGCTCGACCTCTTCACGCTGCGCCAGAAGAAAGGCTCGCTCAAGGGGCTCAAGGTCGTCATCGTCGGAGACATCCTGCACAGCCGCGTGGCCCGCTCCAATATCCACGGCCTCAAGAAGTTCGGCGCCCGCGTCACCGTCTGCGGGCCGCAGGCCCTGATGCCCTCCGGCATCGAATCCCTGGGGGTGACCGTGACCCACGATCTGGCCGACGCCCTCAAGGGCGCCGACGCCGTCAACGTGCTGCGCGTGCAGCTGGAGCGCCAGCAGCAGAACCTCCTGACCTCCGTCGGCGATTACTTCCAGGCCTACGGCCTGACCAAGGCGCGGCTGGCCTTGGCCAAGGCCGACTGCCTGGTCCTGCATCCCGGCCCCATGAACCGCGGCGTCGAGATCGCCTCCGAGGTGGCCGACGGGCCGCAGTCCGTCATCCTGGAGCAGGTCCAGAACGGCGTCGCCGTCCGCATGGCCGTGCTGTCTTTGCTCGAGTCGCGGAGGCATGATGCTTGAGAGACTCTTGATCAAGGGCGGGCTCGTCATCGATCCCGCCCAAAAGCTCGAGGCCGTGCGCGACGTCCTGCTCGAAGACGGCAAGGTCTCCCAAGTCGCCGCCGGCCTGTCGCGCAAGCTCAAGGATGTGCCCTGCTATGACGCCGAGGGGCTTTGGGTCGTCCCCGGCCTCATCGACATGCACGTCCATCTGCGCGAGCCGGGCCGCGAGGCCGACGAGACCATCGCCTCGGGCACCCGCGCCGCCGCCGAAGGCGGCATCACCACCGTCTTGGCCATGCCCAACACCGAGCCCGCGATCGACAACGCCGAGCTCGTCCGCTTCGTGCGCTCCAAGGCCGAAGCCGAAGGGGTCGTCAACGTCCTGATCGCCGGCGCCGCCACCCTGGGGCAGAAGGGCGAACGGCTGACCGAGATCTTGAAGATGTCGGACGCCGGCATCTCGGCCGTCACCGACGACGGCCGACCGCTCATGGACTCGGAGCTCATGCGCCGCGCCATGGAGTACGCTCGGGGCTGCGGCATCGTCTTCATCGACCACTGCGAAGACCTGTGCCTGGCGCACGGCGCCCCCGTCAACGAAGGCAAGGCCGCCGCCGTCAAAGGCCTGCGCGGCAGCCCGTGGGCGGCGGAGACCGTCATGGTCCTGCGCGACATCGCCTTAGCCGAGCTGACCGGCGCGCACGTCCATATCGCGCACATCAGCGCCGCCCAGAGCGTCGCCGCCGTGCGCGACGCCAAGAAGCGCGGCCTGCCGGTCACCGCCGAGGCCGCGCCCCATCACTGGACGCTCTGCGATGCGGACATGCCGGGCTACGACGCGAATTTCAAGATGAACCCGCCGCTGCGCGCTTCCGCCGACCGCGACGCCGTGCTCCAGGGCCTTGCCGACGGCACCATCGACGCCATCGCCACCGACCACGCCCCGCACGGCGCCGGCAAGAAGGCCTTGGGGCTGGAACTGGCGCCTTTCGGCGTCATCGGCCTCGAGACCTCCTTGGGCCTGGCGCTGACCAAGCTCGTGGCGACCAAGACCTTGAGCCGCCGCCAGCTCATCGACCGCATGAGCGCGGGCCCCGCAAGGGTCCTAGGCCTCAAGAAGAAGGGCAGCCTGGCCCCCGGCTGCGACGGCGACGTCACCCTCATCGATCCGGCCGCCTCGTGGAAGGTCGGCGAGACTTTCCGCTCCAAGAGCCGCAATTCCCCCTTCATCGGGATGAAGCTCAAGGGCCGGGCGCGGGCCACGATCGTGGCCGGGCGCGTGGTCTTCGACCGAAACAGCCATGCTGTATGAGAAGTTCCTGCGGCCGCTGCTCTTCAAGCTGGACCCTGAAGAAGCGCATGAGAAGATGACGGCTTTGCTCTCACTCGCCGGAAAGCTGCCGCTCGGCCGCCAAGTCTTGTCTCTTGTCTCAGGGCGGCCATCGCTCGGCCTAGAGACTACGGTGTTCGGACTTACCTTTCCAAACCCCATCGGACTTGCGGCTGGTTTCGATAAGGACGCTCGGCTGGCGCACGTCTTGCCGGCGCTGGGGTTCGGGTTTATTGAAGTGGGGTCCGTCACTCTTCGTCCTCAGCAAGGCAATCCAAAGCCACGGCTTTTCCGCTTACCTGACTATCGCGCGATCATCAACAGAATGGGTTTCAACGGCGGCGGCGTCGACGCCGCCACCCAGCGCCTAGCGGCGCTGGGTTCGATACGACGAACGACGCCCATCGGGGTCAACCTTGGGTTGAATAAAGATACGGCGAAAGAGGACGCCCCCAAGGAATATGCGGCTTGTTTTCGCGCTTTGCGCGACCATGGCGACTATTTCGTGGTCAATGTCAGCTCCCCCAACACACCCGGGCTTCGGGACCTTCAGGAGCGCCTCCAGCTCGAGAAGATCCTGACGGCCATCCAAGGCGATAACAAGGACAAGAAGCCCGTCTTGGTCAAGATCTCGCCGGACCTGTCGGACGAACAGCTGCCGGACCTAGTCGGCCTCATCGAGCGGATGGCGTCGGGCGTCATCGTCTCCAACACGACGATCACCCGGCCGGGCATGCCGTCCGACCTGCCGGAGCTCCAGGGCGGGCTGTCGGGCGCGCCGCTGTCGGCCTTGTCGACGGCCTTGATCCGCAAGGTCCACGCCTTGACCCAGGGACGCCTGCCCATCATCGGCGTCGGCGGGGTCATGACGGGGGCCGACGCCTTCGAGAAGCTGCGCGCCGGCGCCAGCCTCGTCCAGCTCTACACCGGCCTCGTCTACCGCGGCCCGTCGGCGGCCGTGCGCATCACGCGCGAGCTCTTGGGTCTGATGCGAAGCAACGGCTACCGCACCGTGGCGGAGGTCAAGCCGTGACGCAGGTCATCGTGGCCCTGGACGTGGACACGATCCACAAGCAGGAGGACCTGCTCAAAGCGCTCAAGGGCACCATCACCTTCTACAAGATCGGGCTCCAGCTCTTCACCGCGCACGGCAAGCGCGCCGTCGACCTCGTCCACCGCCACGGCGGGCGGGTCTTCCTCGACCTCAAGTTCCTGGACATCCCCCAGACGGTGGCCAACGCCGTGCGCGAGACCCAGAAGCTGGGCGTCGAGGCGATCTCGCTGCATCTTTGGGGCGGCGACGAGATGATCAAGGCGGCCTGCGCGGTCAGCCCGCGCCCCAAGCTCTGGGGCGTGACGGTCCTGACCAGCATGGCGGACAAGGACTTGCGCGTCTTCCATCCGCGCGCCGCCGTCCCGACGATGGTCAAGAACCTGGCCCGCATGGGCTGGGTCCACGGCGTCGACGGCACGATCTGCTCCGGCCAAGAGGTCCTGCTGCTGCGCAAGGCGCTCAAGCACCTCGACATGAGATTCATCACGCCGGGCATCCGTCCGGCGGGCGGCCAAGCGCACGACCAGAAGCGCGTGATGACCCCCGGGGAGGCCGCCTCCTTGGGCATCGACCATATCGTCATCGGCCGGCCGATCACGCACGCCGAAGATCCGCTGAAAGCGGCGCAAGCCATCCTCACCGAGATGCGCCACGCCGCGCCGCGCTGCCTGGAGGCCTCCGCTTGACGCAAGCCAACCCGCTCTTCGCCTCGACGCTCAAGAGCCTGTTCCTCGAGACCGGCGCCCTCCTGAAAGGGCACTTTCTCCTGTCCTCCGGCCTGCACAGCGACCAGTACCTGCAGTGCGCCCTGCTGCTGGCGCACCCCGGCCAGGCCTCCACCATCGGGCAGAACCTGGCGGCCCTCCAATCGGAGAAGCCTGACCTGGTCCTGTCGCCGGCCATGGGCGGCCTGATCATCGGGCAGGAGGTGGCCCGCGCCCTGAACGTGCGGCACTACTTCACCGAGCGCGACAACGGCGTCATGACGCTGCGCCGGGGCTTCACCCTCAAGCCCGGAGAGAAGGTCGTCATCGTCGAGGACGTGATCACCACGGGGAGATCCTCCCGGGAAGTGATCGTTTTGGCCCAAGGGATGGGCGCCGTCGTCATGGGCGCCTTGTCGATCGTGCGGCGCGGCGTCACGCCCGCCGACTTGGGCGTGCCGACTTCGAGCCTCCTAGAGCTCTCTATCGCCAGCGTCCCCGCCTCGGAGTGCGCGCTCTGCAAGCAGGGACTGCCCGTCGTCAAACCCGGAAGCCGCACAGGGACGGTACCCCAATGACCCTCACTTACAAGAAAGCCGGCGTCGACACGGGCCTGGCCGACCGCTTCGTCGAGCATATCCAGAAGCGGGCGCCCGCCATCGGCGGCTTCGCCGGGCTTTTCCCCTTAGACCTTGACGGCTCCGGCCCCTACGAGCTGGTGGCCTGCACCGACGGCGTCGGCACCAAGCTGAAGGTCGCCTTCGCCCTCGACAAGCACGACACCATCGGCATCGACCTGGTGGCCATGTGCGTCAACGACCTGATCACCTGCGGCGGCAAGCCTTTGATCTTCCTCGACTACTACGCCACCGCCAAGCTCGACCTCAAGCGCTCCAAGGCCGTCATCGCCGGCATCCTGGAAGGCTGCCGCCGCGGGCGCTCCGTCCTGCTGGGCGGAGAGACCGCCGAGATGCCCGGGCTCTATTCGCCCGGCGAATACGACCTGGCGGGATTCTCCGTCGGCTTGGTGAAGAAATCCGAGGTCATCGACGGCACGAAGATCTTCCCCGGCGACCTGATCCTGGGCCTGCCTTCCTCCGGCCTGCATTCCAACGGTTTCTCGCTGGTGAGGCAGGTATTCAAGGGCCCTCTCCTAAAGAAATGGGGAGCTCGGCTGTTGACGCCGACGCGCATCTACGTGCCCGAGATCGCCAAGCTCTCCACCGGCTTCAAGGCCGAGGGCCACATCATCCTGGGGCTCTCGCACATCACCGGCGGCGGCATCGTCGAGAACGTGCCGCGCATCCTGCCGCGACGCTGCAAAGCGGTCTTCTACACCAAGCGCTGGAAGGTGCCGGCCATCATGGAAGAGATCCAGCGGCGAGGGAAGATCCCCGCCGCCGACATGTGGAAGACCTTCAACATGGGCATCGGCATGGTCATCGTCATCCGGCCCAACAGCCTGGCGCTGGCCCATAAGCTGCTGCCGGAGGCCAAGCTCATCGGCGAGATCGTCGGAGGCAAGCCCGAGGTCTCGCTCCAATGAGCGGGCCGACGCGGATCGCCGTCTTCGCTTCGGGAGAAGGCACCAACCTCCAGGCCTTGATCGACGCCTGCCGCTCGTCTCGCACGCGCGGGGAGATCGTCTTGGTCGTCAGCAACAACGACACCGCGGGCGCGCTCAAGCGCGCCCGTCGCGCCGGCATCGAGACCTTGATCGCGCCCCAAAAAGACTACGCCACGCCCGATGAGTACAACGCCTTCCTCGCCATGGTCTGCAAGGAGCATCAGGTCGAACTGATCTGCTTGGCCGGCTTCATGCTGCAGCTCAAGGCGCCGCTGCTCAAGGCCTTCCCTTGGCGGATCATGAACATCCACCCCTCGCTGCTGCCCTCCTTCGGCGGCAAGGGCATGTACGGCCGCCGCGTCCACGAAGCGGTGCTTGCGTCCGGGGCAAAAGTAGGCGGCTGCACCGTGCACTTCATCGACGAAGTCTACGACCGGGGACACATCATCACCCAGGCCACCGTGCCGGTCCTGCAGACCGACACGCCCGAGACGCTGGCGGCGCGAGTGCGCGCGCAGGAGCATTGGATCTATCCGAAAGCCGTCGGGCTCTATTGCGAGGGCCGCCTGGAGGTGCGCGACGACGGCCTGAAGGTCCTGCCCACGCACCGCGACTCCTCCGCTCGCATCAAGCGCGCGCTCTTGTCGGTCTCCGACAAGACGGGCTTGATCGAGTTCGCCAAGGCGCTTCAGGACATGGGCGTCGAGATCGTCTCGACGTCGGGCACGGCCAAGGCCCTTCAGGAAGCCGGCATCCAGACCCGGTCGCTGGACTCGGTCACGGGCTTCCCGGAGATCCTGTCCGGGCGGGTCAAGACGCTTCATCCGAACATCCACGGCGCCATCCTGCTGCGCCGCAAGGACGCCTCGCAGGCGCGGGAAGCCGACCTTTTCGGCATCGAGCCCATCGACCTCGTCGCGGTCAACCTTTACCCTTTCGCCAAGACGGCCGCCGCGCATACCGGGACGCCGTACAGCCTGGAGGTCGTCGAGCAGATCGACATCGGCGGCGTCGCGCTGATCCGCGCCGCCGCCAAGAACTTCGAGGATGTGGCCGTCCTCACCTCGCCGGCCGACTACGCCGCCGTGCTCGAGGAGATGGAGGCCGCCCAGGGGCAGCTGACGCTCGAGACCCGCAAGCGTCTGGCCTTGGCCGCCTTCCAGCATACCGCCGGCTACGACTCCATGATCTCGCGCGCCTGGAGCATCGACGGCGGGGAGAAGCTGCCGCAGAAGCTCGAAGTGGTCCTGACCAAGGTCCAAGAGCTGCGCTACGGTGAGAACCCTCACCAAAAGGCGGCCTTGTACTCGCCCGACGGCGCTTCGGATTTCGCGCAGCTCCACGGCAAAGAGCTTTCCTACAACAACCTGCTCGACGCCCAAGGCACCTGGGACGCCGTCAGCGAGTTCCCGGAGCCGGCGGCGGTGATCTTCAAGCACGTGACCCCTTGCGGCGCGGGCACCGGGGCTACGCTGCTCGAAGCCTTCGAGCGGGCCTGGGCCGGCGACCCGCTCTCCGCTTTCGGCGGCGTCCTGGCGTTCAACCGGACGGTGGGCCCCGAGATCGCCGAGCTCCTCGCCAAGCGCTTCGTCGAGGTCGTCACCGCCCCCGATTTCCATCCCGAGGCCTTGGCGCTGCTCTGCAAGAAGCCGAACATCCGCCTTCTGACGCGCAAGACGCCGCCGTCATCCGCCATGCAGCTGCGCTCCATCGGCCGCGAGGTGCTGGTCACCGAACCCGACCGCCTCCTGCTGGGCCCGGACTGGAAGGTCGTCACCAGGCGCGCCCCCGGCGAGGACGAGGAACGGGCGCTGCGCTTCGCCTGGGCGGTCTGCAAGCACGTGCGCTCGAACGCGATCGTGCTGGCCGGCCCCGAGGCGGCGGTGGGCATCGGCGCCGGGCAGATGTCGCGGGTCGACTCCGTCCACATGGCCGGGGTCAAATACAAGGAGTTCCTGCGCACCGGCAACCCCGCGCCCTCGGCGCTCGTGATGGCCTCCGACGCCTTTTTTCCCTTCCGCGACGGCATCGACGCCGCCGCGACGACGGGGATGACGGCCATCGTGCATCCCGGCGGCTCGATCAAGGACGCCGAGGTCATCGCCGCCGCCGACGAGCACAAGCTGGCCATGGTCTTCACGGGGATGCGGCACTTCAAGCATTGAATCAAGGCCGGTGCCAGGCCCTCGGTTATTCGGTTATTCACTATGAAAAACTCGCTTATACTCGTCCTTCTGCTCTCGCTTCCGACCTTTGCCGACGAAGCCTCCGCGCCTAAGCCCAGCTTCTTCCCGGCCGACGACTTGATCGCCCTCGACATCCTCACCGACACGGGCAAGATCTCGGTCCAGGCGGCCGATATCAAGGAGGTCAAGGTCGAGGCGATCGACGCGGAAAGAAAGAAGAAATGCGACGTATCGATGACCATCGCCAACAAAAGGCTCATCCTGCGCGTGCGCAGCCAGATGGGCCAATGGCTGTCGAAGGGCGTCTGCCCGGCCGGCTTCAAGGTGCGCGTGCCCGCCCGTTTTGCGCTCTCGGCGGCCTCGGGCACCGGAGATATAGAAGTGACCGGCCTGCGCGGCGAACTGACGCTCGACAACGGCACGGGCGCCATCCGGGTAGGTGACGTCACGGGCGCGCTCACGGCGCGCACCGGTACCGGCGACATCCTGGGAGATGCGCGCTCCGAGGAAGTGGAAGCGTTGACCGGCAGCGGCGCGGTCAAGCTCACGAAGCTGACGGGGTCGGCCGAAGTCAAGACCGGCAGCGGCGACGTGACCCTCTCCTGGTCCAAGCTGCCGGGAAAGGGCGCCGCCGACGTCAAGACCGGCAGCGGCGGCATCGCTCTGGTCTTCCCCGAAGGCAGCAAGATCACGACCAAGTCCTACACGGCCTCCGGCAAGGTCTTCAACGAGATCGGCGACACCGAGAACGCCCCGTTCTCCGTCTCGCTGTTGTCGGGGTCGGGGAACGTCTCGATCCGCAAGCCGGGACGCAAGCCTTGAACGACGCGGCCGCCCACCTGTAGGGAACAAAAAGCCACCCTCAATCGTATATAGAGTAGGAGTCCTCGCATTCCGAGGCCTCCCCGAGCTCACAGGCACCCCTTGAATAAATATAATCTATCTGTTATATTATAAATGAGCTTCCTGAAGATCTGCTTTTATCCCGACGGAAGCTCCGGTCCGGTCAAGGACTTCCTGACGGATCTAGCCGCCGATCGTCCCGCAACGTATATTAAGCTGGCTCTGGACCTGGAGGTGTTAGGCGCCGAAGGACCGCGGTCTAAGCAGATCAGGGTTCGCCCTTTGGGAAACGGCCTCTGGGAACTAAAAAGACTATTCGGAGGGATCCAGTACCGGATATTCTTCTGCGTAGAAGAGGACTGCTGGCTGCTCCATAGCATCGAGAAGAAGAGCGCTAAGACGCCCAAGCACGACCTGGATTTGGCACGCAAACGGATGAGAAGGATCGTATCATGAGAAAAGTGACCCAAAGCAGCTTCGACGCCCATCTGGAGCAGACGCTCAAGAACAATCCTGCTCTCGCCAAGGAGTATGCGAAGCAGTTCGCCGAGCTTCCCGTTCCCACGCAACTCGGCATCATGCGGCGCAGGCGCTGGCTCTCCCAAGAAACCCTCGCCCGTGCGCTCCGCGTCAAGCAGCCTCACGTCGCCCGCGTGGAGAACGCCGCCCATGATCCTAGACTTTCCTCTATCCTCAGCCAAGCCAAAGCCCTCCAGTGTCATCTCCTCGTTATTCCAAATGAGTTGCTCGCCAAGGTCGCGCAGCTTGTCGCCGCCGGTTCAAGGTCGCAACCCCCGCCCAAATGATAATCGACCTATAGCATCACGCTTCTGATTTCGTACAATAGGAACTGATGAAGACCACCGCCCTCCTCGTCCTTGAGGACGGCAGCGTTTTTCCCGGCCAGGCCTGCGGCGCCGAAGGCGAGTCCAGCGGCGAGGCCGTCTTCAACACCTCTATGACGGGCTACCAGGAGGTGCTCACCGACCCCTCCTACAAAGGCCAGCTCGTGACCATGACTTATCCGCTCATCGGCAACTATGGCATCACCGCCGGCGACAACGAGTCGGCGAAGACCTTCCTGGGCGGCTTCATCGTCCGCGAGCTCTGCCGCCGCCCTTCCAACTGGGAATCCACCGAGCCCCTCGACTTCTTCCTCAAGAAGCACGGAGTCGTCGCCATCGAAGGCGTCGACACTCGCGCGCTCACGATGATCCTCAGGGAAAAAGGCTCCCTGCGCTCGGTGCTTTCCACGACCGACTTGGACGCCAAGCGCCTTTTGGCCAAGGCCAAGGCCAGCGCGCCTATGGCCGGCCTCGACCTCGCCCAGCACGTGACCACCGCCCAGAGATACCCCTGGACCGAAGGCTTCCGCGAGGACGGCCACCCCCTCAGCGTCGTCGTCTACGATTTCGGCGTCAAATTCGGCATCCTACGAAGCCTCGCCGGCATGGGCTGCAAGGTCACGGTCGTGCCCGCCGCCACGAGCGCGCAGGACGTCCTGGCGCTCAAGCCCGACGGCGTGCTCCTCTCCAACGGCCCCGGCGACCCCGAGCCCGTCACCTACGCCGTCGAGGCCGTCAAACGGCTGCTCGACGCGCGCATGCCCACCTTCGGCATCTGCCTAGGCCATCAGATCCTGAGCCTGGCATTGGGCGGCAAGACCTTCAAGCTGAAATTCGGCCACCACGGCGCCAACCATCCCGTCATCGATCTGGTGACCAAGAAAGTGGAGATCACCACCCAGAACCACGGATTCTGCGTCGACCTGCAATCCTTGCCGCCCCAGGTCAAGGCCACGCACGTCAACTTGAACGACCGCACCTGCGAGGGCATCGCCCACAGCCTCCTGCCCGCTTTCTCCGTCCAATACCATCCCGAGGCTTCCGCCGGCCCGCATGACAGCCGCTACCTCTTCGCGCGGTTCAAGGACCTCATGATGGCCCGCCGGCAAACGCCGTCCAAATGCTGACGCTGATCCTCCTTCTAGGCTTCATCATCGTTCCGATGGGCATCTATCAATGGAAGGAGCGCAAGCATTCCACGCCCGCCCTCCAGTGGCCCATACTGGCGCCGCTCATCAAGATGGACTACCAGCCGGACCCCCCCCGGCTCATAGGCAAGCGCAACGGACGCACGGTCACCATCGACGTCTTCCGCGGCCATGTGCGGGTGGCGACGATCCTGCCCTTCGCCTCCCGCCTGCGCGTCGAGATCGCGCCTAAGGCCCAGGTGCTGCGTAAAGCCGGCATCGTCGTACCCGATCCCGTCGTCACGAATGACCGCGCCTTCGATGACCGGCTCATGGCCCGCTGCAGCGACATGCAGGCCGGCCTCAACATCATCGACCCCGTCTTGCGCCAGCGCCTATTGGCTCACCCCATCGTGGATATCTTCGGCCACGGCCAGATGGTCCAATGGCAGGTCCCCGCCGTGCGCGACCCTGACCATATCGAAGACCTGCTCGATGTCTTGACCGTGCTGGCCACCGAGATGGAGCGCTTCCCGGAGACCTCGAATGCCTAAACGTACCGACATCCAGAAGATCCTCGTCATCGGCTCGGGCTCCATCGTCATCGGCCAGGGCTGCGAGTTCGATTATTCCGGGACGCAAGGCATCAAGGCTCTCCGTCAAGAAGGCTACCAGGTCGTCCTGGTCAATTCCAACCCTGCCACCATCATGACGGACCCGGACCTCGCCGACCGCACCTACATCGAGCCGCTGACCCCGGAATACCTCGACTTGATCCTCGAAGCGGAGAAGCCCCAGGCCATCCTGCCCACCCTCGGCGGCCAGACGGCCCTCAACCTCACGGTGGCCGCCGCCGAGCGCGGTATCTTGAAGAAGCACAACGTCGAGCTCCTAGGGGCGCGCCTGGACACCATCCGAAAGGCCGAGGACCGGCAGCTCTTCAAGGCCGCCATGACCAACATCGGGCTGGACCTCCCCAAGAGCCTGGTCGTCACCGACGTCTCGGAAGCCAAGCAGGCCAGCCGGGAGCTGGGCTTTCCCGTCATCGTCCGGGCCTCCTACACGCTGGGCGGCACCGGCGGCGGCATCGCCTACCACCTCGAGGAGCTGCGCAGCAAGGTCCAGGTGGCGCTCGAGGCCAGCCCGATCAAGAAGGTCCTGCTGGAAGAATCCGTGCTCGGCTGGAAGGAGTTCGAGCTCGAGGTCATGCGGGACTTCAAGGACAACTTCGTCGTCATCTGCACGATCGAGAACATCGACCCCATGGGCGTGCATACCGGAGACTCCGTCACGGTGGCCCCGGCCCAGACGCTCACCGATCGCCAGTACCAAGAGATGCGCGACGACGCCCGCCGGATCGTCTCCGAGATCGGCGTCGAGACCGGCGGCTGCAACGTCCAGTTCGCCGTGCATCCGAAGACGGGGCGCCGGGTCGTCGTCGAGATCAACCCGCGCGTCTCGCGCAGCTCCGCGCTGGCCTCCAAAGCCACGGGATTCCCCATCGCCAAGATCGCGGCCAAGCTGGCCGTCGGCTACTCCCTAGACGAGATCCCCAACGACATCACCGGCGTCACCTTGGCCTGCTTCGAGCCCTCGATCGACTACGTCGTGGTCAAGGCCCCCCGCTTCGCCTTCGAGAAGTTCGGCGAATTCACGCTCGACACGGCCATGAAGTCGGTCGGCGAGGTCATGGCCATCGGCCGCACGTTCAAGGAGTCCCTGCAAAAAGCGCTGCGGGGCCTGGAGGTCGGGCAGGCCGGGCTCGAATCGCCGGGCAAGGTGGAAGCCGAGCTCTTGTTCCAGAAGCTCGCCCTGCCCTGCTCGGACCGGATCTTCTACATCAAGGCCGCCCTCGAGCATGGGATGTCCTCCGACGAGGTCGCCGAGGTCACCACCATCGACCCCTGGTTCATCCGGCAGATGGAGGAGATCGTCCTGGCCGAGAAAGCGCTGGCGGGCAAGAAGCCCGACGCCGAGACCCTGCGCGACGCCAAACGCCTGGGGTTCTCCGACCGGCAGCTCGGCCGCGCCTTCGGCATGACGGAAGACTTTTTGCGCGCGCTGCGCCAGCGACTAGGCGTGCGCCCGGCCTATAAGATGGTCGACACCTGCGCCGGAGAGTTCAAGTCCGAGACGCCGTATCTCTATTCGACCTACGAGGCCACCAGCGACCTCAAGGCCTCGCGCTCGAACAAGAAGGTCGTCATCCTGGGCTCGGGCCCCAACCGCATCGGCCAGGGCATCGAGTTCGACTACTGCTGCGTCCAGGCCTCCATGGCGCTGCGCAAGCTGGGCTATGAATCGATCATGATCAACTGCAACCCCGAGACGGTGTCCACCGACTACGACACCTCGGACCGCCTCTATTTCGAGCCGCTGACCCTCGAGGACGTCTTGGAGGTCTTGGACATGGAGAAGCCTTCCGGCGTCATCGTGCAGTTCGGCGGCCAGACGCCCTTGAACCTGACCGGCCCGCTGGCCAAGGCCGGCGTCACGATCCTAGGCAGCGCGCCGGCCTCCATCGACATGGCCGAGGACCGCCGGCTCTTCGGTAAGGCCTTGAAGAAGCTCGGCATACTCGCCCCAGAGAACGGCATCGCCGCCACACTGTCCGAAGCGCTGGCCTTGGCGCACAAGATCGGCTACCCGGTGATGATCCGCCCCAGCTACGTGCTCGGCGGCCGGGGCATGAAGGTGGTCTACGACGACGAGTCGCTGCGCGAATACACGAAGAAGGCCTTCAAAGCCTCGTCGCATCCATCCCTGCTCATCGACCGCTTCCTTTCCTCGGCCACCGAGATCGACGTCGACGCCATCTGCGACGGCACCGACGTGTTCATCGCCGGCGTCATGGAGCACATCGAGGAAGCCGGCATCCACTCCGGCGACTCGGCCTGCACCCTGCCGCCGCACTCCCTCGCCCCGGCCGCGCTCGAGACGATCATCTCGCAGACCAAGAAGCTGGCGCTGCACCTCAAGGTCAAGGGCATGATCAACATCCAGTTCGCGGTCAAAGACAGCGTCGTCTACATCCTGGAGGCCAATCCGCGCGCCTCGCGCACCGTGCCGTTCGTCAGCAAGGCCACGGGCCTGCCGATCGCGCGCCTGGCCACCGCCGTCATCATGGGCAAGAAGCTCAAGCGCCTGCTGCCGGCCAAGGTCCTGAAAAACTCGCCGGTCGTGCCGCCCTACACCTCCACCAAGGAAGCCGTGCTCCCGTTCATCAAGTTCCCCGGGGTCGACCCGAAGCTCGGGCCCGAGATGAAATCGACCGGCGAGGTGATGGGCATCGACTCGGACTTCCCCCGCAGCTTCGCCAAGAGCCAAGAGGCCAGCGGGATGAGCCTGCCGCTGTCGGGATCGGTCTTCATCAGTGTTCGCGATGAAGACAAGCCCGTCATCCTGCCGATGGCGCGCTCCTTGCGCCACATGGGGTTCACGCTCGTGGCGACGCGCAATACGCAGCACTTCCTGGCCCGGCACGGCGTGGAAGCCGCCAAGGTGGCCAAGATCGCCGAAGGCAAGCCCGACGTCGTCGACCTGCTCAAGCAGCGCAACCTGAGCCTTATCATCAATACGCCCTCGGGCAAACGCTCCGAGGCCGACGGCTTCGCCATACGGCGGACCTCGCTGGAGCTCAACATCCCCTGCATCACCAACATCAACTCGGCCCAAGCGGCGGTCCATGCCATCGCCGTGCTCAAGGAAGCCACGCTGGCGGTCAAGCCGCTGCAGGACCACTACCGGGAGCTGCCTTACTCGACGGTGATGTGAATATAGGCCTTTAGGCCTAGACGCCCTTGGGCCCCTGGGCCCATCCCACGGCGGGCGATCCCGTATATACTAGCCTTATGCCCATCCGCGCCCTGTCCCTGCTGACGGCCCTCTGGGCCTGCGGCGCGTCCGCCCAGGCCGGCGTGGCGACCGCACCGGTCCAGACCGCGCGCGCCGAGGACATGAAGGAACGCGTCGACGACCTGTCGCGCGCCGTGCAGAACCCCGGCGAGTCCGACCGCTCCGTCTTCGAAAAGGCCCACCGGCTCTTCGGCAAGGTGCCCAGCTCCAATATCGTGGTCGCGCCGGTGCTGCGCGGCTGGGACAAGGAGCCCACGCCCAAGCAGGAAGCCGCCAGCGTCGCGCGCCTGATCGACACCGCCGACAAGCGCCTGACCTATTACAACAAGGACGTGCCGTCCAACCTGAAGGAAGCGATGCAATACGGGCGCGGCATGACCCAGAACGGCAAGGTGGACTTCGACAAGGAAGGCCAGATGGCCGACAACCAGATGGGCGTCTACCGCTACCTGTCGGCCAAGGCCGAACTGGGCACGATCCGCCTGAGCAATTTCCTGTCGCTGATGGCCACCAAGGTCGGAGACGCCCTGGCCTACGCGACCTTGGCTCACGAAGCGGGCCATGCCCGCGACCACCAGAACGGCAAGCTCAATCCCAAAGACGTCCTCGACGGCGAGGTGCTGGCCTTCAAGACGCAGTATCTCTGGCTTCAGATCGCCGACCCCTACGGCGAGCGCGTCGCCTTCCTGCGCGCCAAGATCATCAACGAAAAGCGGGAGCACGCCTCCGAGTTCCTGGACATGACCGACGCCTACCTCAAGTCGCTGGCCCTGCTGCAGGAGACCGGCGGCGACGAGCAGAAGATCCGCGAGATGGCCCAGACTTTGGGCTATCAAGACGGCCACGACCACAAGCACTGACCTCCCGCCCGCTCGGGTGTGACCAAGCCACTCTGTAGCAGAAAAGTAGAAATGTCCGCTAGTAGCCGCCAGTAGAAATGTCCGG
>CAZEAE010000046.1:0-24898 GCA_964510095.1 uncultured Elusimicrobia bacterium | reverse complement strand
TTCATGGCCTTGGTGATCTGCTCGGTCGATTTGACCGACTTGATCTTGCGGCGGATGTCTCGCAATGACGCCATTCTATACTCCCACGGTCGCGCCGAAATAATCCCGGATGCCCTCGGGCACCGAGTACTTGGCCCGGAACTTGAGCGCGCGCAAGGCTTCCCCCGGATCGCCCAGGGTCTCGTTCTGGTAGAAGGAGTACGGGTTCTTGAAGTACTCCGTCTTCAGGCGCAAGCCCAGGGTGTCGTTGAGGGCGGCGATGATCTCGTTGAAATCGGTCTTCTTGCCGGTGCAGACGTTGAAGACGCCCGAAGCCTCGCTCTCGGCGGCGGCCAGGTTGGCCGCGACCACGTCCTTGACGTAGATGTGATCGCGGTACTGCTCGCCGGACTCGAAGATCCGGGGCTTCTTTCCGGCCAGCATCTGGCGCGAGAGCTGCCAGATCATGCTGGCGGCCGCGCCTTTGAAGCTCTCGCGGGGGCCGAAGACGTTGAAGTAGCGCAAGCCGACGGTCGAGACGCCTGGGAACTGCTTGGCCGTCTGCTCCATGACCATCTTGGAGAAAGCGTACACGTTGAGCGGCCTGGGCGCGGCGCTTTCACGCATGGGCAGCGGGCCGTCGCCGTAGACGCCGGCGGAGCTGGCGTAGACGACGCGCTTGACCTTGGCGCTCTCGGCCCAGGCCAGGAGGCCGCGAAAAGCCTCCACGTTGACCTTCATCATCTTGAGCTGGTCGGTGACGGTCGTGTCCGTTATGGCCGCCTGGTGGAAGACGACGTCGACCTTGCCCGGCTTGCCGGCCCACTGCGCGGCGTCGCAGAGGTCGGCGCCGATGACGTCGCCGGAGAAATCGCGAAGGTTCTCGAAGCTGCCGACCGAGAAGTCGTCCAAGCCCACGACGGCGTGGCCCTGCCGGGCCAGCTCGACGCAGAGGTTGGAGCCGACGAAGCCGGCGGCTCCGGTGACCAGGGCTCTCACGCTAGCGCTTCCTGCGGGCCGAAAGCTGATCCAAAGGCAAGGTGGCCGCCAGCGTCAGCTCGCCGATCTTGGCCGTGGTCTTGGCCGCGGGCACGGGCACGGTCTGCGCCAAAGGCGAAGCATAGAACTGCGTGACGAGCACCAGGACCTCATGGTCCCAGACGCCGATGCCGCCGGCCGCCTTCAGGTCCGACTCGACGCGGCCGAGGTACTTCTTCATCGCATCCTTCTTATGGACGACGAGGTCGGCGAAAGCCGCCGCGCTGTCCTTTTCGGAGATGAAGGAGAAGATCCCGGCCAGGTCCGCCTGGCCGGAGGCGATGAGGGCCTCCATGCAGCCGGTCCCCAGGAGCTGCTGGGCCCGAGCGGGCGCGGCGGCCCACAGCAAGACGACGGCCAGCAGGAGCGGCCTCATCACTTGAAGCCCGCCTTGAACTCCTTGACGGCGTCGACGATCTTCCCCTTCAAGGCATCGTCGATGGCCTTCTTCTCGATGATGGCCTTGACCACGGCCGCGTGCTTGGCCGCGAAGAACGCCAGAAGCTCGTCCTGGAACTGCCGGATCTTCGGGGTGGGGACGTCGTCTAGATATCCGTTGATGCCGGCGAAGATCACCAGCACCTGGGTCTCGAAAGGCATGGGCTTGTACTGGTCCTGCTTGAGGAGCTCGACCAAGCGCTCGCCGCGGGCCAGCTGCTGCTGCGAGGATTTATCGAGGTCGGAGCCGAACTGGGCGAAAGCCGCCAGCTCGTTGTATTGGGCCAGGTCCAGGCGCAAGCGCCCGGCGACCTGCTTCATGGCCTTGGTCTGCGCCGCGCCTCCGACGCGCGACACCGACAAGCCGACGTTGACGGCCGGCCGCACGCCGGAGTAGAAGAGGCCCGTCTCCAGGTAGATCTGCCCGTCGGTGATCGAGATGACGTTGGTCGGGATGTAGGCCGAGACATCGCCGGCCTGCGTCTCGATGATAGGCAGAGCGGTCAGCGACCCCGAGCCGTTCTTCTGGGACAGCTTGCAGGCGCGCTCGAGGAGGCGCGAGTGCAGATAGAACACGTCGCCGGGATAGGCTTCGCGGCCCGGCGGGCGGCGCAGGAGCAGCGAGAGCTGCCGGTAGGCCTGGGCATGCTTGGAGAGGTCGTCGTAGATGATCAGCACATGCTTGCCCTGCCAGAGGTATTCCTCGCCCATGGCGCAGCCGGAGTAGGGCGCGATGTAGAGCAGGGGGGCCGGATCGGACGCCGTGGCCGCCACGATGATCGAGTACTCCATCGCGCCGGCGTCGGTCAGGGTCTGAGCCACCTGGGCCACGGTGGACTGCTTCTGTCCGATGGCCACATAGATGCAGATGGGCCGGTCGGCGACGTCTTTCTGGTTGATGATGGTGTCGATGGCGATCGCGGTCTTGCCGGTCTGGCGGTCGCCGATGATCAGCTCGCGCTGGCCGCGGCCGATGGGGATCATGGCGTCGATAGCCTTGAGGCCGGTCTGCATCGGCTCGGTGACGGGCGCGCGGTCGATGACGCCGGGGGCCACCACTTCGATGGGACGGGTCTTGGCGGTCTTGATCGGGCCCTTGCCGTCGAGCGGCACGCCCAGGGGGTTGACGACGCGGCCGATCAAGGCGTCTCCGACCGGCACGCTCATGATCTTGCCGGTGCGCTTGACCGGGTCGCCTTCCTTGATCAGGCGATCGGAGCCCAGCAGCACGCAGCCGACGTTCTCCTTCTCGAGGTTCAAGACCATGCCCATGACGCCGTGAGGCAGCTCGAGGAGCTCGCCGGCCATGGCGTTCTCGAGCCCATAGACGCGGGCGATGCCGTCGCCGACCTGGAGGACGGAGCCTTCTTCCTTCAGCTCGGTCGTGCCCTGATAGCCTTCCAGCTGCTTCTTGATGACAGCCGTGATCTCTTCCGGTCTAATTGCCATTGATGGCCTCCTTCATGGTCCGCAACTGCCCGCGTAAACTCGAGTCGAGCACCCAGTCTCCCAGGCGCACCACCACGCCCCCGATGAGCTCGGGGTCCTCCTTCACGTCCAGCTCCACGTTCTTGCCGGAAAAAAGCTTGAGGCGCTCCCTGAGCTTCTGCTGGCTCTCGGCCGAGAGCACCCGCGCGGTGCGCACCTGCGCCTTGGCGGTGCTGTTCTTCTCGGCCAGGAGCTTGGCGTAGTCGGCGGCGATCAAGCCCAAGAGCTCGAAGCGCTTCTTGTCGATCAAGAGCTCGAGGAAATTCTGGGTGGTCTTGGCCACCTTGCCGCCGACGGCGCCCTCCAGGAGCTTCTTCTTGTCGGCGCCGGCCACGCGCGGGTGGCGCAGCATGGGCATGGAGGAGGTCAGGAGCTGGAAGACGCCGCCCAAGTCGGCCTGGACCTTGACCTCGGTGCCGGCCGCGACGGCGGCCTCGAAGAGCGCCTTGCCGTAACGCCAGGCCAGGACGCGGTCGGAGGATTGCACTAGTTATGCCTCTTCTGGCCCTCAAGGTCCTTGAAGAACCCCTCGAGCACGGTCTTCTGCACGCCGTCGTCGACGGACTTGCGCATGAGCTTCTCGGCGGCGAGGATCGAGAGCGACGCCACCTCCTTGCGCAGGTCGCGCACCAGGCGCTCCTTCTCCTCCGAGAGCTCGGCCATGGTCTTGTCCTTGATCTTCTGGGCGTCGGCCTCCGCCGCGCTCTTGAGCGCCGCGCGCAGAGCCTCGCCGTCCTTGGTGGCCTGGGCCAGGAGCTCGCGGCTCTTGGCGGAGACCGCGGCCATCTCGGCTTCCAGCTCGGCGCGGATCTTCTCGGCGGCGGCCCGGGCCTCCTCGGCCCTGCGGCGCTCGTCCTTCATGCGCGCCTCGCGCTCCTCGATGGAAGCCAGCAAGGGGCCCCAGGCGACCTTCTTCAGGATGAAGACCAGCGCCATGAAAGTGACGATCGTCCAGATCACGAGACCGGTGTCGGGCTGGAGCAGCTTATCCATGATTTCTTATCCTCGATGCGTCGAGCGGCTTAAAATCGCGGCCCCCGCCGGACAGCGCACGGCGGGGAGCCTGTCGTTCAGTGTCCGGCGTGCGCGGCGGCCGGAGCTTCGGCGGCGGCCCCTCCGACCGGGATGCCCTTGTTGAGGGCGAGCACGGCCATCAGCGCGATGACCAGGGCCAAGAGGCCCAAGCCTTCGATCATGGCGGCCGGGATGATCATCATCGTCTGCAGCGCGCCGGCGGCTTCCGGCTGGCGGGCGGCGCCTTCCAGGGCGGCGCTGGCCAGCTTGGAGATGCCCAGGGCGCCTCCGATGAGGCAGAGTCCCATGCCGACGGCGACGCCGATGTACGCGAGTCCGAGGTAGTCCATTTTCAAGTCCTCCAACGTCTTTTGTTCGGCCGTCCCGAGGACGGCCGCTTGCGACCTCCCCTAGTGGGGGTGCACGGCTCCGCCGACGAACAAGGCGGTCAAGAACGTGAAGATGTACGCCTGCAGCAAAGCCACCAGCACGTCGAGAGTGTAGACGAAGAGCGCCAGGCCGACGGCGGCCGGAGCGACGCCGAGGCCGATGAGCGGGCTGAGCGCGCCGAAGATGAAGATCATGCAGAGGAAGGCGAGGGAGACGATGTGGCCGGCCAGGATGTTGGCGAAGAGGCGGATGCACAAGGACACCGTCTTGGCGAGCATGCCGGCGATCTCGATGACGAACACCAGCGGCACCAGCCAGGCGGGCAGGCCGCCGGGGCAGATGTGGGTCACGTAAGAGACGGCGCCCTGCTCCTTGACGCCGGCGAACTGGATGAGCATGAAGGTGCAGAGGGCCAGCGCCAGCGTGACGGAGATGTTGGAGGTGACCGCCGCGGCCTCGGGGATGAGGCCGACGATGTTGCAGGTGAAGATGAAGAAGAAGAGCGTCAGGAAGTAAGGCAGGTAGGTCTCGGTGGCGTCGTGGAAGATGGGGTGGAGCATATGGTCGCGGATGTAGAGCACGACGGTCTCGACGCCGCCGCGCAAGACCAGGCCCGCGCCGCTCTTGCCGCGGGCGGCCGCCGAAAGGACGGCGACGACCAGCGCGGCCACGCCCCACATCACGGCCAGATGCTTCGAGAAGTGGAAATCCACCGGCCCCGCCGAGAACATCTTGAAATAGCTGTGGTCGAGGAGGTGATGCTCGAGGATGCTTTCGAAGTTCATAGTTTGATCTGCCTGTACTCTATCAACAACATCACCGCCACGCCCACCGCGTACGAGACGAGCACCGCCGCGGCCTCGGAGGCGGGGGCCTTCCAGACCACCGCCGCTAAAGCCGCCAAAACCGCCGCCCTCAGCGCCATGCCGCCGCCGAAAGCCCCCCAGAACGCCCTGAGCGACACGCCCTTGGCCCAGAACAGCCAAGCCGCGCTCGCCGACGAGCCCAGCCACGCCGCCGCCAGGCCCAGAAAAACCCCGTGCCTGACGGGTCCGCTCCAAAAAACCGAGGCGGCCAGAGCCGCCGCTACGCCGAACCCGGCCGCTTCCGCGGCGCTCCTAAGCGCCTTTGGCACGCTTGCCCGCCGCCTTGACGAGCTGCACGAGCCCGCCGACGATGCCGAGCAAAGTGCCGGCCAGCATCAGCCAAGGCGCCGAACCCAGCCGCTTGTCCAGCCACGTCCCGGCGCCGAAGCCGACCAAGACGCAGACGACGATATCGGTGCCGGCCCCTAAAGCGAGCGACCAAGGATTCGGCTGACGAGTTTCTGGATTTTCCGGCATGGACCCAGCGACGACCAAGAGTTTACAAAAAAACCGTTAAAAGAGTCAATTTACGCCGGGAGGGCCCCTGCCGAGGGGTCCCAAATATGTTATATAGGAAGGAGGATGAACAACAAGACGCAGACCCCCCTGCGCTTCTCCATGCTCTGCCTGTTCACCTGGGGCTTTTACCAAGTCTTCTGGTTCCACCGGCAGTGGCGTTGGCTCAAAGAGCGCGACAGCCTGGACATCAAGCCTTGGGCGCGCGCTCTCTTGGCTTTCTTCTTCGTCGACGCCCTTTTCAAACGAATTTTTGAACTGGCCAAGGAGAAGGGCCATGCGGCGGGCGGTGCGGCCCCGTGGCTGGCCGCGGCCTACATCCTCCTTGTTCTATGCTGGTACCTTCCGTCGCCGTGGCGGATGGTAATCCTGTTGTCTTTCATCCCTATGCTGCCGGTCGTCATGGCTCTAAATTACTATTGGGCCCAGGAGTTGCCCGACGCGCCGGCTCCGACGGGCTTTTCCACCGGCGAGAAGGTAACGCTGGCCGTAGGCGGGCTCTTCACCGCGCTGATGCTTTTACTCACCCTGGCGCCAAACGCCCCATGACGCCGCCTCACCCCAAACCCAGGATCCTGCTGGCCGACGACGAAGCCGACCTCCTGGTCCTGATGCGCGAGACGCTGGAACGCCAGGGCTATGACGTGGCGACGGCCGAAGACGGCCGGGTCGCACTGGCCACCATCCGCAAGGACCCTCCCGACATCGCCGTCTTGGACCTCAACATGCCGCTGATGGACGGCTTCGCGGTCTGCCGCGAGCTGCGCAAGGACCCCCTGTTCGAGCACCTGCCGGTGATCATCCTCTCGGCCTCGGGCAACCGCGACGCCAAGGTGGAGGGCCTCGACCTCGGCATCGACGATTTCATCACCAAGTCGGTCGATATCCAAGAGCTCCTCGCCCGCATCCGGATGATCCTCAAGCGCAACCGCAAGGGCTTGGACGCCAATCCCCTGACGCGCCTTCCGGGCAACATCTCCATCGAGTCGCGCATCGAGGAGTCCCTGGAGGAAGGCAAGCCGGTGGCCGTGCTCTACATCGATTTGAACCAGTTCAAGGCCTATAACGACTCCTACGGCTACGACGCCGGCGACAAGGTCATCAAGGCCACGGGCCAGCTCCTGCTGAAGGTGGCGCGCGAGAAGGACGGCTCGCTCGATTTCGTCGGGCACATCGGCGGCGACGATTTCATCGTGATCACCGACCCCGAGCGCATGGAGCCGATGGCGGCGCGCATCATCAAGGACTTCGATGCCCTGGTCCCCTCGTTCTATAAAGAGGAAGACCGCAAGCGCGGCGCCATCGTCTCGACCGACCGGCAGGGCAACCCGCGCGAATTCCCGCTCTTGTCCTTGGCCATCGGCGTCTGCCATAACGCCGTCCGCAAGCTGAGCTCCTATGCGCAGGTGTCGCAGTACGGCACCGAGCTCAAGAAACAGGCCAAGACCCAGCCCGGCTCCAGCTACCTCATCGACCGCCGGCGCGACTAGCATGCTCCTGCTCCTGGCGTCTTTGACCTTCCCGCCGGACATGGCCGCCGTTCAAGCCGAACTGCGCCGGATGCCCGTGCCAGTCACCGCGTCGGCCGCGCCGGTCTTCGACGCCCAAGCCCTCTGGGAGGCGCCTATCCCCGGCCTCGACAACGTCGAGGCGCGCCGGTACCAGGCCGAAGCCGAGCGCCTGTCCGCGCGGGGCCTGGATTTTTCCTCGGTCTTCTCCGGGCTTGCCGGTCACCTGCTGCGGAGCCCCAGGACGGCAAGCTCCCCCCGTCAGGAGATCGCCAGCCTCTTCCGCGGCCTGATCCGCTGGACGAGGCACGGAGCCGCGCCCTCCTTCCAAGGGCGCGCGGACTGGCCGCTGCACTTCATCTACGGCGGCTATATCGCGGCGACCTACGGGAACGCCGCCGCCGAGGCCGCGGCTTTGGCCAAGGAAGAAAAGGACTCGCTCACACCGGGCAACACGTTCGACCTGGACGACTACGCCGTCACCTTGATCGGCGCCCGCTGGAGCGTCCTGGCCCTCGAGCGGCCCCAAGACCTGCCGCTCTGGGCCGCCGGCGCCAAAGCCCTGAGCCTTTTGCCCGCCCTGCCCTTCGGCCGCCTGCCGCAAGGAAGGCAGCCCCAGCCCGTCCTACTACAGCGCGTGCGCGCTTTCGTCCGCTCCGCGCTCTAAGAAGCGGGAAGAGCGGCGGGTCTGACCCCAGACCTTCTTTAAGAATTGGTCGCGCCCGGAGCGGTAGCGGTAGTACTTATAGCGGACCGGGTTCTTCTTGTGGTACGCCTGGTGGTACTCCTCCGCCTTGTAGAACGTCTTTGCGGGCCGGAGCTCTGTGACGATCGGCGCGTCGAAGCGCTTGGACTTGGCCAGTTCTTCCTTCGAGCGCTCCGCCAGCTTCTTCTGCTCCGGGCTCAGGTAATAGACGACGGAGCGGTACTCCGCCCCTCGGTCGACGAACTGCCCCCCGGCGTCGGTCGGGTCGATCTGCCGCCAGAACACGTCCAAGAGCTTCTCATAGGAGATCTTGGCCGGGTCATAATCGACCTCGACGGCCTCGACGAAGCCCCGCCCGCCGTAGTCCTGATAGGTCGGGTTCTCCCCCTTGCCGTCGATGTAGCCCGACAAGACCTCTTTGACGCCGTCCAGCTTCTCGAAAGGCGGCGTCATGCACCAGAAGCAGCCGCCGGCGAAGATCGCCTTCTCCGCCCGCGCCGGCGGCGCCGTCAGCAGCAGCGCCAGGCCCAGCCAAAGCGGTCTCATGGCGGCCAGGCTTGCGCTACAGCGCCGGCAGGCTCTGCGTCAGATTCGGCTTAGGCGGCGCCTGGCTCGGGTCCCGGTTGGGGTCGGGGAACGGGAACCGGAAGGGATAGGGATGCGGGTAGGGGATCGGGTAGGGATGCGGATAGGAAGAGTCGATCTTCTCGTGGGTCAGCGCCTTGAGCGCGCCGTTCTTCGAGCATAGGATGGCCGCGTTCTGGCTGACCCGCCGGGCGGCGATCAGGCAGTCGATCGGGCTGTTGTCGACGGCGCCCGAGCAGAGGATCGCGCGGTAGTCGCTAAGCCCCTTGGCGCTGTTGAAGCAGGTGATCGGCGCGTCGGAGACGGCCCCCGAGCAGAGCAGGGCGGGATAATCCGTCAGGCCCTTGGCCGCCGCAAAGCAGGCCGTCGGCGCGTTGGTGGCGGCACCCGCACAGAGGAGCGCGGGGTAGCGCGTCAGGTCCTTGGCGGCGCGGAAGCAGTCCAGCGGCGAGGCGGAAGAGGCGCCGGAGCAGAGCAGCGCCGGATAATCCGTCTGCCCCTTCGCGGCATGGAAGCAGCCGATCGCCCCGCCCGCGGACTGGGCCCGCGCGCAAAGCAGGGCGGGGAAGTTCGTCAGCTTGCCCGCGGCTTGGAAGCAGTCCACGGGAGCGCTCGAGGCCGCGCCCGAGCAGAGCAGCGCCGGGTAGTTCGTCAAGCCCTTGGCGGCTTTAAAGCAGGCGACCGGCGCGGCGTCGGCGGCGCCGGCGCAGAGCAGCGGCGGGTAATTGGTCAGGTCGCGCGCGGCGCTGTAGCAAGACAGGGGCCCGGACTCGTCCGCCCGGAAGGCGGGAGCGGGCGCCTTGAGGGCGCTTTCAAAGCTCAGGGCCGCGGGGCCGCGCACCGCCTCGCCAGGCTGAGCCGAGACGCGAGACGACAAGAGGATCAATGCCAAGAGAGGGATTTTAATGTTCATACGGGGATTATAGTCGATTTTGTTATACTTGCGGCATGGCAGACCATATCAGCGTGGAGCCGTATGACCCCGCCTGGGCGCGCGCCTACCAGAGCGAGCGCGAAACCCTCGAGGGCGGCCTGGCCGACGCGGGCCTGAGCTTCGAGCACATCGGCAGCACGGCGATCCCGGGCCTCTCGGCCAAGCCGACCATCGACCTCATGGTCGGCGCGCCCAAGACCGGCGTGGACCCGGCCGCCGTCAAGGTCTTCGAAGGCTTGGGCTACGGCTATCTGGGCGAATACGGCATCCCGGGACGCGAGTTCTTCCGCAAGGGCCTGCCGCCCACCCACCACGTCCATTGGGTGGAGCGCGGCGGCGCCTTCTGGCGCGACCAGATCCTCTTTCGCGACTTCATGAGGAACCACCCGGTCGAATGCGCCGCCTACGAGCGCCTGAAGCTCGACCTGGCCGCGCACTTCAGCGACGACCGCAAGAGCTACACCGCGTCGAAGAGCAGCCTGATCATGGCGCTGATGCTGCGCGCGCGCGCAAGCCTCGGCGCGCGGCGCATCGTCGTCGACCTCGAAGCCACCTGCTGGGAGGACCAGACGACGGTCCAACGCCAGGAGATCATCGAGATCGGCGCCGTCGAGCTCGACGGCGCGCTCGGCCTGGGGCGCGAGTTTTCCAGCTTCGTGCGTCCTTTGAAAGAGCCGCTCTTGACGCCCTTCTGCCTGGAGCTGACCGGCATCAAGCAGGAGGACGTCGACGCCGCCCCGCCGTACCCGAAGGTCTTCTCCGACTTCACGGCCTGGATCGGGCCGGCGCCTTTCGAGCTATGCTCCTGGGGGCGCTACGACGTGGAGCAGTTCGGCGCCGACTGCGCGCGCCACGGCCTGCCCATGCCCGACACCTTCGCCAAGCACATCGACCTGCGCGAGCTCTTCGCGCGGCGCCACGGCATCCCGCCGGGACCCCTGACCGAGGCGCTCAAGCGCCTCAAGATGACCTTCGAGGGCGCGCATCACCGCGGCATCGACGACGCGCGCAACACGGCGCGCTTGGCGCAAATCCTGCTGCGCTAGCTAGATGGGGCCGTCGGCCCCGGTGAGCTCTTTGATAAGGGCGCGCAGCAGGACGAAGTCGATGGGCTTATGGACGAAGCGCACCAGCGGGTCCTCGGGGAAAAGCTTGCGCGCGCGGCCCAGGTCCATGCCCGTCATGAAGATGACCGGGACGCTGCGGCTGCGCTCGGAGGTGCGCAGCATCTTATAGGCGTCCAAGCCCGAGCAGCCCGGCATCTGGATGTCGCTGACGATCAGGTCGACCTTGGCCTGCTCGGCGGAAGCGATCTGCTGCCAAGCGTCGCCGGAGGCGGTCACGCGGTGGCTCATCGACAGGCGCAGCTCGACTAAGCCCAACACGATGGGGTCGTCATCGACGACGAGGATGTCGAGGACGGAAGACGTCACGCCGCCTCCCAGAGCGTCGCCAAGCCTTGGCCCACGCCCACGCAGAGAGCGGCCAGGCCGCGCTTGACGCCGCGGCGGCGCATCTCGTGCAGCAGCGTGACGCAGATGCGGGCGCCGCTCGATCCCAGAGGGTGACCGAGCGCGATGGCGCCGCCATTGACGTTGAGGCGCGCGGCGTCGATCTTGAGCTCCCGCGCGCAGGCCAGCGCCTGCGCGGCAAAGGCCTCGTTGAGCTCGAAGAGGTCTACTTCAGAAACAGAGAGCCCCCGGCGCTTGAGGAGCTTGGCCGCCGCCGCCACGGGGCCGATGCCCATGTAGGAAGGATCTACGCCGACGGCGCAAGACCCCGCCCAGCGAGCCAGGGGCTTGAGGCCCAAAGACTTCGCCTTGGAGGCCTCCATCAAGAGCAGGGCCGAGGCGCCGTCGTTGAGCGTGCTGCTGTTGCCGGCCGTCACCGAGCCGTCCTTGCGGAAGGCGGGCTTGAGCGCCGCAAGCTTCTCCAGGGTCGTGTCGGCGCGGGGGGTCTCGTCGGCCGAAACAAGGACTTCCCCTTTCTTGGCGGGCGCGGCGACGGCGACGAGCTCTTCATTAAAAAGCGCCTGTGCCTTCACGGCGCGCCGATGGCTCTCCAGGGCGAAGGCGTCCTGGTCCTGACGGGAGATCTTATAGCGCTCCGCCACGTTCTCGGCGGTCTCGCCCATGCTGAGGAGCGGGAAAAGCCTTTCCAGGTTCTTATTGGGGAAGCGCCAGCCCAATGAGGTGTCGTAGGCGGTCAGGTTGCCGAAGGGGTAGGCCGCCTCGGCCTTGGGCAAGGCCCAAGGCGCGCGGCTCATGCTCTCGACGCCGCCGGCGACATAGACGTCGCCCTCGCCGGCCAAGATGGCGCGCGCGGCGCCGTTGACGGCCTCCAGGCCCGAGGCGCAGAGGCGGTTGACGGTGCAGCCCGGCACCGACTGCGGCAATCCCGCCAAGAGCGCGGCCATGCGGGCCACGTTGCGGTTATCCTCGCCCGCCTGGTTGGCGCAGCCGAAGTAGACGTCGGAGACCTCGGCTAAGTCCAAGCCCGGAGCCCTGGTCAAAAGCCCTCGGATGACGGCCCCGGCCAGATCGTCGGGACGCACCGACGCTAAAGCGCCGCCCAAGCGGCCGACCGGCGAGCGCACGGCGGCGACGGCCACGACACTTCGTTCAGACGCCATCATAGTCTCCCACCGTCTTCAAGAAAGCCTCGGTCAGCCTTTTGACGCGGTTGTTCTGATAATCATAGCTGACCTGGACGGTCTTGGCTTCGGCCACCAACCGGCCGGTGGCCTTGTCCAGGATGCGGTACTCCATATCGAAGCTGGCGCCGCCGAAACGGCAGACCCGGCCGCTGGCCGTCAGGGTCTCCCCGACGAAAGCGGGGCTGCGGTAGTCGACCTCGGCGCGTGCCACGATGAAGTCGATCTCGCGCCAATCCTTGATCTTGAAGACGCGCTTGGCATACTCGAAACGGACCATCTCGATATAGCTCAGATAGACGGCATTGTTGACGTGGCCCAGGGCGTCGGTATCGCGGAAGCGCACCACGACGTCGACGGCGGTCTTGAAGGGCCCCTGGCTCAACGCGCCGCCCTCAGGAGCTTGGCGAAGCGGCCGCGCGTCATGACGACCTGCAGGACCGAGCCCTCGCCGATCTTGCGGTTGCGGGAGAACACCCCGATCCTGGTGTAGACGCGCTGGCCGCGCACCTTCACGAGCGTGCAGACGATATGCAGGGGCGCGCCGACGCGCGCGGGGCCGAGGTGCTTGACCAAGACCGCGCCTCCGACCGCCTCTTCCGTGGCTTCGAGGTACGGCGCCAGCAGCATCCGCGACGCCGTTTCCATGTGGTAGACCATGGCCCAGGTGGCGTAGAGCGAGTGACGGACCAGCCCCTCGAGATGGGGCTTCATCTGCGGCTTGACCGTGGCGGGCAGGTCGACCTTGATGCCGACCTTGAAGCCGGCCTTCATGCGCCGGCCTTCACGGCGGTCTCGCGCTCCAAGAGCTCGAAGCACGAGGCCAGCACGCGGTCGGCGGCCCGCGAGAAGGGCATGGCCCCGGCGGCAGCGGCCGCCCGCAGACCCATCTTGCGCAAGGCGGCCGGGTCGGCCAGCAGGTCTGCGAGCGCGCGCGAAAGCAGCCTGGGCGCCTCCGCCAGGCTCGGGTAAGCCACCGCGCGGCCGAAGCTCGGGTCGAGGATGTCGCGCACCCCGTAATGGTCGCTGGCCAAGACGGCCAGGCCCGCGTTCATGGCTTCGACGACGTTGAGCCCGTAGCTCTCATGCACCGAGGGCGACACGAAGAGATGGGCCAGCTTGAAATAGGCCTTCTTGCGCGCCGGGTCGAGGTAGCCCGGGAAGAAGACGCGGACCTTGGCCAGCTTGGCGGCCGCCCGGCGCACCTTCCTCGCATAAGCCCGCCCCTGCATGAAGGCCGGCTCGCCGCAGATGAACAGGCAAACGTCCTGCTCCGGCAGCCGGCCCTGCGCCTCGGCCAAACGCAGAGCCTCGAGCAGGAGGTGCAGACCCTTCTCGGGCGAGATGCGGCTCAAGGTGATGAGCACCGTGGTCTTGGGCGTCAGCTGATAGTGGCCGCGCAGGCTCTGGGCCAGGGCCGCGGCCGGAGCGTCCGGCAGGCCGTCGTCCCATACCCCCCAAGGCACGACCCTCGCCTTGGCCGCGAAGGCTCCGGGGCCGGCCAGCAGGCCGCCGTAGCAGCGCTCGACGGTGCCCGCCATGGCGCGGGAAGGCAGGAGCATGCGCCGGGAATGGACCACGGTCTCGCGCTGCTTCTCGAAGACCAGCCGCAGGACATCGGGCACCGCCCCCGACACTCCCAGGCTGCGCGATCCTTCATATAAACGAGTCAGGCTCTCGGGGGCGACGACCTCTTTGAGATAGAGCTTGTTGAAATAATCCACCACGTCCACATGCCAGATGGAGGCCACCGGATAGCCGGCGGCGGTCAGCTCCGCCAGGACGGGGCCCTCGGAGATGTCGTTGACGAGCACGCAGGTCTCTCTGGGGTCGAAACGCCCGCGGCGAGACAGCAGCCAGTCGGTCGTCGCCCGCTCGAAAGCACGGCAGAACGCGGCATATCCCAGCTCCGACAGGCTGACCAGGTCCCGGTCCGGCCCCGAAGGCAAGCGGACGTACTCGAAGCCCGGGACCGGCGTCTGGGGGCCGGAACCGAGGGCCACGATCTCGCAGGAGCCGTCTTGCGGCCAATGGCGCAAAAGCTGCAGGCCGACCATGGCCCCGCCGCCCAGGGGGGTCTTATCCATGGGATAGCCTAGATGGCTGCCGATGAAGACCAGCTTGCGCATGGCGGATTATACCATAGGCGGGGCGTTGCGCCGGGCGGCGCAAAGCGTTACAATAAAACAAGGGCCACCGCCCGTTTTGCAGGCTTTCCAGGAGAAAACCATGTTCGCGGAATCGAAGAAGATCGTCCTTTGCACCGGCGCGCGCACGCCCATCGGCCACATCTCCCGCTCCTTATCGACGATGAAGCCCGAAGGCCTCATGAAGATGGCCATCGAAGCCCTGCTGCAGCGCTCCAAGCTGCCCAAGGACGCCGTCGACGGCCTCCTGGTCGGCTGGGTGGGGCAGTCCTTCTCGGCTCCGAACATCGCGCGGGTCAGCCTGCTCAACTGCGGCCTGCCCGAGAAAGCCCAAGCGGTGACGGTCCAGAACAACTGCGTCTCCTCCATCGAGGCGATCTCCTCGGCGGCCCGCTTCATCCTGGCGGGCGAAGGCGAGCTCTACCTCGCCGGCGGCACCGAGTGCATGTCGCGCCTCCCCTATACCATCGAGGGCTCGCGGGCGATGAAGGAGCTGCGCAGCATGGCCACCGTCAAGGCCAAGTGGAACGACCTGCTCCAAAGCCAGGAAGTCGCCGTCATCGACGCCATGGAAGAGGGCCTGACCGATCCGGTCAAAAAGATCAACATGGCCGGCACCGCGGAAGTCTGCGCGCAGATGTACGGGGTGGACCGCGCCCAGCAGGACGCCTACGCCCATGAGAGCTTCAAGCGCACCATCGAAGGCTGGAACTCGGGCTTTTACGCCTCGCACGTCGCCAGCGCCGGCAGCAACGGGTCGACCCTGCTGGACAAGGACGAATACCCCTTCCTGCGCGAGGATCTGGTGGCCAAGCCCCAGATGCTGGGCAAGGCTCCGGCCCTCTTCGACAACTCCGTCTACTCGATGAAGGACTTCTTCCGCGATTACGGGCAATTCATCGACGGCAAGACCTACGAGGAAGGCAAGACCAAGGGCTCCGTCACGCTGTTCAACTCCTGCGGACGCTCCGACGGCGCCGCCGCCATCATCGTGACCACCGACAAGAAAGCCAAGGAGCTGGGGCTCGAGGTCTTAGGCGAGCTCAAGGGCTGGGGCTACTACGGCAACAACCCCGCGCACATGGGCATCTCCCCGGCGCTGGCCGCGCCGGTGGCGCTCAAAGCCGCCGGCATCTCCTTCGACCAGCTGACCAACATCGAGCTGCATGAGCCCTTCGCCGCGACGGTCCTGTCGATCTTCAAGATCGGCAAGGAGCGCTTCGGCCACGACTGGGAAGCCAAGTTCAAGTCCGGCGCGATGAACCCGCACGGCGGCTCGATCGCCTTGGGCCATCCGCTGGGCGCCACCGGCATCCGCCTGATCCTCAACTCCCTGTACGCGCTCAAGCAGGATCCCAAGGGCCGCTACGGCATGATCGCCGCCTGCGCCGGCGGCGGGATGGGCGGGGCGATGGTGGTAGAAAAAGCCTGAACATCCTAGGCCTCTCCGCCTTCTACCACGACAGCGCCGCGGCCTTGCTCCGCGACGGGAAGATCGTGGCGGCCGCCCAAGAGGAACGCTTCACCCGCAAGCGCCACGACCCGGGCTTCCCGGCGCAAGCCGTGGCCTATTGCCTGCGGGAAGCCGGCCTTAAGACCGTTGACTTGGACCTGGTCGCTTTCTACGACAAGCCCCTGCTCAAGTTCGAGCGCATCCTCAAGACCTACATGGCCTACGCCCCCCGAGGTTTTTCCTCCTTCCGGATGGCCATCCCGCTCTGGATCAAGGAAAAGCTCTGGATGAAGGACCTCGTCCGCGAGAGCCTGGGCTACCGGAAAGAAGTGGTCTTCCCCGAGCACCACGAGAGCCATGCGGCCTCCGCCTTCTTCCCCTCGCCCTTCCAGGACGCGGCCGTGCTGACGATCGACGGCGTAGGCGAATGGGCGACGGCCTCCATCGGCCACGGCCAAGGCAACAAGCTCAAGCTCTTGTCGGAACTGCACTTCCCCCATTCCCTGGGCCTGCTCTACTCGGCCTTCACCTATTACACCGGCTTCAAGGTCAATTCGGGGGAATACAAGGTGATGGGCCTGGCGCCTTACGGCAAGCCGGTCTTCGCCGATCTGATATACAAGCGCCTGCTCGACCTCAAGGAGGACGGCTCCTTCAAGATGGACATGCGCTATTTCGACTACTGCGCGGGGCTGACGATGACGAGCCCGGCTTTCGACGAACTCTTCGGCGCGCCGCCGCGCAAACAGGAATCCAAGCTGACCCAGCGCGACATGGACCTGGCGGCCTCCGTGCAGGCCGTGACCGAGGAGGTCATGCTCCGCATGGCTCGCCAGGCCAAAAAGACGACGGGGTCCAAGAACCTCTGCTTGGCCGGCGGCGTGGCTTTGAACTGCGTGGGCAACGGCCGCATCCTGCGTGAAAAAGTGTTCGACAACGTCTGGATCCAGCCGGCCGCCGGAGACGCCGGCGGGGCCCTGGGCGCGGCGCTGTTCGCCTGGCACCACTATCTAGACAAGCCCCGGCAGGCCGACGGGAAGGCCGACAGCCAGCAGGGCTCGCTGCTGGGCCCGTCCTACTCGGACGACGAGCTGGAAGCCTTCCTCAAGGAGCGCGCCGTCCCGTATAAACGATTATCGCCGGAAGAGCTCTCTAGGGAAGCGGCCAAGCAGCTGGCCGACGGCAAGATCCTAGGCTGGTTCGCCGGCCGCATGGAGTATGGCCCGCGGGCCCTGGGCGCGCGCAGCATACTCGGCGACGCGCGCGACCCGAAGATGCAGTCGAAGATGAACCTCAAGATAAAATATCGCGAGAGCTTCCGGCCCTTCGCGCCGGCGGTGCTCGCCGAGAAGAGCGCGGATTATTTCGACCTGAAGGGCGAAAGCCCCTACATGCTGATGACGGCCCAGGTCAAAGAGGAACGCCGGACGGCCCCGAAGCCGGAAGAGGATAAGCTCTTCGGCATCGAGCGGCTGAACGTCCCGCGCTCGGACATCCCGGCGGTGACGCACGTCGACCACTCGGCCCGCCTGCAGACGGTCAAGCGCTCGGACAACGCCCCGTTCTACGACCTGCTCAAGGCGTTCGAGACCCTGACGGGCTGCGGGGTGCTCATCAACACGTCCTTCAACGTACGCGGCGAGCCGATCGTCTGCCGTCCTGAAGAGGCCCTGGCCTGCTTCATGCGCACGGAGATCGATTTTCTGGTGCTGGGCAACCTGCTGCTCGACAAGCAGGCTCAGACGAAGACCAAGGATGACAAGGAATGGATGAAGGAATTCGCCCTGGACTGAAGAGCCTGGCGACGCGCCTGCGCGAGTTCGCCGTCGGCCTAGGCGTGCTCCTGGCCTTCTTCGCTTTCCTGCATTGGCGCAAGGGGCGCCCCTTGGCGCCCTGGGAAGGCGGGCTCTCCGCCGCCTGCTTGCTGGTCGGCTGGCTTCGGCCCACGCTGATCGCGCCCCTCTATCGCCTGTGGATGCCGGTCGTCCTCGTGCTGGGCCGGATCAACACCTTCATCGCGCTGGCCCTGCTCTACTACCTGTTCATCACGCCCTATGCGATCTTCCTGCGCTGGCTGGGCGGAGACCTCCTCGACGAGAAGATGGACGGGCGCAGCTCCTACTGGAAAGCCAAGGAGCCCTCCGAAGGACCGGTCTCCTACACCCGGCAGTTCTAAGCCTGACAAGAGGCCTCGGCTTTTGGTACCATGAGGCATGTCCCGGATGGAATCGCTGCGCGAGTTCAAGGACTTCCTCAAGAAGCGCAAGCTCTTCTGGATGGCGCCGCTCTTCATCGTCCTGGCGCTCTTCGGCCTGCTCTTGATCTTCGCCGAGACCTCCGCCGTGGCCCCGTTCGTCTACACTTTGTTCTAGGCGAAGCTAGTCAGCCCGGCCTGCCGGGCCGCGGCGCTCAGGCGTTCGTCTAGGCTGGCCAACCCCGCCCCGGTTCGCTGCGCCAACTCAAGATAGGCGGCGTCATAGGCTGAAAGACCGTGCTCGACGGCCAAGGCCTGATGCCGCCACATCGCCTCGCCGCCCAAGGAGGCATCGGTCTGAAGCGGCAGCTGGCCATAAAGCTCGATAAGGCGCGCTGCATCGGCTTCGCTCAGCCTCTTGCGGCGCCGCGCGCTGGTCAAGGCATTGGCGATCTCGTACCACCAAAGCGCCGGCACCCATAATGCGGCCCGCGAGTCTTGGGCGGCTTGCGCCATGAACCGTTCCGCCTCCGCGGACTTTTCATCCGGCAAGGCCCAAGCCAGGGCCATCGAGCTGTCGAGCACCCAGGCGGTCAAAGTCGCCGGCCTTCTTCTATCAGGGATTTGACGTCCATGGGCGACCCCAGCTTCAAACGCATCTCGCGAAACGCCTGCGCCACCGCCAGCCAATCAGCGGTGCCGCCCTCTCGCGCCGGTCCCAGTTTCGCAACCGGCTTTCCCCGGCGATGGATCACGTAGGACTCGCCTCGCTCAGCGTCTCGCAAGAGGCTGGAGAGATGGGTCTTGGCCTCAAAAGCACTGATCTTCTTTCCCATACAACCAGTTTAACGGACCAGTCTGATGGTGTCAAGGGGGGCTCTATTTCAAACGCGGCGCGCAGCTGGGGCCGCCCCGGCCGAAGAACTTGGTGTTGTGGCTGCTCCCCGTGCCGCGGTACTCGCCCACGAGCGCAAAAAGCGGGTCCTTCTGATGCAGGAAGTAGCGCGGATGCGGCTTTTTGCTCTTAGGATCCTTCTCTAAGATGATCTGCAGCGAGAACTCGCACATCATGTCGCGCTCGGTGCACAGCGTCGTCTTCATCAGGTAAAGCAGCTCGTTGTCGAAGATCTCCTCGAAGCCGGCCATCTGCATGATGCCGGACTGGTTGGCCTTGGCCTCCTGCGGCGTCGAGCAATCGGCCTCCGGCATCCTGACCGTGCCGCTCTTCTTCTTCTGGGCCATATGCCGGAGGACGTTGAGCTCGAAGCGCTTGGCCTCGAAAGGCTTGCGCAGCTTCTCCGGCAGCGCCGCCATATCGACGGCCAGGAAGCGGTCGATGGAGTCCGGCGGCAGGTCTCCGGTCTTCATCTTGACGAAGGCCGTGACCATGGCCAGCGTGTCGGCGTCGAGAGGCTCCGCCGCCAAGGCCGGGCCCGACGCCCAGCAGAGGCTAACCGCGAGGATGATGTTTCGCATGGGATTTTTTCAGCTCACTTTTATCGAGATGCGTGTAGATCTGCGTCGTGCCCAGGCTGGCATGGCCCAGCATCTCCTGGACGCAGCGCAGGTCGGCGCCGCCTTGGAGCAGGTGCGTGGCGAAGGTGTGGCGCAGCAGATGGGGGTGGAGCTTGGTCTTGAGGCCCGCTTTCCTTCCAAAAGCGGACAGGTCGCGCCAGAACGAGACGCGCGAGAGGCTTTGGCCCCGGCGATTGAGGAAAAGCTCGGGCCCCGGCGCCGGGAACTTCCGGGCGCGCAGGGTCAGGTACTGCTTGAGCAGGCCCACGGCGCGCTCATGGACGGGGATCAAGCGCTCCTTGGAGCCCTTGCCCAGCACCCGCACCCAGCCGTCCTGAAGGTTGACCGACTCGGGCGTAAGCGACAGAAGCTCGGTCACCCGCATGCCGGTAGCGTACAAAAGCTCGATCATGACCCGCGAGCGGGCCATCTCGAAGGAGCCGTCCAAGGGCGCCGAGAGCAGGCGCTCGGTGTCTTCCTGGCTGAGGTAGCGCGGCAGGCGCGCGGGCAGGCGCGGCGCGCGGAAGGACTGCGCCGGGCTGCAGGTGATGCGCTGCTCGGCGGCCAGGTAGCTGTAAAAAGAGCGCAAGGCCTCGATCTTGCGGAACAGCGTCACCGGCTCGAGCTTGCGCTTGGTCTTGAGCTCCCAGAGATAATCCGACAGGTCGTCGGAAGAGGCGGTCAGCGGGTCGCGCGCGCCCAGGTGGGCGAAGAACTGCTCGAGGTCCGAGGCGTAGGCCAGGCAGGTGTTGCGAGACAGCCCCCTCTCGAGGGTGATGTGCTTCAAATACTCCTCGAGGAGGGGGCTGTGCTTGCGGTCTTGCGGATCGGTCGTAGCTATTCGCTCTTGCCCTTGCCGGCGGCGACGAGCTTCTTGACGGGCGCGGCGGCCGGAGCCGGCGCGGGCACGACGGCCGCGGAAGCGCTTGCCGTATTCTCCAGGGCTCCCGGGGTCAGGAACTTCTCGCGCAGCGCGCGCTCGAGCTTGTCGGCGATGTCGCCGTGCTGCTTGAGGTAAGCCTTGGCGTTCTCGCGGCCCTGGCCCAGGCGCTCGGTCCCATAGAGGTACCAGGAGCCCGATTTTTCGAGGATCTGGCCCTCGACGCCCATGTCGACGAGGCAGCCTTCGCGCGACACCCCGTAGCCGTGGATCATCTCGAACTCGGCGGTGCGATACGGCGCGGCCACCTTGTTCTTGACGACCTTGACGCGCGCGCGCGCGCCGACGACGACGTCGCCTTCCTTTATGTTCTCGATGCGGCGGATGTCGAGCCGGATGGTGGCGTAGAACTTGAGCGCCAGGCCTCCGGTCGTCGTCTCGGGATTGCCGAACATGACGCCGATCTTGTTGCGGATCTGGTTGATGAAGATCAAGGTCGTCTTGCTCTGGGCCACCACCGCCGTGAGCTTGCGCAGGGCCTGGCTCATGAGGCGAGCCTGCAGGCCCATGTGGGAGTCGCCCATCTCGCCTTCGATCTCGGCCTTGGGGACGAGCGCGGCGACGGAGTCGATGACGATGACGTCCAAGGCGCTGGAGCGCACCAGCTTCTCGGTGATCTCAAGGGCCTCTTCGCCGGAGTCGGGCTGGGCGATGAGCAGGTCGTCGATCTTGACGCCCAGCTGGGCGGCGTACGCCGGGTCCATGGCGTGCTCGGCGTCGATGTAAGCCGCGGCGCCGCCGAGGCGCTGGGCTTGGGCTGCGACCTGCAGGGCGAGCGTGGTCTTTCCCGAAGACTCGGGACCGTAGATCTCGATGATGCGGCCGCGCGGGATGCCGCCGACGCCTAAGGCCAAGTCCAAGGACAGGATGCCCGTGGGGATGACTTCCACCTTGATCTTGGCGGCGCGGTCTCCCAGCTTCATGATGGCCTCGCGGCCGTAAGCCTTCTCGATCTGCGCCAACGCCAAGTCCAGCGCCCGTCCCTTCGCGGTCTCTTGTCCAGCCATGTTGAGTTCTCCCCCTCGGCGAGCCGGCGTTCACGTCCGCCAGCAGGTGAGGAAATCATTCTATCAGCATTACCCACAAAAGTCAACAAAATAGTACAGCCGTTCGATTGTGGCATATTTCAGACCGCTTCAACTTGGAATCACAGATTGTGATCTCAAGTCCCGTCCCCTACTTTCCATCACCCGCCCCCGGCTGGAACCCGATCCGAGGCCTAGCCCGCGCCTCTCCAGCAAGTCCTTCAAAAGCGTCGCAGAGCCTTTGGACCTTCTCATCATGCCGGGCGAAAGCCCGCTCCAACTGCGTCAACCTCCGAGACAGCCCTTTCTGCCCCACCAGTAGCTCTCGCAGCCGGACAAAGGCGCGGACAACGTGAACGCTGGCGCGCACCGCCACCGGGCTATTAAGGACGCTTGCCAGCATGATAGCCCCGTGTTCCGTGAAAGCATAGGGCAGCTTACGGCGTCCTCCGTAATTAGAACTTGATGTTGCAAATTGCAACATCAAGTCTGCGAACTCCCGAGCGCTGAGGCGGAAGATGAAATCTTCGGGAAAGCGGCGAAGGTTCCGATTGACCTGCTGGTTAAGCCGAGCGGTCGGGACTCCATAGATCCGGGCCAGATCGGCATCCAACATGACGCGCTTTCCGCGGATCAGGTAGATGGGGCTTGCGGGGATCTCCGTCACGGGGTCGATCATCACTCTATATACGACTGACCCCCCGATTTTGTTCCCGCCTCCGTCGAGACAGGGAACCTTTTGGCAGGGTCGGTCGTATAAAGGATATGGAGCCTATCCGGATCATGCCGGGTGAGAACGGACGATTGATCGTCCGCTTGCCCTACTCCCCCGAGCGCCTGGCGAAGATCAAAACCATCGCGGGGCGCCGCTGGCATGACCAGGAGAAGTATTGGACGGTGCCAAACGAGGCCGACATGCCGGCTCGTCTTACAGATCTCTTTCAGGGAGAGGTCTTCAAGCTTGCGCAAGCACTGCAAGCAAGCGTGAAGGACGTTCCTGTCTCGGCGCCCAGACCGGCATCCTTGCTGGATAAGGTCCGCCTTGCGGCCCAAGCCCGCCACTTCAGCGTCAGCACCGAGAAAGCCTATGTGGGCTGGGCGGCCAGATTCCTCGATCGTCAAGGAGGGTCTCCGCCAGAATCGCTGGGAGAGGCCGAGATCGCCCGTTTTCTTTCAAGCCTGGCCACAGAGGGACAAGTAGCCGCCTCGACGCAGAACCAGGCCCTCAACGCGCTCTTGTTCCTCTTTCAGGAGGTCTTGGGCAAGAAGATAGGCTTTATCGAAGGCGTGGTGCGCGCTAAGAGACCGGTGGTCCTGCCGGTAGTCCTGAGCCGTGAGGAGGTTCGGGCGGTCTTGGGCAAGATGAGCGGAACCACGCGCCTGATGGCGACGCTGCTTTACGGCGCAGGACTCCGGCTGCAGGAATGCTGCAATCTGCGCGTCAAGGATCTGGATTTTTATCAGAATCAGATCGTGGTTCGGGCCGGAAAAGGAAACAAGGACCGCTACACGATGTTCCCCGAGGCCGCTCAAGGGCCGCTCCGCCTGCATCTTGAAGCGGTCCAGCGGCAACACCAGGAAGACCTGAGCAGAGGCCTGGGAAGCGTCGCGATGCCCAACGCTCTTGCGCGCAAGTATGTCACAGCCTCGAAAGAGTGGGGCTGGCAATGGGTCTTCCCGGCTACGACGCATTATACCGAGCAGGAGACTGGATCGCGGCGACGGCATCACCTGCATGAGACGGTCCTTCAGAAGGCCTTCAAGCTGGCGCGGATCCGCTCGGGTATAGTCAAGGCGGCCGGCTGCCATACCCTGAGGCATTCATTTGCCACGCATCTGCTTCAAGACGGCTACGACATACGCACCGCTCAGGAGCTCCTTGGTCATAGCGGCGTGAGCACGACGATGATCTACACGCACGTGCTGAACAAGGGCGGGCGTGGGGTCAAAAGTCCGGCGGATACGATCGGGCTGGAAGAGGGGGCGACATGATATACGGACCGGCTGCGCGGTGTTTGTCGGACCCGCGTCTAGGCTTACCCTGGCGAAAGGCTGTTTTTTCAAGCATAATCCGAGAGATGAAAAGCAGCGCCGGTCATGCTATCGGGTTCCGCTCATTCCATAGTTATGCAGCCATCCAGGCGCCAGCAACCACTTGAATTTAACTTACATTGTAGTTATACTGTAGTATGGCACCGCACTTCCAATGGGATCCCACGAAAGCGAAAACGAACAGGCAGAAACACGGGATAACATTTGAGGAAGCGCAAAGTGTCTTTTACGACGAGAATGCAAGGTTTATTGCCGATCCGGAGCACCATGGGGACGAGCAGCGATTTCTTCTCCTGGGAATGAGCTCAAATCCTCGAATTCTCGTTGTGTGTCATTGCCACCGCGAGGCCGATTCGGAAATACGGCTTATTTCGGCCCGTCGTGCCACAAAGAAAGAACAGGCCTTGTATTGGGGGCGCATCCGATGAAAAAAGAATACGACTTTTCAAAATCCACGAAAAATCCTTACGCTAAGGCGCTGAAAAAACAGATTACAATCCGGCTGGATGAGCCGACGATTGAGTACTTTCGTCGTATTGCTGGGCAGGCCGGATTGCCGTATCAGAGCTTGATGAACCTTTATCTAAGGGATTGCGCAACGCACCACAGAACGCTGCGCATGAACTGGGCCGCATAACCATGCGCTTGTGCCGACGCGCGCTTTCTTTAGGGAGTTCCAGTAGCGCGCGCGGCACAGCGTATCGTTAGGTGCCCTAAACAAACATGAGTGATTTCCAAATTCGACTTCGAAGAAGGAACATCCCGGAAGAAGATCTTCTGGCTGATTTGAAACGAGTTGCTACGGAACTCTCAAAGACGAGCCTGACCGCCTCCGAATATTCGACCAAAGGGCTCTTTGGGGTCAACACGTTCCTACGGAAGTTCAAACAGTGGAATTTGGCTCTTCAGAAAGCCGGACTTGAAGCGCCGAATAGGCAGCACATCCCTGACGCTGAGCTATTCGAAAATATCGCTAATACCTGGACTGCTCTTGGCCGTCAGCCATTCGGTCGTGAGCTGGAAAAGACGTATGGGCACTCAAAGTTCTCGCTTGGCACATACGAAAACCGCTTTGGCTCCTGGAATAAGGCGCTGATGGCATTCGAAGAATTTATTCGATCGGGCAAGCCCGAAGGACTTTTACCGGCTTCCGGAAGCACCTCGAAGAGTAAACGGACCGGGAGAAATATCAATTGGCGTTTGCGGGCACAAGTTTTAATTCGTGATAACTGTATTTGCCAAATGTGCGGAGCAAGCCCCGCAAAGAATTCAGATGTTGTTCTTCACGCGGATCACATGAAACCATGGTCCAAGGGTGGCGAGACAGTTCTTGAAAATCTACGGACGCTCTGCTTGAAGTGCAATATCGGGAAAAGCGATTTGCACCCCGAGCAGGGAGGCACCTAACCAATGAAGCTGTGAAAAAATACCGCAAGCGAACGTAACATAGCGATATC
>CAZEAE010000045.1:0-25004 GCA_964510095.1 uncultured Elusimicrobia bacterium | reverse complement strand
CTTCTTCGAAGATGTTCTTGATGTGCTCGTTGATGGTGGACTTGGCCTTGCCGAACAGCTCCGCCATCTGGTCCTGGGTCAGCCAGACCGTGTCGCCGTCTAGGCGAACCTCGAGGGCCGGAGCGCCGTCGCTGCGGGGGTAAAGGACGATTTCCCCGGAAGGTTTACCGCTCACGCGGCTTCCTGGAAAGTCAGCAGGCGGTCGCGGTAGTGCTCGTACTGCTTGCGCCGCGCCGCGATCTCGGCGGGCAGGCCCTCGGAGAGGTCGTTGGTCAGCGCGTCGAACTTGTCGAGGATGGCGACGATGCGGGCTTGCTCCTTGGGCGACGGGATTGGGATGCGAATCTTCTGTAAGCTCTCGCTCTGAATTCGGATCATTTTGGCGCCTGCGGCATGCTTCACCTTCTGCTCGTTGAACTGGCTCGATTGGAAGAAATAGGCGGCATACTTCGGATTCAGCGAATGTCTGAAAATGTAGCGGTCATCGTGAACAGCTACATCATCCTCGCCTAGCCATGCGTCAGTTGGCTTCGCCCTGCGGCTTGATCTCGGCTTTCTGCCGAAGCTCCTGGATGAAGGCGGGCAGCGCGGCTTTGATCTTCTCGGAGAGCAGCATGTCCTTGAGGTCGTCTTTGACCTGGGCGAACACGGCGGGCTTGGGCTCGCGCTTTTCGACGACCTGCAGGATGTGCAGGCCCTTGGGGGAGTCGATCGTCTTCATCTCGCCGGGCTTCATCGCGAAAGCGATGTCCTCGATCTCGGCGGGCAGCATGCCCCGGGACACGAAGCCGTAGTCGCCGCCCTTGAGCTTGCCCGTGGGGGCCAAGGACCTTTCCTCGGCGAGCTTGGAGAACGCGCTCCCGGCCTTGACCTTGTCGATGATGTCCTTGGCCTCGGTCTCGGTCTTGACCAGGATGTGCTTGAGATGCACGGCCGCGGGAGCCGCCAGCGAGGCCTTGTGGGCGTCGAAAGCCTTCTTGACGTCCTCGTCCTTGACCGCGAGCTTCTTGGCGCCGGCCACCAGCTTGTCGAGGGCCAGCTGGTCGGCGATCTCGAGCTTGAGCTTCTCCGGAGAGGTGCCGGCCTGCTGCAGCTGGTTCTCGAAGATCACCGGGTCTCCGAACTGCTTCTTGATGCTCTCGTATTTGCGGTCGACGTCCGCCGGCTCGGCCTTGATCTTCTGGGCGGAGGCCGCCTGGCGCAGCAGGAGCTCATCGACCATCTCGTCGAGCGTGGCGGGGCCGTAGCGCTTCCATAGCCGCTCCAGGACTTCGGACTGGCGGATGGGGGTGCCGTTGACCTTGACGATCTCCCGGTCGGGCTCGGCGCCGCGGGCGGAGGGCGCGGTCAGGGCGAGGATGACGAGGGTCAAAAGGGGGTTTTTCATGTTGCCTCCGGTATCTGGCCGAAATGATATAATATGCTCCGCAAGGCCGCCAAGCGTCATGCTCAATTTCAATCCCTCCAACATCGAGAAGGTCGAAGACGAACAGCTGCGCATCACCTGGGAGGACGGCCACGTCAGCGAATACAGCTTCCAGCTGCTCCGCCAAAACTGCCCCTGCGCCCTCTGCAAGGACGAATGGTCCGGCGAGATGCTCCTCGATCCCGCCACCGTGCCCGCCGAGATGAAGGCCACCAAGGCCGACCTCGTGGGCAACTACGCGCTCTCCTTCGCCTTCTCCGACGGCCACGGCACGGGCATCTTCTCCTTCGAGAACCTGCGCAAGCTCTGCGGCTGCGAGGAATGTTCCTACCACACCGGCTCCGAGACGAACTAGCCATGGAAAAACGCTGGAAGACGATCATCGAGCCCTTCCGGATCAAGTCGGTGGAGCCGTTGGGCTTCACGACCCTGGCGCAGCGCGAGCTCGCCCTGCGCGAGGCTTCCTACAACCTCTTCGCCATCCCCGCCGACAAGGTCCTGATCGATTTCCTGACGGACTCGGGGACCTCGGCGATGTCCTCGGAGCAATGGGCCTGCATCATGCGGGGCGACGAGTCCTACGCCGGGGCGCGCAGCTTCTTCCTCTTCGAGAAGACCGTCCGCGCGCTGACCGGCTTCAAGCACGTCCTGCCCGTCCACCAGGGGCGCGCCGCCGAGCGCATCCTGATGGGCATCACCTGCGGCCCGGGGAAGACCGTCCTTTCCAACTCCCATTTCGACACCACGCGCGCCAACGTGGAGGCGTCGGGAGCCGCGGCGGTGGACCTGCCCGTGGCCGACGCCTGGGACTTCGACGTCACGGGGCCGTTCAAGGGGAACATGGACGTCAAGCTCCTGGAAGCCAAGATCCGGGAGCTGGGCGCCCAGAACATCCCGATGATCGTGATGACCTTGACCAACAACTCCTTGGGCGGCCAGCCGGTCTCCATGAAGAACCTCAGGCAGGTCTCCGAGATCGCCCGGCATTACAAGATCCCCGTCATCCTGGACGTGGCTCGCTTCGCGGAGAACGCTTTCTTCATCAAGCTGCGCGAGCCGGGCTATGCCACGCGGCCGGTTAAGGACATCGCCGCCGAGATGTTCACTTACGGCGAGGGCTGCATGATGAGCGCGAAGAAGGACGCCCTGGTCAACATCGGCGGCTTCCTCGCCCTCAATGACCCGGCCTGGGTGCAGAAAGCCCGCGAGGTCCTCATCCTTGGAGAAGGCTTCCCCACCTACGGCGGGCTGGCCGGACGCGACCTTGAGGCGATGGCGCGCGGCCTGGAAGAGGTCTTGGACGAGCAATATTTGAACTATAGGATACGGTCCGTCGAGTATCTGGGGCGCGGGCTGCGTTCGGCCGGCGTGCCGATCGTCGAGCCTCCGGGCGGACACGCCGTCTACGTCAACGCCAAGACCTTCCTGCCGCATATCCCGGCCTCCGGCTATCCCGGCCAGGCTTTGGCTTGCGAGCTGTATCTGACCGCCGGCATCCGGACCGTCGAGATCGGCTCTTTGATGTTCGGGGGGGAAAGCGAAGGGGTCTTCCGGCCGGCGCGTATGGAGCTGGTGCGCTTGGCGATCCCGCGCCGAGTGTATACGCAGAGCCATATCGACCTCGTCATCGAGGTCTTCGCCGACATCGCGGGCCGGGCCGGGTCCATCAGGCCGCTGCGGCTGCTCGAAGGCTCCCCGCGGCTGAGGCACTTCACCGCCAAGCTCATGCCCGAGCCGGCCGAGAGGGTGGCTTGATGGCGACGCGCGGAAGGGTGTTGATCATCTCGGCCGACAAGACGCTCATCGGCGAGATGACGCCCAGCTTGGCGGGGCGCGAGTATGAGGTACTGACGTCTTCGGGCGTGCGGGAAGCGGCCTTGCGCCTGGGCACCGAGCAGTTCGCCGCCGTCGTCTTCGACCAAGCCAAGGTCACGCCGCAGGAGCGCGAGGCCTTGCTCGGCATCCACAGCAAGCAGCCGACCTATGCTCTGTTCCTAGTCGAGAACCAGGCCTCCTTGTCGCCGGTCGAATCCCTGCCGCTGCGCCGCCTGAATTGGCCGCTGCCCGCGGGGTTCGTCGACCAGGTGCGCGCCGTCGACCGGCCGATCGTGTTCCTGTGCGATCAGACTCTTTTTGCCACCAACGCCCTGGGCATGCACCTGACCCAGTCAGGCATCCAGCCGATACGGATGGAGTCGACCAAGGGGATGATCGACTTCGTCCGTCAGCAGTGCGAGGCGATGACGCCCAAGCCCAAGTCGCTCAAGCCGAAATCCCTTTGGGAGCGTCTGGGCGCCTCCGGCGACACGGACGTGCAGGAGCCCGTCGTCCTGGGCAAGATCCTGATCGTCCAGTTCCCGGGAAGCGTCCAGGAGGCGGAAGCCCTCGACGGCCTCCTGCGCCAAACGGTGTCCATGGCGATCTGCTACTACGTCTCGGGCGCCGATCCGGTGCGCGCCGCCGCCAAGGCCGTCAAGGAGTCCTTCCCCGCTTCTTTGATGCGGGAGCAGGCGGGCCGGGTGGCCGGCATCCTCGCCGGCGCCACCGATGAGCCGGGCAAGAAGGACGGACCCAAGGAAAAGGACCGGATCCTGCTGCTGGACAACTATCAGCCGACGCTGGCCACGCTGGGCCAAGCTTTGATGGCCGCCGGCTATGAGGTGACGACGTCCATGGACGGCGCCGAGGCCTTGAAGCTGGCCGGCAAGAAGGGCACCTTCCACCTTTCGATCATCGGCACGGCGATCGCGATGGCTCAGCAGTCCGGGGCGGAGCTGGCCCAGAAGCTGCGGGAGTTCGACCCGGACCTGCGCATCATCTTCATGGTGGACCGCTATCCGCTGCAGGCGGCGCTCCAAGGCGTCAGCCAGGTCGTCGAGCTGGGCTTGGACGACGCCCTGCTCAAGCCGGTGGAGGCCTCGCGTCTGATCTTCTCCGTCCAGCGCGCGATGGAGCGCCGGCATCTGCTGCTCGAGAACGCGCGGCTGCTCAAGGAGGTCCAGACCTCCAACCAGCAGCTGGAACAGATCAACGGCTTCCAGAAGAAGTTCTTCGCGATGGTGGCGCATGACGTGAAGAACCCCTTGACGGCCATCCTGGGCTATGCCGAAGTGCTGGGCATGCGGCTCAAGGACCAGCCCGGCGAGCTCAAATGCGCGGGGCATATCCATTCGGCGGCGCGGACCTTGAACGCGCTGATCTCCGACCTCGTGGACCTGGCCGCCATCGAGTCCGGCAAGCTGCGCGTGGAGATCGGCGCGCTCGACCTGGCCGCGGTGGCCAATGAGGTCCGTTCGCGCATCGACGTGGTGGCTCAGCAGCGCAAGATCGCGCTGTCGCTGGAGATGCCGCCGGTGCTGCCGGCGCTGTCCGGCGACCCGCACCGCATCGGCCAGGTGATCCAGAACCTGTGCACCAACGCCATCCAGTACACCAAGGAAGGCGGCTCGGTGACCGTGCGTATCGACGTGACGCCGGACTGGGTCACGATCGGCGTGCGCGACACCGGCATCGGCATCTCGAAAGAAGACCTGCCGCGCGTCTTCGAGCGCTTCTTCCAGACCCAGGAAGCCCAGGCGATGCGCAAGGCGGGCTTCGGCCTGGGCCTGAAGATCGCGCGCGAGATCGTGCAGATGCACGGCGGCGAGATCGGCCTGGACTCCCAGCTGGGCGTGGGCTCGCTCTTCTACTTCACCCTCCCCGTCAAAAAATGAGGCCAGGGGCGCTGGAGTCCCTGCGGCCGCTGCTGTCGCCGGGCGCGCTCCTGACCTCCGCCGCCGATTTGGCCAGCTACTCCTATGACGCGGCCTTGGACCGCGGGCGCCCGGACGCCGTCGCGCTCTGCCGCTCGGCGCGGGACGTCCAGGCCGCCGTGGCTTGGTGCGCGAAGGAGAAGGTCCCCTTCACCGCGCGCGGCGCCGGGACGAACCTCTCCGGCGGCTGCATCCCTCTGCGCGGGGGCTTGATCCTGGCCTTGGCGCGGATGGACCGGATCTTGGAAGTCGACACGGCGGGGGGCTTTGCCGTCGTCGAGCCCGGCGTGGTGAACCTGAACCTCCAAAAGGAGCTTGAGAAGGCGGGCTGCTTCTACGCTCCGGACCCGGCCAGCTTCAAGGTGTCGACTTTGGGGGGCAACCTCTCGGAGAACGCCGGCGGCCCGCGCTGCCTGAAATATGGGACCACGACCAACCACGTGCTGGCGGTGGAAGCGGTGATGCCGGATGCCAGCGTGCAGAAGTTCTCGATAGAAGACCGGGGCTGCGAATTGGCCAGCCTGCTGGTGGGGGCGGAAGGGACCTTGGGCGTGGTGGTCAAAGCCTGGGTCAAGATCCTCCCGCTACCGGACAACGTGCAGACGCTCCTGGCGGGGTTTCCCTCCATCGAGTCGGCGGTGGAATGCGTGGCCGACATCATCGGCTCGGGCGTCCTGCCGCGCGTCTTGGAGGCGATGGACAAGATGACGGTGGATTCCGTCGAAGCCTACGTTCACGCGGGCTATCCGACGACGGAAGCGGTGCTTTTGATCGAGCTCGACGGCTCTGCGGCTCGCGTGGCGGCCGACGCCGTGAAAGTAGAGGAGCTTTGCCGAAAGCACGGAGCTTCGGACTACCGCGCGGCTAAGGACGAGGCTCAAAGGGACAAGCTTTGGGAAGGCCGCCGCGGGGCTTACGCGGCCTTGGCGCGCCTGGCGCCCAACGTGATGGTGGAAGACGGCGTCGTGCCGCGCGACAAGCTGCCGGAGGTGGTGCGGCGCATCCGGGAGATCGCGCTGCGGCACAAGATCAAGGTGGCGCTGCTTTTCCACGCCGGCGACGGCAATATCCATCCGAACGTGGCTTTCGACGAGCGCGATCTTGATGAGACGGCGCGGGTGAAGGCGGCCGGCCAGGAGATCCTGCAGGCTTGCGTGGAGCTGGGAGGGTCTTTGTCCGGCGAGCACGGCATCGGCGTCGACAAGCGCGACGCGATGGCTTGGCTGTTCACGCCGGAGACGCTGGGGCTCTTTAGAAGGCTCAAGACCGCTTTGGATCCCGACAACCTGGCTAATCCCGACAAGCTCTTCCCGCTGGCGGACTCCAAGGCGGGGCCCGGCTACGTGCGTCCGGCGTCGCGGCCCTTGAGCGCGCAAGCCCGGTTCCTGATCGAGCGGGTCAAGCAGGGCGGCGAGTTCTACATCGAAGGCACGGGTTCGCGCCTCAAGCACCCGGAGAACGACGACCTGCGCGCCCTGCCGACGGCGGGTCTCAACGAGATCGTGGACTTGGACAAGCCGAACTTCACGATCACCGTGGAGGCGGGCGTGTCTCCCTACGTCCTGCAGCAGGACCTGGCCAAGCAAGGACTCTACGTGCGCCTGCCCGAAGGCGGCGGCACGCTGGGGGGGATGCTGGCGACCAAGGCGGGCCAAGGCCTGCGCGAGGATATCCTTGGCATGCGCGTGCTTCTGGCCGACGGCACGGTCGTGGAGCTCGGCGGCAAGGTGGTCAAGAACGTGGCTGGCTACGACGTGGCGCGCCTGATGCTGGGGTCCTGGGGGACCCTGGGCGTGATCCTGGAAGTGACATTGAAGATGTACTCTTTCCCTTGGCCCAAAGCCCCCGCCGTGGCTCTGCCGCCCGCGTTCGCCGCGAACGCCTGGCAGCGCAAGGTCAAGCAGGCCTTCGATCCCGAGAACCGCCTCAATCCCTGGCTTGCCGCCGCGCCCAGCCTCCAGAAAGCCTAGCCCCAGGGAACAAAATCGGGCCCTCAGTCGTATAAAGAGGGGGAGATGTCTGGTCGCCCCTTGACTAAAGTTAACGTATATGTTAACCTGTGGGGGTTCTAAAGCGCCTCAGAGAGGGGACCTATTATGAAGACTAAGGCTAAGCCGAAGGGCCTCTTGGCCAGGAAAATAGCCAATTCCGCCTATCGCAAGCGCCATGAGGAGAGCTATGAGCTTCTGAAGCTCGAGGTCCAGATCCTCAACGCCTTAGAGAGGAAGCATTGGACTTATGACGACCTTGCGAAGGTCATGGGGACGCATAAGAGCGCGATCTCCCGGGATCTCAAGGGCGGCGGCCTGCGGATGGCGTCGATGGACCGGATAGCGAGGATGGCGGAGGCCCTGGACTTGAGATTTGTCCCCTTCTGCGTCGCGGAAAGCAAGGCGAAGGAGGTTTTCCCGATCCTTCAAAGACTCGCCACCTAGGGGAGTGCTACATCCCTGACACCAGGTGTCCCTCGTTTTGGAGTCATACTTGTCCTCTGTACTCCACTGTGGAGTACCGGGGATAACTTTTCGTGAACCTCGACGGACACTTATGACACCGTTCGGTGTCATAAGGCCCCTTCGGAGATCGCAAAAATGCGCTGAGGCTCTGCCTGGGGCCCGCTCCGCTAATCCGGGGAATGCTATCCTATAGCCGTGAGCGAGACACTCGGCAGGCTCAAGACCGACCTCGGCGAGCGCAGCACCTACGACGCAGCCAGCCAGTGCAGCCGCTGCGGTTACTGTGAGCAGGCCTGTCCCACCTACGTGGCCACCGGCCATGAGTCCAAGTCCCCGCGCGGGCGCAACCAGCTGCTCCGGCTCATGCTCGAGGGCAAGCTCAGCGACCCCAAGACGGCCGAAGAGGCTTTTGCCACCTGCCTTCTCTGCGGTGCCTGCTCGACGGCTTGCTACGCCCATGTCTCGGTGCCGGACCTCGTCCTCGAAGGCCGGCGGATGCTGCGCGACAAGCCGCATTGGCTGACGCGGGCGGCGACCCGTCTGCTGGTTGATCGTCCCGGACTGTTCGCCTTTATTCTTAAAACAGCCCATCTGCTCAAAAAGCTTGGATTGTCGCGTTTGGGGCGCCCCTTCCTTAGTAAGCTCGGCTTGCATGGCTTGGCGGAGGCCGACAAGCATGTGAAAGACGTGCCTTTGACCTTCCTCAGCGGACTTTTGAAGACCAAACCCAAAGTGGCCGCGCCTGAATGGCTGTATTTCGCGCCTTGCGGCCCCAATTTCCTCTATCCCAAGGTCGGTCAAGCCACGGTCGCGGTCCTTGACGAGCTCAAGGGTCCCGGCAACTGCCTCGATAATGGCTGCTGCGGCCTGCTTCCCTTCAACTACGGCGAGGTCTCAGACGCGCGTGCGCTGGCCAAGCGCGTCATCGAAGATGCCGAAGCCTCGGGCGAAATTCCCGTCGTGGCCGACTGCTCATCCTGTGCGGCTTTCCTTAAGACCTATCCGCAGCTCTTTTTAGACGACATCGCCTGGAAAGAACGCTCCGAGCGCTTCGCCTCGCGTGTGCAGGACGCCGTCCAGGCCTTGGGCGACGTCGCCGACAAGCTGCCCGCTGTCGCAAGCACGGAGCGCACGACCTATCACGATTCCTGCCGCGCCTGCCATGGCCAAGGCCTCAAGGCGGAGCCGCGCCAAGCGATGAAGAAGCTGTCCGGGGAATCTTTCAAGGAGCTTCCCGAGTCCGATGTCTGCTGCGGCGGCGCCGGCGCCTTCTCCTTCGTCCAGCCGGAGCTGTCGGACGAGGTCCTTCGGAGGAAGATCGGCTGCATCGCCGCGTCTCAAGCCGCCCTCGTCGTGACCAGCTCCACGTCTTGCCTCATCCAGCTTGCCCATGGATTGAAGAAATACTATCCTGAGGGTCGAGTCATGCACCTCAGCGAATACGCCGCCGAGGCTCTCGCCCGACAAAAAAACCATGGGACGCCGACAGGAGCTTGAGCAGCGCCAGACCCTCCTCGCCCGGTTCGGGCGGCTCATCGCCGTCGAGACGCGCCTCGACACCCTGCTGATGATCATCGCGGAGGAGATCCGCAACATCCTCACCGCCGACCGCTGCTCCGTCTTCCTGGTGGACTCCTACAAGGGCGAGCTCTGGACCAAGGTGGCGCTCGGCAACGAGGATAAGATCCTGCGCATCCCCATCGGCCAGGGCATCGCCGGCTTCGTCGCCAAGACCGGCAGCGCGGTCAACATCCGGGACGCCTATCGCGACACCCGCTTCGCCCAGGACTTGGACCGCATCACCGGCTATCAGACCCGCTCGGTGCTGGCGGTACCGCTCAAGGGGCGCGACGGCAAGGCCTTGGGCGTCTTCGAGGTCTTGAACAAGAACAAGGGCTCCTTCAACGAGGAGGACGAGGGCCTTTTGCGCATCCTGGCCACGATGGCCGGCTCCTTCATCGAGAACGCCACGCTGTTCGAGGACCTGCGCCGCTCGCATCTGGAGACCATCTACCGGATGGCCTTGGTCGCCGAGTACCGCGACCAGGAGGACACCGGCAAGCACCTGCGGCGCATGAGCCGCTTCTCCGGGATCCTCGCCTCGGCGATGGGCCTATCCTATCAGGAGTCCGAGGACATCCGCTACGCCTCGCCGCTGCACGACATAGGCAAGGTGGCGATCCCGGACTCCATCCTGCGCAAGCCGGGCAAGCTCGTGCCGGAAGAGTACGATGAGATGAAGCGCCATACCATCTACGGCTCGCAGATGCTGGCCAACGCCGAGAGCCACCTCCTGCGCCTGGCCGCCAAGATCGCCATCTCCCATCATGAGCGTTTCGACGGCACGGGGTACCCTTATAATCTCAAGGGCGAGGCCATCCCCATCGAGGCGCGCATCGTCTCGGTGGCCGACGTCTTCGACGCGCTGGTCTCCAAGCGCGTCTACAAGGAAGGCTGGACGATCGAAGACGCCAAGGGCTACATCAAGAACGAGTCGGGCAAGTTCTTCGATCCGGCCGTCGTCGACCGCCTCTTCTTCTGCTTCGATGACATCCTGGCGGCCCGGGACGAGGAGAATCGCCGCATCCTCGAGGACCAGCGCAGCGCCCCACCCCCGCAGCAACCGGTCGACAACCACCCCCATCTGTAGGCAAAATCTGTTATAATCGTACCGTTGCGGCCACGCGGGCGTGGTTCAATGGTAGAACGGGTCCTTGCCAAGGATCAGACGAGGGTTCGATTCCCTTCGCCCGCTCCATTTTGAAGTCCTCCGGAAGGTGATTCTATGATCGTCGTTTCCCGCAGCATCCTCATCAGCGCACCGCGCGAGTCGGTCCGGTTGTATCTGCAGGACCTCAACAACGCGGCTCAGTACGAGCAGAAGGTCGACGCTATAGAAGTCACGGCTTCCGACACCGCGCAAGCCGAGGCCGCCGCCTCCGGCAAGTTCCTGGGCATCCCCTGGAAGGGCTCCTTCAAGGTCCGCTTCACGCCCGACGGCGGCTATCACGCCGAGATGACGCACGGTTCCAAGACCGCCGTCTGCGTCTTCAGCCTGCGCCCGGTCTCCGGCGGCACGGTGCTCACGCACGAGGAGCGCTACCAGTTCTCGCTTCTGGCCCGGCCCGTCATGCGGCTCTTCAAGGGCTGGCTCAGCCACACGCTCGAGCTCGAGCTAGGCGTCATCAAGGAAGAAGCCGAGCGCCTGAACCGCCAGATCGCCCTCCAGAAGCTCGAAAGCCTCTAGTTCCTAGGCCAAGCCCCGCAGGACGCGGTACACCCATTCGTACAGCAGCGCCGCGCCGAGCCACGCCGGCGCGAAATCAAGGCGGATGAGGCCGTGCACGGCCCACTTGGCGCCGGTGTAATCCCACGGGCAGCGGCCGGTCGCCTTGCGCAGCAGCCAGCCGGTGGAATATTCCACGGCGTAGATGACGGCCACGTAGAGTGCGCCGCGCAGTGGGATGGAGAGCTTGGCGGCATGCGGGTAGAGCAGGAAAAGCCCCGGGTAGAGGGTGCAGTAGATGGGAACCATCCAGATATAAGTGTAGCCTAAGAGGCGCAGGTCCTTGGCCTTGGGAAGGTCCATCAGCGCGGTGAAGACGACCTCCAAGGACATGCCGACGCCGACCATCAGCAGCATGTGGGTCGCCGCGACGGGCCAGCTGAGCTCAGTCATCGCACCTGGCGGCGTAGCGGCCCTCATGCAGGACGAGCTTGGCACTGCGGCGGCCCACGTCGTGCTGGAAGAGCAGGGTCCAGTCCTTTGCCAGGGCCTCGGCGTAGAACTTGCGCTTGCACTCCAGCGTGTCGACGGGGTAGAGGTCGTAGCCCATGACGTAGGGCAGCGGCACATGGGCCCTTGTCGGCACCAGGTCGCCTAGGTAGATCGCCGTTTGGCCCTCGGACTCGATCGTCACGCATTGGTGGCCGCGCGTATGTCCGCCGGAGCGCGTCACTCTCAAGCCCGGCTCGATCTCATAGTCGCCGCTGACCAGCTCCAGGACCTTTTTATCCTCGAGGGGCGCGAAGTTCTCTTCCATGTAGCTGGCCGCATTGCGCTCATGCGGATGGTTGGCGTCCTCCCACTCATCCTTTTGGATGAGGTAGCGCGCGTTAGGGAAGGCGGGCACGGGCCGGCCGGCGTCATCGAATTCGGTGTCGCCGCCGGCGTGGTCGAAGTGGAGGTGGGTGTTGATGACCAGGTGGATGTCGGCGGGAGCGAGCCCGCGGGCTTTGAGCTCGTCGCGCAGGGTCACGCTGCGGTCGACGGCGTAGATCGTCTTGAACTTGGCGTTAGCGTCGTATTTCGAGGAAAGCCCGGCGTCGACCAGCACGTTGCGGCCGCTGGGCGTGCGGATGAGCAGGCAGCCCAAGGCCAGGGGGATGCGGTTCTTCTCGTCGGGAGACTCATGGCGGCACCAGAGGTTGCGGGGCACGGTGCCGTACATCGCGCCCCCGTCCAGGCGGAAGGTGCCGTCGCTGAGTAAATGGGCTTCGAAACGCCCGATCTTCAAGCTGCCGTGGCGTTGGAGCCGCAGCACTTCTTGTATTTCTTGCCGGACTTGCAGGGGCAGGGGTCGTTGCGGCCGACGTCGGGGCCGGTCTTGACGAAGGTCTCGGCCTTGGGCGCGCCCTCGGGCGGCTCGCTGAACGCGCCGCTTTCGACCTTGTCCTTGTTCTTCTCGAGCCAGGCCTTGACCGCGGCCTGGTCCTTGAGGTCGACCCCGTCCTTGGCCATATGGGCGGCCATGGTGCGCAGCTGCTTCATGAAGGCCGGGTCTTTCCATTTTCGGTAGAACATGGCCATCATGCCTTTGGCCTGGGGGGAGTCGGCTAGGTCTTTGGGCAGTTCCGGCAGCTGCGCGGGGTCCACGCCCGCGGCCTTGGCGGCCTTGCGCAAGGCGTCGTCGGTCTTGGAGGCGGCTCTTGCTTCTTCTTCCTTCTTCGCGAAAGGGTTGAGGTTCTTTAGCCAGTTCATGGGTTTATCTTACAAAAAATGAGAGAATGGCTCGTGTTCAAACGCTTCTCGGGTCTTGTGCTGGCGACGGCGTTGCTCGTCTCTTCCAACGGCATCTTGGCTGTCGTGCAATTGGGCGCTTGGGCGGAGATGACGCTCAGCCGCTGGCAGAGCCAAGGCCTCGCCTCTGCCCTGGAGTCGACGGTAGACGGCAAACATCCTTGCCATGTCTGTATCGCGGTCAGCGAGAGCGCCGGGTCCAAAGAGAGCGTCTCGGCCGCGCAGGCTCCTTCGCAAGTGAAGTTCTTCCAGCCCCTGACACCCTCCTGCGTCCCGAGCTTCCTGCTTATCGCCTCTTTGGAGCCTCCGTCCGTTCCGCGGCTTACACGCTCGCGGCGCATCGACGCTCCTCCGCCTAAGCGCGCTTAGCGCCAAAGCGTCCTCGGACCGCTCCCGTCAGGGAGTCTTTCACCTAATCCCGGAGGTATCATGCCGCGCCGACTTTCGCCGATTTTCCTCGTCATCGTCGCCTCCGCCGCGGCTTTCGCGGCGGAGCCGGCCGCTTTGGAGCCGGTCGTCATCCTCGGCACGCGCATCGAGAGTAACCCGGCCGGCCGGGCGATCGGGCGCGTGGAGCGCTCGGCTATCGAGAAGACGGACGCCTTCAGCCTGCGGGACTTGATGCACTCCTTGCCGGGCGTCGCCGTCAAGCAGTCCAACGGCCCGCGCGACTTCGGCATCTCCCTGCGCGGCTCGGGCGCCAAGACCGGCTTCGGCGTGCGCAATATCAAGATCTATGAGGATTGGTTCCCGATGACTCAATCCGACGGCCTGTCGCGCACCGATGTCAACGACCCCAATTCCTATGAGGGCATCGACGTCATCCGAGGACCGTCTTCCGCGCTTTACGACAACTACAGTTTGGGCGGCGTGGTGAATTTCCGCACCCGGCGCGGGCGCGATATCCAGGGCTTCGACGCCGCCGTCTCCGCCGGCTCCTTCGGCTACCAGAACGAATACGTCCACTTCGGCCGGCAGACCAAGAGCTTCGAGTACGCCGCCTTCGGCAGCCTGATCCGCGGCGACGGGCACTTGACCCACAGCGGCTTTACGACCGTGACCGAAGACCTTACCATGACCTTCTCGCCGGACGAGCAGCGCTCGATCGTCGTCAAGTTCCTCAACAACGACCTCAAGGCGCAGGTGCCCAGCCGGCTCAGCCAGGCCGACTTCGACCGCGACAGCCGCTCGGCCGGCGCCACCGCCATCACCGGCGGCGCTACGGTCAGCGCCCAGCAGGCCGCGCAGACCCGTGAGGACCGCCGCACGATCCTCGGCGCGCGCTATGAATACGCCCCGGCCCCGGACACCGGCTACCGGCTGTTGGGCGCCTACGACGTCAAGGACATCAACCAGACCTTCGGCACCATCGGCGACAACCACAATCCGAACTTTCATCACTATGCGGATGTGACTCGCGAGACCGAGGCGTTCGGCCGGCCGGTCAAGTATTACGCCGGGTTCTTCTTCAACCACATGGAGCAGGAGGCCGAGAGTTTCCGCAACTTGGCCGACGGGGAGGGCACCCGCGGCGCGCTGCAGTCCAATACCCGCGGCACCCATCAGAACATCGGCGCGCGCCTGCGCGAGGAGCTGGAGCTGGCGCCCGATTGGACGGCCATCGCCGGCCTCGGCGTGGAGCGGTCCAAGGTCAAGGCCGCGGTGCAGACGCGCACGGCCGTCGCCGAAGTCTACTCGCGGACCTCGGTCGACCGGAGTTTCTTCAATGGCGCCCCCGAAGCCTCCTTGGTCTATCATCCTTCGCCGGATTTTAAAACGCATGCGCGCGCGGCGATGGGCTACGGCGTCCCCGGCATCAGCCAGCTGACGACGACGCCGGCCGGCTTGTCCGGCAACAACACCGGCCTCAAGCCCCAGCGCAACCTGGGCTTCGAGCTGGGGGCGGCGGGAAAAGCGGGCGGGGTCTTCTCCTACGACGCCGCCGTCTATTATGAGTTCTTCTACAACGAGTTCGTCACCCAGTCGCCGGGCGCCGGCCTGTCGAATTTCACGAGCAACGCCCCGAGAGCGGAGCATCGCGGCGTCGAACTGTGGGCGAAATGGCGCCTTCCGGCGGACCTGTTTTTAGACGGGGCCTACACGTTCAACGACCACGTCTATAAGGACTTCAACGAGACGATCGGAGCCGGGACGACGCTCCAGCGCGCCGGCCGGAAGATCCCTGGCGTCGAGACCCGGCTCGTCGACGCCAGGCTAGGCTTCGACGCGAAGGGTTTGCCCGGCGGCTGGGTCGAGGCCAGCCACGTGGCGAGCTTCTACATCAACAACAGCAACACCCTGCGGACCCGCCCCTATACGGTCTTCAACGCCAACCTCAATTGGGCGCGTGACGTGGCTTGGGGGCCGGTGAAGAGGTATTCCCTCTCGTTCGACGTGAAGAACGTCTTCGACCTGACCTACCAGGCCTCGGCGGTGACCGTGACCGACCTGCCGGCGGACACGGCGACGACCCTGGTCACGTCGAAGCAGGCCTTCTTCGCCGGAGCGGGCCGGGGCTTCTACGCCGGCGTGAAGCTGCATTTCTAGGAGATGACGATGATGCGATCGAAAGCGGTCCTGTTCTTCATCCTTGTGAGCGCGGCTTTGGGCGCATCCCAGCCGAAGCAAGGACACCGGCAGGAAGGCGTGACCGGGGTCAGCGGCTTCGATGTCTGCGCGGACGGGTCCAGGCTGCATCTGTTGCTGGGGCGCGTCGATGCTTCGACGGCGCCGGCGCGGCTCGAGCACCTGGGCTCGGGGGACGGCGGCCAGACCTGGTCGGCGGCCTCCCGGGTCGATGGCGGGGGCGCCGCGCCTTATCGCGCGCAAGCCGGCGACGTGGCCGTGGCGGCTTATGGGAAGGGCGTGTTGGCGCTTTGGACGGCAAAAGGGCCCGGCCCGTATGGAAGCGGACCGCTGAGCGCGGCGGCCTCCGGCGACGGCGGGCGGACATGGAAGAAGGCACCGAGCCCCTCCGACGACGGCACGAAGTTCGGCCGGCGCTTCTCCGACCTGGCGGTCGACGCGGCGGGGGGCCTCCATGCGGTCTGGCTGGATCGACGGGACAAGGCTCAACTGCGCTATGCCGCGGCGCCGAAGCTCGGCGGCAAGTGGCGCGCTCAGACCGTGATCGACCCGGATACCTGCGAATGCTGCTGGAACACCGTCATCGCCGACGGCAAGAAGATCCATGCGCTGTACCGGGCTAAGGGCCCCCGCGACATGGCCGTGGCCACCTTGGCGGGCTCAAGCTGGAAGATCGCCGTGGCTGGAGATTTCAACTGGCAGTTCAACGGCTGCCCCCACGTGGGCGGGGGACTGGCCGCGGATAAAGACGGCAAGCTCCATACCGTGGTCTGGACCGGCAAGGAGGGCGCGGTCGGGGTCTATCATGTGGGCTCCGGCGCCCCGGTCCGGCTGGGGTCCAAGGACGCGCGCTTCGCCGATATCGCGGCGACTCGAAGCGGGCGGCTGGCCGCCGTTTGGAGCGCCAACGACGAGGACGGCCAGACCGTCTACGCCGCGCTCTCCGGCGATGGAGGAAGGACATGGGGCGAGCCTAAGCGGTTGTCGAGCGCCGAGGCGCAGGCGGCGCATCCGAGGATCCTCCCCATTGCGGACGGCTTCCGGGTGTTCTGGCTCGAAACGCGGGGCGCTTTGCGCGATTGGGCTTCCGCCGCGCTATAATGTGACGATGAGACGCGTCCTGCTGACGGCGGTGTTCTTCCTCGCGCTCGGCGTTCCCGCCCGGGCGGCGTTCGTCCGCTCGGTGATGGACCGGGTGGACAGCGAGCCCTTGTTCGACTCGGAGTACTTCCTGGATCTACGCGGCTTCGCCTCTCCGCGCGCCTGGGACGATGCTTGGGCGGCGTCCTCCGGCGGGTTCCGCGTCAACGGCGCCAGCCTCGACTGCTGTGACCTCTACCTGGACCAAAGCCTGGTGTTCACCCGGCGGCTGACGCCGGGGCTCGAGTTCCGTTTCCGTTATACCGAGCTATCCGACAAAGACCGCCAAGAGACGCATCATTGGCTGGAGCTCGAGCAGGACTTGGGAGGCGGTTGGTCGGCCGAGCTCTTCGGCGAGCCCGCCTTCCGCAAGGAGGACGCTGACATCGGTTTGGGCCTGCGCTGGCGGTACGAAGGCTGGGAGGCGCGCGTCCGGCGCACGTTCGTCGATTTCAATTTCAACGGCCGCGGCAGCACCACCCAGCGCTACTCGCTCAATCCTCGGACCAACGAGCTCTCCGTCCGCGTCCCGGCCGGCGTTTGGGACCTGCGCCTGGCCGCCGAGCTCGATGAGGCGACCCGGCGCGAGGTGCCCGATGAGAAGCGCTCGTTCTTCTACCGCCGCGCGCGGGCCGGGGCGTCGGTCGGTCAAGAGAGGGGCTGGGCTCCTCTGCTGCGCTACTCCTACGAGACGCAGGTCAAGGCGAACACGGTGGCGCCGGGCGCAGCCGGGCTCTCGGAGGAAGCGCGGCGGCAGCTTCATGAGGTCCTGGCTTCGGCGCGCCTTCGTTCGGGCGACGACGAACTGGAGCCGGGCGCCGCCCTGCTGCTGCGGTCCGCGCGCACGGACCTTCCGGCGGCTTTCGCGGCCGGGACCTTCTACCGGCGCTGGGAGCTGCAGCCCTACCTTAGATGGAGGCGCAGGCTCAGCGCGCGGTTGACCTCCGAACTCTCGCCCTCATTGTCGCTGGGCGAAGACCGGGTCCGCCATCCCGGAGGCGGAGCACCGGACCGCTATGGGGTCGTGGCGGAGGCCAAGCTGGGCGCGGCCATGGAGTTCGGCTTCGGGGCGGCGGGGCGCCTTTCGCTGGGCGGGGCGTTCGACCTGGATACCCCCGGGAAGCCCTGGGATGGCGGCAGCGTCCGGGCGATGTTCCTATTCTGAGGCTTCCCCGATCCCGAAGCGCTTGTAGAGCACCGGCAGGACGATCAAGGTGAGCAGGGTCGAGGTGACAAGGCCGCCGATGACCACGGTCGCCAACGGTCTCTGGACTTCGGCCCCGAGGCCGGTATTGAGCGCCATCGGCACGAAGCCGAGGCTGGCGACCAATGCCGTCATCGCCACCGGCCTAAGCCGCGTCATGGAGCCCTCCTTGGCCGCCTGTCCGGGGTCGCGGCCCTTTTCCCGAAGCTGGTTGAAGAAGGTCACGAGCACCATGCCGTTCAAGATGGCGATGCCCATCAGCGCGATGAACCCGATCGAGGCCGAGACGCTCAGCGGTATGCCGCGCAATGCCAGCGAGAATATCCCCCCTGTCATCGCCAGCGGGATGCAGGTATAGACCAGGACCGCCTGGCGTAAAGTCCCGAACGCGCGCCAGAGGATCAGCAGGATGGCGACGAGCACCGACGGGACGATCAGCGCCAGCCGCGCCCGGGCCCGCTCCATGTTCTTGAACTGCCCGCCCCAGGCCATGGAATAGCCCTCGGGCAGCGCGACCTCGCGCTCGACGGCGGCGCGCGCCTCGGCGACGTAGCTTGCGATGTCGCGCTCGCTGAGGAACACGGCTACGGCCGCGTAGCGCTGGCTATAGTGATGAGAGATCGTCGTGACCTCGTCCTTGCTCTCGAAGTCGGCGACCTTGTGGAGAGGGATGGAGCCCCCGTCCATCCCCACGGGCAGGGATTTGATCGTGTCGATATCCTCACGATGCGCCTCTTCGACGCGAAGCACGATCGGGAACTGCCACTGCTGCTCGTAGAAGCTGCCCACCACCTTGCCGGCCATCGCGGCTTGGAGCAGGGCGTTGACGCGGCGGATGTCGAGCCCATAGCGGGCGATGGCCGCGTAGTTGGGACGGGCGCTCAGGACTGGACTCTTGCGCAGCGCGGTCAGGGCGTCCATCTCCGCCTCCTTGGTCCCGGGGATCTTCTCCAGCACCGCGATCGACTTTTCCAGGAGCTCGACGAGGACGGGAAGCTCCTTGCCGTAGATGCGCAGGCTTACGTCCGCGCGGCTGCCCTCCAAGATCTCCATGAAGCGCATCTCGATGGGTTGGTTGTCGGTGATCTCCTGGCCGGGGACTTCCTTGTCGACCGCCTCCTTGATGGCCTCGAACAGCTCGGCCTTGGTCCGGCGCCGGCCGTCGACCAACGGCCACTTCGACCGGTCCTTTTGAAGGATCAGGAACGTATCCGCCAGGTGGACCCCCATGGGGTCGGTGGCGGACTCGGGCGTGCCCAAGCGGCCGAAGACTCGCTCGACTTCCGGGAAGCGGGCGATGACGCGCTCGCTCTTCTTTTCCAGTTCGAGCGAGGCGTCCACGCCGATGTCCGCGGAGCGGGTGAAGTTGATCACCATGTCGCCCTCGTCGAGAGGCGGCATGAAGTCCGAGCCCATGCGCGAATAGACCAGCGCCGCCGCGATGAACAAGAGCGCGGCGGGAGCGACGGCGAGCACGGGGCGCTCCAGGCAGGCCGTCAGTATCGGCTCATAGACCTTGAGCATCCTCCCCGAGAGGCCGGGCGCCTTGGGCTTGCCGTCGCCGCGGCCTGCCGGCGCCTTGAGGAAGAGATAGGCGAGGACGGGCATGAGCATGACGGCTACGACCAGCGAGGCGCCCAAGGCCATGAGCACCGTGACCGCCATGGGGTGGTAGAGCTTGCCCTCGACGCCCTCCAGGGCCAGGATGGGCACGTAGACCAGCATGATGACGAGCAGGCCGAGCGTCACGGGCTTGACCACCTCCACGGCGGCGTCGAGGAAAAGGCGCAGGCGCTGCGACGGGTCCAGCTCGCCTTGATGCTCTTCCAAGCGGCGCAAGGCGTTCTCGATCATCACGACCGCGCCGTCGACGAGCAGGCCGAAGTCGATGGCGCCCAGGCTCATGAGGCTGGCCGAGATCCCGAACACCCTCATGCCGATCGCGCCGAAGAGCATGGAGATCGGGATGGCGAGCGAGACGAAGAGCGCGGCGCGCAGGTTGCCGAGGATCAGCAAAAGCACCGCCACGACCAGCACCGCGCCCTCCGCCATGCTCTTCATGACGGTCTTGAGCGTGGCATCGACGAGGAAGCTGCGGGTGTAAAGCAGCTCGAGCGCCACGTCCGGCGGCAGCGGCGCGTCCTTCAAGGCCCGCTCGGCGTCGAGCGCCACCTGCCGGGAGTTGGCGCCGCTGAGCATGAGCACGATGCCGAGCACGGTTTCCTCTCCGCTGGCGGTCGCGCCGCCCAAGCGCTGGGAAAACCCTTCCCGCACGTCGGCCACGGCGGAGAGCGGGACCGGCTTGCCCCGCACGTCGAGCTTGATGGCGATGCTTCGGATCTCGTCAAGGCTGCGCAGGCGGCCCGAGGTACGGACGATCACCTGACGGCCTTGAGGCTGGATGTAGCCCCCTCCCGAGTTCTCACCTAGCCCTTCGAGCCGCTCGCCGACCTGCTCGATGCTCACGCCGATCCGGTCGAGCCGCTCCGGATGGAGCTCGATGTGGATCTCCTTCTTGTAGCCGCCGGTCGAATCCACCTCGGCGACGTTCTTGACCGAACGCTTGATGTAAGGCGCGACGACGAAGTCCTGGATCGTCCTTAGATAGAGCAGCCTCTGCGTCTCGGGTTTGGCGGCCAGCGTCGTGCCGGGCTTAGCCACGACGGAGTACATGACGACCTCCCCCAATCCCGTGCTGATGGGCGCCAGCTCCGGCGAGAGTCCGGCCGGCAGTTCGCCCTGAGCTCCTTGAAGTCTTTCGGCCACCTGCTGGCGCGCCCAGTATATGTCGGTCCCGTCTTCGAACACCACGCTCACCTGCGAGAGGCCGTACTTCGAGAGGGAGCGGACGTCCTTGACGCCGGCGATTCCGCTCATGTCCGTCTCGATGGGGAAGCTGACGGTCTTCTCAATCTGCTCGGGATCGAGCGCGCCGGTCTTGGTGTTGACCATCACCTGCACGGGCGTGATGTCGGGAACCGCGTCCACGGGCGTGCAGGCGACGGCGTACAGCCCGATCACGGAGCCGAGCGCGAATAGAAGGATCACGGTCAGCCGGTTCTTGAACGTCCATTCGAGGATGCGGGCCATGTGGTCCTCCTAAAACGATCCCATCGTGGTCAGCGCGTCCTTGTCGGCGGTCACGGCCAGCAGCTCGGCGGCTTTGGCGGCAAGCTCCGCCTGCGCATCGAACGCGCGGCCGAAGGTCTCGGAAGCGGAGTCGTCGAGCTCCAGGAAGGTCAGCAGGTCCAACTGCCCTTTGCGAAAGCCCTCGTCGGCATCTTGGAGCTGGGCCTCCAGCTCCGTCAGCGTCTCTTGCGGGTATTCGAGGACCGTCTTGCGCGCCGCCTCGTACTCGATGAGCGCCTTCGCCAGCTCGGCCCTGAGCTTCTGCTCCTCGTAGCCGAGCTGCCGCTCTTCGGCCGATCTTTTCTTCTCCGCGCTCTTGATGCCGGAGCGATTGCGGTTCCATGACGGGAAGGCCAGGCTCAGCCCCAAGCCGTAGTTCTTCTCCGTCTCGACGGCCTTGCTTTGCTCATAGGACGCCACGACGGCCGCGTCGGGCAGGCCTTCGCGCGAGGCCAAGGCGCTCTCCAGCCCCGCGCCTTGGAGGGCGAGCCGCTGGATGCGCAGACCCGGGTTGTTCGCCAGAGCCGTCTCCAGCCACGATTTTCCATCGAGGCTGCGAGTGCCGGACAGCCACGGGACTTCGATCACGGGGGGCGCGCCCGAGCCGAGGGCCGCGTACGCTTCGAGGTTCGCCAAGGATTTCTTGTAGTCGGCCTCGCTCTGGATGGCATCGGCGGCGACGTTCTTGACGTGGTTGTGGACGATGCGGCTTTCCGCCTTGCGCTGCGGGGTCGGGAACACCCGCCCGGAGAGGTAGGACTCGATGACCTCGAAGCGCTTGCGGCGCATCTCAGCGAAGGCGGCCTTGCGACGGCTGGCGGCGTACTCGTACGCTCCTCGCGCGACGGCGAGGGTCACAAGGATCTCTGCACCGCTCCGCTGTATCCGCCAGGACTCGGCCTCGAGTTCGAGCAGGCCGCCCTTCAGGCCGAGCTTACCTCCGAGAGAAAGCGGCTGAGCGATGGATAATTCGTAGCGGGGGCCGCTTGCCTCGGTCGTGCGCTTGCTCCCGACCATGAATCCGCCGGTGAGGCCGGGCCAAATGCGGGCCTGCGCTGCTGAAAGGCGCTTTTCCTCGGCTCGAGCGTCCTGTGCGCCGAAGAGGAGGCTGTTGGCTAGGGCTGACTTCACGAGTTCGGCAAGCGTGAGTCTCTCGCCGGCGGGCAGGCTCTCCTGAGCCATGCCCGCCGAAGCCAGGATGATGACGGCGAAAGCCGCGGCAGCGGCCCTCTTGCATGACTGGGAAAGAGATAAGTCGATATGGATGGATGACATGGCGCCTCGATCGATGCGTTTCGTTTGCCGGGAATCGTCCGGCTAGAATGCTGCCGATTCAGGCAGCATGGGTTCGGCAGCGAGTGTGGCTAGGCGGCGAGGCAGGGGGGGCGTAGGAGCGACTCGCAATGGAGGAATGCGTACGAAGACGGTTCGTAGGAGATGTAGGATGCGGGCGCAGGGGCTGCCTCGACCGCGATGACGGCTGGTGAGAAAAGGTGGGGGGCGCAAAAGCAGTCGTGGCAGGCGGTCGTCTGAGGGTCGCAGCTGGCCGCATCGGCGACGCTGTCGAAAAGCGCCAGACCCAAGGCGACGATGCAAAAAAAACCCAGGAAGCGGCGCCGGATCATCGACTGACTATAACACACGTTCGCCGGCTTGTCAATTCGCGGCAGTCCAAAACTGGCGGAAGGGGAGGGATTCGAACCCTCGAGGGACTTGCATCCCTGACAGTTTTCGAGACTGTTCGTTTCAACCGCTCACGCACCCTTCCAGGTAAGAACGAAAAGCAGGAATCCAGCGGCGTTCGACGAGTCATTTTACCATATCGACAAGGATCAGGCGTCAGCGCGGCGGGGGCAAAAACGTCCAGACCGAATTGGCGAACGCGATCGCCAGCAGGAACGGCCAATAGAAGAGCTTCGGGAGCAGGTTGTTGTTGTATGACAGGATCTTCCATTCCCACTTCGCTTCCTGAAGCATCGCGTCCGCGCAGATATACAGCAGCAATGCATACATGAGCAGGTAGAACCTTTCGCCGTAGACCAGCGTGTTGATGCCGAGCTCGGAACGGAGCCCGACGTGCGAGATGACCAGGACGAAGAAGAGCGCCGCAAGGTATGACAGGATGCTGAACGCGTTCTCCGTCGAGATGAGAAGCACGCAAAAAAGCAGGATCGCGACGACGAGGATCGGTATCCCGTGGGCGACGAGGGCCGACACCGTGACGCGTTGGACGCCGATGTTGTAGAACAGGCTCGGGATCAGCTCGCGGCTATCGGCGGCCCGGCTGTCGCCGAAGTTCGCGTTGTAGGATTCGAATTCAAAACTGAAGAAGCTGTGCCGGAAATCCCAATTCTCGAGGAGGACGTTGTCGGCGAGGCCGGGCCTTTTCTCCGGCGCCAGGAACTCGTAATCGTCGAGGTCGGGGGCAAGCCAGACCCCCCCGCCGAGGGATTCCGGCCATAGCTTGATGCGGACGACCTCGTTGTCGAACGGGTATTTCAGAAGGCGGAACCTGTTTCGCAGGGTCACGCGGAAATTCCAGCCGATGACGAGCTTGTCATCCCTCTCTATCCGGTAGACCTCGTTGATGGCGACGCCCTGGGGATCGAGCGCGTCCACAAAGACAAAGCCCGGCTTGACCCCCGCCGGCATCTTCAACGGGTATTTCTGCCAGATAAACCCCGAGAGCATCGTTTCGTTGATCCCGGTGAACTTGACGCTGTTGATGATGAGACCCGTCGGGACCTTGAGCGGGGCGGCCAACTGGCGGCGCGACATCGCACCCTTCAAATCCCGCTCGAATTGATCCAGCTTCGAGTTGCTTGCGATGATGACGTCGCGTCCGGATTGCATCTGCGGATACTTGTGGTGGAAGTGCCATATCGCGAGGATCCCGGCGACGAAGATCGCGGTCATGAGCATGGAGGCGGCCCACAGGGAATGGGAGCTGCGCACCTCCCGGGACACGATCCAGAGCACAAAAAAGTTGCCGAAGCCGACGAACGCCGCGATGATCCCGATCAGGGCGCGGACCCGGATGTCGCCTTCCGGCGCGAAGATGTTGTGGTAAACGATAGTGGCCAGCGACCAGCCGGTCCCCGCCAGGGGCTCGAAGAACATCCAGGACGGCAAACTTCGATCGGTGTCCCCCTTCTTGTGGTAGACCGAATTTCCAAGGAGCGGGACCGCGGCCTGCTCCTGATCCGATTCCTCCTCATCCAGACGATTGCCTTGGAGCTGGTATTTCGTGCCGAGAAAGAGGTGGTCGGGGTGGGCTATGAACTTCCCGGCTCTCGAAACGATGAAGTTGTACCCCTCGACCCCCAGGTTGATCCTCCGAGTCAGATCGGTCAAGTAGGAGAGTGATATCTGGATATAAACGACCCCCGCGATCGTCTCAGGGGACCGCTTGCTGCCGGGCTTATAGAACGGCGCGGCGTATTGGGTGACGAGGAGCCCTTCTGATTCGGAAAAATAGGGTTCGGTCCAACGCGGGGCGCCTTTGCCGACCGTATCGACATACCAGGAGGCGGCGGGGAGCTCCTTGTTCGTGTAGTCGTAGAGCGCGGACCCGTCGATGCGTCTGGTCTCGCCCCTCGCGGCGCGCGTGTATGCCGGCGCGAAGTTCCCGCCGGCGTAGCCGACGCCGAAGCCGTTGGCTTTCGGCGTGTCGCGGAGGCTGAGCTTGAGTCGGGCTTCGATGCTCGAACGGTCCAGGCTGCCCTTGCTGAGGTCCTCGGCCATCGTGTCGACGGCTTTCTGGAAATCGGCGAGCTCCACCTGGATCTCGGTGCGCACGCCCTCCGCATGGGACTGCCCGTACGCGAGGGCTTTGTCTTCGAGATCGCTCAGGTTCGCATGATAGCCGATAAGACTGGCGGTGCCGACAAGAAAGAAGGCGAGGCTTATCAAGCCGAAGGAACGGCGCCTGGTCGGGATTATCTTTCTTACGAGTGTCTTCACGGTCGAGGGATTATAGGAATTTGTAGACCGATGAAACCAGTTCCTGGGCCGGCCCCGGGACAGGAGAAGCAGCGGTTACCCCATAGGTCGGTCTGGTGTGGTCGGCCATACTAGATTGCGCTGGCCCCGGCAGCAACTGTTACCGGTAACAGTTGCACTCCAATTCCAGCGCTTTAGGGGCGACGCCCGCCGCCGCTGCGGCGTCCGCCTTGCCCTTGGCCGCCTTGTCTGCCGTTGCGCGCATGCTGTCGACCCTGTCCGCCATTCGCGTTGCCCCGGCCTTCGGCGCGTTCGCCCTGGTGCTCGCGGCGCTCACCCCGGCCTTCGG
>CAZEAE010000044.1:0-25073 GCA_964510095.1 uncultured Elusimicrobia bacterium | reverse complement strand
ATGGCGAAGGGCTCTTGTCTTTTTTCCCCGGACAGGAGTGATCCGAATAGAGTCCTAAAACCCTGGCACCGACCAGCGTTGAAGATGGGCCCAGGACGGCGCCCTTAAGGTATAATCTCGGCCACCATGGACCAATTCATCATCGAAGGCGGCCGCCCCCTTAAGGGCAGCGTCGTCATCAGCGGCTCTAAGAACGCGGCTTTGCCCATCCTGATCGCGACCCTGCTCACCGACGAGCCCTGCTTCATCGAGAACGTCCCGACCCGCCTGCGGGACCTGCGCACCACCTTCCGATTGTTGGAGAGCTTGGGCAAGAAAGTCGTCATCCGGGGCACCTCCGTCACGGTGCTGGCCAACGGCTCGCTCAAGACCCAGGCGCCCTACGACCTGGTCAAGCAGATGCGGGCTTCGGTCCTGGCCGCCGGCCCGCTGCTGGCGCGCTTCGGCCTGGTGCGCGTGCCCATGCCCGGGGGCTGCGCCATCGGCCTGCGCCCCATCGACATCCATCTCAAAGCCTTCGAATCCCTCGGCGCCCGCCGCATCGCCGACCACGGCGACATCATCCTAAGCGCCGCGCGCTTGAGGCCCGGGCGGGTCCGCTTCAAGTTCCCCAGCGTGGGCGCCACCGAGAACGTCCTGATGGCCGCCGCCGCCCTGGAGGGCGTGACCATCATCGAGAATGCCGCCCGCGAGCCCGAGATCGCGGACCTGGCCGCTTTTTTGGTCAAGCTCGGCGCCAAGATCAAGGGCGCCGGCACGCCCCGCATCGAGGTGCGCGGCCAACGCACCCTCCACGGCGCTCGGCATACCGTCATCGCCGACCGCATCGAGGCCGGCACCTTCCTGCTGGCCTGCGCGATGGCCCAGGGCCGGCTCAAGCTCCTGGGGGCCAATCCTAAACATCTGGGCGCCCTCATCGCCAAGATGAAGGCCGCCGGCGCCAAGATCAAGGGCGCCGCCTCCGGCATCGAGATCTCGATGAGCGGACGCCCCCGCCCCGTCGCCGTCGTGACCAAGCCACATCCCGGCTTTCCCACCGACCTCCAAGCGCCTTGGATGAGCTGGATGTCCTTGGCGCGCGGCCGCAGCAGGGTCTCGGAGACCGTTTTCGAGAACCGGTTCCTCCATGTCGCCGAGCTGGCCCGCATGGGCGCCGAGATCGGGGTGCGCGGACGCTCCGCTGTTATCGACGGCGTGCCGGCGCTCCACGGCGCACCCATCATGGCTTCCGACATCCGCGCCGGAGCAGCCTTGCTCGTGGCCGCCGTCGCCGCCGAAGGCACCACCCGCCTTCAGCGGGTCTATCACATCGACCGCGGCTACGAGCAGGTGGAGGCCAAGCTCCGCGCCGTCGGCGTGCTCATCCGCCGCGTCAATCCATGACTTTCGCCCGGGCCCTGGCTGTCCTCGAACGGCGTCAAGAGGCCAAGATCGTCCTCGGCCTGGCCCGCATGAGGCGGCACCTCCTGCGGTTGGGCCGGCCCCAGGCAAAGCTGGCCTGCTTCCACGTGGCCGGGACCAACGGCAAGGGCTCGACCTGCGCCATGCTCGAATCCGTCCTGCGCGAGGCCGGCTATAAGACCGGGCTCTACACCTCGCCCCATCTTTTCAACGTTCGCGAGCGCATCCGGCTGGGAGGGCGGCCGATCCCCGAAAAGGACTTCGCCCGGCTCATGGTGAAGACCACGGCCGCCGACCCCGGCAAGGAGCTGACTTACTTCGAGCTCCTGACCTCGATCGCTTTTCAGTATTTCGCCGAAAAAGGAGCCCAAGCCGTCATCCTTGAGACCGGCCTCGGCGGCCGGCTCGACGCCACCAACGTCGTCGCAAAGCCGCTGGCGACCTTGATCTCATCCATCGACTTCGACCATATGGCCTATCTCGGCGAGACGCTGAGCGCCATCGCGGCGGAGAAGGCCGGCATCTTCAAGGCCGGCGTGCCCGCCTTCTGCCCAGGCTTGAAGCCGGTCGCTCTTAAGATCTTGAGAGCAAGGGCCAGAAAGCTCGGCGCGCCGTTGGCGGTCCTCAGGAAGCCTTGGAAGACCGTGGCCGTCGACTACCCGCGAAACCGCCAGGTGCTCAGCGACGGCAGGCGCCGTTGGACCGTCGGCTTGCTCGGCAGCCGCCAAGGCGCCAACCTGGCTTTGGCTCGCTCCGCGCTCGAGTCGAGCCCGCTGGGCGTCTCCGAAGCGGCTTGGCGCAGGGGCCTGGCGCGTCTGCGTTGGCCGGGCCGCTTCGAGGTGCGCCGTCACGGCGCCAAGACGCTGATCCTCGATGGCGCCCATAATCCCGAGGCCATGGCGGAGCTCGTAAGGACCTTTGACGCTTCTCCTTGGGGCCGCAAGCCGGTCCGCTGGATCATCGGCGTCATGAAGGACAAGGACTACGCCGGCATCATCCGCGCCGCGGCGCCGCGCTTGAGCGAAGTGGTGGCGGTCCGGCCGCCAAGCCCCCGGGCCCTGGATTCCTTGACGCTGGCGCGCGAGATCCGAAGACAGGTCCCGCGCGCTCATGTCAGCGTCGAGTCCGACCCGCGTACCGCCCTGAGGTCTTGGCTCAAGACGCCGGGCGCTCCCAAGACGGCCGTCGTCTGCGGTTCGTTCTATCTCGTCGGCGAGGTCTCCCGTGCCTGAGCGCACCGCCATCGGCGTCGACGTCGGCGGCACCTTCACGAAGCTGGCCCTTGTCGGTTCCCAGGGCCGTCTGTTGGAGCGGGCGCAGATGCCGACGGCTCCGGAGGCCGGTCCCGCCGACTTCGTCCGCCGGGTCGGCGCGCTCGTGGACGCTTTCAAGGGCCGGGCCGGCGCGCGCGCGATCGGCCTCGGCCTGGCCGGCGATGTCGACTCGCGGCGCGGCTGTCTGCGCTTCACGCCGAACCTTCCCGGCTGGGAGGGTTTTGATTTCAAGAAAGCCTTTTCCCGGAAGATGAAGCGGCCGGTCGTCGTCGAGAACGATGCCAACGCCGCGGTCTGGGGCGCCTACGTCACCGAGCTCAAGCGCCGCCCGCGCAACGTCATCGGGGTCACTTTGGGCACCGGCGTCGGCGGCGGCCTGATCCTCGAGGGCCGGCTCTACCGCGGGTCCACGGGCTCGGCCGGCGAGATCGGCCATGCCTTGGTCGAGCCGGGCGGCGAGCTTTGCCATTGCGGCGCCCGCGGCTGTCTGGAGGCTTACGCCGGGAACTACGGCATCGTGCGCACGGCTCGGCGGCTGCTCAAGAAGGATCCTCGCCGCGGCGCGCTCCTGCGCCGGCTTTGCCCCGACCTCGACGCGCTGGACCCCAAGACGCTGACCTTGGCCGCCGAACGCGGCGACGCCGTGGCGCGGGAGGTCTGGCGGCTCACCGGGAGGCGGTTGGGCATAGGCTTGGCCAACCTCGTGCTCGTGCTCAACCCCGACGTCCTGCTGCTCTTGGGCGGGGTCTCGCGCGCCGGGCGCTGGCTGCTGGACCCTGTCCGCAGAAGCCTGTCCGACCAGCCTTTTCAGACCTCTTTCAAGGCGGCTTCGGTGCGCATGGCCGGCAACCACGACGGCGGCTGCGTCGGCGCCGCCCTGCTCGCCTTGGACGGCCCCGGCTCCCGTTGAACGTCTTGCTGCCGGTCATCCTGGGAGCTCTCGGCGCCGCCGCGGCGGAGCCGCCCTTGCCGCCGGCCCCCGCCGGCGAGAAGATCGAGTTCGTGGCCGACCATGTCGACTACGCCCGCGAGACGACGACGCTGCATCTCAAGGGCGCCGTGCGCATCCAGGAGTCGACCTGGACGATCAAGGCCGAGGAGCTCTACCTCAACACGGAGACCCGCCGCGGGCGCTCCGAAGGGGATCTGCTCGTCGAGGACAAGATGAGCGCGCTCTACGGCGACTACGGCGAGTTCGACTTCCGGCGCCATGAAGGCATCTTGTACCACGCCTCGGCCGGGCATGGGGAATGGCGCATGCATGCCAAGAGCCTCTCGCTGGCTTCCGACCGGCGCTTGGACTACCGCTCTGCCGATTTCACCAGCTGCAGCTTCGACCCCAAGCCCCATTACCATTTCCGCGCCAGCCGGGTGACCGTCGTGCCGCGCAAGCACCTGCTGGCGCGCAACGTCGTCTTCTTCATGGGCAAGGTGCCGGTCTTCTACATGCCGTTCCTCTATAAATCGCTCAAGTCGACGCACTTCCTGCGCTTCAAGGTCCAGCCGGGCTACGACCGGCGCAACGGCGGCTTCCTGCGCAGCACCCTGGTCACCGACTACACGCCCTACACCTACAGCAAGCTCTTCATCGATTATTATTCTTCCCAGGGGTTGGGCTTGGGCGGCGAGCTCCACCGCCGCAAAGGCATCGACTCCCGCGGCGTGCTTTACGGCTACCACATCAGGGAGCAGACCAACGGCCAGCGGCGCTGGGCGGTGCTCGGCGACGGCTATCAGGGTTTTGCCGGCTCCTTCTCCGCCCAAGGCCGGCTGCAGGTGCAATCGGACGCCGACTTCAACAACCATTACGCCCGCGCCAGCCTTTTTCGCATCACCCCGGAGCTGATCAACAACGGCGCCCTGGTCCACCGGTCTCCCCAGGTGACCACGCGCCTGAGCTATGCGCGCGAGGACACGGCCGACGCGTCGCGCACGCGATTCTTGAAGCAAGCCGAGAGCTACCCGCGGCTCGACGTCCAATCGACGCCGCTCAAGTGGGGCCGCCTGCCCTGGCTCAACACGCTGACGGGGTTCGCCGACAACACCTACGCCGTGGGGCGCCCTTTCATCCAGAAGTCGGTGGGAGGGGCCTGGCAAGGGACGCGGACTTTCCCCGTCGTTCAGGGCGTGAGCTTCACCCCGAAGCTCACTTATGGGCAGACCTACCTCAATCGCGTCGATCAGCCCGCCGATTTCCGCAGCACCTCGACGGTGCTGAGCGCCGTCGTCGGCCGCTATACGGCGGAGGGCAACCTGCGCTTCGCGACGCGCGCCGGCGATTGGGACCTGGCCCATGCCTTCACCAGGCGCCAGCGCGCCGGCTCCATGAGCGATGATTCGGGCGCGCCCGACCACGGCATCGAGACGAACCTCATCTCCCTGGCCGACGCCTATCGCCCGCATCGGCGCGTGCTCCTGCGCCTTGTGTCGGGATATGATGTGCGCTATTTTCGGGACCGCTCCTTGGGGTTTCGGGAGCGGGTGCGGCCCATCGAAGGGGAGCTGACGTATAACCCCCGCAGCACGCTGAACTTCTCGGTGCGCGACGCCTATCAGCTTCAGGAGGGCAACCAGTCCTTCATCTTCGACGGGGCTTGGGGCGAACGGACGGCGGATTATTTCTCGGCCGGCTCCTCGTACAACCTGTCCCAGCCGGGCCAGTGGTTCGCGAGCACGGAGTTCGGCGTTTCGGCCTCCTCGGCCTCGCTGCAGTTCGGAGCCGCGCTGCGCGCGGAGGTCAATACGCCGGGAGGCTTCGCGCGCGCGAACCGCTTCCGGCTCTTCGAGAAGGAGTTTTTCCTGACCAAGCACTGGCATGACTTCTTCGGGCGGCTGTCGGCGCGCTTCAGGCCGGGAGGCGTCAAAGAGGTGGCGATCCGCCTCGACATCAAGCTGGGGTCCTTCTCCAAGGAGAAGGCGCGCGCGCGTGATTGGGAGTCGGAGTGGTTCCCGGAGCGCAAGGCCGGCTTCGAGGAGCGGCAATAATGATCGAAGGCCTGGCCCCGCCGCTGCGTTTGTCGGGGCACCTGCTCCTCTTGGCCGAGCGGTGCGCGGGCGAGCGCGTCACTTTCCGCACCCTGCTTCCGGGGCTCGACAGCCGCGACCATGCGCTGCTGACGCTCTTCCTGGCGCTATGCTTCATGCACCCTTTCCCGATCCCCGGCATCTCTCAGATCCTTGGGATCATGATCGTCATCGCCGGGGCGCGCATGTCGCAGGGGCTGGGGCCTTGGATCCCGGAACGCTGGCTCGATCATGGCCTCCCCGGCGGGGTCTTGGGCAAGGTGCTGGGCTTCTCGGGAAGGCAGCTCCGGCGCGTCGAGTACCTGATCAAGCCGCGCGGCCGTTTTCTGACGGCTCATCCATGGGTGCGGCGGCTCAACGGCGCGGCCATCGTCTGCTGCGGCTTGCTGGTCCTGCTCCCTTTGCCGCCGCCCACGAACTTCCCGCCGGCGATCGCGCTGATGCTCCTGTCGATCGGGGTGGCGGAGGACGACGTCGTGCTGTTGGGGCTGGGCTACGCCGCTCTTCTGGCGACGACGGTCCTCTTCGGCGCCATCCTCGTCCTGGGGATGGCCGGCGTCAGGATGCTCTTTTTTCCTGTGCCGCGCTAGTGCGCTGGATGCAGTCGACGAAGTACTGAAGGTACTTGTCGTCCATGTAGACCTCGCGCAGGACCTTGGCCAGGTCGGAGAGGGTCACCATGCCGACCAGCAAGCCGTCCTCCGTGATCGGGATATGGCGGAAGCGGCCGTCGGCCAGCAGCGAGAAGACGATGTCGAGCGGCTTGCTCGAGTCGACCATCTCGGGGCTGGGGGTCATCACCTGAGCCAAAGGCGTCTTGGCCGGATCGAGGCCTTCGGCCACGACCCGGTTGAGCAGGTCGCGCTCGGAGAAGATGCCGACCGGCTTCCTGCCGTCCACCACGACGATGCTCGTCGTCTTGGCCCGGCGCATCTTGAGGGCGGCGGCCAGCACGGTGTCCTCCTTGCCGGCCGTCAGGACGTCGCAGATCAAGAGCTTCGCGGTATATGCCATGGAGGACCTCCGGATACCACATTGTAGGGATTCTTGGTACAATGCCGCAATGGCCAAGAAAGCCTTGAAGGGCATCATCCTAGCCGGGGGCTCCGGCAGCCGGCTGTCTCCCGTCACCCGCGCCGTCAGCAAGCAGCTGGTGCCCATCTACGACAAGCCGATGATCTATTACCCGCTGTCGACGCTCATGCTGGCGGGCATACGCGATATCTTGATCATCACCACGGCCGAAGACCAGGGCGCCTTCCAGCGGCTGCTGGGCGACGGGTCTTGGCTGGGGATCAAGATCTCGTACACCGTCCAGCCCAAGCCGGAGGGGCTGGCCCAAGCCTTCATCCTCGGCAAGGATTTCGTCGGCCAGGACCGGGCCGCGCTGGTGCTGGGCGACAACATCTTCCACGGACATGGACTGCCTAATTACCTGCGTTCGGCCGCCGAGCGTGAGGACGGCGCCACGGTCTTCGCCTACCAGGTCCGAGACCCTCAGCGCTACGGCGTCGTCTCCTTCGATGCCCAGGGCCGCGCGGAGACCTTGGAGGAGAAGCCCGCCGCTCCGAAGTCCCACTACGCCGTCACGGGCCTCTACTTCTACGATAACGACGTGCTGGACATCGCCGCCAAGCTCAAGCCTTCCGCGCGGGGGGAGCTTGAGATCACCGACGTCAACCGGGCCTATCTGGCTCAGGGCCGCCTGCACGTCGAGAAGATGGGGCGAGGTATCGCTTGGCTCGACACGGGGACTCATGAGGCCTTGCTTCAGGCTTCCACGTTCATCCAAGTCATCGAGGAGCGCCAAGCGCTCAAGGTGGCCTGCCTGGAGGAGATCGCCTTCAGCCTGGGCCATATCGACGCGGACAGCCTGCGCGCGTTGGCCGAGCCCATGCGGAAGAACGAATACGGCCGATATCTGCTCAGGGTGGCCGACGGACAGGGCTGAATGTTAAAATCATCGGGTCGGTAAAGGGGGAGCATGTCACGAAAAGAGCTTTGGTTGGTCACCGGCGGCGCTGGCTTCATCGGCTCGAACATCGCCGAAGAACTGGTCCGCCGCGGCCAGCGCGTGCGCGTCCTGGACAATCTTTCCAGCGGCAAGCTCGGGCACATGGCCGCCTTCAAGGGCAAGGTCGAATTCCAGCGCGGGGACATCCGCCGCCTCGGCGATTGCGCCAAGGCCGTCAGGGGCTGCGACTACGTCATCCACCAGGCCGCGGTGCGTTCGGTCCCTAAATCCGTCGACAATCCCGGCGCCACGCACGAGTCCAACGCCACGGGCACGCTGAACATGCTCATGGCCTCGCGCGACGCCAGGGTCAAGCGCTTCGTCTATGCCTCCTCCAGTTCGGCTTACGGCGACGCCAAGCGCTTCCCGCAGAAGGAGGAGTACAAGCCCCAGCCCGTCTCGCCTTACGCCGCGCAGAAGCTGATGGGGGAGCACTACTGCATCCTCTTCACCAAGACTTATAAGCTCGAGACGGTCAGCCTGCGCTACTTCAACGTCTTCGGGCCGCGCCAGGACCCCGAGTCTCTCTATTCCGCCGTCATCCCCAAGTTCATGGAGCAGGCCTACCTGGGACGGCCGCTCGACGTCGACTGGGACGGCAGGCAGACGAGGGATTTCACCCATATCGACAACGTCGTCCAGGCCAACCTCTTGGCCGCCAAGACCAAGACGGGCGTCGGCGAGGCCTTCAATATCGCCAACGGCAAGACGCATTCCCTGCTCGACGTCATCCGGGTCATCGAGGGTCTGGCGGGCCGCAAGCTCGAGCTGCGCCATCACCCGATGCGCAAGGGCGACGTGCGCAAGACCTTCGCCGATATCTCGCGCGCCAAACGCTTGCTCGGCTACCGCCCGGTGATGAATTTCGAGAACGGCCTGAAGGACACGTGGGACTACTTCGTCGGAGCTTATTTCAAGAAGAGGGCGACCGCCCGATGAAGCTGCTGGTCACCGGCGGGCTGGGCTTCATCGGCTCGAACTTCATCAGGCAGGTCCTGAAGAGGCCCGGCGTCCGCGTCGTCAACCTCGACGCCCGCACCTACGCCGGCAATCCCGCGAATCTGGCCGACGTCGCCGGCGACCCCCGCTATCGCTGGATCAAGGGCGACATCGCCGATCCCCGGGTGGTGGAGCGGGCGGCGCGGGGAGCCGACGCCATCGTCCATTTCGCCGCCGAGACCCACGTCGACCGGTCCATTCTGGACGCGGGTATCTTTTTAAAGACCAACGTCATCGGGACGCAGGTCCTGCTCGACGCCGCCTTGCGCCACAAGGTCGGCCGCTTCGTCCACGTCAGCACCGACGAGGTCTACGGCAGCATCCCGCGGGGGCATTCGCGCGAGGGCGATAAGCTCGAGCCTAACAGCCCGTATGCCGCCTCCAAGGCCGCCTCGGACCTCTTGGTCCGCTCCTACGGCATCACCCATGGGCTGCCGGTCGTCACCACGCGCGCCTCCAACAACTTCGGTCCCTGCCAATATCCGGAGAAGGCCCTGCCGCTGATGATCACCAATTGGCTGGACGGCAAGCCCTTCCCGCTCTACGGAGACGGCTTGAACGTCCGCGATTGGCTCTACGTCGTCGACCATGCGCGCGCCATCGAGCTGGTCTTGCGGCGCGGCGCGCTCGGCGAGGTCTATAACATAGGCGGCACCGTGTCCTGCACCAATAAGCAGCTCATCGAAAGGGTGCGCCGGCTGATGGGCGTATCGAAGGACCTGGTCACGCGCGTGGGAGACCGCCCCGGCCATGACCGGCGCTACGCGCTGGACTGCGGCAAGCTCCGGGGGCTCGGGTTCAAGCACGCTTTCGACTTCGACAAGGCGCTGTCGCGCACGATCGACTGGTATCGGTCCAACGAGCGCTGGTGGCGGCCGCTCAAGAAGGGCGGCGGCTACCGCGCTTATTATAGAACGCAGTACGGCAAACCCGCCAAAGCATGAAGCGCAAACCTGCCTGCCCGCGCGACAAGGCTAGCCGGCCCGCCGCGCCGCTGCACTGGGGGCAAGCCGGCGGCTGGATCGAAGCCGTGGTGGGCTCGATGTTCTCGGGCAAGACCCAGGAGCTCATCCGCCGGCTGCGCCTAGCCGTCATCGCGCGCCAGAAGGTCCAGGTGTTCAACTCCGCCTTGGACACGCGCTACGCCAAGGACCATATCGTCTCCCATGACGCCGCTCAGATCCCCTGCCAGGCGGTGGCCAGGTCCAAGGACATCCTGGAGCTGGTGGCGGCCGAGACGCAGGTCGTCGGCATCGACGAGGTGCAATTCTTCGACGAGGGCGTCGTCGCCGTCTGCGAGGCCTTGGCCGATCAGGGCCGCCGCGTCATCGTGGCCGGCCTCGACCAGGACTATCGCGGAGAGCCTTTCCTCGTGACCGGCCGCTTGATGGGCGTCGCCGAGTTCGTCACGAAGAACCTCGCCATCTGCTCGCGCTGCGGCAGCCCGGCCAACCGTTCCCAGCGCCTGTCTCCGACCAAGCGGCTCATCGAGGTCGGCACGGGCGACAAGTACGAGGCTCGCTGCCGGACGTGTTTCCAGCGCTAGCCGGAGACCTTGGGTCCCGCCGCCGGTGCGCGGCGCTCTTTACGCTGAGCTGTGTCGCTTACCTCCCCAGCCTCTCGGGAGCCTTCCTGCTCGATGATCCCTTCTACATCGTCTTCAACGAAGCGCTCCGGCATCCGGGGCAGTGGCTGCGGTTCTTCCATGACGCCGACAGCCTATCCGCCGATCCCGGCCTTTCGCGCCTGATCTATCGGCCGCTGCTGGGCTTCTCTCACGGCCTCAACCACGTCCTTTTCGGGAGCGAGGCTTTCTGGTTCCATCTGCATGACGTCATCCTTCATGGCGCCAATACCTGCCTGGTCTTCCTCCTGGCGCGCCGCCTCTGCGGCAAGGGGAACTGGAGGGCTTGGGCCGCGGCCTTGCTCTTCTGCCTTCACCCGGTGCAGGCTCAGAGCGTCGCCTACGTGGGCTCGCGGGCGGGGCTTTTGTCCCTTTTCTTCCTCCAAGTCAGCCTCCTCGCCTATGCCTCTTTTCCGGAGGATAGGCGGCTGTCATGGGCAGCCTTCGCGGCGGCCGCCTTCTGCAAGGAGTCATCGTTGTTCTTCCTGGCGGCGCTGCCCGCCTATGACGTCGTCTATGGGCCGGTCAAGGAGCCTTGGAAAGCCCGCGTCCAGCGCTGGCTGCCATACTGGGCCATCGGCGGCGTCTTCCTCCTGGCGCGCACCGCCGTCCTGGGCGGCGTCTCTCAGAGGGAGCCCTGGGGCGGCTCCTGGGGAGTGCATGGGCAATTGGCGGCACATGCCATGTTCCAATACGTGCGCCTGACCGTTTGGCCCGCCGGCCTTCGGGAGCCTTACGGCTTTCTGCTGGGGCCGCATTTCCTGTCGCAAGCCTGGCTGATGGCCGGAGCCGTCGCCGCGCTGTCGGCCGCCTCGCTCTATGGGCTGTCCCGCCGCGCTTCCTGGGGGTTCGCCCTTTTTTGGTACTTCGCCGCCCTGGCTCCGGTCTCCAACCTGGTGCCTTTCGGCAGCCTGATGGCCGACCGCTACCTTTATGCTTCCATGCTTGGCCTGGGGCTCCTTCTAGGAGGGCTCTTGCCCGAGCGCCCGTCTCGCCCGGCGGCGGCCGCCGCCCTGGCCGCCGCCCTGCTCCTGGGGCTGGCCAACATCGAGCAGCAGCTGCATTGGCGCTCGGGCTTCGTGCTGGCTTTGGAAGCCTGCGAGGCGGCGCCGGCAGAGCCTTACGCGGCGATGAGGCTGGCGACCAATTATTCGACCTGGCGGATGTTCGACCGGGCGGAGGCGCTGCTGCGGCTCTCTCTGGGCGCCGAGGTCCCCGTCGATGTCAGACGCACCGGCTATAAGCGCTTGGGCCAGCTTCGTTTGAGACAGGGACGGCCGCGGGACGCCATCGCCTTCCTGGAAGCTTCCTTGGCCATGGATCCGAGGCAGAAGAGCGTCTTGGAGCTCCTGGCTCAGGCCCGCCGAGCCCGCTAGCCGCTTACTGCGGCAGCAGGTCGTTGGTGCAGTCCGATTGGCTGCAGGTGATGGGCGGGCTGTTGACCGAGTTGAAGGTCACCGTATAGCAGCCGTAGACGGCCGGACAGGGCGAGTTGCGCGCCATCGTGATGCTCCAGGAGGGCGTGGTCGTCGCCGCCGGCGCCGCGGCGGTGTACTTCGTCATGGCGCCCAGCGACACGTCGAAGACCGTCAGCGAGGTGGCGTAGACGCCGTTCTTGGCCAGGTAGCGCTCCTGAGCGCCCTTGAGGCCGCTGACCCACTGCATGACCTCGGCGAACTTGCCTTTTTCGACGACCTTGAAATACTGGGGCACGGCGATGGCGGCCAAGATGCCGATGATGAGCACGACGACCAGGAGCTCGATGAGGGTGAAGCCGCTGGTGCGCTTCATCCGTTTTCCGGTCCTGAAGAAAGTTTTGATGATCATGGCTGGCCTCCCGCGGCTCCCCGACACTATCAGTGTAAATAGAGTAGCTGTTTTTTGTCTGGATATGTTGTGTGCATTTTGTGAATTCATTATAATGACTCGTGCGCTCCCGGACCCATGCCTAGGCTATTGATCATCGAGGACGACCCCAAGATCGTCGCGGCCGTCGAGAAGAGCGTCTCTTTGGCCGGCAATTTCACGCTGACTTCGATCTCGGACCCCGAAAAGGCGGTCTCGGCCGCCCTCCAGCGCAAGCCCGACCTCATCCTGCTGGACGTGCGCTTGCCGGGAGGCGACGGCCGGATGGTCCTCAAGAAGCTCAAGGAGAACGCCGCCACCCGCCCGATCCCCGTCATCTTCCTGACCGGGATGTCGAGCGAGGGTGACAAGGTCTTGGGCCTCAATCTGGGGGCCGACGACTATATCGTCAAGCCCTTCGGCGCGATGGAGCTCCTGGCGCGCATCCAGGCGGTGTACCGGCGCTATCACCCCCAGTCCGCCGAGCGCGGCCTGGTCCGGGCTTCGGGGCTCAAGCTCGACGGGGAGAACCGGACGGCGGCCATCGACGGCAAGGCCCTCAAGCTTCAGCCCAAGGAGTTCGAGATCCTCTATCTCCTGGCCTCCCATCCCGGGCGCTCCATGACGCGCACCTATCTCATCGAGAACTCTTCTTCCTATGGGATGGCGATCTCGACGCGGAGCTTGGATACCCATATCAAGAACCTGCGCCGCAAGCTGGGCCCTAAGGCCAAGCTCATCGAGACCGTCCCCAAGCTCGGGTATCGGTTCGCCGGCCATGGCTAAGCGGCCGCCCCGCTCGTCGGCCGGCCGGGACCGGCGCGGCATCTACTTCGCCTTCCAGGGCCTGCTCATGGCCGTGCTGCTGTTGCTCTTCCTTTACCAATATCGCGGCATCGAGGGTTGGGTCGAGCGCTTCTTCTTCCTGACCGGCGTCCTTGGCGGCTCCCTCGTATTCCTGCGATTGGCCTCGATCGAGACCCTCTCGTTGTGGTACGTCCAGGCCGGCCTCTTCCTAGGAGACGCCGCGCTGGCCTCTTTGACCCTTCATTGGGCCCAGCCCCGCTCGGACCTTTATCTGATCTATTTCCTCATCATCTTCGGCACGGCGCTGACCCGCAACCTGACCCAGAGCCTCGTCGTCGCCCTGGTCACTTCGCTGCTTTACCTGCTCTCGGGATGGAGCCCGGTGCGGGGCTTCCCACATGATACCGGCTTCTGGCTGCGCGTCCATTTCCTGTGGGTGACGGCTTCGCTCTTGGCCATCCTCTCGCGCGACGCCCAGCAGGCGCAGGCCGAGCAGGAGGAGAAGTACCGGGAGCGGCTGGTCCAGATCGAGCGCTTGGCGACCTTGGGGCAGGTGGCCGGCGAGGTGGCGCACCGCATCAAGGGGCCGCTGACGACCATCCTGGTCAACGCCGAGGTGCTGGCTCATCGGTTCGCCAAGTCGAAAGAGACCGTCAAGGAGCTCAAAGAGATACAGGACGAGGTCGGCCGCTGCAAGGAGATCCTCAAGAACCTCCTCGACCTGGGCCGCATCGAGGAGATGGATTTTTCCCCGGTGGATCTGCGCGATCCGCTGCGCTTCGCCCTGCGTTCGTTGGAGCCCAGGCTCAAGAAGGGCGGCATCCGGCACGAGGTCTCGGGCGTGGAAGAGCCGCTGATGGTCGACGGCGACCAATCGCTCCTGCAGGAGGCGATCTCCGCCGTCCTGCATAACGCCGTGGATGCGGCGGCCCACGGCGGACGCATCAAGGTCTCGGTGCGCGGCGACGGACATTGGCTGCCTTGGCGTTCGCCGCAGGCGGCGCCGGCCTCCTACGTCCTGACGATCGAAGACGACGGGAAAGGCATCCTTGCCAAGGATCTGGAGCGCGTCTTCCAGCCGTTCTTCACCACCAAGGCCGACGGCAGCGGCCTAGGGCTTTCCGCCGCGCTGAGGATCCTGCAGAAGCACAAGGGCACCGTCGAGGCCCAAAGCGGCGGTCTTGGCCTGGGCACGAGGATCTTGCTCACCCTGCCCAAGCGGCCGGCGCGGGGGGGCGGGTGAGCCCGCGCGCCGCGCTGGCCCGCGGAAGGCGCCTGGTGGTCAAGGTGGGCTCGGGCGTGCTTTCCAACGGAGGCGCGCGGCTCGACGCCCCCACGCTCAGGCGCCTGGCGCGCGAGCTTTCGGCGCTGAGAGCCGGCGGCCGCGAGGTCCTGGTGGTCTCCTCGGGCGCGATTCTCGCCGGCTGGGAGGGCCTGGGCCTCGAGCGGCGGCCGACCTCCACCCAGCTCAAGCAGGCGGCGGCCGCGGTCGGGCAGAGCCGGTTGATGCGCGTCTGGGAAGCGGCCTTCGGCCGACAGGGCCTGCGCTGCGCCCAGGTCCTCTTGACCCGCGAGGACCTTCACCACCGGCAGCGCTATCTCAACGCCCGCAACACGCTTTTGACCTTGCTGCGCCACGGCGTCGTGCCGATCATCAACGAGAACGACACCGTGGCCGTCGAGGAGATCCGTTTCGGAGACAACGACGTCCTTTCCGCGCTGGTGGCCGGGCTCTGCGACGCTTCAGGCCTGATCCTCTTGACCGACCAGGACGGTCTTTATACCAGCGATCCCCGCCTTGACGCCGGCGCGCGCCTTGAGGCAAGGGTGGCTTGCGCGCAATCGGCGGCCTTGGAGCGCTCGTTGAAAGCTGCGGGTTCCGGGCCGCACGGCTCCGGCGGCATGGCCTCGAAAGCGGCGGCGGCGCGGATGGCTTCCGCAGGCGGGATCCCGACGATCATCGCTAACGGCCTCAAGGCCGGCACCCTGGCTTGCCTGGCCGCAGGTGAAGAGGTAGGCACCCTTTTCGAGCCCCGCGCCAAGCCCTTGGACAAGCGCGCCCAGTGGCTGGCTTATGCGGCCCACCCGAAAGGCTCGATCCTCGTCGATGAAGGCGCCCGCGAGGCCTTGGCGCGGCGCTCCAAGAGCCTGCTGCCCTCCGGCGTGCGCGGGGTGGCCAAGGTCTTCGAGGCCGGCGACGTCGTCAGCCTGGTGTCCGGCGGCCAGGAGTTCGCGCGCGGTTTGAGCAACTACGATTCCAAGGAGCTCGAGCGGGTGAAGGGCTTGAAAACCTCCGAGATCGAGGCCGTCCTCGGGTATAAGCCGGCCGACGAAGTCGTCCATCGCGACAACCTGGCCCTGCTGGGGGAGGCTGCATGAATCTTGAGGAACTGGCGCGCAGCGCCAAGGCCGCCAGCCGCCAGCTTGCTTGCGCCCCGACCGAGTCCAAGGATGCGGCCCTGAGAGCCATGGCCGGCGCCTTGCGCGCTCGTTCGGCTTGCGTCCTTGCGGCCAACGCGGCCGAGGTCGAGGCGGCGCTCGCGGCCGGACGCACGAAGGCCTTCGTAGACCGCCTTTCTTTGGATGAGAAGCGCTTGGAGGCCGTGGCGCGCGCCTTGGAGGACGTGGCGAAGCTGCCGGACCCGGTGGGGAGGACTTCTGATTTCGCCGAACGGCCCAATGGCCTCAAGATCCGCAAGATGCGCGTGCCCTTGGGCGTCATCGCCGTCCTTTATGAGGCTCGGCCCGGCGTCACCGCCGACGCCGCCGCGTTGTGCCTCAAATCCGGCAACGCCTGCCTCCTGCGCGGAGGCAAGGAGGCCGTGCGCACCAACGGAGAGATCGCGCGGGCCTTGGCCGAGGGCCTGAAGGCCGCCGGCCTGCCGGCCGGGGCGATCGGCTTCGTCGACGACCCGGACCGCGCCGCCGTGGGGCGCCTGCTGGCCTTGGACGCCCTCATCGACCTGGTCATCCCGCGCGGAGGGCCGGAACTGACCGGGCTGGTCCGTCGGGAATCTTCCATCCCCGTGCTGGCTCACGAGAAAGGACTCTGCCATACCTACATCGACGCGGCCGCCGACCTGAAGATGGCCTCCGACATCGCCTTCAACGCGAAGGCGGAGCGGCCGGGCGTCTGCAACGCCATGGAGACGCTCCTGGTCCATGAGCAAGCGGCGGCGGCGCTGCTTCCCGCTTTGGGCGAACGGTTCCGCGCAGCCGGCGTGGAGCTGAGGGGCTGTCCGAAGACGCTGGCGGTGCTGCCTTGGGCTAAGCCCGCCGCGCCCTCGGATTGGGACGAGGAATACCTGGATCTGATCTTGGCGGTGAAGGTCGTCGTCGGCATCGAGGAAGCCATCGAGCACATCGCTTGCCACGGCTCAGGCTTGGCGGAGGCGATCGTGACCTCCGACGACGCCGCGGCTCGGCGCTTCCTGCGGGAGGTCGACGCGGGGGCGGTCTATGTGAACGCTTCTACCCGATTCACCGACGGCGGGGAGTTCGGCCTGGGCGCGGAGATGGGCATCAGCACCCAGAAGCTGCATGCCCGCGGCCCGGTGGGCTTGGAAGGGCTGACCTGCGAGAAGTTCGTCGTTTCCGGCTCCGGCCAGGTCCGTGACAGCCGCGCCTCTTGATTTAATCCGGAATCGGGGGTACAAAGAGGGGGATGGCTAAGCCGCTGAGCGTCTTTTGGAACACTTGCCGCGGGCAGGCTTGGTGCGAGCTCTTCGCCATCGACCTCGAGGGCCCCCACTTCGACGGCATGGAGGGCGTCTACGTGGTCTGGTACGGAGGACGCCAGCCGCAGATCCTGCGTATCGGCCAGGGGCTGGTGCGCGACCGCATCAGGGAGGATCGCGTCGAGCCTGAGATCCTCAAGCATCGCGATGAGGGTTTGTTCGTCACCTGGGCCAAGGTGGAGCGGGTGGCCCGCGACGGCGTCTTCCGCTTCCTCGTCGAGGCGCTCCAGCCGAAGCTGAAGGCCGAGTTCAAGCCCGTGCTGGCGCTGGTCGTCAACCTTCCCGGCCAGGCGCCCGCCGAAGGCTCGGTCCAAGCGGGTCCGCCCCCGGAGGCGGTCCCGGAGCAGGCTTGGGAGGACATGCTCGGCAAGCCCGGCGACGACGCGGCGCTGTCGGCCAAACCGCGGCCCGTCGAGCCGCCAAAGCCTCCGCCGCCTCCGCCTCCGGCGCCGGAGAAGCTGGAGGCGCCGCCGGCGCCCGTGGCGGCGGTGCCGACGCCTAAGCCCAAGCCGGTGACCAACCTGCAAAGGCTTTTCAACGAGTTGACCGACAAGATGCGGCCGAAAGGCAAGACCGGCTTCTTCGGAGCGACGACGCCGAAGCCGGAGGACGACGCCTTCGTGCATGAAGCGGTGGCGCTGATCATGAAGGAGGCGATGAGTCTGCGCGCTTCCGACATCCACCTTGAGCCTCAGGAGGCCGCGCTGCGGGTGCGCTTCCGCATCGACGGCATCATGGAGTCCGTGTTGGAGGTCCCCCATGCGCTCAACATCCGGGTGGTCTCGCATATCTGCGTGACCTGCGGCATGGACCCCGAGAAGGGCGTCGGCACGGGCAAGCCTCAAGACGGGCGCATGGCGGTCAACGTCGAAGGCCAGGACGCCGACCTGCGCCTGTCGACTTTTCCGACGGCCTACGGCGACAAGGCCGTGCTGCGCATCATCCCGCGCAAGCGGCAGGCGCCGAAGCTCGAGGAGCTGGGGCTGAGCCCCAAGGTCGTCGAGACGATGAACGACCTGATCCATCGCCCCCAGGGTATGATCATCGTCACCGGCCCGACCGGCAGCGGGAAATCGACCACGCTCTACACCGCCCTGCAGGCCTTGAACGAGCCGGTGCGCAACATCGTCACGCTGGAAGACCCCATCGAGCTTAAGATCCCCGGGATCACGCAGGGCTTCATGAACATCAAGGCCGGCTTCACGTTCTCCGCCGGGCTGCGGGCCATCCTGCGCCAGGACCCCAACGTCATCATGGTGGGCGAGATCCGGGACCTGGAGACCGCCGAGATCGCGATGAGCGCCGCCTTGACCGGCCATATGCTCTTCACGACGCTGCACACCAACAGCGCTTTGGGGGCGGTGACGCGTTTGCTGGACATGGGCCTCGAGCCCTTCCTGATCTCATCGGCGCTGACCGCGGTCTTCGCCCAGCGCCTGGCCCGGCGTAATTGCCTGGAGTGCAAGGAGCCGCACACGGCCTCGGCGGCGGAGAAGGCCGAGGTGGAGGCCCTGGCGCGCCGCGGCGGGGTGCCGCTGCCTGCGGGGTTCTACCAGGGGCTGGCTAGATCGAAGGGCTGCAAGGCTTGCCGCGAGACGGGTTTCACGGGAAGGCTGCTCCTTTCCGAGATCGTCACCATCTCGACGGCGCTGCGCCAGCTGATCCTGCGCAAGGCGCCGATGGCCGAGATGCGCGAGGTGGCCCTCAAGGAAGGGGCGCAGACGATGCTGCTAGACGGGCTGGAGAAGGCCGCGGCGGGGGCAACGACACTCGGGGAGTTGGTGCGCGTCGTCGGCGAGACGGAGTAGAGGGCAGGGAGCCGTTGTTGAACCTCCGCGGCGCAGCCGCGGAGGCTGGCGCCCGAGGCGCCACGCATTCCCCTAGGCCCCAGTGCTCGAACCAAGGGAAATCCGCCGAATTGTTTTCCAGGCCTACGGGTTTTGTCATGGCGCACGCCGCTGCGCCTGCGGCGGGGGGCTGACGACGCTTCGCGTCGCCAGCTTGACGGCGACGGCCCTTAGGCGGCGACGGCGGCCGGCTCTAGGTAGCGCAGCTTCCAGCTCAGGTTGAAGCCGCGCTTCTTGCCTTCGGCCAGGAAGGCCTCGGGGGGGATCCCCGTCTCGACCGGATAGGCGCCGGGCTGCTTGAGGGCGCCTGAGCCCAGCATCTGGGCGACGATCGAGGCGGGGAAGCCCGTGGTGCGCATCATGGCGGTCATCTTGTTCTTCTTGTCGTAGAGGTCGAGCATGTCGTAGACGACCTCGGCGCGGCGGCCGTCCTTGCGCCCTCGGATGGTGGTGTGGATGACGACCAGGTCCTCATCGCCGGGGCGGTCGAAGTGCTCGCGAAACAAGACGGCGGCCAACTCGCGGGGGGCCAGCGTGTTCTTGCCGACCTTGCGCGGCTTCTGGCTGAAGAAGCCCATGGCGTCCATGGCGTTGATGACGGCGCAGTGGCCGGGATAACGGATGAGCTTGCAGTCCATGGTCTTGACCTTGCCGGCGTAGGTTTGGGCCATGGTGGAGAGCCCTCCGGAGGCGTGGGCGGCCTCGCAGCGGCCGAGCGGCGCGGGCAGGTCGATCGTCTCGATCTCCGAAAGGCCGCGGACCTTCACCACCTTGCCGTTGCGAAGGGCGGTGGCGTCTTCCACGTATTCGTTGATGAGGCCGTGCTCGGAGAAAGTCAGCATGTAGTTCATCGGAGGCACGGGCTTTTGCGGCAGGCCGCCGTCGCGGATGAGCACTTCCTCGACGGTGTCGAGCTGAGCCATGCCGTGGACGGCGATGGTGGTGGTCATGCCGGGCCCAAGGCCGACGTCGGGGCGGATGGCGATGCCCGCTTTGACGGCTTGGCTATGGAGCGCCAGCTCCTTGAGGACGATGTCGGTGTTGCCGCCCAGGTCGACGAAGTGGGTCTTGGCGGCGATGGCGGCCTTGGCCAGGGGGAGGTTGAAGAAATAGGGCACCGCGCTGACGACGGCCGAGCGGCCTTCCATCAGGAGCTTGATGCGGTTGACGTCGGAGGCGTCGACGCGCAGCGTCTTGACCTTCTTGGACTTGAGGAACTTGACGGCGAAGGCGAGGTTCGAAGGAGAACTGTCGGCCAGCAGGACCTCGGTGACGGCGGGGTTTTGCAGCATGTCGAAGGCGCAGGCCCGTCCCTGCATCCCCGAACCGATGATCAAGAATCTCATGGCGAGATTCTAACAAATACCGGCAATACCGTTAATACCGGAAAGCCTGACACCGTCAGTAGGCGTCGGGCCGGTTCGACTGCTTTTCGTCGACCGGCTCCGCGGCGGCCTTCATGCCGGCCAGCGCCGAGGTGAAGAGCACGACCGGCAGGGCCAGGGTCGCGGCGGCGACCGTCCAGGCCAGCCAGACGGCCTGCACCAGGCGCGCCGCCAGCATGGCCAGCGCGGCCTTGAGCGTCGGGCGGCCGGTGACGGAGGTCTTCTCATCGATCGTCGGGATGAGCTTGGCGATGACGGCGTCGAAGGTCTTCTTGGAGCCGTCGGTCAAAGACGACCACTGCCGCATGGCGGCGGCCATGAAGCGGGTGGCCCGGCCTTGGGGGGAGACTTCGTCGAGGGCGCCCCAGACGAAGCGGAAAGGCGCCCGCAGGATGCCGTAAGCCGCTCCCAGGACCAGGGAGGCGACTCCTTCCGTGAGCTGCAGCGCCCAAGTGGGCACCCATATCAAGGACAGCCAGGTGCCGTTCCAGAAGGTCTTCTTCAGCCAGTAGTCGGAATGGCTCTTCAGGTTGTCGTAGAACTTCGTGTCGTTCTCCCAGAAGCTCAGCAGCTTGTAGAAGGCCCTCGCGCTGGCGATGGGCCCCGTCAGCGCGGCCTTGGCGCCCTGGCCCACCCAGCGCGGCAAGTGGACGAGCAGGAGCGGGCTCAGCGCGGTGGCGGCGATCTTCAAGGCCAGCGGGACCCAGCCCAGCGGCCCCAAGAGGGCCACGCCGATGCCGGCGGTGACGACGACCGCGCCGAAGAACGCGCCGATATAGGCCGGGTCGTTCACGGAGTACCGGCTGCGGCCATCCGGCCCGCCGTTGCCGGTGTAGCGCAGGAGGCCCCAGCCGCCGAGGGCGGCGACGGCGCCCATCCACGGCTGGCCGGTCAGCAGCAGGCCGATGCCGATGGCGGTGATGGCGGCCGCCGGCGCTTGGCGCAGGCGCTTGGAGGTCGTCGCCGGCATGAGCGGCATGGCGGCGACGCCGAGCGTGGCCAAGGTCAGGAGGATGGTGTCTAGCGCGGCGATGCCGGCTGCCGCCGGCAGGGCCAAGAGCCCCAGCGGCAGCAGGCCGATGAGGGTGGCGATGATCTTGGGCGCCAAGGGGTTCTTCACGGGCTTGGACGGATCGGCAGGCTCATCGGGCAGGGGTGAGCCGCCCTCGACGTCGTCCTTGCCCAGCTTGAGCGAGCCGGGGCTGTGCCTGGACGGGTCGTAGGCCGCGCCGCCGCGGAAGGCGGCGCGCAGGAACATGAAGCCGGCCGTCGGGACGGCGGCTAGCAGCGTGAAGGCCACCCAGCCCAGCTGCAGGACGCGGATGGCCGCGGCCCCCGCGATGCTGACGGCCGTCGTCGTCGAATCGGCGTAGGGGATCAGCAGTTTCTCCAGCGGGTTGAAGAGGGCGGCCTTGGAGCCCTGCAGGAACTGAAAGGTCCCGCGCGCCCATTCGGCGAAGAAGACGGTGGCGCGCTTGGTCAGGCCATTGCGTTCCCGGACTTCGTGGAAAGACCCCCAAGCGAACATGATCGGAGATTCGACGACGCCCAGCACGGTTCCCGCCGCTATAGCCAGGACGAACTGGACGGCCTCGCCCAGGAGCACGGGCATCCAGATGGCCGACAGCCAGACGGCGTTCCAGCGGGACTTCTCCAGCTGCTTGGTGCTGTATTTGACGAGCCGTTCATAGAGGACGGTGTCGGTGCGCAGGGAGGCGGTGACGCGGTAGACGCCGCGGACGCCGATGAACCCTTTGGTCACGATCGTCTCGATGCCGCCGGCGATCCAGCGCGGGAGCTGCATCCATAGGAGCATCGCCAGAGGGTAGGACGCCCAGGTCAGGCCCGTCGCCAGCCAGCCGGCCGGAGACAGCAGGGCCAGGCCGACGCCGGTGATGGCGCCCAAGGCGCCGAAATACACGCCCAGGGTCTCGATCTTCTCGATGGAGCGCTGCTTGTCCTCGCCGCGGCCGAAGCGGGTCAGGCCCCAGCCGCCGATGAGGGCCAGGCCGCCTGCGAGCACGCTGTTGCCGCTCATGAAGGCGAACAGGCCCAGGGCGAAGAGGGCGTTGCCCGGCAAGGTGCGCAGGAACTTGGGAGAGCGGTCTCCCAGGAAGGGCATCAGCGCCAGGGTGAGGCTTGCGGCGGCGATGAGGCCGCCGGCGACGCCGCCGGTCAGGAGGGTGCCGGCCGCGATCATGGGCCAAGCGATGAAAACAGCGGGCAGCAGGGCGATGCCGGCGGCGACGAGCTTCGGCCAGAAGGGGCCTTTGCCGGCGTCATCGTCCTTGGGGGCGGAGGGCTTGGAGTCCTTCGGCGCGGGGACGGAGTCGGCCATGTCCTCGGCGGCCTCGCGGATGGAATCTCCCGCGGGCTTGGCGAAGGAAAGGGTTCCGTTGCCGCGCTGAGAATGGAAGGCGCCGAAGGAGGCGACGGGAGCGGTCTCGGAGCCGAGGGTGGAGGCGGCGGAGGTTTTGCCGGTGATGAGAGCGTCCAAGCGCTGGCCGAGGGTCAGGGAGGCGGCGGGGGCGGCTTTGGAGAGCTCGCCGACGGCTTGGATGGAGGCGGAAGCTTCGGCGGCCATGCGGCCGGTCTCAAGGGCGATGCGGGCCTGGGGCGTGAGGGCTGCGCTGTGAGCCTGGGCGCTCTGGGGCAGGGCTTCGGCTTTGATCAGAGAGGCGGAGGGGGACAGGGGCTGGCCGACGGAAGCGGCGGCGTCGACAGCGGCGGTCGGGAGGACGGCTGGGGCTCCCCCGGTCAGCTGAAGGGAAGGCTGTAGGCCCATGGACCCGAACTGGGCGGTCTGCATGCCGCTGAAGGAGGCGGAGCCGCCCACGTTCGAGAGTGCGGGGATGACGGGCCCTGCGCCTTGGGTCTGGATGCGGGGGACGATGATATCGGCGGCGAAAGCTTGGTAAGAGGCGAGTCCTGGGCTGGTGAGGATCAGCAGCGAGGACAGGGCGGCGGCAGTAAGGCTTTTAAGCATGTTCGTTCCCTCCGTAGGAATACTTGGATTCTAGCAAGGAGGGCCCGTCGGGGAGATGGGTCTAAAGGAGGGAATGGCGCCAGGTATTAGGCCTAGTAAAAATGGGACCCTTGGCCCGTCGGTTAGGCGCCCTCATTGCAATTCCAGGGCACCCCGGCGGCCGCTAGCCCGATGTAGCCTGTATGGCTTAGGATTCGTAGACGGCGCTGCGATGCCCGACCGTGAGAATGAGAATGACGAGTTCTGCCTTCCGCACCTTGTAAAGAATGCGCCAATCCCCAACCCGATAGGACCACCGGTCGCTGAGAAGACCCGTGAGACGCTTCCCGAGTTCAGGGTGCTCGGACAGACGAGCTATCGCTTTTCGAACCCGTTCCTTGACCGGACCATCAAGCTTCCCGATTTTCTTAGCAGCTTCCTCCGTATAAAGGACCCGGTAAGTCATTTGAAGATATCTTCGTGCTCGACAAGGCGCTGAGCCCGCTCATCCTCCTCAGCCTTCAAGAGGGATAACATGAGTTTCTTGTCTGCAAGCACCTCAAGGGTCTCGAGCTCCTCGGGCGAAACGAGCACAGCCGAGGCGGATCCATTTCTGGTAATAATGACTCGGTCTCGTTTTTTCTTGCCCAGGACAGCGACCATCTCCGGCAGATGCGCCCGAACGTAAGATATGGAAGCGATTTTGGTCATGGGTATATTGTACATGATAATGTACAAGTGTGCCAGGCCCTTTTTTCTCGAATATCAGGCTAGCGCCACGCGGAGCGGGCGCCGAAAGGCGAGCCGCTCCAGCGGATGTTATGCCCCATGTGGGCGAACCCTAAGCTCCTTGTCGATCCGTTCTGATAAAAATATTTTCAGGAGTGATTGATAGGGCACATCGCGCTTGTTCGCCAATAGTCTTAATTCCTCAATCATGGATTCAGGGAGACGGAGTGAGATGGACTTGAGGGAGGGCCGAAGATTGGAGAACACGATTCTTTTAGCCTTCTTCCAATCTATAAGGTCGCTAGAATCATGCGAGGCCCAGAAGGCCCTCTCGTCCTTTTCGCTCTTAAACTTGGGGATTTTATTCTTCATGATTTTTATAAACCTCTCTCTCGGCTCGACTCATGTCGCGTGCTGAGATTGCCCGGATCAGATTGCGGCGAACGGTGAAAACGAGGAACAGGAGCCTATCAGCGTCGGTGCGCCCGAGCACGTAAAAGCGGGCCTCCGTTTGTGAATGCGCTTCATCCGGCGCGATGATTATGGGTTGATTGAAAAAAACCTGTTCGCATTCGAACGGGCTTACCTTATGTTCGCGCCAGATCTTTTCCGCATTCGACTTGTCCCATTCGAACCCGGTGTATCGGGAGAAGTCGGTTTCAGCCACGACTGAAGTATACTATAGTAATATACATATGTCAAGGTCGATCCTGTGGCCGTTTTGAGCTCTTGTGGGCATAACGCCCAGGGCCAGCCGACGCGCCAAAGATTCCACACCAGAGGTAGCGCGGTCGGCTGAGCCCTTTGTTAGGCATCACAATTCACTTTTTTTGAGGGACACGGTCAATTTCATTATTGGCGCGATCTTTAACTCGCACTTCCTTCCGCTTTATTGGTACGGGCACCGCATTCGGCATCTTAGTGAGAAAGGCAAAATCATTTTCACCTGAAGTCGCATCCCGCCAACTTAAGTAGCACGTATAGTCCGATTCATTGAGAAGCGTCCGGAATCGATCATTCATGACGTTGACTAATTTGATGTGCTCCGCCACAGGCAGCGGAATCGGGCCACCGAGACGAACCATGACATCCAAATAGTCGTAGCTGTAGGCCTGAACAATATTTTTAGCGACCTTTCGTTTGCCTCTCGGAATTGAGCATAAATCAAAAAACTGCTTAGAAGCAGGCGCGATGTACTTCTGATCGTAGTATGTGCCTGCACGAGCCTTATAGCCTGGATTTTGGCGGCTGAATTCGTTTGAGACTTCCACGGGGGCGGCATTAATGGGATAGAGAGGCGGGCTCTTGCATCCTGCTATCAGGACCATCGTGACGAGTAATGATTTCATCTGTGGATGCTTAACGCCACGCTGTGCCGCGCGCGCTACAGGAACTCCATAAAGAAAGCGCGCGTCGGCACAA
>CAZEAE010000043.1:0-25866 GCA_964510095.1 uncultured Elusimicrobia bacterium | reverse complement strand
AGAGTGTCAACAGATCGGAGCCTTCGAATGTTTCATTTTGAACTGGACAGGACACAGCGCCGACGCTCCACCCCGAAGGGGTTCCCGCAGCAGGGAGCCGCGGTGTCGAAGACCGAATGGCTTAAATGAGCCGGATGGTGCGCAGCACCCGCCAGCTTTGCGGCGGGCTATTTATGCCTTTCGCGCGGCGACGTTATTTCTTGAAGAACGAATCTCGTACTTTGTCGGCAAAACTGTGGAAAAGGTCTCGCATCAGTCCGCTATCACTTGCTGCGTTCTTCCAGTTGAGATAATTTTTCATTGGGAAGGAGCCCCAGCCAGAGCTATGTTTGTCTAGGATTGCAGCCGAAGCTCCGCTTTTTATCACCGCTCCCATCAGTTCAAGTTCCTCGCAATCCCAGAACTCTAATCGTTCGGCTAATTTCCCGAGGCTTGTCCTCTTGGATGCATCGTCGCGGATAAACCCAACGAAGGGATGAATCTGAGGGAATCCTTGCTCGGAGATGATCACGGGACAGATAGTCCTGATGGCTGCCGGATCTATGTCGCCAACTCGATTTCGGCCGGTCTTGAAGCCCTCAATGAAGTCTGCGAGCTGAACGACCTTCCCCTTGTCTCCGTGCTCTGTCTCGAAAAGGAACTTCTCAAGGGAGCTGAAGATATCCTTCCCTGCTCCATCGACGATCTTTGTTAGGGGGACGCCGCTGGTAGTCGCCTCTATGACGACTATGCCATCCCCATCATGGATAACAAAGTCGGCCCCGTTGAACCCATCCTCTCCCTCGACGTAGAGCCTCTTGTCGAGTTTGGACTTTCCTGGCAGGTACGACTCGAGCACAGACCGTATATGCCATTCGAAGAGGCGCCCCCACCAAGTCTTAAATCGAAGATACTGATCTCGTCGGCTGATGCGGAGCAGGTCAAAGGCCTTCCAGTACAATCCTTTCGTCGCTTGATCTCCCAGAAGATCCAAGTCCAACGGGAAGTGTACACCTGTTTCCGCCTTATAGAGCGGGGACTCAAAAATAAAGCGAGCATCGTAACCGCCCGCGTTGGCGATCGGTCTTTCCATGGCAAGAGCATCCCTGAAAGTCGGTCTGTCGCGGGTGAATATTCCCATGAAGCGCGCTGCTTTCTCATGCAGCTCAGGTCGAATGTTCTTGAGGTAGGTTGCTCCTATCGGGAAATTGGCTGCGTCCGTAAGAACGTCTGCCGGCCCGGGGCGAATATAATGCCCGAATATAGAAAAGGCGAACATGAGGTAGAGTTCAGGCTCCATGCCCGTCTCTGTTAAGAAAAAGGTATCCAAATCAAAGAACTCATCTGGAAGCTGTTCTTTAATTCCCGGAGGATAGAGAGTCAACATTGCCCAATAACGGGCAACTTGGTTGCTGAAGTCTTCCATCCCATTGAAGATAAGATTCCGAAAGAAAGTTCCGGCCAGTATCTCCTTCTTCTCCGCGTCTGCTGCGCTTTCAAGACGCGCATCCGCGAAATGTGGACCCTCCGCGTGCTCGGTGGCCCCGATAATGAGCTTCCCGAAGTCCAATGGTTTAGTTGCGACGGTCTCACCCCCTTCAGCCAGGGCATGCAGAAGCGCGAGCTTTTCCAGGAATATGATTGCCGGACGGTAGGGGATTACGGCATCCCTGCTCGTCTTGGCATCAACAATGCGCTGGAATGCATCTGCCTCAAAAAGTGATTTAAAAAGCTCCACTGGCAGCTTCGCGCCGCCTCGATAGACTCGCGAAAAAACGATATTGAGTTTCGCGAGGGATTGGAGGATGTCAGAGCAGTTGAATTGGCGGACCATCCCCAGGAGCTCATCAAGCGTGGGTGGAGGCGAGGAGGGATAGACTTCCTGCCAGGTGAGGTAGGTCTTTATCATGTCTCTTGGGTCTTTGGCAGGGAGACCGACGCCCGGAACAACCAGTTGGCCAGGGAGAACGGGGCCCAGCTTCAGGGCTTCTCTCTTTGCCTTCGCCAATTTCCTGTCGAATTCGGGATCGCTCATGGCCTAAATGATTCTCAATAGGATAGCCCTTGCTGCGCGGGGTCGCAAATACGTGAACGGAAGGCTGGCGTATTCGACCTTTCCACCGTCGACGCCCGGGGCACACCGAAAGGTTTATATTTGTGAATAGCATCCCACTCCCGATGGTTGCTGGCAGTGAAAGGGCGGAGTATTTTCGAAGTTATAAGGCCGTCAGAAGAAATCTTGGGTACTACCTAAGTCGTGTGATCCGCGAGGCCGACGAGCCTCTGCGCTCTTCGGGCATATCGAAGAAGCTCTATGACGATGTGGGGGTATGGATTCGGCGCCCTACTCTCGAAGGTCTGCTCCGCACTTACAAGGATAGACTCGGCGTAGCTCCACTGAAGGCTGTGGGGTATCCGACCCGAGGCCCGTCTGCTCGTTATTCGTTGAATGACAATTTTTATCAGCGGTTCGAGGTTCTACCTTCTCATGGGCACGGAGAAGGCGTCTGTCGCATCGCATAAAATGTGTACACATGGTTCGCAAAGTGCCAATTCTGTGGTATAATATTCTCGTTGTAGCCTAACGTTGCTCCTGGGGAGCAATCACCGGGCCTGTCCAAGACGTTTGCTTTGGGCGGTCCGGTTTTTTATTTACCCAGAACCGTTGCTACAAAATCTATGACTTCGCAAAATGCAAAGAGCTTCACCCTAGCTTGGGACAAGCAAGATGGCAAGATCCGCCCCCGATTGGAACGGGCAGAGGGCGGAAGCCGCGCATTGAAAGAGGTCCTTTGCAATTCAGGGAAGGACGTTCCAAACAGCTGCCCCAATAAGTTTTCCCATGCGGAGCCTTGCCTTAAGAATCTTCAGGCCGTCTTCTATGATGACCTTACCCTTGAGAGCCGCGGCCTAGCTTACTGTCCAGATGCCCCTGCATCAGACCAGTTCTATTTGCGGAGATTCGTTTTCAACAATCTACGAGAAGACCAGCAGGCGTGCCCATGCTGCCGTGAATTTAAGGATGTTCAAATCAGCGAGACAACCCAACATAGAAGCGATGGGGATATTCTTTGGCGCATTACGGGGTGTTTGAAGTGCTTCACGTGCGCGGTTTCCCGATTCAGAAGAGAGCCGGCTCCTCTGGCTTTTGCATTTGCGATTACTGCCGATGAATTCCAGGAAATCGGCACGAACATCCGTAGCTTGGGAGCTTTCGGAGATCACATCAACCGTCTGTTCGAAAATGCCGCCAACAACCTTTTCCTTAATGATAGAGAGTCCGAAGCTTCTATTGGTTTAACCCCTGTCCATGCGATTATCGATGGCGCACTGCTAATCAACATTTGCCTTAAAACCAATGATTCCCGCCCTGTTGCCGAGAAGTTCTCCGAAAGAGCGTTCGCGGACTTTCGCAAAGCGGCTACGAATCTGGAAGCTACAATCGTTGATAATGGGGCTCTTGCCGAAGGAGCGCTGCGTCAAGGCTGTCGATGGAAGCCTTTCTACCAATGGGACACCACTTTTCTCCGCTTCACCTTCAACACCTTGGTTCCGCCAAAGAGCAATCTAGAAAATATATTCGAAGGCGGAAGCATGGGGGATGGGTCTGCGTGGTATCGTTTTGCAGCTCCGGAGCCAATCTCCCTATTTTGGGGAGAGAAGCTGCAAGACGCATTCCCTGTGAAGCCCCCTGCGGTTCAGTTGAAGCTCCGTTTGGGCGACGCCAAGATCGTATTCCACTCGGACCATGTGTTAAAGCCGGCCGCGACCAAGGCCATGAACCCCGAGAGCCTGTTCGATGAGTTGATTCCGGAGCTGAAGGGCGCACAGCTCGACTTTAATAAGGAAGTGCTTAGGTTTCATGTGGGAGGGCACACGGTCATAAAGATTTTTCAAAGCATCAAAGGACGATAGTCTCGATATAGCAGCAGCATAAACGCTCCCGAATCCCCTGGGTGGGGTTCCTAAGGGCCAGATGGTCTCGATGCCGCCTTTGGCGGCGTCCGGGCTGTCTGGCCTTTTTGCTTGTGGGGGAAGCCGTAGGAGGAGTTCATGAGGAAACGGAAATCGCAGGAAGTGCCGGTCGTAATTCTTACCGGAGCTTCGGCCAGTGGGACTGTCCATGAAGACAAACTCCCTTGCTACCTCTGCCGTAGGGGTTACTCCGCATATGCGTCGATGGGAGGCACGGCAGTCCTTATTAAGGGAAAAGGCCAGAAGACGGACACCAATCCTTCCGTGCGTATCTACACATCGAAAATATTGCCAGGACGATTGGTCTGCTGGTTGATTTGCCGGGAATGTCTTTGGCTGTTTCGGATAGTTGCCAAGTCCAGCGTAGGCGCAGGGGCCAGTAAGGCTATGGCAGCGGTTGTTGGATTTTAACTTGGAGGCTATGCGGATGAGCATTGAAATGAGCGGTCACGAAGATGAGACTTACGACGCGGATGTAAAGGATCTGCGCTGCGACGCGTGTGAGGGCATTGCTTCCAATCTTTATGAGTGCGGGCGCTGCTGTCGCTACGTCTGCCGCAACTGCTTGGTGGGCGTTTCAATGCTGTGCGTCGAATGCAAGGCAAAAAATGAGGCTGAGGCAGCTGAGAAGCTGCCGCCCCGTCCACCCAGTAGCCTCAAGGGCACTTCGATGAAAAGAATTAATTGGGGCAAGTCCACCGTTCCTCTGGATCTGAATGAAGCTTGGCGCAACGCAGTAGTCAAAATAGACCCTGAAGAGGAGCACCGGCATATGAAGGCTTATTGGGAGATGCGCGAGAGGGGGCGCACCGAGCAAACCGAACGGGAGCCGGAACTAATCGAACGCGGGTTTTTCGAAAACGAATGCACTGCAGCTGCGGACAGGATGAGAGCGGGACCCGAAGGGTCGGACTCCTTCCGGCAGGCCTGCGATGAAGCTTCGAGCAGGATGCATGGCTTACCCCCGGAGCCCGTACTCCCCGACCCTCTGTATTCGTTCGAGGACGCGCCCTCAACAGACGAGGAAGATCCTGACGAGAGCTGCGCGCGCATGGAAGCCGAGTCGTCTCCCTTTCCATCGACTGAGGAGGGCTTATGATCGATCCCAAACATATTCTCGGCGGGAACCCCATCTCGCGCTGGAAGAAATATGTATTCCCCGCGCTTGAGCGCGCTTCTCAATTGATCGTGGGCAGTTGGGTTTTCATCATAGCGGTCGTGTCTATATTTCTAGCGTACTTCGTTCTTCGCGTGCTCTTCGTCATGCTGAGACTTGCTGAATCCGCGCTCGGGGGTGTTCAATGAATCGCGAGGAATTCCTTAAGGGGCAGCCCGGCAACTCAGGTCGGGTCACTCAGAAAGTTGTGCGAACGAGGGCAGATTTTCCTGACGGCATCCTCAAGTGTGAAACCCAAGCCCAGTTCATCCGTAACGGGGTAATCCATGTCGTGGAGTCTACGGAAGTTCTTGAGCTCGCATGCGGACACTATGACCGGGCTGGATTGCGCTGCTGTCAGCAGGCCGAAGAAGGCCTTGCCTTCCACTACGTTTGCGCCAAGTGTGCCTCCAAGTGCGACGACTGTTCCGCGAACATCTGCGCACACCATGCAGTTCTTATAGAGGAAGCCCGTTACTGCGGAGAATGCGCAGGCAAACTCGCTTGGGACGGTATTTTCAGCTCCCTCACTGGCGCCATCGGCAGGTTCCTCTCATGACTCCCTACGAACAAAGGAGTCAGGCCCCCGATCCGAATGCTGCATTAATGAAGCTCGTCGATGAGATCGAGCGCTATGGGCTGTGGGGCAATGAGGATCTCGTAGCGCTGCTATCGGCCCTACGTGAAAATCCACAAGATGAGGTCTCGAAGCAACTCCTTGATGACCAATTAACACCTTACCGTGCGGCCGATGTTATCTGGCCGAACCCATTTCTTCCTCTCCCTCTGCCGGGAGCAGTTGATGGCCCGTTTCGCTTCGGACGGGTCGCAGGGCTAGAAGACAGTTTTATCGGTCTCACTGAGTCAGAGCTCAACTTCAACGTCGGAATTTTCGGCCAGGCCGGCTTTGGCAAGACGGTAACAATAACGAGCCTCCTGGTCAGCATTGCTGAGGCGAAAAGCAACGTCATCTTCTGGGCCTTTAGCAAGAAAGAGGATTATCCAGGCTTAGCCAAACTCTACCCCGGGAGGATCAATGTCTTCTACGCCATATAACCATCTTGATCCCGCTGGCGAGGATATTCGGACACATTCCCTTACGATTGCTCGGCTACTGCTGCACGGCGAGGATGTTCTCCCAGGCACTGCGGATTTCCTCGCTGACACCATCAGCACTCTATATCGCGAAAACGGGGTCTTCAACGGCTCCGAGAAGTATCCAACATGGGCAGAAGTCGATTCGCGAATTGCCGTGACGAAACCAACGGACAACATGACTAAGTATTACCGGACGGTCCTTCATGCAAAACTCCGGGCTCTTCTTGAGAGCTTCGGAGGAGCCCTGAATTTTAGGAAAGGTCTGGACCTGCGCCGCACCGCGGAGAAGAACACGGTGTTCATCCAAGGGCTCAATATTCCGCCCTCCATTCGAAGGTTTCATCTCTTGGAGCATCTAACGCGGCTCTTCAATCATCGGCGGCGGTTTTCATTCGAGGCAATAGCAAAAATGCCGCTAATTGTCGTAGTCATCGACGACGCTGCAGAGATTTTTGACATTGGCCTCGAGCGCCGGAAGGAACTGCCCCCCATTTTTGAGCTGATAACCATGGCCCGGCAGTATCGAATCGGATTTGTTTGGGCCACCCAGATCCCGGAACTTCTCGGCCGCGCCGCGTGGGACAACCAAGGCACCAGCATCTGCTTTAGGCTTCCGTCAAATGAGAGCCGCAAGAAAGTTGGAGAGGTCTTGGGATGATCGACAAGGACAGGAAAGCAAAGGAGGAGCGCCTGGACATCTTACGAACGGCCCCGCCATGCAATGGCGTCGTTCAGCTTCTGAGAAACAAGCTCTCTCTGCCAATCATCGTTACACCTGTGGATCTCCCTTCTCTGACTCGCGGCGAGGTTGGGGAAATCATGCAGTTATTCTGGAAATTGCATCCGCCTACTCCTATCGAGGTGGAAGAGGAGGTTGTCAAAGAACCCGTCCTCTCGGAGAATGCCCGGAAACTCCTTATGCTTATCGCCAGCAAACCAAACCTCTACTCCTCGCATTACTACAACGAACTCTGCTGGTCCCTTGCTACCGGAACTCGCAACCGCGGGAAGCTGGAGGATGGAAAGTTTATCCGAATTCATCGGATCAAAACGGGCCGCCGGGGTGGCAAACCTGAAATTATTGAGTTGCTGCCCCTTGCCTACGAGACGATAGGATTGAAGAAGCCCCAACCTAGGGGACACGGCTCCTTCGAGCATTCCTGGTGGTGCTCGAAAATATCCTTTTGGCTGGAGGTGAATGGGCATGCCTGAAATTGTGATCGAAAAATTCCTCAACGGGAAGGCCGTCGACGTCGGCCAAAAAATAGATGGCGCTGACGGGTGGATCGCGTGGGAGGTGCAGCTCGAGAATTCCGTCAGGGATGACTTGCTTTCAACGCTCATCGAGCGCGACCTCAAGGCCGGATACTTGCGCGTCGTGATTTGCGTCCAGAGCAGGAAGGACATGGCGAAGGTTGATGCCGTCATAGCGGCGATGTCAAAAGTCGAATCGTCGCTGGGGTTGCAAAACATCAAAGAGAAAGTCCAATCGAAACTGCTGGCGGACTTTCTCGACTAGGAGGAAACATGAAACTTGGAAACATCGTCTGGTCGGTCTTGCTGCTCCTGTTCGGGATAAAGCTCCTGGGATCGCCGCTACTAAACAGCCTCCTTAACTCGCATGTAAACATGCAGATGGACTATCGGTGGCTGCCGAGCATCGGGCTATTCGTCTTTGCCGTGATCGTGTGCCTCGCGAAGATCAAGGCCAACGCCCGGGGAATGGAATCGAAAGATGCGCCGAATGACAAGCCAGACGAGCGGGAGAATCCCGGAAAGGAGTCTCTCCGAAGTCTCGATGAGCTGCTTCGTCGAGAGCATTTTCGCCGCCATCGGAATAAGGAGGAATAGTCATGAAGAACCTAGATGAAATAATTCAGAGAGCTGCGGTCGGAGTTCCTGAGGAGCACTTCGAGAGGTTCGAGGCGCTGATGACGGACATTGCCCATGCCGAGATACCTCCTTCCGTCGCCGATGAGCACGTCGAGGCCGATCCGCCATCGCGCCGGGAAGAGTTCGAGAGTCTTAGCGATGACGAGGCCGTTCAGAAGGTCCATGGTTCCAACTACCTAGCCCATCTGAAAGCCTCCATCGTCGAAACGGTAGATGACATTCCTCCTGCCCGCACCCGCGTCGAGGCCAAAGAAAAGGCGCGGGAGCAATTCTTTGAGATGAACCGGGAAAGGGTCCTGTCGACTCCTCTAATAGTTGCGGGGTTCCTTAAAGGTATTTCCCTCGGGCTCCTCGCCTGCGTTGCCATCTTAGCCGAAGGCCATTTGCTCTACCTCCAACTGCGCGAGTGGCTTTCCTCCGATCAGCCAGGCCAGTATGACGAGGCCGGGCACATGGCGGTCTCGATCATGATCGTGGCGGGGATGTCCTATGTGGTGCATTGGGCCACCGATGAGAAGAAATCGGGGCTGCTCCGGGCTTGTGCTTGGGCGGGTGTCATTCTCTTCAGCATCGCGCTTGGGCTTCTGCGAGCCTACAGCATCACCGCGGATGAGCGGCCAATAGCGATTGCTGTGGCGGGCTTTGTCTGGATCACCGTTACGCTCTTTGCCCCGCTGGTAACGGCTTCCTCCCTTCGCGCTGCGGCGCCCGGTATCGCAGGCTTTATCAACAGCTTGGAGCTGGCCTTCAAGTGGAGGCGCATCGAGGCGATGTATCGCGCCGACCAGGAGGAAGCAAACAGCATGGTCGGAGTCCTGAAGGCGAAGATTGCGTCGTTGCTCTCGCAGTTCTCTGCTTCCCGAAAGAAACTTGTGGATGATGATGGGAGCTATCTGGCTATGGCAAGAGCTGCTCGCAGACTGATCCCCGCCCTGGTCGCCGAGTGGACGATCTCCTGGAGGTTCTTCAAGAGGCAGAAGGAGTCAAAGGGCTGGACCATCAAGGATTGGGTGTGTGTGTGCGCTGCCATCGTCATCGGCGCTTACCTATTGATGGGCTGCTCACCTCCTCAGCCCGCAAAGCGCGCAGAGCCCGTTAACTGGATTGTGGTTTGCGACAGGAGCAGTAGTTCCGCAGAAAATCCGGCCTGCACAAGCGTCCGGCTCAAGGCCGCCTGTTCCCAGTGGGCAAGGCGAGCTGTAGATGGGGGAGGACGGATCGAGCTGATTGTTATGGGCCAAGCCATCTCGGACACTGAAGTCTCGCCGCTCGCGGAGCATCCGGGCCGATTCGAGCCTCCTATCCGGCCAAATCGGGCGAAGTGGCTGCGCGCAGTTCCTGATGCCTGTGAAGCCGTAAGTCTTCCGGAGCTCGGGGCCGCCTCGGGAGCTGTGGAAGGCATCTACACCGGCGTGAATCGTCTTCGGGGACTGCCAGGCCGTTCAGCGATTCTTGTTATGTCCGACATGCGGCAGGTATCCGGTCGAGGGGGCTTCAACTTTGAGCGTGGGGTCCCGGAATTTGATGCCTTCGCACGCTGGCTGGATTCTCAAGGCCAAATGGACGCTGGCGCAATCACAATTGGCGTCTGCGGGTTCAATCTCGGAACCAAGTCTAGCCCTCTGTCGATGGCTGAACACGGCAAGATCCGCGCGCTCTGGGAAAAAGTATTTCGGGAGAAATGGCGCTTCGCCAATGTGCCGACGCTGTCGGAAGAGTGTCGTTTTGATTCGCTGTAAAGCCAAAGTCCAGGAGGAGAATTATGAAGACCATCGTGAGCAGTGAGCCGTTGAAAGTCGTCAAGGTCGTCGTGCAGGGGGCCGAGCGTTCGGATACCTTGAACATCGGGAGTCCTGACGTCGATGTCCCTGATGTCATGGAGGTTCTCCGCAGCCATTTCGGCGGCGGGCCCTCGGAGTCGGTCAGCATGAAGCCCCGCCAGATGCGGGGCAAGAGGAGAAAAAACGCGGCCAAGGGCGCGGCCTGACCCGCGCCTGTCGACTCGCGCCGCTCCGCTTTTACTTCGCGGGGCGGTGCCTGTGGGTAGGTGCGGTATGGGACTTACAGATGACTTAACCCCTGAGCAGCGACGGAGACGAATAGCGCGCCTTCTGTTGAAGGGCGCCTTTCTGCTTGCCCGGAAAGAGGGCTGGCTCCCGCTTGAAGAGCCGACTCCTAACGATAGTCGAGACCCTAACGTGCCCCCTCAGCCCGAAGCTGTTGCGGAAGCTTCCAACTCCGAGAGTGGTAGTCCAAAGAGTTGAGCCATTCTGGCCAGATGGGGCGGCCGCGGCCTGGTCAGGTCCTTCTCGTACTGACATACCGCCGTGTTATAGATTCCCAGCTCCTTCGCTAGCTCGTTCTGCCTCATACCCTTCTGTATCCGCAGATAGCGAATTTTCTCGCCGAGGGTTCTTGGCGCGGGCATGTCTGCTGCAACCTCTTTCAGGGTTGGCTTCTTCGGGACAGACGGAAAGGGCTGTAAAGGCATGAGCCCCTCGTCTGCCTTCTCATAGTAGAGACCATATTTCAGTCCATTCCTAGCCGCGTTGATCCCGACGACGAGGCTCAGCCACAGGTGTTTGGCACGGAAACTGCTATAATTGCCTCGACGGTTGGACGGGATTTCCGAACTTTTTCGTGTCTTACACCCGCCCGCCCAGCCACTCTAGACGTTCTATACATCTAATACACGTTGACCGAGGAGCCCTCCGAAAGGAGGGCTTTTCTTTTTTTGTCTGCGGGGCTATCCTTTCGAACCCATGAGTGTCGTTCAATCTAAGCCCGATGACAATCTCCCGAGATGGCGCGCCATCTTGCTCCGATTAGGGTCGGCCGTGGCACTCATCGCCTGCCTTTTGGCCGGCGTTTTTGCGGCAGTTTTGGCATTTCTTGGCCTGCTGTTGGCATTGAGTGGCGTCAGCATTGTGGGGGAGATCGCGCAGTTCGCCGCTGCGGTCGGGATCTCCCTCCTGGGAGCGAAGACTTCCCGCTGGCTCGTCGACCCGCCAGCCGATGACCGCCGCAAGAGCGCTGTCGCAGCAGCGTCCTTGGGTTTATCGGCCCTGCTGGCGTTCTCTACGATACAGCAGGTCGCTTTCATTGCGCGCAAGACTGGCGAGGGCCGCACCATGGGCAATCTGAACGTCATCCGCGACGCCATAAACAAATATCATCGAGACATGGAGGGGCAGTTTCCCGACAACCTCGCGGCCCTGACCGTGAACGGGAAATGCCTTACGTTCATCCCCTACGCCCACGTGTCGGCGCAGCATCCCGAATCGTCGAGGGTGGCCTTATACTCGGGCTCCCGCTACGCGTCGCGGAAATTCGATGACGCGGGAGGCTGGGGCTACGTGACCGACGGGCCTTCAGCGGGAAGGGTGTTCGTCAATTGCACCCACACGGATACCAAGGGCAGCGTCTGGAGTTCTTATTGACAAGCATCGTCTCGGTTCTGATAACAACCTATCCGGGGTGTGGACAGTCCGGTAGGATTTCCAAACTGACCAATACAGCGGGGTTTTGAGTCCGCAGCCAGGTTCTGATATTGTCGGTTTCGGGCAGAATCTAGCCAGTCAGTCCTACCGAAGCCCTCCTTTCGGAGGGCTTCTCGTTTTTGTAGACTCGTGGTCCGATGGCTTTTTCCCCGAAGTTCACGATTACCCACGCCATCATGGCCGCCCTGACCAAGATCGAGCGGGCACGCGGGTTCCTCGAGGCGGCCAAGCTCTCGGAAGACTGGATCGCCGAGATGCAGGACCGGGCGCTGCTCCTGGAAGCGCATCACACGACCCACATCGAGGGAACTCACCTCACGCTCGAGGAGTCGGAAAAACTTCTTGCCGGCAAGAAAGTCGCCGGAGCCGATCCTGACGATACGCGCGAGATCCTGAATTATCGCGACGCCTTCGATCTGGTGACCGAATATTTGGACAGCGGGGAGCCCATCACGGAGTCTCTGCTTCGCGAGATCCATAAACGTCTGGTCAAAGGGGTGCGTGGCGACAAGGCTTCTCCCGGACAGTACCGCAAGGGCCAGAACCACGTTGTGAACTCCAAGACCAAGCAGGTGATCTACACGCCGCCGCCGCCGGCCCAGGTTTCCGGGATGATGGGAGACATGGTCAGCTGGCTGCGATCAGAACACGGCGTCAACCCCGTTATCGAAGCGGGCGTCGCCCAGTTTCAGCTTGTTCACATCCACCCCTTTGATGACGGCAATGGCCGGACCTCTCGACTTCTCTCCACGCTTTGTCTCTACCGCAAGGGCTACGATTTCAAGCGCCTCTTCACGATCAGCGAGTACTATGACCGGGACCGGACTTCGTTCTACAAGGCGATTCAGGGAGTCCGGGAGCGCGAGATGGATCTGACTAGCTGGATCGAGTACTTCACGGAAGGTTTGGCGACCCAGATGCGAGAGGTCCAGGAACGTGGGGAGAGTGTGATCCGGCGCGATCTCATCGTCGCCAAGGCGCGCAAAGGCGGCCTCAAGGATCGGCCGCTGGCTGTATTGACCTTTCTACTTAAGCAGGGAAAGGCGACGGTTGCTGAGTGCGAGAGGGGGCTTAAAGAGAATCGCCGCACCCTGCAACGAGATTTGAAGGTGCTGGTGGGCCAGGGACTTGTCCGGGAGATCGGTACTGGCCCGACCGATCCGACCAAGCATTACGAGCCGGTCCTGTAGGCCCAACTCGCGACAATCTTGCGCCAAAACTCGCGCCCTCTCGGCTGGATTTACTGTGACAAGCTGTGACAGGCTACTGTGACAAGCTCGGACAGAGGCTGTGACAGCTGAACTCTTGGGGAAACCGAATAGTACAGAGCTGCTGTCGCGGGTGCGCCCGATCCCAGACTCGGCCAATAGCTCACAAGGCTTAGTCTAACAGGGAAGGCTCTCGTTGACCATCCCAAGCGGGTTCTGAGCCCTCAGCCAGGTCCTGATATTGTCGGTTTCGGGCAGCCAATCTCGATGAGAAGGACAACGAGAAAGCTCTCCAGCGATGGGGGGCTTTCTTTTTTTACGAATTGGACCTATCCTTCAAGTCGTATGATCAGAGCGACCCAGGGCCAGTGAAGAATACGCCGCCGCTCGGCGCCTTCGTCCGGGGTTTGCTCCTTTTGGGCTCTGGCCTTTTCCTATTCTGGCGCCTCGCCCCCGAAGCGGTCGAAGGGCTGCGGTCCTATGGGTGGCCGTCGGTGGAGGGCCGGCTCGTTTCGGTCGACGAAGGAGTCTACCAGCGGGGAGGCCGCAGAGGAAACGCCTCGAGCGAAGACTCCTATTCCGGCCTGGAACTGGCCTATCATTACGACGTCCCGCGCGAAGACGGCGCCGAACTGCCGCTTTTTGGCTGGCGCTACGATGCCTCCTCGGGCAGAGCCGTCCTGCCGTTCGCGTTTTCCGAACGCACTCGCGCCCGGCTGCTGCGGCTCCATCTTGGCGCTCCCGCGACGTGGGTCGGCATTTGGAGATGGGTCGTTCGCGATCCAAAGCATCTGCGCGTCTTTTACGATCCGAGGGAGCCCGCCGCCTCGGTCCTGAGACGGGGACCGGCGGTCGACACGGCCGTTCTGTGGATTCTTGCGGCGGCCCTGATCCTTGCGGGCTGGCGTTCCTGCAGGGAGCGCGCGAAGATGTCGATGGACGATCGGGCTTTCTATCGACGCGCGGCCGTCTTTGCTCTCGCCGGTTTTTTCGGCTACGGCGCCGTGTCGTTTTTGACCGGCTGGTTTCTTCATCGGGTCATCGCATCCTGGCCGGTACTGATCTATCTGGCCTGCGGCATCGTCGCCGTCTCAAGTCCTCAAACCGCGAAGAGCTTCATCGCTTCTCATCCGAATCTGGGTATTCTGGCCCTGGCTTTGCCGACCGGGGCGCTCTTGATCATCGCGGGGATGGGCGCGGTCGCTTACCAGTCAGCCGGCCGACACATCTATTGGTGGATGACCGATTACGAGCTGACCGAAGAGGAAGCGCTGGATGTCCTCACCGGCCGCGATCGCCACTTGGACCCCTTGGCTCTTAGAGTCCTCTACAAAAACCTTCCCGTGGACGGCTTGAGCTCAGAATATTTGGCGAAATATCTCGAGGCCCGAGGCAGGAAGAAGGCTTTCCCCGCCTCCTGCGGATCTGCATACGCGCTCGCACCTTTAGTAACCAGCAAGTCGGCGCTCGTGCGCCGGCGCAGTAAGCTCATGCTCGCTCCCTGCGGAGACGCTGCGTCGATGGTCGCCGATCTCTTTTCCGATCCGGATCCAGACAAGCGGGAGCTCGCCGCGACGTTTTTCCCCTATTTTGCGGAGGACGCTCATCGGCATATTCCCCGGATGATTACCCTCCTCGGTGATTCCAACCAGCGCGTCCGAACCTTCGCAACCCGGGCCATGGGCCGCTTCGGGCCGGCAGCGGCGGCCGCGGTGCCGAAGCTGATGGACGTCGCCAAGACGGACTCCGACCGGAACATCCGCGTGGATGCCGTCTTAGCCCTCGACCAGATCGGGCCCAAGGCCTTGCCGGCGGTCGGCCTTCTGATATCCCTGCTGAAGGATCCGAGCGAAACCATGAAAACGTCCGCCGCAAACGCTCTCGCCTCGATGGGTCCCGCGGCCGAGCCCGCCGTGCCCGCCTTGAAAAGGGCTCTTCGAGACCCCGCTCTCGTCCATTCCGCGGCCAGGGCTTTGGGAGAGATCACGGGCCGTCCGTACCAATATTGGATCTCGATCGAGCCGGTCCCGCGATGACGCGAATCGACTCGGACCTCGATATCGAACGGTCGTGCTTGAGGAGGGGGAGTCCTCAAGGGAGGCTTGGCCTGGCTCGTGCTCATCCGCGATGCGGCGGTTGCGCGTTGATGACTTTTAAAGATTCGATGACGGAGGGATTCTCCGTCGGGAGGCAGATGACCCGGTCCTTGCCGTATTGGGCACGAAGAGAGAAAAGGACTTCATCCAGCCAGGAAGGGCCGATGGACAACACGCCTTCGAAATCCAGTTCTATGGTCTCGTCGGCGGCGGGTCTGACGGTCGTTTGCATGGCCAACGCCGCCTCGCGTCCGGCGGGCCTGGAGGTCAGGATCTGGCCATATTTCTTAAGCGGGATTCTCATTTTAGGCTCCAAAGGATCAAGGTGACCGTGCCCGCGGACTCAGGGAAACGCGCAAGTTCTTCCCGGCACTCGACGCCAAGTTCCCCATAGTCCACAAGTCCCGAACCGGAACGACAGGCGAGCCCGCGGCGATCATGCCCTGTGATGATGTTCCTGACATACTTCAGGCCGTTGCCGCGCCTTTCCGGAGCTCGACCGGACAATATCTTCTCGAAGGCGGTCGTCAGCGCGGTCTGGTCATCCGTGATCTTCGGATCGACGCGGGCCAGTGATTGTAGGATGCCTTGCCCGCGATCGGCGATGCAGATCCATAAGCGCCCGCCTGTGGCCTGGATTTGATACCAGCATCCAGGCGTATCCTTCCAACTGCCGAGGTTATGGTCAAAGCTGTTGTTGCCGATCTCGCCGACCGCGGCGATTGCCAGCGATTGGTCGTCCTTATCCAGGCCGCTCGCTGTCAGCTGGGGCAACCTGCCCGCGAAAGTGTCGCGCGTTTCGCAGACGAGCTCGGCCGGATCCTTTGCGGGTCTGGCTTTCGCGCCGTACCATGCCCGGGCTTGCTCCAATTGCGGCTTTCCAGCGATGAAATATCTGACCGTCGGCCCTCCTCCTCGGCGTTCGAGCCGACCTTCAACCAGCAGGGCTCTTAGGTGGCGGTGGACCGCTTGAGGCGTCAGCGCTAGGGTCTGAATCAATTGAGCGGGGCGAGTTCCGCTCTGGCTCGCTACTATCTCCAGAATCCTATTGCGAGTGTTGGTCTTCATTGTTTATAGTTTAGTATATACTATAACTATAAATATTCAACAGTAGAATTTAGAATTAGGGCCGCAGGAGTCCGGCGCCGCAGCCCAACGAGACAAGAAGAAACGCCGCCAGCGTCAAAGCCTGAGCTGGGATGACGCGTCTTGTATCATCCGGAGAGAGCAGGAGCCGTCGCGCGGCCTCAGCGCCGACGACGACGCCCGCAAGCCCCCAGAGGACTGCGGGGGGCCAGCCGAAGAAGGGCAAGGCCAACAGCGCCATTGCCGCTGCCGCGATCAAGACGGCGAAGGCCTGGCCTGCGCGTCGCTTCCCGAGCCGGACCACCCAGGTGCGCTTGCCGGCCGCGCGGTCCGCATCGTGGTCCGGGAACTCGTTGATCCATAGGAAGGCCGTGATCAGCAGTCCGAGGGGGATGAACAGCGGCATGACCTGCCATGCAGGCGCTCCGCGCTGGACGGCATAAGTCCCGGCGCCGATCAGGGGCCCGTAGGCGAGTCCGACGGCCAGTTCTCCAAAGCCATGGTAGGAGAGGCTGAGGGGGGGTGCGTGGTAGAAAAAAGCGAGCGCAGTGCCCGTCAATCCCAGCCAGAGCACCCAAGGCTCGCGGCCTATGACGATCCAAAGCCCGACGGCGATGCCCAGGATGTAGAACGCGGCGGCGATGACGGCGGTCTGTCGGCGGCTCAGAAGCCCGTCGACCATCACGCGTTTGCCGCCGGAGAAGGGAGTGCGGTCTGCCGGTGACACGCCTTGATCCGTCCCCGAATCGAAATCAACGATCTCGCCGGAGGCGTTCTTCGCCACCTCGAGGAAGAAGATGCCGAGCAGCGTCCAGGCCAGCCAGCCCCAAGCCAGGGGACCGCTCGCGGCCGCCGCGCATGCTCCCAGGAAGATAGAGGACATGGAGGCGAGCGTGACCTTGGGGTCTGCGAGCCGCCAGAAGCCGCCCAGCACGTCGCCCCGGTCTGATGGGGGACGCTTCGGCGCAATCGCGTTACTGCCGAGGTTGCTGGTCAGCATCGATCATAGTCCCCGCAACGATTCAGCCTGGTCCGCCATATGCTCGTCCAGGTCCTTAGGCCCGGACGCCCTTTACCCGAAAGGCCCTGCCGTCGCCGTCAGGACGAGGCTATCCTATCGATGTGAAGGCCCAGAAGAAGGTCCTGGCCGTCCTGCTGGCGGCGCTCCAGCTGGCGCTGTCCTTCTCCTTCGGCGGCTATGAGGCCTTGGCCGCGCAAGTCGTCACCGGCGCCCATCTCCCGGTCACGGTGACGCCCTCCGGCGTTTCCGCCGCGGCGCGAGGCGGCACGCTCTCCCTGAGCCCGACGCTCCTGCCCCTCTCCGGCGTCTCGCTTTCCCCGCTGTCGCCCCAGGCCGTCCTTTCTCCGACCTTGACGGTCGCCCCCGCCCTGACCGCGGCGCCCCAGGCCGCCGAGGCCTTGCTTCACGCGGAAGTCCCGCTCCTCTCTCAGGCTCTTGTCGAAGCTCCCGCGCTGGCCTCGCCGGAGGTCCGCGAAGCCTTCCAGTCGGCCGGCTTCCGTCAGGACGCGCCGGTCGAACGCGCGCAGAACGCGGGAGCGACCCTCTTCGCCGCCCTGCGCGGCGAACGGCTGAACCTCGGGGCCGCGGGTCAGGACGCCGCGGCCACCCGCGCTTCCAGCGCACAAGGCGCCCGGAACAGGCCAGCTCTTTCACGCGCCGCTCCTTCGAAGACGGACACGTCCCTCCCGGTCCCGGCCCCCAAGCCGGCTCCGGCGGCGAAAGCCTCGTTCTGGCGCAAGCCTGCGGTCCGCGTGGCGGTGGCCGGGGCGGCCGTCGCGGCGGCCTGGGCCGCGCTGCCGCTGCTGGCCGGCCATGTCGCGGCGGTGGCCGCCGCCGGCAGCATCACGCTGAGCGTCATCGGCCTCCCGCAGATCGTGAAGAACTTCAAGTCCGACCGCGAAGGCATGAAGGACCTGGCCATCGCCAGCCCCCTGCTCTGGTTCGCGGCCGCCGTCCTGCTCTCGACGGTCTCGATCGGCCAGGGCTCGAGCCTCTGGTGGAACGCGGCCAACCTCGCCGGCGTCGCCGAGAGCGCGGTGGTCGTCGGCCAGATCAACAACGCGAAAAAAGACCCGAAAGCCCTGAAGGCCACCCTGCTGACCGCGCTGGCCGTGCTGGCCCCCTTGCCTTTGCTGGCCACGGGCGTCCTCATCCCGGTGAGCACCGGGATGACCGTGGCCTTCACGGCCGCGATGGGGCTGCTCTGGGTGCTCAACTGGCCGCAGGTCCGGCAGAACTATCGCCTTTTCAAGGAAGAAGGCCGGCCTCCCAAGGGCATCGCTCCGCTCTACCCGGCCTTGGTCGCGCTGGGCAGCGGCCTGCACCTCTACGCGGCCCTGATGGGCGGAGACCTGCGCTGGGCGCTCAACGCCGTCATCGCCATCGTCACGGCCGGCATGGTCCTGGGACAGATCTACTTCCCCCGCGCCTCCAACGCCGTGGTCGGCCCTCTCGTCGAGCTCGCCGACCGGCTGCTGCCCGGCCGCAAAGCCCCGGACGCCGCCGCGCTGAAGGCGCAAGCCGAAGCCGTCGTCTCGAAACTCTTCGCGGGCTCCGAACTCAAGGCCTTCAAGGGAGAAGCGCCGGCGGAGCGCATGTCCGAGATCCTGACCAAAGCGAGCGCGCTGCCGGGGCGCAGCGTCATCTATCTCGAAGCGCCCACGGCCGCCGGCAAGTCCACGCTGGCCGAAAGCCTCAAAGCTACGCTGGGCGGCCGCATCAAGGTCTTCCCCGTGGACGCCTACTTCAACACCGGCAGCGACGTGCCGCGCGCCAAGGATGGGACGCCGGACTACGACCGGCCCGAGGCTTTGAACCTGGCGCGCGCGGGCAAAGACATCGAATCCTTGCTGGCCGGCAAGCGCGTGGAGCTGCCCGACTACGATATGAAGACGGCGACCACCCGCTTCGACAGCGGAAGATTCCTGGAGCTCGGGGCCGACGAGATCCTGATCGTCGATTCGATCTACGCCTCCCACAAGACGCTGCTGGACGCCTCGGCCGGCAGCCATACTCTCAACGTGTTCCTGTACGCGCCGGCCGTCGTCCGCCTGGCGCGCCGCCTGCTGCGCGACCGCAAGGAACGCGGCGTTTCCCTCGAGACGAACTTGAAGTCCTGGGGTCGGATCCTGGACAACGAGCGGGACTTCATCCTGCCGCTGCGCGACAAGGCCGACGTGCAGGTCAACCTCGTCGGCGAGGAAGAATTGGGCAAGCTCACGGACGTATATGCCGGCCTGCTGGCCGAGGAATGGTCCGCCCGCGGCCAAGAGCCGGCGATCACGGCCCTCTTCAGCCAAGCCATCGAGGCCTCGCTGAAGGCCGACGCGCAGGCCCGCCGCTAAGAGAGCCTGATTCGAACAGCATCGCCAGGGGGCGGGAAGGTCTACCGCGATGCCTCCGCTAGGACCTTGAAGTCCGCGGAAAAATGACCGATGATGTGACGATGGCCAGGGATCAGCCGGAAGGCGGCTACGTCAAGCTCGCGATCCTCCTGCTGCTCCCAAGCGCCGTCCTCATCTTCATGAGCGGGCCTGAGATCCCCTGGTTCGCCCTGTCGCTCCTCGCGTTGACCATCCAATTGCCGGTCTTCGTCCGCGTCTTCTCGGCCCCCTGGTGGACCTTGAGCCCCGGCAACCAGCCCGACACCCTCGTCGGGCGGCTGCTGAACGGCCGGCTGGACCGGAGCCTGCGCAACGTCTCATGGCGCGCCTTCTATGCGGCCTACTTGGTCTGCGCGGCCTCGCTGATCGGACACATGCTCCTGTTCACCCTGATCGTCCAGCTGCCGGCCCTCCTTTGCATCGAGCTTTACCAGCGGCTGCGCGGCCGGCCGGCGCCTCTGCCTTGGCCCGGCGTCCTGCTCTTCTGCGTGACGACCGTGCTCGTCGCGGCCCTTCTGTCGACGCCGCTGCGCGCCGCCTTGGTCGCGCTGAACTTCCTGGTCCAAGACCGCAACGGGATGCTGGACGCCTTCGCGGGCCGACAGGCCGCCCTCTTCGACCTCTGGATCGGCGGCGCAGGCGCCGTGGCGGTGCCGATCTGGCTCGGCTTAGACGCCTTCTGGCGCAGGCGCCAGGCGACGCAGGTGGCTAACCTGCCGCGGTCGAAGGCGCGTTCGGTGAGTCTTGGCCTCGTCGAGCTGCAGGGCATCGCCCGCCTGCCCAAAGGGGCGGCCAAGAAAGCGATCTTGAAGCTGAGATCCGACATGGACCATTATGCCGCGCCCGAGCAGAAGCTGAGGTCCTTCTACCTGGAGGACGCCTCCGGCCGCATCCGGGTGGACCCCGCGCGGTGCCGCATCCGCGCGGGTTGGATCAGCGATTTTGCCGGCCTGTTCCGGGTGCACGAGGTCGTCTTGACCCGGCGCGTGGAAAGGAATGACGCCGACGATTCCGAGACGCGCACACTGCGCGACGGCGACCCGGTCTACGTCATCGGCAACGCCGAGGTCGACCCCGCCGCCCCCGCGGACGCCGTGGACTCGGAGCGGCTCGTCATCCGCCCTTGCGCCGCCACCTCTTGGAGCCTGGCTGTTTGGCAGGCCTTCTTCGGGCCGGCGGCCCTGCCCTCGGGCCGGGCGGACCACAACGTATTCTTCATCTCCGACGGCACGGAGTTAGCCGCCTCGGAGCACATCCTGCGCGGCTTCAGGACGGTCTTGTCGGCGGGCTTGGCCTGCCTCAGTCTCTCCCTCTGGCTCTGCTGGTCGGCGCAGCAGCGCTTGCCTCAGGGCTTCTGAGGGCGAATGCCGCCCCTAAGGCCAAAACGAGCGGTATATCCCACCATGGGGATTCTTTTCCCTGGAGCGCTCGATGGCGATAGACGCCCACCGCCACGGCAAGCATCGAAAGGCCGATGACGAACATGAGGACGACAAGCTCCACGTAGGGCATCTTCGGTTCAAGACAGCAGACCTGCGCGTCTCCGGGCCTATAAAAGACTCGGACCTTGGTCTGCGTCGGAAAAGACGAGATAATAGAGGCCGCCGAACAAGGCCGCAACGACGCTTATCCTAAGGCTCATTGAGCACGCTAGCCTAGCAGCAGCCTACCGGAACATGCGGTCCAAAACAGCGCCCAGAGCATGTAGCGCCAGAACCCGCGCAGGATGAGCACCCGGGCGCGGGCCTCGCCGGAGTCGGCGATGAAGAACACGTCGTGCACGTCCCGGCGCGGCCGGGGCTCGAGCAGCGACAAAAAATGCAGCACCAGGTCTTCCCCGACGCGGCCCTCGGCCGAAGGCCGGACCACCAGGCCTTGGGCGCCCGCCTCCACGGTGCCGATCACGTAGACGGGGTCGCCATCCTTGAGGACAGAGGTCCGGTTCGGCCACAGGTCGCGCTCGACGCGGCGGGTCAGCACGATCTCGCCGGCGCGCTTGCCGAACAAGGCCGTCAGCAGGGAGACCGACGGCGTCCGGAACACGACGCCATCATGGACCGGATCGACGCGGATGCGGCCGGTCTCATCCTCGAGGTAGAAGGAGTCGAGCGTCTTGACCTCATACTCGATCTGCTTGTCGCGGAACAGCACCCATTCATGCGAAAGGATGAGGTCTTGGCCAGGCTTCGAAGAGCGCGCCACGCCGCGGAACTCCGCCAGCCCGACGGCGGCGGCCCTGGCCTTGGACGTGGGAAGGTTGGCGACCTGCCCGGCCTGGCGGTAGCGCCAGAGCCCTTCCCTGAGAAGGCCTACCACCCCATAATAGACTCCGCAAAGCCCGATGAGGAGATCGAAGCTCGGGGCAAGGCCGAGCGGGGGGCTGCTCCAGGAGCCGGGGTAGCCGGCGATCAGGTACAGCAGCCCCCGGCAGGGCGCCAGCGCCGCCGCGACTAAGAACAGCATGCCGACCGCGTACTTCAGGAACTTGAGCCACGGCGTCGGCTGATTCTCCCGGGCTTCCTGCGGGAACACCCGGACCAGGAGCTGTAGCGGGATGCCCATCACGACATAGGCGAAGACGAACATGCCGAAGACCCAGGGAGCGCCGATGGAGAGCAGGCCGAGGAGCCCGAAGAGGCAGAGCGCGATGAAGGGCAAGCGCCAGAGGATCGCCGTCTTCTTGAGGATTCCTTGGACCGGCGAGCCGAATTGCTTCAGCCAGAAGTCAGGCTCCGAGGGTCCGCGCTTGACCGCGCAGGAAGCGCAGCGGTAGTCGCCCAGGATATCGTTGCGGCCACCGTCTGGATCCCGCTGGCGCCAATCGGCCCACTGCCGGAAGGTCCAGCCGCCGCACTGCTGGCAGAGCGCCGGGATCTTGGTCATCAGCCATTGCGAAAAGAGCGCCCCGAGGATGGGCGACAGCCCCACCCCGCCGAACATCAGGGCTATCTTCAAGGCTCCCGGATGCCCGCTCATGACTCCCTTGACGAGGAGGACCAGGGTGAAGGGCGGGACGAAGAAGCCGAACCCCAGCGCGATGGAGCCGAGGAGACGATGGAGCCAGATCGGCAAGCCGGCGCTCAGTTGAACTGCATCTTGACGTCTTTCTTCTTCTCGTCGGGTACTTCGAGGAACGCATGGCGCCGGTAGCCCAAGAACCCCGCCAGCAGCCGCTCGGGGAAGCGTTCGATCTGGATGTTGTAGATGTTGACGCTGTCGTTGAAGAACTCCCTGCGGTCGGAGATGCTCGACTCCAGCGCGCTGACCCGGCCCTGGACCTGAAGGAAGTTCTCGCTGGACCTGAGCTGGGGGTAGCCCTCCCAGACCGAGCGCAGCTGGGCCATGTTCTTGTTGATATCGTTCTCGACGGCGACCTTCTCGCCGGTGGTCTTGGCCTCGCCATAGCCGACGCGCAGCTTGGTCAATCGTTCGAGCGTCTGCGCTTCGTGCTTCATGTAGCCCTTGCAGGTGTCGATGAGCTTGGTCAGCTCGTCGTTGCGCTGCTGGAGCAAGACATCGATGTTCTTCCAGGCTTTTTCGATGTTGTTGCTGACCTGCACGAGGCTGTTGAAGACGGCGACGCCCCAAAGGACGAGCGCGCCGCCGAGGCCGGCAAGAGCCAACAGGGGTATCAGCATAGGCCCAGTATAAGGCATCTTCCCGTCGTTGTCCAGGGCGGGGAATAGGTGATACACTAGGACGTCATGGCTATCTCGACGCTTGAATTCTCGAAGAAAGAGGCGAAGCGCTTATCGCCTGGGACTCTTCGCAAGGTCATCTCCGGGATGGAGCGCGACGGAGCCGTCGCGTTCCGGAACCTCTTCCCGCTGCCGCTTTTGAAGAAGGCGCGCTCCGTCGTCTTGCGCCGGCATGACTCCGGAGAATTGCGCGCGCGCGGCCTCATCCGCGACATCGGGGGCCGCTACGCCGCCATCCTGCCTTTCGAAGGGCCCTTCCTTTTGCCGGCCTTCTACGCCAACCCCAAGGTGCTGGGCGTCATGTCGGCCTTGCTCGGGACGCACCACTGCATCGGCAGCCTCGAGGTCGTCGTCTCCCTGCCCGGGGCGAGCCGGCAGCACCAGCACATCGACGGTCCGCTCCGCTTCGATCGGGCCGTCGGCAGGAAGAAGCTCCCGTTCAAGGGCGATCTTTCGCGCTTGCCGCCCTACGCCGTCGGTCTGGCCGTACCCCTCTGCGACGTGGACGAGGAGATCGGCCCCACCGCCATCTGGACCGGCTCGCACCGCACCGCGCTGCGGCCCCGGCCCCCGGGGGAGGCCGAGGTCGGCCGTGCGTTCCCGGTCGAATACATGGTGGGAGACTTCGGCCGCTCTTATCTCTTCGATTACCGCGTCTTCCACGGCGGGCTGCCCAACTTCACGCGCGAGCCGCGTCCTCTTCTGATGTTCGTCTTCACGCGCTCCTGGTTCCGCGACCCGAACTTGGCCGAGGTCTTCCCGAGCGTGGTCATCACGAAGCGGGAGCTCGACCGCGTCCCCGATCGATACCGGTACTTGTTCGCGCTGGCTCCCGCCGCCCTCCGCCCGCTCTGGCAAATACAACGCCGTTCTGCTCTCGGCTAGAGACTTGAGCTGGTCGTGAACCGGACGGGCTAGCGAGCGGGATAGTCCAAGCCGAAGAACTTGAGGTACTCGGCCATGGGCGGCAGGCCGACCGACTTGCGCCGCTCGTCGACATGGGCCTCGTCCTCGATGGGGTAGAGCTCGAGGATCCCTTGGGCGTTGCTCTTGAGCTGGGAGCCGTAGCGCTGCTTCTTCTCCTCCCGCATGAGGATGCGGTCTTCCAGAAGAGCGAGGTGGTCGGGCCGCAGCTCGCCGGCCGCGGCGGCTTTGCGCAGCAAGGGGAGATGCTTCTTCTGGTAGGGAAGCTCGGCATGCTGAAGGACGAGGAAGGCGCCGGCGGAGGCTTTGTCGCCGACGCGGCTCTTGCCGGGCCAGCCATGGGCCGCGATGATCTCTTCCAGCCGGGCGATGTTGGCGCCGTCTAGAGGCCGCTGCTGGTCCCAAGCCTGCCGCATCTCGGGGGAGTCGTCCCCTTTCGTCTTGCGGATGTCCTCCATCCGGGCGCGGGCGGCTTGGTCGCTGTCGAACATGGCTTCAAGATCGCTCTTGAGCCTCTGGGGGCCGGCACAGGCAAGGAGGAGGACTAAGAGGGGGAGGAATCTCACTTGGGCAAGGGGTCGGAGAGGGTTCCCATGAACATGGGCGCAAAGACCGCGTGGAGCACCCCCAAGACGGTGAGCAGCGCCGCCAAAAGGCCCAGCCAGAGCAGCGTCCGCCCGCGGCCCGCGAGAGGCTGAGGCTTGAGCCTTAGATAAGCCGCCGCCAGGACGGCGGCGCCGAAGACCAGGGCGAACAACGGCCGGCAACGCAGGAGGATGGCGGTGCTCAGCGGGAGCTCCGAACCGAAGGACTCGAAGATGGAACGGAGGATCGGGATATAGAAGACGCCGACGCCTCCCAGCGCGCCCCAGAGGAGCAGGACGGTCCATTCGAGCCAGCGGATGCTGTAGAGACGTATAAAGACCGCTCCTTTCATGGCTCCCCGTCTTTCCTGCACAGCAGATAGAGCAGCGGAGCCATGGAGCCGAAGAGAGCGGTGGCTGAAAGCAATACAAAGAAGAGGTAGAGGGGTCGGCCCTGCTTCTTGAGGTCGAAGAAGATCCAAGTCATGACGAGCCCGAGAGCCACGCCCAAATCTAGGAACATCTGGGTTTGGAAGAGGCGGTCGAAGGGGGGGAAGACGCTCCAGAACCCTTCCACTCTCGCCGCGTGGATATTGAAGGCGCCGAAGGTCAAGAAGACGATTCCGAGCAGCGTCTTTTTCATCGTTTTAGCCAGGGTAGGCTATTATAGCCTGGTGCCGGGGCGGCCGTCGCTCTGTCTCGGGGCCGGGTTACCGGCCCCGTCGCAGTGCCTCTATGCGGTCCGCTAGCGGCGGGTGAGTCGAGATCAGCGCAAGGAAGCCGCTTCGGCCGCCGGCGATCTTCAGCGAGGCGTACGCCTCCTGCGCGTCGGAGGGCTCGAAGCGCCGCTGGAGAGCCTGGAGCGCGGAGATCATCTTCTCGCGGCCGCCGAGCCTGGCGCTGCCCGCGTCGGCGCGGAACTCGCGCAGCCGCGAGAACCAGGCGACGACGATCATGCCGAGCACGCCCAGCACCATCTCGAGCGCGAACACCGTCATGCGGTCCATCCCGCGGCTGTCGCGGTCGCCGCGGCTCAGGGCGAAGGCGATGGCCCGGGCCAGGAACATCACGAAGGCGTTCATCACGCCCTGGACCAAGGTCATCGTGACCATGTCGCCGTTGGCGATATGGGCGATCTCGTGGCCGAGGACGCCTTCTAGCTCGGCCTGGTTCATGCTCTCGAGCAGGCCGGTCGAGACGGCGACTAAAGCGCGCGACCGGGTCGGGCCCGTGGCGAAGGCGTTGGGCTCGGGGCTGTCGTAGA
>CAZEAE010000042.1:21472-25979 GCA_964510095.1 uncultured Elusimicrobia bacterium | reverse complement strand
AGTTCAGGCCGGCCCAATGCAAAATCCGGGACGGGGATAGTCCGGTCAATCCCATCGAGAAACGGTCTCTGGCGCCGCATACGGCGAGTCGGGCGTGGTCGACGAAAAGCCCGTGAACATGGATTTTTGAAGCCACCGTCGGGTTACCCTTTGTCCCTGGTCGTTTTTGCCAACCTCGACGGAGGCTTTTGGCACCGCCTTGTGCCAAAGGGGCCCGTCGAAGTTCCTAAAATCCCCTACACACAAGTCGGTCCTTACCCCGCTCCGCGTCGGTTGTTGCGGCGCGGAGCCCCGGCATAACGACCGCCGGGCGCTTGGCAACGGCCAAGCAGGCGCTGCGGTGTGATTCCTGGCGGGTGTTCTCGTCGTGGGTGGCCTATTGACCAGTTCAAAAGCCCGGGAACATGGAGCACTGAATCGCGCGACCCTGATGAAAGTCCCACCTTATGATGGGCCTAATGCCAGGCCTCCCTTGGGCCCTTGGACCCGTCCTTGAAAACGCAGGCGCCGCTATAATAAATCCATGAAACCCCTCCGCGCTCTGCTCAGCGTCCTGCTCTCCATCTCCCTCGTCGCGCTGGCCCCGGGGATATCCTGTTATCAGGCCGTGGCCGCCACTTTCACCGCTCCTAATATTCAGACGCAGGGCTCCGCCGTGGGCGGCTCTGTCGGCGCGGCCGGTACGCTGCGCAATGCGGGCTCAATCTCCTTGACCCCTCTTCACCTCCAGACGGTCTCCAGGACTTTGCAAAGCTCTGGCGCCGCTCCCCAGGTCGCTTCGGGCCTGACCGCCGCTCCCGCCGCCCTCATCCCGGTCGCGGTCGCGCTCGCGCCGGCTATCGAAGCATCTGCCGTTGCGCCCATGGCGGCGCCCGCCGCACTGGATAGCGGGGTCCTTGGCGCCCCTGACGCGCAGGCTCCGCCCACCGTCTTCAGCTCGTTGTCCCAGGCCATGCCCGAGTTCGGCAAGATGGAGGCAGGGCAAAGCAAGACCTCGGCCGGCGTCGACTTCCTGCGCCGCATCGGTTTCCTCCGAGAAAGAGCCGACGCCGACCGCGCCGTCGCCGGAGCCCTGACCTCTAAGACGGCTCCGCTTGCGCGTGCCAGCGCTTCGGAAGCCAAGCCTTCATCCTCGCTGCCCGCGGCCGCATCCGAACGCGTCGCGCCTCGCGGCCTCGGCAAGGCCCTCTTCGCCGCCGCGGCCGGCGGCGTCCTCGGCGGGTTCGCTTTCACGAACATCGTCACGGTGCTGACCGTCTACCCTTTGATCATCGTCTCCTTGATACTCCATGAGATGGGCCATGCCAAGGCCGCCGAGGTCCTCGGCGATCCGACGGCGCGCCTCGAGGGCCGCCTCAGCTTCAAGCCGAAGGACCTCCTGACGCATATCGACCCGGTCTGGACGGTGCTCGTGCCGCTCGTCACGATGATCACCTCCGGCTTCATCATCGGCGGGGCCAAGCCCGTGCCGGTCAACGCAACCAATCTGCGCAATCCCGTCAAGGACATGGCCAAGGTGGCCCTGGCCGGGCCGGCCGTCAACTTCGCCTTGGCGCTCACCGGCGCGGCCGTCGCCTTCACCATCGCCGCCACCGGCGTGGCCGCCGCCGCCCTTCCTGTCGTCGCCACCTTCACGATGATCAACGTGATGCTGGGCCTCTTCAACCTGGTGCCGGTCGCGCCGCTCGACGGCAGCCATGTGCTGCGCAACTTCCTGCCGGCGAAGGCTTCCGAGGCGCTCGACAGGCTTTATGCCAAAGCCGGCTGGTTCCCGCTGATCGCCGTCGTCCTGCTCCTCGGCGGCTCCATCGCCGCGGCGACGACCTTCGTCACGCACCTCTTGCTGACCGGGGCGGCTTACGGCGCCGCTCAGCTGGCGGCCGCGGCGCTGCCGGCCATGGCGGGCCTGGGCTTGATGCTGGGCCAGGTCAAATCCGCCGCGCCTCCGTCTTTGACTCCCGGCGGAGCTATCGTTTCCCAGGCCGCGGCCGCCGACAAGCCGGTCGACTACATCGTCATCCTGGACGGGGCTGCCGCGCCCGTGACCCAGGACCTCCATCTCGCCTGGATCGACGCTCAGTCGCCGAGCTACGTCTCGCTCTACGCCCGCGGCCAGCAGAACCTGCTGGCGCAGCTCAGAGGCGCCGGGCTCGAGGCCGAGACTCTGTCCCGCTACAATGCCACGCCCATCGCTTCCTATCAGAGGATCAACGCCGCCACGCTGCGCGTGGACGCCGCCAGGGCCGGGGATTTCCGCGCCATGCTGACGGAGCGGGGCTTCAAGGTCTACGACAACACCCGCCGCGAGATCATCCGGCCGGTGCCGGTCAACCCCGAGACCAGCGACCCCTCCGCCCGCGGCGCGGTCAGCATGTCGGAGAACCTCAAGATCACCAAGGCCGACGCCGTGCAGGCGGTGGCCCGCGCCCAGTGGGGCGCGCCGGAGATGGGCTTCGCGGCCCGCTGGGCGGCCAGATTGACCGGCATGGTCGTCCCTCAGCCTTTGATCGGCGTCATCGATACCGGCGTGGACCTCAAGCACCCTCAGCTCAAGCGCGTCAAGGGCTCGGTCAACGCCACGAGCGGGCCCAACGTCGACGACAACGGCCACGGGTCCTGGGTGACCAGCATGGTGCTCAATTACGCTCCTTGGCTCAAGAGCGTCACGCATTACAAGACCTTCGTCGATGGCGGCGCGAACTTGGACGACATCCTCAAGGCGCTGACCTTGGCCGGCAACGACGGCAACCTGGTGATCTCCAACAGCTGGGGCTCCGACGAGGGCGACCCGAAGAGCCCGGATTCCGAGCTCGTGCGCAAGCTGGCCGAGGAAGGCCACGTGATGGTGTTCGCCGCGGGCAACGCCGGGCCGGGGGCCAACACCATCGGCTCGCCGGCGATCGTGACCTATAAGGACGCCGCCACGGGGGCCATCCGCGTGCTGTCGGTGGCCGCCTCCGACCGCAACAAGAAGGCCGCCTCGTTCTCCTCGCGCGGGCCCGGCAGCCCCATCTCGCAGAAGATCCCGGACTACCCGCATCGCCCCGACCTGATGGGGGTCGGCTACAACACCGACGGCGCCTGGCCCACCGACGTGGGCGGGGCCGACCGGGTGGACCCCGAGCTCGGGCCGCTCAAGGCCATCTCCGGGACGTCCATGTCGACGCCGTCGATCGCCGGCGCCATCGCGCTCCTGGCGATGATGTTCGGCGTCACCGCCAAGGGGGCGAAGCTCGACGCCGTCGTCAACGCCGTCATGAGTACCCTCGAGAAGACCGGCCAGAGCCGGGACATCGAAGGCGAGGGCTTCATCAACGTGCAGGCGGCCTACGAGGCCTTGAAGGCCGCCATGGCGCCGGTGCGTCCCAACTTCCTGGCGCGCTTCGTCCGGAGCATCCTTCGGTGAGAGCGGGTACAATGGTCCCGCTTTCCCAGGCGAAAGGCCCATGCTTTCATGGGCTCAATAATCTCGCCGTTCTAGGCCTTAGGACTCCTTCTTTTTTCGACGGCGGCAGGTATAATCTTTTAAGACTCTGTAGCTCGGGGGATCGGCCCCGGGGTATCCACGACCTCGCCGCAACGGGGTGTAACCAGAGGCAAGCAGACGCACCTTGTCTTGGGAGTTGATATGAGAACCGCAGAGCTTTCCATCTTCATCGTCGAGGACGACCTCCTCTTCCGCGAGACCTTCATCGACGTGATGTCTTTGCGCGGGATCTCGGTCGCGGGCGCGGGATCGGCCGCCGAGGCTATGAGGACCCTTTCCGCGGGCTTGGTCGTCCCCTCCGTCATCATCCTGGACGTCAAGCTCCCCGACGTCCACGGCTTCGAGCTCTGCCGGCGCATCAAGCGCCAAGAGGCCTTCAAGAAGACCCCTGTCATCTTCGTCTCCGCCTCCGCCCGCTACAACGACCCGCGCGACCGCGTCGAAGGGTTTTTGGCCGGAGCCGCGCTCTTCCTCTCCAAGCCCATCACGATGGAGCGGCTCTGGGCGGAGATCGAGGGCGTCCTTAAGAACCGCTAGCCGGCCCTGCCGAGCCGCCCCGGATTGTGATATGATGCGGGGATGAAAGCGCTCCTGCTCTGCGCGCTGCTCGCCCTGCCCTGCGCCGCCGCCGCGCCTCCCGCCGGCGTGGGCCTGCGCCTGAAGACCGAGAAGGGCAAGGTCGTCGTCGTCGAGGCCTTCCCCGGCGCGCCCGCCAGCGCGGCCGGCCTGGCTCCCGGCGACGTCATCGTCGCGGTCGACGGAAAGCAGGTCTCCGATTTCCAAGCCGCCGCCGACGCCATCAAGGGAGAAGCCGGCACCAAGGTCGTGCTCGAGGTCCGTAAAGGGAAAACCAAGAAGCCCTTCAAGGTGCCCCTGGTGCGCAAGCCCCTCGCCAAGCTTCCGACGAAATAGTGCCAGAAGCCGCCGCTCGAATCCTCCTTCTCCTCTTCCTTGCCGGGCCCGCCGCGGGCGCGCCGCGGCCCCCCGCCGAGATGACGCGGGAGTCCGTAAAGAAGCCGG
>CAZEAE010000042.1:0-21462 GCA_964510095.1 uncultured Elusimicrobia bacterium | reverse complement strand
CCGCTCCAATCCCCCTCCTCCCTTTATTTGCGGGGGCGGCCGCGGCTCCGCCGGGGCCGCCCCCCGCCCGCCGAGATGACGCTGGAGTCCTTCAAGAAGCTGGCGCTTGAGACCTCTCCGGAGGTCCGCGAGGCCCGTGAGCTCTATGAGGCTTCCGACAAAGCGTATAAGGGCCAATTGGCGGCCTCGGTGCTGCCCACGCTGGCGTTCACCGGGCAAACCTATCCTTACGGCCATAACCCGGCCGACGGCTACCGCTTCCAGACTTGGCGCTTGAACCGAAACGACATGAACTTCAACACCACCGCCAACCTGAACCTCTTCAACAGCTTCCAGGACGTCCAGAAGACGCGGTATTCCTCCCTGAGCCGGGGTTCGGCCCAGAGCGGGTTCGAGGCCGCGCGCCAGGACCGCGCTTTCTCGGCCATCCAGACTTTCTTCGACCTCGATTCCAAGAGCCAGCTGCTGGAGGTCGCCCGACAGAACCTGGACGCCCAGCAGGAGCAATACCAGCAGACCCTGGACCTCCACCACAACGGCATGAAGAGCCTCTCGGACCTCCTGAAAAGCGAGACGGACTGGCGCTCCAGCGAGCTGCGCCTGGTCTCGGCGCAGGCCGAACAGAAGGCCGCGCTGGTGCGCTTCAACCTCCTGATCGACCGGCCCGGCTCGCAGCCCGCATTGCTCCAGGCCGATCTGGCCACCGGGACCACCGACCTGCCGCGTGTCGAGGCTGACCTGGCCCTGGCCCTGACCAGGCGGCCCGAGGTCTCGCGCGTCCGCAAGGAGTTCGAGCGCAGCGCCGTCGCGCTCGAGCAGGCCGCCCAGGGGCTGCTGCCGACCTTCTCGGCCAACGCGGTCTGGAACCGGTCTGACGCCGCCACTTTCGGCCGGCCGGCGGCCGCTTCGACTGTTCCTAACCCGAACTACCAGGTCGGCCTGACCCTGGCGCTGCCCTTCAACTTCAACGTCGTCACCCAGGCCTTCAGCTACGCGGGCGCGCGCGCCGACAAACGCCGCGCCCGGTCCGCCGTCGACGCCGCCTTGCGCCTGGTCCGCCAGGACGTCCATGGCGCCTTCATCAACCTGGAGCGCGCCACCTTGTCCTACGGGATCTCCCTGAAGAAGGAAGACATCGCCCGCCGCAACCTCGACCTCATCAACGGCCAGTACCGCCAGGGCTCGGCCGATGTGATCCATCTGGCCCAGGCGCAGACCGATTTCCTCAACGCCCAGGTCGAGCGCACGCTCGCCCTGCACGACATCTTCATCAACCGCGCCCTCTATAAGCGCGCGGTAGGAGAACCCTTATGGTAAGACTCTCTCGCGGTCGTCAGAAGGTCGCCGCCGTCGTCGTCGCGGCCGGGTTGCTCTGCTGGTTCGGCTTCAAGCGCTATAAGAAATCCCACGGCCCCGCGGCCGAGACCGGCATGGCCACCTCCGAGCGCGGTGACATCGAGACGCACTTCGCCGATTCCGGGGAGCTGGCGCCCAAGAATGGAGTGGATATCGCCTCCAAGGTCTCCGGCCGCGTGCTCGAGCTTTTCGTGGACGAGGGCAGCCGCGTGAACAAGGGCGACCGCCTGGCCACCATCCAGCCCGGGCGCACGGAGGCCGAGAAGTTCGTGCCGGCGACGCTGGTCTCGCCTATCGCCGGCGTCATCATGCGCTATCAGAAGCCCGGCAATTACCAGGAGGAGAGCCGCATCGTCAAGCTCGGCGACTACATCACGGGGCTCATGGAGTCCACCGCGCCCAGCTACCTGATGACGGTGGCCGACCTCTCGCGGCTGGTGGTCAAGATGAAGATCAGCGAGATGGACATCCTGAAGCTGCGCGAAGGCATGCCCGTCACCGTCACCGTCGACGCGCTGCCCGGCGCCAAGTTCGAGGCCAAGGTCAGCCTGGTCTCCCCTCAGGCCGACAAGGACAGCAACAACCTCAAGAACTTCAAGGTGGAGGTCGCGCTGCTGCGGTCGGACCCCAAGCTCAAGCCCGGCATGACGGCCCGCGTCGACGGCCTGCTCGACTCGCGCAAGAAAGTCGTCAAGATCCCGCTGTCGGCCGTGTTCGAGGAGGGCGGCGCGGAGGTGGCCTATCTGCACGACCCCGCCGCCAAGCCCAAGAAGGTGGCCTTGAAGCTGGGCTTGCGCAACGAGACCGAGGTCGAGGTGACCGAGGGCGTCAGCGAAGGCCAGAAGCTCTATACCGAGAAGCCCGAGGACAAGCCCAAGTCGTGAGCGAGACGCCGCCGGCCATCCGCTGCGAGGAGCTGACGCGCGTCTACGGCGCCTCCTACGTGGCGCTCCAGGGCGTGAGCTTCTCCATCGCGCAGGGGGAGTTCGCCGCCATCATGGGGCCTTCCGGCTGCGGCAAGAGCACCCTGCTGAACATCCTGGGTCTCTTGGACCAGCCGACGTCCGGCCATTACCATCTCGAGGGGCGCGAGACCTCGCTCTTGGGCGACGCCAGCCGCACCGAGCTGCGGCGCGACCGCATCGGCTTCGTCTTCCAGGCCTTCAACCTGCTGCCGAGGCTCTCGGCGCTTGAGAACGTCTGCCTCCCGATGGCCTACGCCGGCGTCGAAGGCCTTCCCCGGCGCCAGCGCGCTTTGGAGCTGCTGGAGCGCGTGGGCTTGGGCGGCAAGGGCCACCATACGCCGCTGGAGCTTTCCGGCGGCGAGCGCCAGCGCGTCGGCATAGCCCGCGCCTTGTCCAACAAGCCGGCCCTGCTGCTCGCCGACGAGCCGACGGGAAACTTGGACTCGCATTCGAGCGTGGAGATCTTGGCCTTGTTCAAGGAGCTCAACGCCGGCGGCATGACGGTCGTGCTGGTCACCCACGACCCCGGCATCGGCAAGGCGGCTCAGCGCACCATCCGCATCAAGGACGGGCGCCTGGCATGAACCTGGGCGTGGCCGCCGGCACCGGCTGGCGGGAGATCTCGGCGAACAAGTTCCGCTCGCTGCTCAGTTTCTCGGCGGTGTCGGTGGGCACGGCTTCGCTCCTCTATACGCTGGCTCAGACCCGGGGCATGCAGGAGGCGCTGGCGCGCAACCTGGAGCTGATGGGGCCCGGCAGCATGACCATCCAGGCCAAGGAGGGCTATGTCTCCAGAGGCTTGTCTACCGGGCTGACGCTCGCCGACGCCGAGGCCATAGGCCGCGAGTTTCCGGACCTCTATATGGTCAACCCGCTGATGCAGACGCGAGGCGTGCGCCTGGCGTACGGCCGGACCCTGGTCGAAGGCTTGCGCGTCGACGGGGTCACGCCGCAGTGGCGCAAGCGGGATTGGGTCTATAAGCAGCGCGGGCGCTTCTTCAACGACTGGGACGTGGCCCATGCGGCGCGGGTCTGCGTCGTCCTCGAGCCCGGCGGCTGGGTCAAGAAGCCGTTCTGGGCTTCCTTTTATATGCGCGAAGACCCCTTCGAGGCTTTCGTGGCCCGGCGCGACCTGCTGGGCCGGCAGATCCGGCTCAAGGAGAGCCTGTTCACCGTCGTCGGCGTGCTGGAGCTGCCGCCGCGCGACAAGGATCCGCGCTGGGAGTCCTGGAACAATCCCGCCGTGCTCGTGCCGGTGACGGCCTTCCACCGCTTCCTCAAGGAGGGCACCGCGGCCGCCGACGGCGTCGGCCACATCAAGATCGACACCGGCGACGAGCGCACGCTGTCGCCCTACCGCAAGCGCCTGGAAGCCCTGCTCAAGCGCCGGCATCGCGGCGAGGAGGACTTCGAGATCAAAGACATGCGCGAGGAGATCGCCGGCGAGATGGAGGAGCAGCGCAAGTACGTGCTGGCGGCCGTCGCGCTCGGCATCGTCGCCTTGCTGGCCGGCGGCATCGGCATCATGAACGTGACCTTGGCCACGATCTTCTCGCGCGTCAAGGAGATCGGCGTGCGCCGGGCGGTGGGCGCCGGCCGGGCCGACATCATGGCCCAGTTCGTGTTGGAGGCCGGCCTCTTGGGCGCGGCGGGGGGCTTGGCCGGCGCGGGCCTGGGCGCAGTCGGCATCAGCTGGCTGGCCAAGACCGCCCAGCGCGACGTGGTCAGCATGGCCTGGCATCATTGCCTGGCGGTGATCGTCCTGGCGGCCGTGGTCAGCGCGCTCTTCGCCGTGATCCCGGCTTATCAGGCGGCCTTGCTCGACCCGGTCGAGGCGCTGCGGAGCGAGTCTTGAAGCTGCGCGAGCTGGCGCGCGGCGCGGCGCTGGAGATCCGGGCCCACAAAGCCAGGTCTTCGATGACCTGCCTGTCGCTGGCCATCGGCGTCGCCGCCGTCCTCTACACCTTCTCCCAGGTCCAGGGCGTGCTCAAGCGCTACAACGACGCCATCCGCCTGGCCGGCCCGGGGCGCATCAACATCTCCGCCAAGCAGGGGTATGTCTCGCGGGGGCTGTCTCCCGGCTTGACCTCGGGCGACGCCGAAGAGATCCGCCGGCTCTGGCCCGAGCTGCACATGGTCTATCCGAAGGTGGTCCGCTGGCAGACCCGGCTCTCCTACGGGGCCTTCCACAACGACAGCATCATCGTGCGCGGCGTGACCGAGGAGTGGCGCCGGCGCGACTGGGTATACAAACAGAGAGGGAGATTCCTTAATTCCCGCGATCAGCGGGAGGCGGCGCGGGTCTGCGTCCTCATCGAGGCGGGCGGCTGGGTCCACAAGCCTTTCTGGGCGAAATATTTCCCGGACCAGGCCTTGGCGAAGCTGCTCAAGCACCGGGACCTGCTGGGCAAGCAGGTCATGCTGGGGGAGCACCTGTTCACCGTCGTGGGGATCCTGAAGGAGCCCCCGAAGGACCGCGACCCGCGCTGGGGCCACGAGTGGGGGGGGCAGGGCGTCGCGCTCGTGCCCATCGGGGCCTATCAGCGGTTCCTGGTCCCGCCCTGGTCCAAGGACGCCGAGAAGGTCGAGTCGATCCAGGTCGACAGCGGCGACGCCGCGACGGCGGGGCTCTATCTGCGCCGCATCCGCGCGCTCTTGACCGCGCGTCACCGCGGCGAGCAGGATTTCGAGATCAGGGATTTTCGCGAGATGATGCAGGGCGCCATCAAGCGCCTGCGCGAGTTCATCATGTCGATCATGGTCATCGGCATCGTGGCCATCCTGGCCAGCGGCATCGGCATCATGAACGTGACCTTGGCCACGGTCTTCTCCCGCGTGCGCGAGATCGGCATCAGGCGCGCCTTGGGCGCCACCCGGCGCGACATCGTGGCGCAGTTCGTGGCCGAAGCCATGGCCCTGGGCCTGGCTGGAGGCGTCGCGGGCACGCTCATCGGCCTGGCCGCGATCCTCTATCTCGCGCCGCGCGAGGACCGTATGGCGTCTTTGAGCCTGCTGCACGTGGCCGGCGCGCTGGTCATCGCGCTGGGGACCGGCTTCTTCTTCGCCTTATTCCCGGCTTACAAGGCCTCGCGCTTCGACCCCATCGAGGCGTTGCGCTACGAGTAGCTAGGGTCGTTAAGGCTTCTTATCTCGTCGAGCTTCCAGAGAAGTCTGGCTCATCGTCCGTAGCGGAATATCCGGACCGTTTTTTCCATTTGCCTTGGAAGCTCGCGGCCGTTCATCCACCAGAACATCTTGCGGTGCAAGTCTCTTCCGGCCTGGACGCGCTCCGCCGGCGGCCGAGAGCGCCAATAATTGCGCTGCTCAGTCCGTGAGTCCGGCCATTGACCGGAGGGGATCACTTTGACGACTCTTTGCATTCGTTCCATGTCGCGTCTCTTTTTATAGTATAGGTTCGATACGGATCATTGTCCAGGTTCACGGGGTTTTGCGTGAGCTGTCGGGGCGCCGGTGCCAGGGATGAAGTACCCTTGGCGACAAGTGTTAAGGGTAGGGATGCCGTGCGGTCGGCACCGGCGGAGTGGATAAAACCAGCCTCCACACACGATAACCGACGCCCTTGCGTTCACGATCTGATGGCGTAACCGTTCATTCCACCGGTTCAGAACGGTAATAATTGCGTTTCCGGGTTCAGCATGGGTAGCCGTCTAGGCGCCGCGCCGGCCGTTTGGCGCGGCGCAACCGACGGCCCCCCGCGGGGGACGGCGGGGCCGTGGGGGGCGGGGCATTTGTCCGCCAACAGCTCCGACCGGCCCCGTGGGGGCCGGCCGGTTGCGCCCGACATTACGGCCGCCGGGCGCTAGGCAAAGCAAACCCCGTGAACATGGAGGGCGATTCGCAATATCCGCGGAAAGCACCGGCAGCTGAACTTCGTGTACGAGGCGGGCGGCCGCCGGGCGCTGGGTGACGAAAAGCCCGTGAACATGGACTGCCTCGCCGCTTGCATTTCGCCGGCATACCGTTATACTTCGATTATGGGCATGCACGTGGTCCTGGCGGGGATTCTGTTTGCGGCCGCGGCCGCGGGGGCGCAGGAGGCGGGGGTCTCAGCGCCGTTCATGGCGGTGGAATTGAAGATGGCCCCTTTCAAGGGAGTCGACGGCGAAGAAACGCGAAGCAACGCCGCCGCCTTCCTCCAGAAGACGGGCTACAAAGTCCTGAGCTACCAAGATAACGAAGCGCTCCGCGCGGCCGACATAGCGCTGGCGCCGCCCCCTGAAGGCCCTTTGGCGCTGATCCGGTACAACTTCGAAAAGATGCGCCTCCTGCGCGCCCTGCGGGCGCGGCCGCGAATATCTGAGGCCTCCGAGCGCGAGGGCGGACGCCTCCAGGTCCTTTTTTCGCCGTTCGTCTACTGCGAGGAGGCGGACTCCCTCACCGAGGTCCTTCCGCCGGGCGCCAAAGTTTCTTATTACCGCAACCACGCGATGAAAGGCTTATGGGTGAACCTCGACGTGTCCGGTATCAAGGACCCGCAGGCGGCGGCGCGCGAGTTGGCGCGGCGGTTCCCCGGACAAATCTCCTCGGCCGAAATCAAAGTCAAGGTCGAGATCATGAGAGTCGGGACGCGCTGAGGCGGCCTTCTAGTCGGAGCCTATCGGCGGCGGGGCCCGGAAAATCCTGGGCCTTAAGCCTTCGTCTGCTGGGTCTTAAGGCCCCTGCCAAGCCTTGGCATCCTTGCTATCCTTAAGCCAGAAAGGGATTCTCAGTGACGGTGATCATGCTGGGAAGCTCCTCTGTAGCTCGGGGAATCGGCTCCGGGGTATCCACGATCCGGCCTTAACCGGATGAGTCCAGGGGAAGCAGGGCAAGGCTCGCGCCTTGTCGCGGCTTCTCCTTCTTCTTTTTGAACGGAGGAATCAAATGGGCTCCAATCGCGCAGCGTCTCTCTTCATAGCCGCTTCGGCGTCGATGCTTTTCTGCGCCGCGGCCTCAGCGGCTCAGGCGCCTGCCCCGAAGCCGCTCCCGGACCATCCCCAGCCCGAGGAGTCCACGCAGCACCTTTGGGATTCCGACGTCGAGGACGCCTCCGAGGTCATCCGCAAGCTCAAGCTCAAGCTGGCCGCGCGCGAGCTGCGCCTGGCCGTCAAGGAGCATGAGACCACCGGCCTGCAGGCCATGCTGCACGGCGACCTGGCCGCGGCGCGCCGGGAGTACGAGGCCGCGCTCCAGCTCGACCCGACCGACTTCGACAACCGCCTCTACCTGGCCGGCATCCTGGGCGACAGCGGCGACCGGCAAGGCTCCATCGCCGCCTACGGCCAGGTCCTCGAGCAAGGCGCCAAATGGATGGCCGAGCATCCGGAGGACAAGGCCAAGGTCTCCAAGATGCTGGCGCGTGTCCACGGCGACCGCGGCGTGGCGTATATGATGCTGCCCGACAAGAAGGCCGAGGCCCTGGCCGATTTCGAGGCCGCCATCAAGGACCACCCCCGGCCCAGCCTGATGCTCTGGCAGAAAGCCCAGGTCCTCATCGATCTTAAGCGCTTCAAGGAGGCCGGTCAGGTCTACGCCGAGGCCGCGGCCAAGGACGCAGGCATCAAGAAGCTGCCGGGCAGCAAGAATCTGTGCGAGGCGTTCGCGCAAGAAGGCCTCACGAACGCCGCATGTCAGTGAACGCAAGGAGACCATCAATGGAAAGCAAAGAGAAAGCGGCGGCGACGCCGGCCAAGGCGGGCATCTTCGCGACGCTGTTCGCCGAAGAGACGAGCAATCGTTGGGAGATCCCGCAGGGACGCTACGACGCCGCGCGTCAGCTCTACGTCAACGAGGCCGGCGACACCCCGTTCGTCTGGGCCGATGCCAGCACGGAGCCCGTGCACGTGAGCTACTGCAAGTCCGGCTCCGAATGCTGGACCGGCGAGGGCAACATGAAGGTCGTCGACGACTCGAGCACGGACTGGCAGGCCTGCGATTGAACGAAGGCCGCATCCTCATCGTCTCGCAGGAGATCGACCCGCATGTCGACTCCATGGTCGTCGCGCTCAAGAAGCGCGGCGTGCGGCCGGTGAGGTTCCACACGAAGGACTTCCCCATGAAGGCGACGCTCAGCATCGAGTTCGGGCAGAAAGAGGGGACGTCGGTCTCGTTGGATTGCGACGGGGGGCGCCTGGAGCCTGGAGAGACGCGCAGCGTCTGGTTCAGGCGCCCCGACCGTTGCGAGCTGCCGGCCTCCCTTTCTAAAGAAGAGCGGCCCATCGCCGTCGGGGAATGCGAGGAGACGCTGCAGGGCCTCTACCGGGTCCTGGGCGGCTTCTGGGTCAATACCCCCGACAGCAACCGGGCGGCCGGCTCCAAGATCCTGCAGACCCAGCGCGCGATCGCGCTCGGCTTGCGGGTGCCCGATACCTTGATCACCAACGACCCCAAGCGCTTCAAGGCGTTCTACGAGGCGCACGGCGGCAACGTCATCGTCAAGATGCAGCGCCAGACCTTCTGGTCCGCGGATCTGGGCTTGAGCCTGTTCACCTCGATGGTCGACGCCTCCAAGCTGGAGAGCGCGGACCTCATCGCCAATTCGGCTTGCTTCTTCCAGGAGTACATCCCCAAGGACGTGGAACTGAGGGTGACCGTCATCGGCCGGCGCGTCTTCGCGATAGCGCTGCGCTCGCAAGAGGTCCCGGGCGGCAAGATCGACTGGCGCAAGGCGGCCGTCGGCACGGTGCCGCATGAACCTTATGCCCTGCCCGCCGACGTCCAGGAGAAGCTCCTTGCCCTCATGGACGGCTTCGGCCTCAACTACGGAGCCATCGACCTGATCGTCACGCCGGAAGGCGAGCACGTCTTCCTGGAGATCAACCCCAACGGCCAGTTCGGCTGGATGGAGAACCAGCAGAAGGGGCTGGGCCTCTTCGACGCGATGGCCGAGCTGCTCATCGCGGGTAAAGCTTAGCGGTAGCCCTGGGCCTGCAGCTCGAAGAGGCGTGCGTAGGTGCCGCCGTGGGCCAGGAGCGCCGCATGCGTCCCTGATTCCTCGATGCGCCCGCCCTTGAGCACGACGATGCGGTCGGCCATGCGCACCGTGCTGAAGCGGTGGGAGACCAGCAGCGCGATGCGGCCGCCGGTGAGCTCCCGGAAGCGCTGGAAGATCTCGTACTCGGCCCCGGCGTCGAGGGAAGCCGTGGGCTCGTCGAGGATCAAGACCTCGCCGTCTCCGACGAAGGCCCGCCCGAGGGCGACCTTCTGCCACTGCCCGCCGGAAAGTTCGTGCCCATCCTCGAACCAGCGGCCGAGCTTGGCCTCGTACTTCTCGGGCAAGGACTCGGCGACCTCGGCCGCGCCGCTCTGCTTGGCGGCGGCGAGCATGCGGTCGAGGTCCTTGAGGTCCTCGATGGAGCCGAAGGCGATGTTCTCGCGCAGGGTCACCTGATAGTGGACGTAGTCCTGGAAGATGGCGCCGATGCGCCGGTGCAGCTCCTCGGGCTTGAAAAGCTTCAGGTCCACGCCGCGAAAAAGGATGCGCCCGCGCGTGGGGGCATAGAGGCCGGTCAAGAGCTTGATGAGCGTGGTCTTGCCGGCGCCGTTCTCTCCGACCAAGGCCAGCTTCTCCTCGGGGGCGATGTCGAGCGAGAAATCCTCGATGGTCCAGCCCTTCTGGCCCGGGTATTGGAAATACACCCCCTCGAACTCGATGCCGCGCTTGGGATCCTCGGGCGGAGGCGCCTGGCCTTCGGGCCTGCGCGCCGGCGGTTTTAGGCCTAGGAAGCTGAAGAGGTTCTCAAGGAAAAGACCGTTCTCATAGAGTTTCGCTATGTTCTCGAGCAGGCCTTGGAAGGTGCCCTGGCTGTCGCGAAACAGCGAAAGATAGAGCGACATCGAGCCCAAGGAGATCTTCGCGCCGACGGTGAGCAGGACGATCCAGGCGTAGGCGCCGTAGTAGGCGAGGTTGGAGAGCAGGCCCCACAGCAGGCTCTTGATGGAGCGCTCGCGCGCGAGGGCGGCGTCCTCGGTGAAGATGCGCCAGAAGGTCTCGTCATGACGCTTGAGGAGCGGCTCGCCCAAGCGGAAGAGCTTGACCTCCTTGACGGTCGAATCCATGGTGAGGAGCTGCTCGAGGTAGTTCATCTCCCGCGTCTCGGGGGTGCGCCAGGTCTGCAGGCGGAAGGTGAGCTCGCTGTAGCGGCTCTGCACGATGAAGACCGGCACCGCGGCGGCGAACAGCAGGATGGCGATCCAGGGGTTGAAGGCGAGCAGCAGCGCCAGCATCGAGGCCAGCGTGAGCACGTTCTGCACGAGCAAGAAGCCGCCGGTGACCAAGCCCATGGCGCGGTATTCGGACTGCCGGCGGGCGTTCTGCATCTTGTCGTAGAATTCGGAGTTCTCGAACCAGTGCGCTTCCAGCGAGAGCGCTTTCTTCATGATGCGCCGGTTGATCGAGTGCCCCAGGCGGTGGTTGATGAGCTCGTAGACGAGCGAACGGGCTTGGCCGGCCACGGCGCTGACCAAGATCAAGCCGAACTCGGTCAGCAGGTAGGGGGCCACCGAGCGCAGCCCCGCCATGGGCTCGTCGCCGCGCTGGAGGGCCGAGACGACGCCGTCGATGATGAGCTTGGTCACCCAGGCATGCGCGGCCGGCAGGCCGGCGCTGACGAGGGTGATCGCCGCCATCGCCCAGGCGCCCGAGGGGTCGGCCTCCCAGAGCAGGGCGAAGGCGCGCGGCACGTTGGCCACCGCCGCTTTGACTTGTACCCAGCGCTCGGCCAGGGTGGCGGGCTTCTTGGGGTCTTCTCCCTTCATAAGGCTATGGTATCAATTCCGGCGAGGCGGCCGAAAAGCCGTTGACAGGCCCCGGCGCTCCTGCTATCATGATAATGCACCAGCCGAGCACACCTAACCGCCCCCGATCCTAGGAGAAATTCCCCATGGCCGAGATCCATCTGACCGACGACACCTTCGATAAGGATGTCATCCAAAGCGCTTCCCCGGTCCTCGTGGACTTCTGGGCGCCCTGGTGCGGTCCGTGCCGGATGCTGGCCCCGCTGTTGGAAGAGCTTTCGAAGGAATACACCGGCAAGGTCGTCGTCGCCAAGATCAACACCGATGAGCACCCCAACGCCGCCAGCCGCTTCAAGATCTCCGCGATCCCCACGCTCCTTTTCTTCAAGGGCGGCAAGGTCGTCGAGCAGATGGTGGGCGTGCACTCCAAGGCCGAGATCAAGAAGACCCTCGACACTTTAGTCGCCGCTTAAGCCGCGTTTCGCCGTCGACGCACCCCGCAAAACAATCCATTTGAAGCCCCGCTTGTACCTGGTGGACGCCCATGCTTTCCTGCATAGGGCTTATCATGCGCTGCCGCCCTTGACCAATTCCAAGGGCGAACCGGTCGGCGCGCTCTATGGCTTTGCCCGCATGCTGCTCCAGCTCGTCAAAAAAGAGAAACCCGAAGGCGTCGCCGTCTGTTTCGACACCCCCGGCCCCACCTTCCGCCATGGACTGCATAAGGAGTACAAGGCCACGCGCAAGGAGATCGACGGCGACCTCATCAGCCAGCTCAAGCTCTCTCGCGAGATGGCCGAAGCCATGGGCTTTCGCTGCGTCGAGCTGCCCGGCTTCGAGGCCGACGACGTCATGGCCACCCTCGCGCGGCGCTGCGCCAAGGAAGGCAAGGACGCCGTGCTCGTCACCGGCGACAAGGACGCCCTGCAGCTCGTCGGCTCCGGCATCCGCGTCTTCAACGTGTCCAAGAACATCTGGATGGACGCCCCCCAGATCGAGGAAAAACTCGGCGTGCCTCCCGCCGCCGTCGTCGATTACCTCTCGTTGGTGGGAGACGCCTCCGACAACGTGCCCGGAGTCCGCGGCATCGGCCCCGTCGGCGCGGCGAAGCTCCTCAAGCAGTTCGGCTCCGTGAAGGGGGCCATCAAGGCCGCCAAGGCCGGCGATGCCTCGATCACGCCCAAGACCGCCAAGGCTTTGGTCGACGGCGAAAAAGACGCGCTCGCCGCGCTCGAGCTGATCCGCCTGGCCGACGACATCCCCCTGGCCGAGAAAGTCTCCGACTGCGGCCTGCCGCAGCCCGAGAAAGCCAAGCTGCGCGAGGTCCTGGGACGCCTCGAGTTCACCTCTTTGATCGAAGAGATCCTGCCCGGCGCCGCCGAGGGCTTGACGAAAGCCGCGGGGCATGGCGCCAAGGACCGGGCGCCTTCTTCCGTCGCGGCGCAGCGGCCGGTCCTGACGATCAAGGAAGTCTCGCTCGAGCCGTTCTTGAAGGAGCTTTCCAAGGCCAAAGCCGTCACGGTGACGGCCATCCCCAGCGAGGGGGGGGACCTCCTGGACCGCTCCCTGGCTTATGTCTGCTTCGGCTTGCCCGACCAGCGTGCCGCTTTGGTGGACGCAACCGCGCTCAAAGCTCATCGGGCCGCCTTGGCCGCGATCCTTTCCGGTCCCGCTTTGAAGGTCGGCTACCATCTTAAAGAGACTCGCAAAGCTCTGGACCTGCTGGACCTCCCGCTCTCCGGTCCCGTCTTCGACACGATGCTCGCGGCCTACTGCCTGGACCCCAAGGATTCCGTCGTGGGCCTGGAGGGCGAAGATTGGAAGGCCCGGCTTTCAGCGCGCGCCGGCAAGGCTTTGGGGCATGAAGCCCTCAAGGTCGGCCTCGAAGGCTCAGGCGTCTGGGAACTTTTCGACGGCATGGAGACCCCGCTCTCCGAGGTCCTGCGCGAGATGGAAGCGCGCGGCATCGCCATCGACGCCGGCTACCTAAGGAAGCTGTCCAAGGAATTCGAGGGCGATATCGCCGTCTTGAAGGCCAAGCTCGACGAGATGGCCGGCGCTCCCATCAACGTCAACTCTCCCAAGCAGCTCGGCGAGCTCTTGTTCGACAAGCTCGGCCTGCCCGTCATCCATAAGACGGCCAAGGGCGGGCGCTCCACCGACGAGGAGGCGCTGAAGGTCCTGGCGGCCTTGAACCCCATCCCGGCCAAGGTCCTCGATTACCGGGAGCTGACCAAGCTCAAGAGCACCTACATCGACGGCTTGCTCGGCTGCATGGACCCTGCCGCCTCCCGCGTCCACACCCATTTCGACCAGACCGGCACGACCACCGGCCGGCTCTCCAGCGTCGACCCCAACCTCCAGAACATCCCGATCCGGTCGGCCTCGGGCCAGCGCATCCGCCGGGCCTTCGTCGCCTCCAAGGGCTGCGTGCTGCTCTCCGCCGATTACTCCCAGATCGACTTGCGTGTCTTGGCGCATATGTCCCAGGACGCCGTGCTGATGGGCTCCTTCGTGCGCAACGAGGACATCCACCTGCGCACGGCTTGCGAGATGTTCAAGCTGGAGCCTAAAGACGTCGACAAGGAGCTGCGGCGTCGCGCCAAGGCCATCAATTTCGGCATCGTCTACGGCCAGACCGCGCATGGCTTGTCGGTTGAGCTGGGCATCCCTTATAAAGAGGCCGCCGACTATATCAAGTCCTACCTGGGCCGCTATCAAGGCGTGCAGGCCTGGATCGAGAACAACCTCGAGGCGGCCCGGCGCGACGGCTTCGTGCGGACCTTCGCGGGCCGCCTCCGTCATCTTCCCGACCTCGCGGCCAAGAACGCCGCCGTCCGGCAGTTCGCCGAGCGCGCCGCGCGCAACACGCCTATCCAGGGCGGCTCCGCCGACATCATCAAGCTGGCCATGCTGCGCGTCCAGGAAGGCTTGGCCGCCAAGGGCGCGGCGGCCAAGATGCTGCTGCAGATCCATGATGAGCTGGTCTTCGACGTTCCTAAAGGCGAGCTTAAGAGCTTCGCTCCTTGGGTCCGCGGCGTCATGGAGACCGCGGTCAAGCTCTCCGTGCCGCTCGTCGTCGACGTCAAGGCCGGAGCCAACTGGCAGGACATGGAGGCCGCAGGCTCATGAGCCCCAGGGTCTTCTCGCACGAGCCGATCAACTTCCGGCATATGCCGCCGGCCATCAAGGCGCTGGTCATCGCCAACGTGGCCGTCTTCCTGCTCAGCAACATCGTCGGCGATCGCTTCTTCGACCTCTTCGGACTGGTGCCGCATCATGTGCTTTCCGACCGTTGGATCTGGCAGCCCCTGACCTATCTTTTCATCCATGGCGGCATCCTCCACCTGGTCTTCAACCTTTTCGCCCTGTGGATGTTCGGCATGCCGGTCGAGTCCCAATGGGGGCAGGATGAGTTCTTCAAGTACTATTTCATCTGCGGTCTGGGAGCGGCGGCGGCCAGCCTCGCCTTGTCCCCGGATTCGCTCAATCCGGTCATCGGCGCCTCCGGCCCCGTCTACGGCCTGTTGGTGGCCTTCGCCATGCTCTATCCCGACGCCGTCGTCTATCTCTATTTCCTGATCCCGGTCAAAGCCGCGCATATGGCGATCATCTTCGGTCTCATCGAGTTCTTCGCCGGCGCCACGAGCGCGACCCCCGGGGTCGCCCGCTTCGCCCACCTGGGCGGCATGGTCACGGGCTATATCTACATCCGGTGGTGGTGGGTCATCAAGCTCAAGGCCCGGGCGGCATGGCGCGGCTTGTCGACGGATCTGTCCTCGCCGGGCGACCCTCGTTCGCCGAAGCGCTCTTCGCGCGCCAAGTCGGGCGGGCTGCCCCAGGTGGAAGCGCCTTCGGCCATGGACGAGGTGGACCGCATCCTCGACAAGATCCTGGTCAGCGGCTTGGATTCCCTGACGCAGGAGGAGCGCGACGTCATGCGCCGATACTCCGACAGGAAGCTGCATTGAAGACCCCGCGCCGGCCTTTGCTGGTGGGGCTCACCGGGGGCATCGGCTCGGGCAAGAGCGCGGTGCTGGCCGAGTTCGCGCGCCGGGGAGCGGCGACCTTGTCCCTCGACGAGCTCGCTCACGAGGTCTCGGGGCTGGAGCCCGCCGAGCGCAAGGCGCTGGCGGCGAAGGTCTTTTCCGATCCCAAGGCCCTGCGGCGCCTGGAGCGGGCCCTGCACCCGCCCGTCCTGCGCGAGATGGCGCGGCGGCTGGCCGGGGCCCGAGGCCTGACGGTCGTAGACGTCCCGCTGCTGTTCGAGAAGAAGCTCGAGGACCGCTTCGACGTGACGCTGGCGGTGACCGCCGGCCTCAAGACCCGGCTCGCGCGCCTCGCGCGCCGCGGGACGAGCCCCGCGGAGGCCCGGCGCCGGATGAAGGCGCAGCTGCCCGCCGCCGAGCACCGGCGGCGCGCCGACCTCGTCATCGATAACGGCGGCTCGCGGAAGGATCTGACCGAGAAAGTACGCCAGTACCATGCCGCGCTGCAGTCGATCGCGGTTGGAGGAGTCAAGTAATCATGGAAAGCCCGATCCCCAGCGTCAGCGCCGCGCCGGCGGCGCCCAAGCCGAGCGCCAATCAGCTGGACGTCACCCAGCTCTCGAAGCTCACCGTCGCCGAGCTGAGCGTCATCGCCAAGGACCTGAAGCTCGACGGCGTCTCCGGCTTGCGCAAGCAGGAGATGATCGCCAAGATCTTGGAGGGCCAGCTCAAGGCCAACGGGATGATCTACGACGAGGGAGTCCTCGAGGTCCTGCCCGACGGCTTCGGCTTCCTGCGTTCGCAGGAATACAACTACCTTTCCGGCCCCGACGACATCTATATCTCGCCTTCCCAGATCAAGAAGTTCGGCCTGCGCAAGGGCGACACCGTCGCCGGCTTCGTGCGTCCGCCTAAGGACGGGGAACGGTTCTTCGCCCTGCTGCAGGTCAAGAAGGTCAACGGGATCGACGCCGAGACCTTGAAAGACCGGCCCCTCTTCGACAACCTGACCCCGCTGCACCCGGACAAGCGCTACACGCTGGAGGGCGAGCGCACGGAGGTCACGACGCGCCTCATGGACCTCATCGCGCCCATCGGCAAGGGCCAGCGCGGCCTCATCGTGGCCGCGCCCAAGACGGGAAAGACGGTCGTCCTGCAGAAGATCGCCAACGCGATCATCGCCAATCACCCCGGCGTGGTCATGCTGGTGCTGCTCATCGACGAGCGGCCGGAAGAGGTCACCGACATGCGGCGCAACATCAAGGGCGAGGTGATCGCTTCGACCTTCGACGAGCCCGCCGAGCGCCACGTGCAGGTGGCCGAGATGGTGCTGGAGAAGGCCAAGCGGCAGGTCGAGCTGGGCAAGGACGTCGTCATCCTGCTCGACTCGATCACCAGGCTGGCCAGGGCCTTCAACACGGTCACGCCTTCTTCGGGGCGGGTGCTTTCCGGAGGGCTCGAAGCGACCTCCCTGCAGCGGCCCAAGCGCTTCCTGGGCGCGGCGCGCAACGTCGAGGAAGGCGGCAGCCTGACGATCATCGCGACCTCGCTCGTCGACACGGGAAGCCGCATGGACGAGGTCATCTTCGAGGAGTTCAAGGGCACCGGCAACAGCGAGGTCTACCTTGACCGCAAGCTGGCCGACCGGCGCATGTTCCCGGCCTTCGAGATCAACCGTTCCGGCACCCGCAAGGAAGAGCTCTTGCTTTCGGAAGACGAGATCAATAAGATGTGGATCCTGCGCAAGGTCCTGGCGCCGTTGTCGTCCGTGGAGGCCATGGAGCTGCTGCGCGACAAGATCCTGAGCACCAAGTCCAACAAGGACTTCCTCAAATCCATGGAAATCTCGAACATGATGTGAGCGGACGTCGCCCCGGACTCGTCGCGCTCTCGGCCGGCCTGCTCTCGGCCGCCTTCGCCCTCAAGGCTTTCGGCGGCGGCGCCGCTTGGGTGGCGCCGTCGCATGATTGGGCCCGCTTTTCCGTCTTGACGCCGGCCGGCCCCGAGGAGCCCGATCCCGCGGTGTTCACCCGGGTCAAGCGTCTGCTCTACGCCGACCATAAGGTCGCCAAGGGGGAGTACAGCGCCTGGCATCTGGCTAAAAACTACGGCACGACCGCGATGAGCCTGCAGACGACCAACAATGATGAGCTGATCCTGCTTTACCCGGGGAAGAAGGTCGTGGTGCACAACAAGGAAGGGCTGCTTTACGAGGTGAAAAAAGACAGCGAGACGCTCGAGCGCATCGTCTCGAAGTTCCACCGGGATCCTCGGGAGGCGCAGAAATTCAGGGAATCGGTCGTGCTGGTCAACAGGCTGCCCGGCAGCGCGCTCTTGGGCGATTACGAGTTCAGCCGGGGCGCCCGCCTGCTCCTGCCCAAGATCTCGATGAGCTTCGACACTTACCGCTTCCCGTTCGAGAGCGCCGGCGCGCCTCGCATCAGCTCGCGCTTCGGCGCGCGCTACCACCCGGTGCTCAAGCGCCGGCGCATGCATGACGGGCTCGATCTGCCCAAGCCCTGGGGCACGCCGGTCTTCCCGTCGCGCACGGGCAAGGTGATCGAGGCCGGCTGGAACGAAGGCTATGGCCAGGTGATCGTGATCCGCCATTCGGACGGCTTCACGACCAGGTATGGGCACCTTTCGAAGATCCTGGTCAAGGTCGGCCAGATGGTCCAACGCGGCAAGACGATGATCGGCCGCGTGGGCTCCACCGGCATCTCGACGGGCCCCCATCTGCACTTCGAGGTGCGCAACCGGGAAGGCAAGGCGATCAATCCCGGCGCCAAGATCGGCCGGCGCTGAGCGGCCCAATGAGGCCGATTGCGCTCTGGTCTTTGGCCGTTTGCCTGCTCCTGCGGGCGCCGGCGCGGGCCGGAGAGGCCCCGGACCCCACCCTGACCTCCTCGGCGCCTTCGGCGGCTTCCGTCCGCGCGCTCAAGGAAATCGCAGAGGCGCCGCTTTTTGGCGCGCGGCTCGACCTGATGCGCCAAGGTCTCGACGCCGGCGCCGACCCCGACGGCGCGCTGGCGGCCGGCCTGACGCCCGTCCATTGGGCGGCTTTGACCGGACGCCTGGAGGTCCTCAAGCTCCTGCTGGCGCGCGGAGCCGCCCCCGACCGGCCTCTCAAGGGGGACCGGCGCGCGCGCTGGACCATCACGGGGCCCTCGGGGGGCCGCATGCTCGAGCTGGAGGCGGCCGCGGGGCTCACGCCGCTCTATTTGGCCGCGGCCTTCGGCCGGACCCAGGCGCTCGTGCTGCTGGCCGACGCCGGAGCGGACGTCGACGCGCGGGATTCCTTCGGGCAGACGCCTCTGATCCTGGCCGCTTTGGCCGGCGACCCGCGCCTGGTCAAGGACCTCCTCAAGCGCAAGGCTGCGGCGGACCATCGCCAGACCGATGGCGCCACCGCGCTGCTCATCGCCGCGCAGAACGGCTTCCAGGAGGTCGCCCGGCTCCTGCTCGACCATGGCGCCTCCGTCGACCTCAAGGCCGACGGCGTGACCCCGCTCTACCAGGCGGCGCGCTACGGCCACCTCGGCGTGGTCAAACTCCTGGCTTCCCGGGGCGCGGACCTGGGCGCGCGCAACAGCGCCGGCTACACCCCCGTGATGGCCGCCGGAGCCTGGGCCCACGCCGACGCCGTCCGCTGGCTGAGGGCGCGGGGCGCCAAGCTCGACGACCGCACCCCCTCCGGCTCCACCGCGCTCTCGGCGGCCGCCCAGGAAGGCAGCGTGGCGGCGGTGAAGTTCCTCTTGAAGGAGGGCCTCGACGTCAACGCCGCCAGCCAGTCGGGCACCACGCCGCTGATGCTGGCGGCCTACGAGGGTCATGGCGACGTGGTGGCGCTGCTGCTGCGGCACCGGGCCGACCCCGGGCTCAGGCGCAAGACCGGGGCTACCGCCGGGGATATGGCCTTGGGACGCGGATTTTTCGATATCGCCAAAGCGCTAGGTGCCCGTTAAATTTGATATACTGTATTCCTTCAAATCTTCGACCAAGGACACTGAAATGAAAGCTGGCATCCACCCGATCTATAACACCGCCAAGGTCATCTGCGCCTGCGGCAACACCTTCGAGACCCGCTCGACGAAGGAAGTCATCAAGCTGGAGATCTGCTCCGGCTGCCACCCCTTCTACACGGGCCAGCAGCGCTTGGTCGACACCGCCGGCCGCGTGGAGCGCTTCAAGAAGCGCTTCTCCTCCACCGAGGGCAAGATGGTCGTGCGCAAGCTCGCCAAGGTGGCCAAGAAGACCGAGCACGTGGGCGCCGCCGCCAAGCGCTCCAAGGTGCTGACCACCGCTCCCACGACCGACGACAAGAAGGCCGCTCCGAAGAAGCCCGCCAAGAAAGCCGCTTAGCCGTATCATCGAAGATAGCCCCGGCCCTCTTGGGTCGGGGCTCTTCATTGTATGGAAAACCGCTTCGCCAAGATCGACGCCGAGTTCCGGGAGCTTGAGGCCAAGCTCTCCGGCGGCGCTTTGCCTCCGGGCGAGCTGAAGGACCTGGCCGTCAAGCATTCCCAGATGGCGCCGCTGGCCGCCCTGGTCGGCGAGCTGCTGGCCCTGGAGCGCGAGCTCAGCGATCTCGAGGGCTTGATCGCGGGGCCCGACGCGGAGATGAAGGCGATGGCCCTCTCGGAACGCCCCGCCCTGCAGAAGCGCTCCGCCGCCGTCGAGGAGCTGTTGAAGACCGAGCTGCTGCCGAAAGACCCGTCGGACACCAAGAGCGTCTTCCTCGAATTGCGCGCCGGCGCCGGCGGCGATGAGGCGGCGCTCTTCGCCGCCGAGCTCCTGCGCATGTACTCGCGCTTCGCCGAGACCCGCGGCTGGAAGCCGGAGCTCTTCGAGATGAACGCCACCGGCCTCAAGGGCATCAAGCAGGCCGTGCTCTATATCCAGGGACAGGGCGTCTTCTCCTGGCTGCGCCATGAGGGCGGGGTCCACCGCGTGCAGCGGGTCCCCGCCACCGAGGGTTCGGGACGCATCCATACCTCCACGGTGACGGTGGCCGTCATGCCCGAGGTGGAGGAGGTCGAGGTCAGCATCAACCCCGACGACCTGAAGGTGGATACCTACCGCGCCGGCGGCGCCGGCGGCCAGAACGTCAACAAGGTGGAGACCGCGATCCGCATCACCCATATCCCGACCGGCGTCATCGTCCAATGCCAGGAGGAGCGCTCCCAGCTCAAGAACCGGCAGAAAGCGATGAAGGCGTTGTTGGCTAAGCTCGCCGACGCGCAGAAGGAGAAGGAGACGGCGCACAACACCCAGGCCCGGCGCTCCCAGGTGGGAACCGGCGACCGATCGGAGAAGATCCGCACTTATAATTTCCCGCAGAACCGGGTCACGGACCACCGCCTGGAGCAGTCCTGGCACAACCTGCCTGCCGTCATGGAAGGCGAGATCGGCCAGATCTTGGAGACCCTTCGCGAGGAGGCGCGCCGCAAGGCTCTGGAAGGAGCCTCCCAGGCTTGACCGTCGGAGAGTGGGTCGCCAAGGGCCAGGCGCACCTCGCCTCCCAGAAGGTGCCGGAGGCTTCCGCCAACGCGGAGTTCCTGATGGCTTCCGTGCTGCGCGGCAACCGCGGCTCCGTGACGATCCAGGCCCGCAATCCCCTGAGCGAGAAACAGTCGCATCAGTTCTGGAACCTGATCAAGCGGCGCGCCCGGCGCATCCCTTTGGCCTACGTGCTGGGCAGCCAGCCTTTCATGGGCCTGGACATCGAGGTCAACGAAGTCGTCTTGATCCCGCGGCCGGAGACCGAGGAGCTGGTGGAGGAGGCCTCGCGCTTGTTGAAGGAGGGCGGGCGCGCCGAGCTCCACATCCTCGAGATCGGCACGGGCACGGGCTGCATCTCCGTGGCCTTGGCCAAGGCCTTCCCGCAGGCGCTGATCTTCGCCACCGATATCAGCGCGGCCGTGATCAGCCTGGCCATGAAGAACGCCGAGGCCCACCACTGCGGCCGGCGCATCCGGTTCATCCAGGAGGACTTGTTCCGTCCCGAGGCCAAGCTCTCCGGCTGGGCCGACCTCGTCATCTCGAACCCGCCTTATATCCCCACCAAGGAGCTGACCAACCTCGAGCCGGAGGTGCAGAAGGAACCTTTCCTTGCCTTGGACGGCGGCCGCGACGGCCTGGACGCCCTGCGCGCCATCACTAAGGAAGCGCCGCGGCATCTTAAAAAAGGGGGCATCCTGGCCCTTGAGATCGGCTTCGATCAGGGACCGGCCGTCCTCGGCCTCTTGAAGGCCGCCGAATTCCCCGAGACGCGCGTCAAGAAGGACCTGCAGGGCCGCGACCGTATCGCCGTCGGCCGCTGGTAGCCCAACGTTGTGAACTAGCTTCAAAGCCAGTCCGGACTCTATCCGAATCACTCCTGTCCGGTTAAAGTTGAAGGCACAGCTGGGGATCAC
>CAZEAE010000041.1:0-26568 GCA_964510095.1 uncultured Elusimicrobia bacterium | reverse complement strand
TCTTGCCGATGTGGATCATCTTGGTGCCGGTGTCGGCCTGCTGGTAGTTGTTGGTGAGAGCCACCGAATAGAACTCCCCCACGGAGTTGTCGCCCTGCAGGATGCAGGACGGGTACTTCCAGGTGATGGAAGAGCCGGTCTCCACCTGCGTCCAGGAGATCTTGGAGTTGACGCCCTTGCACTTGCCGCGCTTGGTGACGAAGTTGTAGATGCCGCCCTTGCCGTTCTTGTCGCCGGGGTACCAGTTCTGGATGGTGGAATACTTGATGGAGGCGTTATCGAGAGCCACCAGCTCGACGACGGCGGCGTGGAGCTGGTTCTCGTCGCGCATGGGCGCGGTGCAGCCCTCGAGGTAGCTGACGGAGGCCCCTTCCTCGGCGACGATGAGCGTGCGCTCGAACTGGCCGGTGTCCTTGGCGTTGATCCGGAAATAGGTGGAGAGCTCCATCGGGCACTTGACCCCTTTGGGGATGAAGCAGAAGGAGCCGTCGGAGAACACGGCGGAGTTGAGCGCGGCGAAGTAATTATCGCCTGAGGGGACGACGGAGCCCAGATACTGCTCGATGAGGGCGGGATGGTCCTTGACCGCTTCGGAGAAGGAGCCGAACAGGACGCCGGCCTCGGCCAAGGTCTTCTTGAAGGTGGTGGCCACCGAGACGCTGTCTAAGACCGCGTCCACGGCCACTCCCGAAAGGATCTTCTGCTCTTCCAGCGGGATGCCCAATTTATCGAAGGTGGCGCGGATGTCGGGGTCGACTTCGTCAAGGCTGGCCAGGACTTTCTTAGGCTTGGGCGCCGAGTAGTAGATGATGTTCTGGTAGTCGATCTTCGGGTAATGGACGTTCTGCCAGGCCGGCTCCTTCATCGTCAGCCAATGCTTGAAGGCCTTCAGCCGCCAGTCCAGCATGAACTGGGGCTCGCCTTTCTTCTTGGAGATCAGCCGGACGATGTCCTCGGAGAGGCCGCGGGGAGCCTGATCGGAGTCCAGGTCGGAGACGAAGCCATACTTGTACTCTTTGCTCGTCAGCTGATTGAGGGTGTCGGTCTCTTTGCCCATCTACCCTAAGGATAACATACTTGACTGTTTTGGTCAAGTATGAGGTTTTAGGCGGATTCCCCTCGCCTCCGCCTTGTATTTTCTAGCTGGGTCTACTCCAACTGCACTGCGAGTAGGGCCGCCCGTTCTCTCAAATCCTCGTCCGATTCCCATTCTACAGGGCGGACGCCGAGCCGGGCGACAGCTGCAAGATAGCGGCTCCGATTGCCCGATTCTAGAACTTTGAACTCATCGCCGGTGATCGAAGCCACGGAAACATGGTGCAAGACCCATATCGGCATTCCGCGCTGGATTAACAGCTTCTTGCGATCATAGAGCAGGATAAGCTCATCATACGTCGTCTGCATTTTAGCGAGCGGTGGCCAATACAAGACGACATCAGTGACCTTGCTTCGGAGCAGGCGATCGAACTTCTGGATCATGTCTTCGCCCTTCCGATCGGGCTCATCCTCCATGAGAATGACCCCGTGGCCTCCAGCGACGAACGCCTTCGCGATCTCACGGCGGACCTCCATTGGCGACGACGTGGCTGAGGCTCCCTTCTCAGGCCCCCACATTCCCGGCCCCAGCAGAAAGACGACCGCCATTCAGCAGATCACCGAGACAGGCTCTGCAGCTCCGCGACCTCTGACTTTCCGAGCTCTGCCTTGTGGCGTTCAGCCTGAGTTCGAAAAGATTTCCAGGAGGAGAGGAACGCCGCGCCACGCTTGCCCAAGCCGTATTCGACTCGGATCGGCCCCATTTCAGTTGGAAGAGTCTGTGGAATGATCCAAAGGCCCTTTCGCAGGAAGGTCAGCGCCCGATTCACCTGAGTCGGATTAAGATCAAGGGCCTTTTGAATCCCGGTAAACCTGAGCGACTTCTTCTCTAAAACCATCAGGATACGCAGGTAGTCCTTGTGCCCAAGCAGTTCCATTATCATAGAGATAGTATGCTTACATAATGTAAGTCTGTCAAGGGGCTGCGCTGGATACGCTTCGACGACTAAAAAATTGCGCTCAAGCGGGTTGTTGGATGACCTCTAAGAGGGTTCCGGCTCCAGCGCCAGATCGACCAGGCGCAAGAACTCGACCGAGTACTCCAAAGGGAGCTCCCTGGCGAAAGGCGCTAAGAAGCCTCCCGCCAGCAAAGCCACCGCTTGCCGGCGGTCGAAGCCGCGGGTCATCAGGTAGGAAAGCTGATCCGCCGTGGGCCGGCTCGTCCGGCTCTGCGCGACGACGCCTTGGGCCGTCTCGGCATGGAAGCGCGACGCCTCGTCAAGAAGGAACGCCTCGGATTTCACCTGCGCGCGGACAGCTCTTCCCTGAACCATGACCCCGCTGCTGACCTCGCCGCCGTCCATAGCCACGCACCGCAGGTCCAGCTCCGCCTCGGTTTCAGGGGCTTCGACGATGAATTCCGCGCCCAGCTCCAGCCGCTGGCCGGCGCCGGCGAAGCCGAAGGACCTCACGCGGCCGCGAGCGCCCTTGCCCGCCAGGACGACCCCCGGGCGCTTCACCGTCAGCCGCGAGCCCAGGTTCGCGTCGACCCAGTCGATGGAGGCGCCCGCGTCGGCGCGCGCCCTTTTCACCGCCAGGTTGACGACGCGCCGCGGCCAGTCCTGCAGGGTCGTGAAGCGGATGCGCGCTCCCGGCAAGGCGCGGAGCTCGACGACGGGAGCCTGCAGCGCGGCCGGCGAGCCCACAGGCGCCGAACAGCCCTCCAGGTAATGCACGCTCGAGCCTTCGTCGGCCACGATGAGCGTGCGCTGGAAAGCGCCCCCGCCGGTTCCCAAGTCGGCCTGCAGGGGAAGCGAGACCTCGAGCCCGCGCGGGACGTATATGACGATGCCGTCGGACCAACCCGCCATGTTGAGCGCCGCGGCTTTATCGAAATCGACCGCGACCACCGAGCCCAGATGCTTCTCGATCAAACGGGGATGCGCCTTGAGCCCCTCTTGCAGCGTCATGAATACCAGGCCCTGGCTTTGCGCCTCTGCCTCCGTCTTGATCCGCGCCGACGCAGCCCGATCGACGTCAGCGCAAGGAGCGACGAGCTCAGCGGCCTCGACAGGCCAAGACAACTTATGATACGCCCTCACCGCCTCCAACCGCCTTTCCAGCAGCCAATGAGGCTCGCCGCGGTCTCCGCTCGCCTGCCGGACCGCCGTCTCGCTCAACACAAGCGTCCGTCCTCGAGCCGCGCGGCGCGGTGCCGCGGCAAGCCCGGCGGCACGGCCTCAGGCACCGCCAGCAGCAGCACGCCCGCACCCGCCGCCGCCGCTTCAGCCGCCGCTTGACCGGCCAGCGTCAGCGTCGCCGGCGACAAGCCCGGCCCCAGCACATCAAGGACGACCAAGGAAGGCGTCCAGCAAGCCAGCTGCAGCAGCTCGCCGCGACAGCGCGCGTCGGCGCAAGCCAGCTCTTCATCCACGCCGAAGCGAGCGCGCCGCTCTCGCAAAGACTGGCGCGCGCCTGGGATAGCCGCCGTCTGCGCCCGGGTCAGGTCGCCCAACGCCACGCCCGGCAAGACCGGAGGGGCTTGGAATCCCAGGAAGATCCCTTTTCGCGCTCGTTGGAAAGGGGCGACGCCTTCCAGATCGGCGCCCCGGAACACGATGCTTCCCCCCGTCAGGCGCGCCGGGGGCAGCCCCAGGAGCGCCTCGGCCAAGGCGGTCTTGCCGCTGCCGGGGCCGCCGACGATCAGCAGGATCTCCCCGGCCTCCAAGCTCAAGGATACCCCTCTCAAGATGAGCTGGTCAGCGCGTTCCACCTGAAGACCTACGATCTGCAGCAATGGCGCCATCGGGACTGCCAGTATGCCACTCCGGCCGGGGTGAGTCAAGACAAGCCCGCTCTCCTCGACGCCACCACTCCATGTTCACGGGGTTTTAGACCGCAGAACTTTCGCCGACCGTTCTTGGGCAAACTCAAGTGCCGATTGCGTTTCTGAAACCGGTGGAATGAACGGTTACGCAATCAGAACGTGAACGGAATGGCCCGACCGCACTGCATCCCTGACCCTAACACTTGTCGCCAAGGGTACTTCATCCCTGTCACCAGCGCCCCGACAGCTCACGCAAAACCCCGTGAACTTGGGCGTCCAGCCGCTTGACGGCCCCCGGTTATTGGGCTATCTTCGTAGAATCATGAGCGTTCGCGCAGACCTGAAGGACCGGACCGTGCTCGTCACGGGCGCCGCCGCGGGCATCGGACGCCGCTTGTCCCAGGACCTTTTCTGGAACGAGGGCTGCCGCCTCATCCTCGTCGATATCGACGCCGAAGAGCTGGCCGTCCTCAAGGACGAACTCGAGCCGGAAGGAGAAGGCGACCGGGTCGAAGCCCGCGTCTGCGATATCGCCTCGGAAGACGCGGTGGAGAAGCTGGCCCGGGCGCTGGGCCAGCGGCGCCTCGACGTCCTGGTCAACAACGCCGGCATCGCCCAGCTCGGCTCCTTCGAGCACACCAGCTTCAAGAGCTTCGAACATGTCATACAGGTCAACCTGCTGGGCACGGCCCGCCTGACCAAGGCGCTCCTGCCCTGCCTTCTCAAAAGCCCGAGCGCCTTCATCGTGAACGTCGCTTCGATGGCCGGTCTTGTCGGAGCTCCCGGCATGAGCGCCTATGTCGCTTCCAAGTTCGGCCTCGTCGGCTTCTCCGACGCGCTGCACGCGGAGCTGGGCGAGCGGGTCGGCATCGGGGTCGTCTGCCCCACCTTCGTGGCCACGGGCATCGCCAAGGACGCCCCGGGCATGGCCGATTCATTCCTGGGGGCCGTCGGCTCCAAACCGGAGAAGGTCGCCGGGGCCATCATCCGGACCATCAAACAGCGCCAAAGGCTCGTCCTCGTCAACCCCGACGCCTACGCCCTTTATTATCTGCACCGGTTCTTCCCCGGCCTCAGCGAGACGCTGGTGACGGCCGGCTATAAGATGCTCAAGGCGGCCGGGGTGGTCGAAGAATGAGCGAACGCACTTTTTTCGACGGCTACTCCCAAGAGGCGGTCTCCATCCGCGGGGCGGCGGGCAAGTCGCCCATGTTCTTCCGCGATCTGAACATGATGGGCGGTGTCTTTTGGGCGGACGTCTCCAAGGCGCGCGCCGCCCTGCCCAAAGCGTTCGACCCGCTGCGGGTGCCGTTGCGCCGCGCGCTCATCGCCGTCCATTGCATGGAGTACAAAGACAGCGACATCGGCCCTTACAACGAGGTCTCGCTGTCCATCGCCGTACGGCAAGGCTGGCTGCCGCTGCCGTCGTTCTACCAAGCCGCGCGCTCGCTGCGATCGCAAGTATTCCACGCCTACGTCAAAGCCCTGCCGGTGACGACCGAAACGGCCCTGTACGGCGGCCTAGACTTCTTCAATTACCCGAAATACCTCGCCGATATAAGCTTCCGCGAGACGTCCGCCCACCGCGTCTGCACCCTGCGCGACAAGGAGAGCCTGGACGTGATCCTCGAGTTCACGGGACGCCGGATCGCCACCTGGAGCTGCCCCGCCGACGAGGAGAACCGCCTCACGCTCTTCACCTATCCCGAGATCGACGGACGCCCGCACCGGGCCAAGCTGCTCCTCAACCAGCTTGAACGCGGCGAAAAGTACCTGCGCGGCGCCGGCCTTCGCCTGGGACCCCACCCGCGCGCCGAGGTCTTCAAAAGCCTGAGCATCGGCCGTTTGGCTCAGTACCTCTACGCGCCGCGCTGCCAGGGCGTGTTGTTCGCGCCGGAGGAGCTCTGAGCGAAGGGCAAAAACGCATCGCCATCATCGGCGGCGGGATGGCGGGGCTGACCGCGGGATATTACCTGCAGCGCAAGCATAAGATCGCGCTGTTCGAAAGGGCCGGGCGCATCGGCGGCAACGCCTACAGCCATCGCACGCCCGATGGCAAGGTCCTCGACATCGCCGTCGCCGCCTTCGGCCATGCCGGCTACAAGAATTTCTACGCCCTGCTCAAGGAGCTGGATATCCCCACCGCGCCGATGCAGGATTCCTACATGAGCTTCCATGATCTGGACTCCCAGGAGGGGCTCTATCTCACGCTGTCGCCGCGCTCGGCCCTCTTCCAGAACCGCAAGCTGCTGCGTCCGGCGAACCTGCAGAGCTTGGCCAAGCTCTTCATCGGGCTGCAGCGCGCCCAGCATCGCCTCGCCAAGGGAGCGCTCAAGGGCGTCACGCTCGGCCGCTGTCTGGAAGAGCTGCCGGAGTTCTCCGGCGACGCGAAGGTCATCTTCCTGTCGGCGCTGTGCCTGCTGTCCTCGATGGAGGTGCATGAGCTATGGGCCTCCCCGGCCGAATTCTTCCTCGACAAGCTGAGGACCCACCACGATGTGATCTCGCCTAAAGCGGTGTACTCGGTGCGCTGCGTGCGCGACGGGACCCGCCGCTACGTCAACGCCTTGGCCGCGCGCTACCGCAAGGAGATCCGCTTCAACGCCAGGATCTCCCGCGTGGAGCGCGGCGCGGACGGAGCCGTCCTGGTGATGGAGAACGGCGCCAGGGAGACCTTCGACGCGGTCGTCTTCGCCTGCAATCCCGACCAAGCGCTGGCCCTGCTGCCCACGCCCACCGCTCTGGAGCAAGAGCTTCTGGGGGCATGGCGCTACAAGGACGGCCGGGTCGTCGTCCACCGCGACCATGGGGCCTTCCCCCCTCGGGAGCTCATCGAGGCCTACACATTCCTTTATAGGGTGCGAGACGGGAAGATGGAAACGTCCGTCAGCGGCTCCCTTTGGCACGAACCGCAGGCGTCCAAGGATTGCGACTATCTCAGCACCCAACATCCCAATTTCCCCATCCGCAAAGAGCTGGTCGAGCTCGACACGGTGCTGCGCACGCCGCTCTTCGATTTCGGCTCGGTGGCGACGATCCCCAGGCTGCCGCGGCTCAATGACCAGGGCGGCACGTTCTATTGCGGGAGCTATTTCGGCTACGGGCTGCACGAAGACGCCGTGACCTCGGCGCAGGCGGTGGCCGCGCGCCTGGGCTGCGGCCCTTAAGGCTGGCGCCGGCGAGGAAAATGCAGCGGGATCTCCGTCGGGCCGCCGCGCGCGACGCTTTGATCGTCCCAAAGGCAATGCTGGTCGCGCCGCCGCTCCAGGTCATGCATGACGTTGCGGGTGAAATGCGGGTCCCCGGAGCGCATGAGTTCCTTGTACCGGCGGATCGGCAGCTGTTCGAAACGGCAGCGCACCGGACGGAACAAGCCCGGGAAGCGGTCCCCGGGAGCATGGATATGGTGCAGCCCCTCGCTATAGACGATCAACAGGTCGCCGTCGTCGACGCGTTCGAGGATGTCGGCGATCCCGCCGCGCACGGTCATCGGCCGGCCGTGCTTGTCGCAGCCGCCGCGGCGGCGCATCCGGCCCTCGGGGAACAGCAGCACCAGGGTATCGCCCCCGATCAGCGACAAAAAGCGCTCCCACGTGCTGTCGCGCCGGCGGGAGATGCTCACCCAGTGCGGCACCATCCACTTGAAGAAGCGGCCGACCACGGCGCGGTCCATGGTGGTGTCGGCGCCCGGCAGCAGCCCGCGCCGGCAGACATCGGCCACGAAAGCGGGCGGGAAAGCCCCGGAGAGCACGGCCTCGAACAAGCTCGTGTGGTTCAACAGCGCCGTGACGCGGACGTTGACGAACGGCCTTTGCGGCGGGGGGCCGACCCATTCGGTCTGATGGTAGAAGAACGTACGGCTCAGGAGCCTAAGGGACGCCAGGAAACAATATCGGAGGAGGAAAGCCAAGCCGAGCATTATAACAGATGAGGGCTTCGGACAGCGCATTGCCGGTGCCTCCCGCTTCTGATATCATGGCTCGATGCCTCTCAAATGCCCCGGCTGCCAGTCGCCCCTGGACCCTTCGGCGACCAGCTGCAACGTCTGCCTGCGCAATCGGACCCGCCAGGAGATGTTCCGCGGCATGCGCGAGGTCAAAAACGAGGAGACGCGCCGCGGCCGCCGGCCGCTGGTCATCGGCGCGGCCGTCCTGCTGCTGAGCATCGGAGGGTTCCTGCTCTGGAGCCATCGCGCGGAAGTAGCCGCATGGAAGAGCAAGGCGAACGACTTCAAGGACCGGGTCCTTATGACCGCAAGCTCGGAGCAGGGCAGCCCGGGCGGTCATCTCGACGCGAAGAAACTTTCTCCCGCCGCGGCCCTGGAAGAGGTCAGGCCTTCCGCTCCCCCGTCAGCCCCTCCCTCCGCCCCGCCGGCGCCGCCCGCCGCCGCCCCCGAGACGACGCCGGAGCCCCAATACACGACCACCCTGCCCTCCAAGTACCGCAAGAACGGCAGGCCGCATGCGGAGCCGGGCGAAGGGTGGGCGATCAGCGGCTTGGCCTACGGCCTGCTGGACCTGCAGCCGGCCGCCGGAGCGCTGGTCACCTTCACCGACAAGAATTCCGGGAAGGTCTTCAAGGCCGCGACCAACGTCAAGGGCAGATATGCCCTCATGCTGCCGGCGATCGATGAGGGCGGCTACGCCGTGGCGGTCCGCCACAAGAGGTACCGCGAGAATTTCCTGGACGAGATGGACCCTCCTTATAACCATCAAAGCCTCGCCCGCCGCGAGGAAGCCGCCCAGCTGATGCAGGAAACCGCCGTCCTGCACGTGCCGGTGCTGCTAGGCAAGGAAGAGACCGCGCTCGACCTCAACCTCGTCCTGTTGCCCAAGCCTTGATGCTGCTTCAGGCGCTCTTGTCAGGCTGCCTGGCGCTTCCCGTCCTAGCCGCCCTCCCCGACCCGCAAGCGCCCTCGGTGGCGCTCTCTTCCGAGGCCCCGGCCGCGCCGGCCGCGCCCGATCCCGCCGCGACGGTTCACCGGGCGCTGCGCGGCGTGCACATGACCGGCTGGGGCGCCGGCTCGCGGAAGGCGCGCCAGGCGCTGATCCGCGGCGTGAAGGACTCCGGACTCGACACCGTCGTCATCGCCCTGAAGGAATACGACGGCTTGATGTTCGTCCGCGACGTGAAGCTCTCCAAAGAGATCGGCGCCTACGTCAACGCCATCCCGGACCTACCCGCCGTGGTGAAGGATTTCAAGGCGGCGGGCATCTATACCATCGCCCGCATCGTGATGTTCAAGGACAACAGGCTGGCCCGCCAGCGGCCCGACCTGGCCGTCCACCGCCCCGACGGCTCGCTTTGGACCAACGACAAAGGGGTCGCTTGGGTCGACCCCTACCGCAAAGAGGTCTGGGAGTACAACCTCGAGATCGCCGAGCGCGCCGCCGCCGCCGGGTTCGACGAGATTCAGTTCGATTACATCCGCTTCCCCTCCGACGGCCCGACCCGGCTGTGCCGCTACTCCCGCGCCGACCATTCCCCCCAGACCGCCGCCAAGGCCCTTCTGGAATTCCTGCGCCTGGCCCGCCAACGGCTCAAGCCCTTGGGCGTCGACCTCTCCATCGCCGTCTTCGGCATGACCACGACCGACGACAGCGGCATGGGCATCGGCCAGCGCATCTCCGACATGGCGCGGGAAGTCGACTGGATCTCGCCGATGATGTATCCGTCCCATTACGCCAAAGGCGAGTACGGCATCAAGAACCCCAACCGCGAGCCCTACAAGACCATCTCGCTGGGCACCCGCGACGCCGCCGCGCGCCTCGGCGCCGACGCCTGGAAGATGCGCCCCTACTTCCAGGATTTCTCGCTGGGGGTGCGCTACCGCGAAGAGCAGGTCCGCGCGCAGATCCTCGCCGCCAAGAAGAACGGCGTCACCAGCTGGCTGCTTTGGAACGCCCAAAACAACTACACTTGGGGCGCGATGCGTCACAACAACCGCTTCATCATGGACGAGCCGGACGCCGAGGGCGCCGACGGATCCCAGGAGAAAAAACCATGACCCCCATGCTGCGCGCCGCCGCCCTGACCCTGGCCTTGCTTCCGCGGCCCTTGGCCGCTCAAGACTGGATGCCCAAGCTCCCCCAGGTCCTGCCCGTCCCGCTGGCGGCCGATGCGACGCGGACGACGATCCATCGGCTGGCCAACGGCCTGACGATCTATCTGAGCCCGAACTCGCAGGAGCCGCGCGTCTCGGCGCAGATCGCCGTACGGGCGGGCTCCAAGCACGACCCGGCCGACAGCACCGGCATGGCCCATTACCTGGAGCACATGCTCTTCAAGGGGAGCACGGCGCTGGGCACGATGGACCACCTGAAGGAAAAGCCCCATCTCGACCGGATCTCCGCCTTATATGAGAAGCTGTTCCTGGCCAAGGAGCCGGCGGAGCGCGCGCGCATCTACAAGGAGATCGACGCGGAAAACATCCAGGCCACCAAGTTCGCCGTCCCCAACGAGATCGCCAAGGCCTACCGCCTCCTGGGCGTCCAAGGGCTCAACGCCTACACCTCCGATGAACAGACGGTCTATGTCTGCGATTTCCCGGCCAACCGCGCCGAGGCTTGGGCCAAGCTCGAGAGCGACCGCTTCGCCAACCCCGTGTTCCGGCTCTTCCAGACCGAGATCGAGACGGTCTATGAAGAAAAGAACCGCTCCATGGACAACGCCCAGCGGCTCATCGGAGAGGAGCTGGAAAAGCTGCTCTACAAGGTCCACCCCTACGGCCAGCAGACGACCCTCGGCTCCATCGAGCACCTCAAGAACCCCTCCCTGAAGAAGATGTACGAGTTCTACAACAAGCACTACATCCCCAACAACATGGCCATCGCGCTCTCCGGAGATTTCGACCGCGCGGAGATGCTCGCCCTGCTGCAGCGCTATTTCGGCGCCTGGAAGGCCAAGCCCCTGCCCCCGGCGCTGAGCTGGGCGCTGCCCAAGCCGAAGACCGTGGAGCGCTCGGAGGTCAAGTACGAAGCGGAGGAGCAGGCGATCACGGCCTGGCCGACGGTGGCCGGCGGGCACGCCGATGAAGACGCGCTGGTGGTGCTCGACATGCTGATGGACAACGCGTCCTCCGGGATCATCAACCTGAAGCTGGTCCAAGAACAGAAGGTCAAAGGCGCGGGCAGCTGGCCGAGCATGCGCAACGACGCCGGAGCCTGGCACATGTGGGTGCTGCCCAAGCAGGGCCAGACGCTGGAGCAGGCCGAAGCCCTGCTGATGGACGCCGTCGAAAGCCTTAAACGGGGCGAATTCACCGAAGAAGACATCAAAGCCATCATCACGAACTTCGAGGTAGGGGAGAAGAGCCGCCTGGAGTCCAACGACGCGCGCGTCTCCATGCTGGTCAATTCCTTCGTAGGCCTGGAGCCCTGGGCGCGCACGATCGAACGCCTGGACCGCCTGCGGCGGGTCACCAAGGCCGACGTCCTGCGCGTCGCCGGCAAGTATCTGGGACCGGAGCGCGTCGTCGTCTACCGCCGCAACGGCAAGCCGACGCTGCCCAGCATCACCAAGCCGCAATTCACGAAGGTCGAGCTGCAGGACGGCAGGGAATCGAAGTTCTTCGCCGACGTGATCGCGACTCCGGCCAAGACGCTGCAGCCGAAATGGGTCGTCGAAGGAAGGGACTACACGATCACGCCGCTGCCGCAAGGCCGCCTCTACGCGGCCAAGAACCCGATGAACGACCTTTTTTCCCTATCCTTCAGCTTCGACCTGGGCGGCAAGCATCAGCGCAACCTCTGCGCGGCGCTCGACCTGCTCGATCTGTCCGGGGCGGGCGCGCTGACGGCCGAGCAGTTCAAGAAGAAGCTCTATTCTCTAGGCTCATCTATAAACAGCTCCTGCGGCGAGCAGGAGGCCGGCGTCTCCCTGAGCGGGCTCGACGAGAACCTATGGCCGACGCTGGAGCTGATGACCCAGCGCTTCGCGGACCCGAACATCGCCACCGATACGCTCAAGAAGATGGTGGACGTCTGGATCGGCGCTCATCAGGACAACAAGAAGGAGCCGGGCTATGTCCACGCCGCGCTGGGCGAGTGGGCGCATCGCGGCAAAGACAGCTCCATCCTGGACCAGCTGACCGACGCGGAGCTGGGCGCGCTCAAGACCGAGCAGCTGCGCGGCCTCATCAAAGGGCTCTTCGACTACAAGCGCCGCGTCGCCTACGTCGGCACGCGCAGCCCCGGCGAAGTGGGACGGCTGATCGACGACGGCCGCAAGTCGTACAAAGAGCCGCCGGCCTACAAACCGATGACCTATCTCAAGCCCGAGGCGACCCGGCTGCTGTTCACGCACCGCGACATGGTCCAGTCCCGCGTCGGCGTCTTTTCGCCCGACGAGGTCCTGGATCCCGAGCATGCGGTGGATTACCAGTACTTCGGCAGCTATCTGGGCGGAGGCATGAGCTCCTTGATCTTCCAGGAGGTCCGCGAGGCGCGGTCCTTGGCCTATTCGGCCGGCGGCGGCTACGCCTCCGGAGGCAACAAGGGCGACGAGAACGCGCTCCACGGCAGCCTGGGCTGCCAGGCCGACAAGACGGCGGAAGCCACCGAGCTGCTCCAGCGGCTGATGAAGGAGCCGCCCCTGTCGGAGAAGCGCTTCACGGAGACGGCCAAAGCCATCGAAGAAGGCTATCGGACCGATCCGCTGAACTTCAGGTCCATCCCGGGCGCGATCATGAGCTGGGAGGACAAAGGCCTCTCGGGAGACCCTCGCCCCAAGAGGTTCGAGAGAGCCCTTCAATACAAGCTGACGGACCTGGGCCTCTTCGCCGCGCGCTTCAAAGGACGGCCGCTGTCGATCCACATCCTGGGCCATCGCGACCGCGTGGGGCTCGACAAGCTCAAGGAGCTCGGCCCGGTGGAGGAGAAGACGCTGGAGCAGATCTTCCCCTATTAAGCGTCCTTGAAACTCATCTCTTGGAACGTCAACGGGGTGCGCGCCGCGCTCAAGCGGGGCTTGCCGGAGAAGATCCGAAAGATCTCCCCGGACGTGGTCTGCCTGCAGGAGACCAAGGCGCCGCTGGAGCCGCTGGCCAACCCGCTGCCCGGGTATAAGCCCTACTGGAACACCGGCCTGCGCCCGGGCTACGCCGGCACCGCCATCTTCTCCAAGACGGCGCCGCTGGCCGTCGTCTCCGGCATCGGCGTCAAGAAGCACGACCAGGAAGGCCGGGTGCAGACGGCCGAGTATCCGGGCTTCTATCTGGTCAACGTCTACGTCCCCAACTCCCAGCGCCTTCTGGGGCGCCTGGCGTATCGAACGAAGGAATGGGACGTGGACTTCCTGAAACACCTTAAGCGTCTGGAGAAGAAGAAACCGGTCGTCTTCTGCGGAGACCTCAACGTAGCCCACCGGGAGATCGACCTGACCCATCCCAAGGCGAACGTGAAGAACCACGGCTTCACGCCCGAGGAACGGGCGGGGTTCGACCGCTTCCTCCAAGCCGGCTTCATCGATACCTTCCGCGAATTCGAGAAAGGCGGCGGCCATCATACATGGTGGAGCACCTTCGCCGACTGCCGCGCGCGCAACGTCGGCTGGCGGCTCGACCATGTCCTGATCTCAACCGCGCTGCGGCCCCGGCTCAAGGAAGCCTTCATCCTGCCGGAAGTCCTCGGCTCGGACCATTGCCCGGTGGGCATCGTGCTATGAGCGAGACCGTCAAGGTCCTGACCTACCGCTTCCGCTGGGAAGATGGGCGTCAACGGGAATTCACCGTGCGCTTGAAGCATCCCAGCCTGAGCCTGGAAACGGTCCCGCGCAAGGACCTCCCGGCCTGGACCGAGCTGGGCTTCAACCAATGCCCGAACTGTCCGCTCAAACCGGCAGACAGCCCGCGCTGTCCCGTCGCCGTCAGCCTCGTCGACCTCGTCGAGTTGTTCAAGGATTGTCTTTCCACCGAGGTCACCGAAGTGACCATCCAGAGCGAGGCGCGGGAGTACCGCAAGACGATGAGCGTCATGGACGGCCTGAGCTCCTTGATGGGTCTTTATATGGCCACCAGCGGCTGCCCCGTCCTGGACAAGCTGCGCCCCATGGTCCTCACCCACCTTCCGTTCGCGTCGATGGAGGAGACGATGTACCGCGCCGTCTCGATGTACCTGGTCGCGCAGCTCCTGCTCCACAAACGAGGAAAGACGCCGGATTGGGATCTGAAAGACCTCATGCTCATCTTCGACGAGGTCAACCTCGTCAATCGGACCTTCATCAAGCGGCTCTATGTCGCCGTGCCCAAGGACGCCAGCCTCAACGCCCTCGTGAAGCTCGACTGCCTGGCGGGCTTCGCCCGCTTCTCGATCGACCGGACCTATCTCATAGAGCTGGAGAAGAGCTTCGCCTCCTACCTTTAGCCCCCCCCGAGAGTCCGGCCGACAGCCTCGGCCTGGAAGGCGGAGCGCCATGATCCACTGACCGGCCATCATGCTCCACAAACCTGCAGACTCCCTAGCGTGACATCAAGACGCCGAATAAATTCAATCCCTGGCGCAGATCCGTAACGTGTGCTACACTATACTATGTAGATGGCTAAATTCAGATTTGTCGAATGGCTTCTGCTGTGGCTCAAAGAGAGCACTCACTTCGAATTTGAGTGGGACGAAGGCAATAGAACCAAGAACTCGGCAAAGCACGCCGTAACAACAACAGAGACGGAAGAAGTCTTCCTCGTCAATCAGGCGGCACCTCTGGGGGTCCAAGTGAGCCCTGCGGTCCCAGAAGAAAGACTGGGCATCGTGGGGCCGACATCCAGCGGACGCCTATTGCAGGTGGTCTTCACGATGCGGGAAGGAAAAGCAAGGCCTATCAGCTCGCGGCCTGCGAACAAAAAGGAGCGAGAGTTTTATGAAGAATACCTACTACGTGAAATCTGACAAGATGTATGCCGTTGGCTCGCAGTTTGAGAAAAGAAAAATCCTGGCTGCCGCCAAGCGGTTAAAGAAGAAGAGAAAACTGCCGACCAGCGTGGCCTTGGAAGAGGAGACGGTCAGGCAACTCAAATCCCTGGCCGAATGGCGTGGAGTTCCTTATCAGGTTCTCATGCGCATGTTCATCATTGACGGCTTGCACAGATCCGTCCCAGGCGCACGCTAGACATCGGCCTGAACGGACGGCGGCCAGTGAGGAGATCCGATAGCTCCGCGCGCCGACGACGCTCACTCCGCCGGCCCGAGGGCCTTCAAAGGACCGCCGGCGGAAACGGAAGGCCCTTCCTTGACGGCCTTGGCGGCCATGCCGGAAAGGATGCCCTCGAGCGTCTTTCCAACCAGCGGGCCCCGATGCTCGAGGTAGCGCTTCCACTCGCGGTCGGCCGCGGCCGTCAAGCCGGCCTCCGGCTCGTTGACCGCGGCCGCCTCCTGGTACAAGGGGACCAACCGCTGGACATGCGTGGACCCGCGGACGAACGCCGCCAGCCCCTCGGGCTCGTCGCGCAGGACCTGGAAGACCTGGGTGACCTCGGCTTCGCTGAAGCGCGGCGCCGCGGCGGTGAAGTAGCGGAACTCCAAAGGCGCCGAGCGGGCGGCCGCCGCAAGGACGGCCTTCAGCCGCCTCCGGAAGGCCTCGCTCAAGGCCTTCTTCCCCGCGCCGCGATGGCCCATATGGAACATCACGAACTGCTCCAGGCGAATGACGTCAGCTTCGGCACGGACCTGCTCCTCGGGCGTCAAGACGGCCCGCCCGACTCCCGCCTCCTCGGTCCCGGCATCATCCTGCCGCTCCTCGGGAGGCGCGATCTCGGCGGCCCAAAGCGAGGGGGTCAACAGCAGAACGGCGAGCCAGGCGGCCATGCCTCAGGATAGGCGCAGGCCGCCTTCTCCGGAAGGCCCGATAGGCCCAACCCCGGCTAGGCCTAAAGACCCATACCGCCCCCCCCTGGCAAAACCACGGCTCCGGGGCTATCCTAAGGTACCCCTATGAACCCGGCACTGCGCACGCTGGCGTCGCTCTGCCTGCTAGGCCTCCTCGGCCCGGCGGCCTTTGCCTGCACCCTCTGCGACCGCCCGCTCCCGCAAGCCACCCATGAAGTCGCCGCCGCCGAACCCTTCGACACCCGGCGCCCCCCGGGCCTGCTGCCCGAAGAAAGAACCGCCCTCTTGGCCGCCGAAAGCGGACGCTTCACCCTCAAGTCCTTCCACTTCGTAGACGGCAAGGCCGCCGAGCCGAAGGCGCATCTGCTCAGCAACGAGGCTGCGCAGGCCTTCCTCAAGAATCGCGCGCAAAGCCTGGTCGCCGGGCTGCGCGCCAAGCAGGATGCCGGCCAGCTGCTCGCCTCCGACCGCCAGCAGGCGCTGCTGCTCTACTGGTACCGCGGGCCGCTCTTGGCCGCCGCCGAGCGCGGCTTCCTCGCTTCGCTCAACCAGGCCGCCTTCGGCCGGGCGCCTCCTAAGCCGGAAGGCTCTGGAAAAGGCCCGGTCTCGGCCGGCCCCGCCGCCGCACCCGACGACGGCCTGCTGCAGCGCCTGCGCGGCCAGCTGGAGTTCGACGACCACGGCGACCCGAGGCAAGCCGCCGAGTTGGACGCCGCCGTCAACCGCCTGTTGGAAAGCCCCACCGCCCGCACGATCGCCGAAGAGTTCATCGCTCAAGGCAAGAAGGTCCGCGTCTCCTTCGAGCCCGTCGAGAACTCCAAAGTCATCGAGCTCAACGGCAAGAAGATCATCCGGGCCTCCGGAGGCAGCACCGCTTCCGACGGCGACAAGATCCACGTCAGGCTCAACAAGGACTACCTGGGAACCGATGCCGATTTCATCGCCGCCGAGCTTCCCAGCACGCTCGGCCACGAGCTGCTCGGCCACGGGCTCGAGCATATCAAGGCCCGCAAGGCCGGCGTCGACGACACTTACGGGGCTTATCGCAGCAACGAGGCCAACGCCGGCCTCGTCGGCTGGATCGTCGACGCCGAGCGCGGCGTGCCGCTCAACGACGGCCACATGTGGAGCTATCTCCGGGATCCGGAGGAGTACCACCGGGGGCTCAAGACCAACATGGCCTATTATGCCGGCACCTTCAGCACCGAAGAGATGGAGCGCGTCGTGCCGGTGCTCAGCGAACGCCTGGCCAACGCCAAGAAGGAGCTGGCGCGCCAGCCGCAGCTCACCGCGCAGGAGAAGGCCTGGCTGCCCATCATCGACCACTTCGTCTCCGTCCACGGGATCAAGAGCGAGTCGTTCACCTCCGAGCGCGAAGCCATCGCCAGCTATATCGCTGACACCGCTCCTTCACGCCAGGCGCGGCTCCAAGAGATCATCGCCTACGTCCAGAGCCATATGGATTGGTACAAGACCAAGGACGGCGCCAAGGACATCGCCCGGATGAAGGCCGACGCCAAGAAGCCCTTCTTCGCCGAGGTGGAGCGCGCCGCCGACGCCCGCCGCACCCACCTCAAGACCCTGACCGACGGCCGGCCGCAGGCGGAGTCCTTCACCCCCCCGCCGCCGGGCCAGATCGAGCGCGACGAGCTCCAAGAGATGTATCAGAAAGACAAGAAGGAACATCCCGAGCACTGGCCGAAATGAAGACGATGCTCTTCGCCGTCTCGCTGTCGTTGGCCGCCGCGCTGGCCGCCCAGGAGGCTCCCGTGATCGCCCCGACTCTGGAGATCGACCGCTTGGCCCGCTATGAACCGCCCGCGGACTGGTCGATCGAGCATCGCTCCCAAGGAACCGACGATCTTTTGCGCTTCGAGGAGTCTTCCGAGACCCGCATCCAAATGCGGGTCTTCGGCGGGAAGGGTTCGGTTCACGCGACGCCGGCGGACTTCCTGAAGAGCCCGGCGGCTTCGACCATGGGGCGGCCGCCCAAGAAGCTGGGCGCAGTCACGGTGGCCGGCCTGTCTACGCGGCTCTACGAGAGCGGCTATCCCGTCGGACTCGGCGATCCCCACGTCAAGGCGCGGGCGCCGAAGCTGGGCCGCGAGCTCTTTTGCCTGGTCCCGGCCGGCAAGCGCTTCATCGTACTGAGCTTTTCGCAAGACCGTCCGGGCTCCGACCCCGAGAACGCCGCCGAGATAGCCTGGGTGGCCTTCCTTAGGTCGTTCTCCCTGCGCGAAAAGCCTCGCGCGCGATGATCAGCCGCTGGATCTCGGAAGTCCCCTCGTAGATCTCGGTGGCGCGGGCGTCTCGGAACAAGCGCTCGACGGCGAATTCCCTGATATAGCCGTTGCCGCCGTGGATCTGCAGGGCGTCGGTGGCGGCCTTGTTGGCGGTCATCGAAGCGAAGAGCTTGGCCATCGAGGCTTCCTTGGAGCACTTCTTGCCGGCGGCCAAGAGCGCGGCCGCCCGCTGCACCATGAGCCGGGCGGCGTCTATGTTCATCGCCATGTCGGCGATCTTGGCCTGGATCAGCTGGTTGTCGGCGATGGGTTTTCCGAACTGCCGCCGCGCCTTGGCGTAGGCCAAGGCTTCTTCGAAGGCCGCCTGGGCGATGCCGACGGCCTGCGCGCCGATGCCGATGCGCCCGCCGTCGAGCAGGCTCATGGCGATCTTGAAGCCCCCGTGCAACGAGCCCAAGAGCGCCGAGCGCGGCACCCGGCAATCCTTGAAAGAGAGGGTGCGGGTATCGGAGGCGCGCAGGCCCATCTTCTTCTCCTTGCGCCCGAGGGAGAAGCCCGGAAACCCCTTCTCTAAGAGGAAACAGCTGATGCCCCGGCTGGCGCTGGCGCGGTTGGTGGAGACGAAGACCAGGAAGAGGCCTGCGATGCCGCCGTTGCTGACCCAGCATTTCTCGCCGGTGACCTTGAAGCCGTCTCCGTCTGCGACCGCCGCGGTGGTCAAGGAGCCGGCGTCGCTGCCGGAGCCCGGCTCCGAAAGGCTGTAGGCGCCGATGCACCCTCCGGAGGCCAGCTGCGGCAGGTAGCGGCTCTTCTGCTCAGGGGAGCCGAAGCGCATCAAGGCCGTGCAGACCAGCGAGTTATGCACGCTCAAGCAGCCCTGGAAGGCCGCGCTGCCGCGCGCCAGCTCTTCCATGGCGACCGCGTAGGAGAGAGCGTCCAGGCCCATGCCCCCGTATTCCTCCGAGACCAGCAGGCCGAAGTAGCCCAGGCGGCCGCCTTCCTGCAGGATCTCGGCGGGCATGGCCTCGGCCTCGTCCCAGGCCCCGGCCAGCGGCTTGAGGCGCTCGGCTAAGGCGCGCGCCGAGGCGCGCACGTCTCTCATCATCTCCGTCGGTTCGAAATCCATAGCGCTTGAGGATAGCAAAACGCCCAGGCCTGCTGTTGAGCGCCGCGATTATATACGATAGCGCTGTGCTCAAGCTCTTCTTCGCGCTGACCCTCTTGCTTACCCCCATCCCCGCCCAAGCCGGCGCCATCGACCTCCACGTCCATCTGCTCATGGACGCATCCCTGCCCGGCATCTTCCGCGGCGAGCCCGGCGACGGACCCGCCCGCGTCGCCGACCGAACCGCCCGCTTCAAGAACCAAGTCAGCCTCAAGGACCTCGAGGCCGCCGATGTCCGCCTCATCATGGCCTCGCTCTATGCCCCCAGCGTCGTCTCCCACCTGAGGGGAGGCTACACCAAAGCCCTTCACCGCCAGATCACCGCCGTCGAAAAGTGGGTTTCCCTCCACCCCCGCGTCACCCTCGTCCGTTCGCCCGAGGAAGCCCAAGCCGTGCTGAGATCCAAGGGCTGGCGACTCGGCGTCATCATCGCCGCCGAAGGCGGACACGGCATCGACACCCCCGCGCGCCTCGACGCCCTCTGGGACCGCGGCCTGCGGATGCTCACCATCGTCCACTTCGACGACAACGCCTGGGCCGGAGCCGCCGCCGTGCGCTATTGGCCGAAACAGAGCTGCGTCCCCGGCGGCAAAGGCCCCGGCAGAAGGAACCCCAAAGGCTTGAGCAAGGAAGGCGAGGCCCTAGCCGATCATGCGGTGGCCAAGGGGCTGATCCTGGACCTCACCCACTCCAGCGACCAGACGGCTGCCGACATCGCCCGGCGCTACCCCGGCCTGCCGTTGATGTTCTCCCACCAGGCCGCGCGCGAACTCACGCCCTGCGAGCGGACCCTCTCGCCCGAACTGCTCAAGGAAGTCCGCCGCAGCCATGGGATGGTCGGCATCACCGTCAACGCCAACTACGTGGGGGAGCGTCTTGCGGACCTCTTGGCTCACGCGCGCCTGTTCGCGCAGGGCGCGGGAGCCGAGGCCGTCGCGCTGGGCACCGACTACAACGGCTTCGCGCCCAGGATCGAAGGCGCCGCGGACTCCGCAGGCTACGGCCTGGTCCTCAAGGCGCTGGCCGAGGAGAAGATCCCCGCCGACAAAAGCGCCGAAGCCTTCGTCGGCTTCTGGCGCCGGACCCGGATTCTAGCGAAGAACCCCTAGCGGCGGCTAATGCCGCTCGTAGTAGAACCCCACGTCCTTCGGGTCCTCCGGGTTGATCAGCAAGAGCTCATCGGTCGTGAAGAACGGCTTCCAGTTCACGATGTCGATGAAGACGCCGATCATCGGTTCCACCTTATCCTTGCCCTTGTCGCCGGCGGCGGCCGGAGCCTTGGCGCGGAACACGAAGATCCCCGGAGCCTTCTCGGCGACGTCGAACCTGCCTTTGACGTCTTCCATGGAGAATTCCGCCACCTTGTCCTTGGAGAGCGTCATGTTGACCGCCTTGTGCAGGTAGTCGCCCCCCGTGGGGTCCTTCGAGCCGAAATAATTCCCCGGGACGTAGTCTTCCCACGTGGAGCTGACCTTGCCGTCGAAGGCGATCGTTTCGGCGACCATGTTCGAGCCCCGGTCGTAGCGGGTCAGCGTGGCGCCGTCGAGGGTCCCATCCTTTTTGAGCTCGAGGACCCCGAAGACCAAGTGGCCGTTGTCCACCTCGATGTCGCCCGACGCGGAGACGCGGATCGGCTTCATCGCGTAGCGCAGCTTGCCGGCCGGCTCGATGCGGTAGGCGAAGGTCCGCGGCACCCATTTGGTGATCTCGATGCGTTCCGGGCCGGGGATATAGGGGAGCCTCGTGTATTCCGCCAAGACGGCGTAAGCCGTGTTCGCGTTCGCCGGGTCTTTCTTGATGATCAAGGCCATCACGTCGGGGCCTTTGAGGAATGGGGAAGTCCCCTTGAAAGAGCCGGCCGGCAGGCCGGCGGAGGCGGAGGCCGCCAGGAGAATGGAGAGGCCGGATGCGAGTAGGATCGAGTTTTTCATATAGCTCCTAACCGACGACGCCTTTGTAGATGAGGTAGGGGATCAGGACGTAGAGGATCGTGTCGCGCACGAGGTAATAGGCCAAGATGCCCGCGATCACCGTCCAACCCAGCTTGCGCACCTCGGAGAAGAAGCGGCCGACGGCCCGGCCGTCGGCCCTGATCGCCGCGCCCGAGACGGGCAGGACCAGGCTGGTCCGCAGCGTGCGGACGCTGCCCTTCAGGCTCTGCCACTTGCCGACCGGCCGCTCCCCATCCTCGTTGAACGGGACCGGGCGCTTCAGGTCGGGATGCACCCCGTCGAGCGCGCGCTCGGCCATGATGTCCAGCTGCGCCGTGCCCTGGTAGACCCGCAGCAGCATGTCGCGGCTGACCGCGGGGACCAAGACCTTGTCCTCGTTGGCCACGCGGTCGGCGTAGAGCTGCAGCAGCTGGTCGGTGCGGTGCTTGACCGCGATCGACCCGATGAACCGGGACATGGGGTTGCCGACGCCTTCCTGCGCCGCCCGCCAGCGGTTGCCCTCGCGCAAACGCGAGAAGTCGTAAGCGGTCATGTAGTCGCGGCCGGGAGCGTAGGTGCTGAACATCCGGTCGAACTCCTCCATGTCCACGTCGCCGGGCTTGATGCCCTTGTCGTTGCCTTCCGGCGCGAAGATGCGCGTGCTGGAGGGCCCCTGCGCCTGGATCATGTTGGGCACGTAGATGGCGAAGGGGTTGAAGAGGATGCCCGCCTTCCAGCGGCCCTTGATGCCCAGCCCGCGCTGCGTGCGCGGCCCGAAGACCAGGTGCGAGATGAGCGCCGTCTTGAAGGCCTTGAGCCGGCCCAAGCCGTGCTCGTTGAGCACTCTATAGGTATGCCAGATCCGGGCCGTCGGCTGCTTGGCGTCCGCCGGGATCAGGAACCAGTAGCGCTTCTCGAGCGCGGTGGCGCCCGGGACGTCGGAAGGCTGGGCCCGAGCGGTGTAGCCCTCGCGCAGGCGGTTCTGCAGAGCGATCTTGAGCACCTGCATGTCGTTGTCGTAGGTCTTGGTCGCGCGCAGGACGCCCATGGCGGCCATGCCGGTCAGACCGGCAAGCACCGCTACCACGGGATTGGTGGCCATCAAGGTCAAGGACGCGTAGCCGGCGACGGCCATCGCTCCTTTGGCGCCCAAGCGGCCCAGCGCCGCGCTGCGCGCCGCCCACTTCTCGCCCAGGAACAAGGTCGGGAACATGGAGTGGCGCTTGTCGGTGTAGGCGCTCTGCCAGGTCTTCTGCATGAAGCGCCAAGCGAGCATGCGCTTGTAGTAGATGAGGATCGGCAGGCCCAAGGCGGCCAGCGTGATCGGAACGACGGCGAACCCCGAGACCGCCACGCCCATCCAGGCGGCGAAGGCGGTGAAGGTGCCCACCGCCATCAGCTTGGCGGTGGCCTTGAGGATCCTGCTGGAATCGGCGTTGGCCTGGTCCAGCATGCGCACGGGGAAGGTCTCGGTATCGGGCCACGGCGTGAACCAGCGGGTCACGCCTTCCATCGAGTCGATGACGGCCTGGCCCTGCGGCAGGCCCTTCATCGCGCGGGCGATGACGCCGCCCATGCCGCCGGACTGCAGGACCCATTCCATCCCTTCGAACGTATAGTCTTTATGCGTGAAGTACTCGGTCAGGTGGCGGTTGCTCTTCACGCGCCGGGGCGCGTTGAGCACGAACTGGTAGAACTGCGTGAATCCCAGCGCGAAGCCGGCGGGCTTGGGCTCGGCCAGGATGCCGATGCCGGCGTCCACTTTCTCGATGTCGCCTTCGTACTTCTGCTCGAGCTCCTTGGCCAGCTCGGCGTCGCCGCCGGTCAGCTCCAGGAAGCTCTTCACGGGAGGCTCGCCCAAGGAACGGCGGAACTCGTTGTAGGAGCCGGTGCCGTCGGTGCGCTCGCGGAAGATGTCCAGCTCGGCCAGGTCGGTGAGCTGCCCATTTTGCTGATTCTTGAACTGCGACAGCGTGCGCGGGAAGTTGTGGAGCTTGAGCGCGCCGGCCGATTTTTTAGCGAAAGAATACGCCAATACATCATACCCGTGCTTCTCGACGATGGGCCGGGTGTTGTTGTGGACGAAGTCGATGAGTTGGATGCGGTCGAGCGTGCGGTCGGTGCCGGGCTGGATCATCTCTTGCTCGTCCAAGACCATTTCGTGCAACCGATAGACGACGCGGAAGTGCTTGGGCACCTGGAACGGGCCGTCATGGTGCTCCCACTTGGAGCCCGGCATGCCCCAGATGACGTCGTTGTTGGAGACGACCTTGATCATCTTGGCGAACCACGGGTGGCGGTAGGACAGGCGCATCAGCCAGGCCTTGATCCTCGGCCCGAACAGGCCGTAGAACTCGGCGTGCATGCCTTCCTGCAGGGTCTGGTGCTGGAGCAGGTCCTCGGTCCACTCGACGGTGTGGATGAGGTCGATATTGGCGACGTTGATCTTGCGGGCGTACTGGAAGACGGTCTCGTCGTCCCAGCCTGGGTTGAACTTCCGGATGTGGTCGGCGATGTTGTTATGATTGACGACGAAGGCCCAGTGCAGGAAGGAGAGAATCGGGTTGTAGTTGTTGGTGAAGCCGGAGAGGTCGATGCCGGCCTTCTTGGGGTCCTCGGGCAGTCGGCCGTCGGCGCCCATGAGCATCTTCCCATCCTTGTAGGAACGCAGGCGTCCGAGTTCTTCCTCGTTGGTGCCGTAGATCTGGGCCTGGATCCAGGCTTGAGTCCGCTCGTTCATGATGGTCGGGCGGCCGTTGTCGGTGACGCGGGTGGGGTCCTTGCTGGTGCGATCGACGGTGGCCTCTTTCTCGGGCCAGTTGTCGGCGGGGGTGCGCGGGAGCTTGTGCGGGTTCTCCGTGATGGCATCGCGCTTGGTGTTGCCGCCGAAGTTGTGGAATTGGAACTGGATCCAGCCGCCGGCCAGGTTATTAAGGATGCCGGCGGGCTGTACGATGGCTTTGCCGTCGGCGTCGAGCTTGCGCCACTTGAGCTTGCCGACCTCGCGGGCCGAGGGCGTCATGTTCTCCACGTCGGGGCGGACCTTCTTGGGCGGGATGTTGGAGCCGAAGCGCGTGTTCTCGGCGCCCATGCGCGGGTTCTCGCGGTCGGAGACCCAGCTGCCGTCGGCGGGGTAGCCGATCTTGGCCGTCTGAGGCTCCTTGCCCGCGGGCTTGACGTCGTTAGAGGCGTAGTCGTTGGGGTCGGTGAGGGTGTCGGAGCGCACGAAGCGGATCTTGGCGATCAGATAGAGCAGGCCGAGCTTGGTGGGCCATTTGTCCCAGGAGACGCGGCGGTTGGGGTCCTTGGCGAACTTGAGGTTGGCCCACTGCAGGATGTTGTAGAAGGCGTTCCAGTAGACGTACTTGGCGGGGCCGACGCCGACGCGCGAGGAGCGCGGCGCGAAGAGCTCGGGGTGGGTCTCCGGTGAGACCGGCTTGGCGGCGCCGTCCCCCGGCTGGGACTTGGAGAGGCCGCTGTCGCGGCGGGAGGACTGGCTGCCCGCGACGGTCTTGTCGCCGCCTGGGATGCTCGCGGCCTGGCCGTCCTGCTTGCCGGAGAACAATATCTTGAGCCGATTCAGGCCGTCGGCGATCTTGGAGGCGGGGCGGGCATAGGCGCCGTCGGCGACGATGGACTCGACGGGGGCGTCGATGCGCGAGCCGTCGGCGGAGGAGTCCTGGGGAGCGGATAGGGAGGGGGTCTCCGCGGCGGGAGCGATGTCGGGCAAGAGGCTGTCAGTGAGTCCGGGTGTGATGCCGGGGGCCATCGAGGGGCTGAGCGGCGCGGCCTGCAGGGAAGGACCGGCGGGGGAGAGCGGGGCGAGGCCCAGGGAAGCCCCCGCGCTGGTGCCGCCCAGATAGGCGCGGGCGCCGGTTCCGGACGGGACGATGCCGATGACCCTGGCCCCGGGATTGGCGATCGACGCGGCCAAGGCGTAAGGCGCGAGGCCTGGCGCGGTGATCAACAGCGAGAGCACGAGGGTCGAGGCTACAAGTTTCATGGGTGATCCTCCAAAGAGTGGTCAAGCATTCTACCGCGATCGGCCAGGCAGCCGCCTGGGCCCAAGGTGCCAGATACCTTCGGGCAATCGGCCTAGGACATTTGGGACCTTGGGGAGAATCCGATCTGGGCCCACCTGTGGCGCGAAAACGCCTTGCGCGTCGACGTGCGGTTGGCTAGAATGAGTCCCAGATGATACTTTTCGCGGTCGCCGTCTTGCTCCTGGGCGGCTTCGCCGCGGCCTATTGGGGCGCCGGGCTCCTCTTAAATCCGCCCTTCATGAGCCCGATGAGCATCTTCCCCGAGCAGTTCGACCTCAAGTATGAAAAGGTCGCCTTCCGCACCCCCGACGGCTTGACGCTCAGCGGCTGGTTCATGGCATCGCCCTCCGGCCGCCGAGAGACCTTGGTCATCTGCCACGGCTGGGGCGACAACAAAGGCCAGATCCTCGAGCAGAGCCTCTTCCTCACCCGGAAAGAAGGCTTCAACCTCCTCTACTTCGACTTCCGCGGGCACGGCGAGAGCGCGCCCAGCCCCGTGACCATGGGCAAGCTCGAGCTCCGCGACCTGACGGCCGCGCTCGACTACCTCAAGGACAAGCGCCCGAGCTGCGCCGCGAGCGTGGGCCTCTTCGGCGTCTCCATGGGAGCCGCCGTGGCCGCCATGGGCCTGGCCGGCCACCCCGAGCTCAAGGCCGCCGTCCTCGAAAGCCCCTTCGCCGACTTCCGCCAAGTCATCCGGCGCTGGGCCTGGAACCACTTCCGAGTCCCCTTTTTCCCGCTGGTCCTGCTGACGACCTGGCTGGCCGAGAAGCGCTCGGGCTTCCCGGACATCCTCTCCTTCAGCCCCGAGGCCTTCATCGGGAAGTCCAAGACGCCGGTCCTGGTGATCGCCGGCTCGGCCGACCTCCTGATGCCGCCCGAGGACGTCCGCCGCATCTACGAGCGCGCCGGCGGGCCCAAGGATTTCTTGGTCATAGCGGGCGGCGGCCACGGCCATTGCCGAGAAGCCGCCCCGGCCGAATACGATGCCAGGGTCTCGGCCTTCCTGCGAAAGCACCTCGCCGCCGCCTGAGAGCTCCATGTTCCCGGGCTTTTGAATCCTCAGGGAGCCCACTGCGCTGCGCGCGCCGGAAGATAGCATGAACGAGCCGGTATCCCCTTAGTTCAGTATAACTCGGGTTGCTCCGAGGGGAGTCTATCCACACAGGACAGGAGATACCGGCTATGAAATCTCCTACCACAGTCATCGGGTTAGATGTCCGCAAGAAGACCATCGTCGCATCCGTCTTGCCGGCTGGAAGCGAGATCATGACCGAAAGAGTGAGGATCGAGAACAATCCAACGGCTGTTACGAAGTTCGTCAAAAGAATCGCAGCACGAGGCGCACCGTCGGATCGCGGGACTGGGGCACCCCTGTTTTGTGATTGCGCCTTCCCTGACCCCGGTGCGTCCCGGCGACCCAGTCAAGACAGATAGCCGGGCTGCTGATAAGCTGGCGCGATACCATCGGTCAGGTGACTTGACCGCGGTTCGCGTCCCCAGTTATC
>CAZEAE010000040.1:0-27346 GCA_964510095.1 uncultured Elusimicrobia bacterium | reverse complement strand
GCCTTTATTTCAGCAGTTCAGGCCGGCCCAATGCAAAATCCGGGACGTGGATAGTCGCCCCGCCGCCGAAGGCGGGTTCAAGCCCCCGCGATCATGGAGCGGAGTCGACTACGGCTTCTTGGAAGGCAGGGGCTTGCGGCCGGCGAAGCCTTCTTCCACGGGATGATAGAAGCCGATCTTCTTGTCGCCCAGCTGCCAGCACAGGTAGACGTCGCGGCCGTTCAATCGGTGGGGGAAGTCCACGAGCGCCGGCGAGAGTCCCTTGGCCTGGCCGCCCAGGTCCTCGATCTTGCGCAGCCATTCGTTGACGCCGTTGGCGAGGAACTGCAGTTGGGATCGCCCGATGGCCATGGCGGCGGCGCCTTCGCCCTTGTTCTCCATGTCGCGCAGGTGGTGGGCTTTCTCCTGGGCTTTGGAGGCCAGCTCCCGGGCGGCGGCGAAGATCTTCTCCAGCTCCGGGATCAGGGCCTCGGCCTCGGCGACGGTGAAATGCTTCAAGCGGCGGCCTCGGGGGCATGCTTGGCGCGGGACTTGGCCTGGGCGCGCGACTTGCGCCGCCGCAGGCGTTCGAACTCTTTTAGGCGGGAGGACGTTCCTGGTGAGACCTTCATCTCGATCTGGTCGACCAGCTCGCGCAGGGCCAGGAAGCGGTTGATCGTGCGCTTGCGCTCGCGCTGGCAGCGCACTCGCAGGTCCAAGGGAGCGTAGCTGAGCTGCACGCAGTTGGAGGTCTTGTTGAGCTTCTGCCCGCCCTTGCCGCTGCCGCGGGTGAAGCCTTCCTCGACGAGCTTGAGGTCGACGCCCAGGCGCAGGATGCGCGAGCGCAGCTCCTCCACCTTCCCCGGGGACACGTCGAAGCGCTCGTTGAGGTCCACGTCCGGGGGGGCTACTCGTCCGACGTCAGGGCGGCGCGCAGGAACTCACGGTTGAGGCGCGCGATGTTGGAGACGCTGATCTCCTTCGGGCAGGCCGCTTCGCAGGCGTACTCGTTGGAGCAATTGCCGAACTTCTCCTCATCCATCTGCGCCCGCATGGCGAGCACGCGCTTCTCGCGCTCCGGGGCGCCTTGGGGCAGGAGCGCCAGCTGGGAGACCTTGGCCGCGACGAAGAGCATCGCCGAGGCGTTGGGGCAGGCCGCCACGCAGGCGCCGCAGCCGATGCAGGCGGCCGCGTCCATCGCCTTCTCGGCGTGGCGGTGCGGGATGAGGATGTTGTTGGCCTCGACCGAGTTCCCGGTGTTGACGGAAACGAAGCCGCCGGCGGCCATGATGCGGTCGAAGGCGGAGCGGTCGACGATGAGGTCTTTGACCGGCGGGAACGCCTTTGCCCTGAAAGGCTCGATGGTGATCGTCTGCCCGTTGCGGAAGGTGCGCATGTGCAGCTGGCAGGTGGCCGTGCCCAGCTCCGGGCCGTGGGGCTGGCCGTTGATCGTCAGGCTGCACATGCCGCAGATGCCCTCGCGGCAGTCGGAGTCGAAGGCGATGGCGGGCTGGGCGCCTCCGGCGATCAGGCCTTCGTTGACGACGTCGAGCATTTCTAAGAACGACATGTCGGGCGAGACGCCCTTGGCCTCGTAGGTCTCGAAACGGCCTTCCGAGCCTCCGTCTTTTTGGCGCCAGACCTTCAGCGTCAGGTCCATCAGCTTGCCGCTCATGCGTAGCTCCTCTGCGCCAGGTGGACCGCTTCGAACTCCAAGGGCTCTTTGTGAAGGACCGGCTCCTTGCCGACGCCGGTGAACTCCCAGGCCGCCACGTAGCTGAAGTCCTTGTCGTTGCGCTTGGCTTCGCCGTCCGAGGTCTGGTGCTCCTCGCGGAAATGGCCGCCGCAGGACTCCTCGCGCATCAAGGCGTCGCGCACGAAGAGCTCGGCGAACTCGAAGTAGTCGGAGATGCGGCCGGCTTTCTCGAGGGTCTGGTTGAGCTCCTCACCGCTGCCGGTCACGACCACTTCCTTCCAGAACTGCTCGCGGATCTTCGGGATCTCCGCCAGCGCCTCCTTGAGCCCCGCGGCGTTGCGCGCCATGCCGCACTTGTCCCAGAGGATCGCCCCCAGCTGCTTGTGGAAGGAGTTCGGCGTGCGTTTGCCTTTGACGGCCAGAAGCTTCTCGGTGCGGGCTTTTGCGTCAGCGAGAGCTTCTTTGAAGGGTCCGTCGCTCAGGCTCACTTTGCCGAGCTTGGCGCCGGCCAGGTAGCCGCCCAAGGTGTAGGGGATGATGAAGTAGCCGTCGGCCAAGCCCTGCATCAGGGCGGAAGCTCCCAGGCGGTTGGCGCCGTGGTCGGAGAAGTTGGCTTCTCCCAGGCAGAAGAGGCCGGGGATCGTCGTCATCAGGTTGTAGTCGACCCACAAGCCGCCCATGGTGTAATGCACCGCCGGGTAGATGCGCATGGGCACCTTGTAGGGGTCTTCGGCCGTGATGTGGTGGTACATGTCGAAGAGGTTGCCGTACTTCTCCTTGATCTTGTCGACCCCTAGGCGCTTGATGGCGTCGGCAAAATCGAGGTAGACCGACAGGCCGGTCTCGCCGACGCCCTTGCCGTCGTCGATCATCTGCTTGGCGTTGCGCGAAGCCACGTCGCGCGGGACCAGGTTGCCGAAGGAAGGATATTTTCGCTCCAGGTAGTAGTCGCGCTCCGCCTCCGGGATGGTCTCGGGGCTGCGCTTGTCGCCCTGCTTCTTGGGGACCCAGACGCGGCCGTCGTTGCGCAGGGATTCGGACATCAGCGTGAGCTTCGACTGATGATCGCCGGAGACGGGGATGCAGGTGGGGTGGATCTGCGTGTAGCAGGGGTTGGCGAAGGCCGCGCCCTTCTTATGCGCCCGCCAGGTGGCCGTCACGTTGGAGCCCACGGCGTTGGTCGAGAGATAGAAGACGTTGCCGTAGCCGCCGGTGGCCAGCAGGACGGCGTCTCCGGAGTAGGTCTCGAGCGCGCCGGTGACCAGGTTGCGGCATACGATGCCGCGCGCGGCGCCGTCGACGACGACCAGCTCGACCATCTCGCGGCGGGTGAACATCTCGACGGCTCCGAGGCCGACCTGGCGCATCAGCGCGGAATAGGCGCCGAGCAGGAGCTGTTGGCCGGTCTGGCCGCGGGCGTAGAAGGTCCGCGAGACCTGCGCGCCTCCGAAGGAGCGGTTGGAAAGGGTGCCGCCGTACTCGCGGGCGAAAGGCACGCCCTGGGCCACGCATTGGTCGATGATGTTGTTGGAGACCTGGGCCAGGCGGTAGACGTTGGCCTCTCTGGCGCGGAAGTCGCCGCCTTTGACGGTGTCGTAGAAGAGGCGGAAGACGGAGTCGCCATCATTAGGATAGTTTTTTGCGGCGTTTATACCGCCCTGGGCGGCGATGGAATGGGCCCGGCGCGGCGAGTCTTGGAAGCAGAAGACTTTTACTTTATAACCCAGCTCCGCCAGGGAGGCGGCCGCCGAGGCGCCGGCCAAGCCGGTGCCCACGACGAGGACTTCGAACTTGCGCTTGTTGGCCGGGTTGATGAGCTTGGTGTCGAATTTATGCTTGTCCCATTTTTGGGAGATGGGGCCTTCCGGGACTTTCGCGTCGAGCTTCATCGGTCGCCTCCTATGACGTAGGCCCAGATGGGGATGAACGCGAACCCGCCGGCGATGACGAAGGCGAAGATGGCGCCGACGCGCTTGATCAGCGGAGTATATCTCGGATGGTTGACGCCGAAGGTCTGGAACGCGCTCTGGAAGCCGTGGCTGAGATGCAGCATGAGCCCGCCCATGGCGACGACGTAGAAGCCGCTATAGAGAGGGTTGCCGAACATCCGCAGAACGAGGTCGTAGAGCCCCTTGGGATCGTCGCCGAACTTGAGGGTCTTGATGTGGACGATCAGGAAGGCCAAGACCAGGGTGCCGGTGACGGCCATCGTGCTCGATCCCGCGGTGCGGCCGCCCTTGCTCTGGGCGTCGAGGTAGGCGACGGGGCGGGCGGCCCGGTTCTCGAGCTTCAGCTTGAGCGCCAGGACGATGTGGATCAGGAAGAGACCGCCCAGGACGATCTCGGCGGGGATCAGCAGCGGGTTATGCTCCAGGGTCTCGGCGTAGCGGTTGAAGGTCGCTTCGCCGACGAACAGCAGGAGGTTTCCCGCCAGATGGGTCACCAGGAAGCCGCAGAGGAGCAGGCCGGCCAGCGCGACTTGGATCTTCTTGCCGATGGAGGAGTTCAGAAGGCTGCAGAGCCGACAGATCAAGGGGGTCTCCTTTAGGTCAACGCCGTTTGACGGCATGATAGCATTTTGTCGGATTTCCGTGGCTTGACTAAAGTCAACCTGCTAGACTTGCTCATGCCTCCCGCGGCGGTCTGGCTGCTCGTCGGATCCCTGATGCTGGCCGGTCTTTTAGGCTGCGTGCTGCCGGTTTTGCCCGGCACGCCGCTCATCTTCGCCGCGGCCGTCCTTAATAAGGTCCTGCTGCCGCAATACCTTTCTTGGTGGGTCATCGGCCTGTTGGGCGCGATCACGCTGCTGTCGATCGTTCTGGAACTGCTGCTGCCCGCACTCGGCAGTAAGAAGCTGGGCGCCACCAACTGGGGCATCTTCGGCGCCTCCGCCGGGGCGCTGATCGGCCTGTTCTTCGGGCCCTTGGGACTGATCGGGGGCGTTTTCCTGGGCGCGGTCCTAGCCGAGCTGATATTGGCCAAGCAGGAGCTGATCCCCGCCGCCTGGGCCGGGTTGGGGGCGACGGCGGGACTGCTGGTCTCCATGGCGGGCAAGATCCTCGTCGCCGGGATGATGATCGCCTTGTTCCTGGCCGACTGCTTCCTGTTCTAAGGAAGGGCGAAGCCGCGCCATTGACAAGCCCAGGCGGCGGGGCAATACTCTTCCTGGAATGAAGCACTCTCTGTTCAGGGGGGGAGGCGCAGCGCTTTTGCTCATGCTGAGCTTCTGTCCGATGATAAGGGCGGACGATAGCTACGGCTTCGAGGACGAGATCCGCCTCTACCACCGATACAAGAAAACATGCAGCCCGTGCGATCCTAAAATCGCCATCCGCCATCTTACGAGCGCCTTGGAGTCCGATCTGAGCCAAGTTCGTGACGAAAACGTGGCGTCCGCCTATTCCTATCGCTCTACGGAATACCGGGAACTCAAGGATTTTGCTGCCGCGGAGAGGGATGCCCGTAAGGCGGGGCGGCTGGCTCCGCATCATGGGGCTGTCGTCACTCGGGGTAGAGCGTTAAGGGGTTCCCGGGCGCTCGGCCAGCTGCGCCGAGCCGCTGCTGCCAGCGTGGCGTCTGTCACGCTGCCTGCGACGGGAAAGATCGCGGGAACCATCGAGGATTTTCGGGCCGTAGGCTGGGAGATCGACGAGCCGCCCGGCTTCGGCCGAGTGGTGGACGGCATCGCCGGAGGCTATCGCTCGCGCTGGCGTTGGAAGCCGCCATCGCCAGGCCAGCACGCCTCGATCGACATCTTCGTCCAGACGGCCGACAACGGCTGCGGGGAGGAAGAAGTCGCGACCCGGTGCAAGAACAACGGCGGCGGCGTCCTCCTGGGTTCGATCCAAGCGGGCCGGCGGTTCGGCCTCGGGAATTGGCGGAGCAGCTGCAACAAGCGCGAATATCGCTACGTCGCGGAAGAGTTTTCCCAAGAGTATGCGGCGGGGCGTTGTCTCATGGTGTACTTGGTCCACCAGGGTGAGCAGGCGAAGGATGTCGGGCTCAAAGCTTTGGAGGCGATGGTCGGCTCCCTTCGGCCTCTGCAGGCGCGGCCGCCCCAGCTTGCGGTGACCGCGGAGGCGGATCGGTCCCAGGAGTTGGCGCAGTTACGGGCTTCCCGCAAGACCTTGGAGACGCAGTGCACCAAGCAGGGGATGATCGACTCCTGCCGCCAGAGGGGGTGGCTCGACGATCGGATCAAGAAGCTCGAAGCTGCCCATGACGGGCCTCAAGAGGCGCCGCTCACGCGCTCGGCCAATCTCGACGCGGTCCCGATGGATTCCCGCATCCACGCCGCCTCGATCAGCGAGGAGGAGAACCGCCGGAAGCTGCTCGCTCAAAGAGCGGCGGAACGCGAGCAAGAGAACGACCTTATGTTCAAGGTCATCGGCATAGCCATTTTCCTGCTTCTCTTGGCTTTCGCGGCGATCAGGCTCTCCAAACGCAAGGGCATGCGGGCTGAACCGCCGCCCGCGCCGGCCTTGCTTGCTCCTCAGGCGCCGGCCTCGCTCACACTGCCGACCCCGACTGCCTTGGCCGGAGCCGTTTCGGACAAGAGGGCGGCCCTCGACTTCGCCCGCAGCTACGTCAAGGCCAGGAAGACGCGGGACTTCCTAGGCGCGCAGGTCGACAAGACGGCGGCGTTCTCCGTCGCCTATGCCCGGGCTTTCCTGCTGGCCGGCGATTACGAGCTGCCCTACGAACTGCTCAACCGGAGCCACGCGATCGCCGGTTGGGAAGGAAAGGCCTTCCACACCCTGCGCGCGGTGGTCGGCCGCCGAAGAGCGGGAGGGCTGTTCAGCGAGAGCCAGGCCTATTCGGAACGCCTGGAACTCGCCCAGGGCTTCTCCGCGGCCGGTCTCCACGACGAGGCCGTCGGCATGCTCACCGAGGACGTCGTCAAGTACGCCGGCCGCGACGAGAACGACGCCTACATGGTCGCCCAGGTCTACGACGCGGCCGACCGGGGAACCCGTTTCATCGACGAAGTCGCCGCCGGAAGGCCCGCCGGCTTCCATGACGAGCGCGACCCGTGGGACCGAGAGCGCGATGTCCAGCGCCCTCCCGAGTTCTATTCCACGTTCGCCGGCGTCTTTCGCATCCTCGACCGCCTCAAGGAAGCCTTGGCCCTGCTCCAGAAGAAGCCCGCGCTGGTTTCCGGCGACTATGATCTTTTCTTGGAGCTGCACGCCGGGCTCGGTTCGTTGGAAAGCCTCGATTCCGCGGACATCCCCGCCGAGCATCGCGGCGTGCTGGCTCAAGGCCTGTTCGACGCCGGGGCTCACCAGAAAGCCTGGGGTGTCCTCGAAGCGACGCCCCGCGCGATATGGTCGGCCCGCGAGTACGGCTTGGCCTTGCGGCTCTGCCAGCGTCTGGCCCGCTCCGCCCAGGCCGAAGCGCTCTATCAGGAGGCGGCGGCCCGCCTGCCCGTCGAGCGCGCGCCGGAGCTGCGCTACTACTTCGCGCTCGTCATCGAGAAGCGCGGCCAGTTCGAACGCGCCAAAGGCATCTATCGGGAGCTCTTGTCCAAGCTGGGGGACTACAAGGACGCCGAGGCGCGGCTGCGCAACCTCGAGGCCGTTCCTGCCGAGGAGACCAGCCAGCTCAGCTCGGTCTTGACCGCCGCCGACATCCGGCAGACGACGACCGGCGTGGCCGGCGCCGCGGCGCCGCCGACGGCCATGCCGCCCTTGGTGGCCGGCCGCTTCGAGATCCTGCTGCCGGCCGGCATCGGCGGGATGGGCATCGTGTACAAGGCTTACGACCGCAAGCTGCAGCGCCCCGTGGCGGTCAAGCGCATGCGCGCGGAGCTGACCAAGGAGACGCAGTGGAGAGCGCGGTTCCTGGAAGAGGCGCGTCTGCAGTCGGGCTTGCAGCATCCCGGCATCGTCGGCCTTTATGACGTCGTCGATGACGGCGGCACGGTGCACCTGGTCTTCGAATTCGTCGACGGCGAGACCTTCGGCGAGGTCCTGGCCGCTCGCGGCCGGCTTTCGGGTCGTGAAGCCGCTGAGCTTGTCCGGCCGGTCTGCTCGGCGTTGGGCTACGCCCACGGACGCGGCGTGGCCCACTTGGACGTAAAGCCGTCGAACATCATGCGCGAGCGCTCCGGGGCGGTGAAGGTCCTCGACTTCGGCCTGGCGCGGCAGCTGGCGGGCGGCGGGGGAGGCGGCGGAGCGGGGACGCCGGCCTACATGGCGCCCGAGCAGCACGGCGGCGCGGTCTCGGCCGCTTGCGACATCTTCGCGGTCGGCGCGATGCTCTACGAGCTGCTCATGGGGCGGCTGCCGTTCCCGGGGCCGGACGTCATCGCGCAGAAGCGGCGCGGGCTGTACGCCGCGCTCCCGGAGGGAGTCCCGGAGCGGCTTCGGAACCTGGTCGCCGCTTGCCTTCAGCCGGATCCCAAGCTCAGGCCGCAGGGCATGGGCGAGGTGCTGGCGGGCCTCGACGCCGCGCGAGAAACCCGGGCGGCGGTTTGAATGCCGAGTCTCGTTGACAAAGAGCGTGATGCGGGGCTATGCTCAGTAGGCTCATGGGAATGATGATCGAACTCCATGCCGACGGCGATTCCTCTTTCTTCGCCAGGGGCGAGAGCGGCCGATGGGCGCTCAAGAAGGAGGCTTCGGGCTCCAAGACGATACCCGTCTCGCGTCTGCCGTTTCTCATCGGCCGGGCTTCGGACTGCGACCTGCTGCTGCCCGACGGCCCGGAGTTCATGAAGTCGACCAGCCGGTGGCATTGCTACTTCAAGGCGGAGGCCGACCGCATCGTCCTCGTCGACGGAACCCTTCACCCGGTTCCGGGCACGGGCAAGCTCAAGCCCAGCGTCAGCGGGACCATGCTCAACGGCAGGTTCCTGCAAGAACCAGCGGCCGTGGCCTCCGGCGACGCCGTCGGGATCGGGCCTTGGCGCTTGCGTATCGCCGATCCTCAGCGGTCACAGGTCGGCATCGACGACATCCTCAAGACCATCGCCGGTCTGCCGTCGCGGCAGGTGGACCCGGACGACCCGCGCGTCGCGAAGGCATTCTCCCGACTTGCGCCGCTTTTCGAGGAGCTTGCCGGAGGCGGCGCGGACGCGGCGCTGGGCTGCATCCTGGCCTTCGCGCTGGCCAAGATGCCGCGCGCCGTCGTCGCCGCGATCTTGGAAGCGCCGCGCGGCGGCGTCCTGGCCGTGCGCGAGGCCCGGCACAAGGACCTCGGGCGCCTGCCGGACCTGCGCTTCAGCGTCGGCCTGGCTGCGGGCTTGCCCGCCGACCGGGCCATCCTGCTCAAAGCCGGGTCGGGGGCGCCTTCCCGGAGCCAAAGGACGCAGAAGGTCAGCTCCGGCTTGGTCGTGCCGCTGCGCGGCCATGGAGGGCGGTTGGGCCTGCTCTATATCGACAACCGGGGCGCCGGCGGCGGCTTGGGCGAAGAGGACCTGTTCCTGGCTCATGCGCTGGCCGCAGTCGCCGCCTTGCAGCTGGCCTTGGAGCGCAAGGCCTGAGATGACCGTCACCGAATTCCTGGAGCATAGCGTCCCGTTCCTCAAGGGGATCTCCCGCGAGGACGCCCGCGTGTTGGCCGGGGCCGCCGACCAGGTCGAGTTCGAGGCGGACCAAGCGGTCGTCTCGAAGGGGGAACCGCTTTCGGGACTGCACATCCTTGCCGTGGGCCGTCTCTCCGCCTCCGGCCGCGACGACCTCCATCCCGGGGACGTGTTCGGCGAAGCCAGCCTCGTCGGCTCCTTCCGCTGCGCGGCGACCTACAGAGCTTGCGAACCCGTCTTGATGTTCCGGGTCCCCTCGGCGGCGTTCGCCGGCGTCTTCGGGCGACATCCGGACCTCGAGCGTCGCGTTCGGCAGGCCGCCGGCGAGCCGCCCTTGGAAGATTTCGCCAAGGGCTTCGAGATCCTCCGCTTCATCGCGCAAGGGGGGATGGGCACGGTCTACCTGGCGCGCGACAAGCTGCTGGGCCGCAGCGTGGCCATCAAGCGCATGCGCCCGGAGGTCCGCCTGGACCCGCGGGGGCCCGAGATGTTCTTGAAGGAGGCGCGCATCGTCGCCGCGCTGCGCCATCCGAACATCGTCGAGATCTTCTCCGTCGTGGAGGAGGCGCAGGAGGTCTACCTGATCTTCGAGTTCGTCGAAGGGCGCAACCTTAACTCGATCGTCGACGAGGATGGGCCGCTGCCTCCGCATGAATGCCTGCGCGTCGTCCGGCAGGTGGCGGCCGCCCTCGAGTACGCCCATGGACGCCACGTCCTGCACCGCGACCTTAAACCGTCCAATATCATGGTCAGCTCGGGCGGCGTCGCGCGCGTGATGGATTTCGGCATCGCCCGGCAGGCCAAGAACACGATCTCCCGGATGAGCCATGGCGAGCCCTGCGGCACGCTGGCGTATATGTCGCCCGAGCAGCACCTGGGCACCGAGAAGCGCCAAGGCGACCTTTACTCGCTGGCCATCTCTCTCTACGTGATGCTCACCGGAGCCTTCCCTTTCCCGGGCCCGGATTATTTGGACCAGAAGGAGCGCCTGGAGTTCGCTCCTTTGGCGCCGAGCTTGAAAGCTCTAGGCGTGAAGCTCGACGCCTTCCTGGCGCAAGCGTTGGCCCCAGCGCCTCGCGATCGCCCCGCGGACGTCGCCGCCTTCATGAGGCTGCTCGAGGATGCCATGGCGCCGGATTAGACGCCCGACATCCCCGGACGAGATGCGCTCTTGACATCCGCTCGCCGCCGGGCTATCGTTCCTTGAAGCAGTATGCGATATCTCCTGCCTGTGGTCACCGGTTTTTTCCTCCTCCTGCTGGTCTTGAGCTTCTGGACGGTGCATGTGGCGCGCACGGCCCAGGAACTCGGGGGCATGAGCGCGAGGATGGATGAGCTGGTGGCCCTTTGGGACGGAGGGGCGGTGGCTTCGGGCGACAGGGTCGTCGATTTCGTCATCAGCGACGCCAGGGAGGCGGGGGATGCGTTCGCGCCCGCTCCCGAGCCGTCCGCATGGGGCTCTTTCTCCGATCGGTTCCGCCGCGCTTTCCTGCGACGCAGCCTTTCGGCGCGCGAGGGGTCCCGGATCGCGAAGATCTTCGCGGACGACCCCGCGGCCGTCTCTTGGACGCATGACGGGATGGCCACGGTCAGCCCGGAGGAGTTGACCCGCGAGGTGACGAAGAACATCATCAGAGCCCATGACGCCGGCGCCGAGATCAATATCGTCGTTCAAGGCCCTGCGATGGCGTCCGTGCTCAAGGCGCTCAAGGGGCTTGAAGGCGTCGAGCGCGCCGGCGCAAAAGTGGGCGCCAACAAGGTCGTGCTCATCGGGACCAACCTGGCTCGGCTCAAGCTCATCCCCTCGATCGCCGACTACGACTTCCGCTCGCCGGGAAACGTCATCGAATTGGCCAACCTGTGGACCCCGAATGCTTCGCCTCGGTCGTTGAGGGTCCAGCTTTACGGGCGCGGCCGCGAGGTCGCGGAGTCCTCGGCGCTGGAGCTCTGGCCGGACTTGGCCGCAGGGGGGGCGACGACCGAGAGCCTGCTGCGCTTGGTGCGCGGCCTGGTCGCCCGCGTCGACGGCATGGAACGTCTTGCCAAGGAACAGCGGCAGCGGCGTCTGGAGGCCGAGGCGAGGCAAGCGGCCGACGAGTCGGCTAGGGTCGCTGAGGCGGCCCGCCGGAACGCGGATGCCGCCGCGCTGAAGGCCTCGGAGGCGAAGAAGGCCGCGGCGGAGGCGTCGAAGAGCCGGGCGGAGGCGAAGAAGGCCGCGGAGGAGGCGGCAGACCTGGCGGCTAAGGCCGCTGAGAAAGCCGCGAAGGCGCAGAAGGCCGCACAGACGGCTCAGGCCAAGAGCGAGGAGACCGCTCGGCGCAATGCCGAGGAGACCAGGCGGCAAAGTTCATGGAGTCCCCCTAAAGCGGAATTCCAAAAGATGGGGGGGGTTGAAAAGCGTGAGCGGCGCGGGCTCCAGGAGCAGCGCCTTCGTGCCGAACGCGCCCAAGGTGACCGCGCAGTCATCCTCCGGCCAGCAGGCGCAGGCGTCGGCGCCGCAGGCGGGGGCGACGGCGGGGCCCCGGTTCGGGGAGTCCTCGCGCCAAAAGCCGGGGTGGAAGCCCGGCCTGGAGGCGGCGCCCTCCGCAGGGGGGAGCGCCGGCGGGGAGAAGGGGCAGATGAGCGGCGCGTTCCAGAGCAACAGCAAGGTCAGCGTCGGCGGCGGGATCAGTTTCGATGAAGGCAAGGAGTTCTGCGTGAAGAATCCTTTGGACAAAGAATGTATGCAAGGCGGGACTAAGAAATAACCGGCGCTAGGCTGACGGGGAGGCCCATGAACACGTTCTACGTCGTGCTGGTGCTGGCGGCGGGCTACTACAGCTATAAGAGCTGCGGCGCGCCGCCGCCGCCGGCCGCGGTCGTCAAGGCGGCTCCGGCCCAGGCGGCTGCTCCGCCGCCGCCGCCCGCGCTGTCTCCGGCCGAGCAGAAGGCCCAAGTCGATAAGCATATCGCCGAGCTGGGGAGCTCAGATAACACGGTCGTCTGGGGCGCCGCCCAAGCGCTGGGCCGGATGGGTCCGGCGGCCAAGGACGCCGTGGGCTCGCTGATCCAGACTTTTAAAGACGTCCCCGACCCGCCGCGGGAAGCGAGCTCGAGCGGCGTCCAGTTCATCATGATCGGCGGCGGCGGCCGCAGCCAGAGCGAGCACTTCAACGCGCCGATCAAGGACGCCCTGGTCGCCATCGGAGCTCCCGCTTCCGTGGAACTGGCGCAATGCTTGACGACCTCTTTCTCGAAGGTCGCCGTGGGCTACTGCGCCGAGGCCCTGCGGCAGCTGGGGCCTCAAGCCGCCGAAGCCGTTCCCACGCTGGCCCCCTACCTCAGCCTCGGCGATGCTTCCACGCGCCAGCTCATCTCGTCGATCCTCTATCAGATCGGGACGCCCGAGGCCAAGCAGGCTATCGCCGACTACGAGGCGTTGAAGCCGAAGTAGCGCGGGACTCGATGGCTCCTGGAAAGATCCTCGTCGTCGGCGCGTCCGGGTACTTCGGCCGTCGGCTGGTCGAAGGGCTGCTCGCGCGCACCCAAGCCGTGCTCATCCTCGGCAGCCGTTCCTTGGATAAAGCCGAAGCGCTCCGCCGAAGCTTTGGCCCTTCGGCCGCAGGCCGCCTGAGCGCGGCGGAGGCGGATCTGGACCGCCGTGAGACGCTGGCGGCCGCCGTCGGTCAAGCGGCCGTCGCGGTCTGCGCCGCGGGTCCTTTCCAGTCCTTGCCCGTGTCGCTGGCCGAGGCCTGCCTCGAGAAGGGAGTCCACTATATCGATCTGGCCGACGACCGAGGCTTCGTGATGAAGGTGCGCCGGCTGGCCGAGGGCGCCAAGAGCCCCGTCGCGGTCTGCTCGGGCTGGTCGGCGGTGCCGGCGCTGTCTGCGGCCTTGGCCGGGGTCGCCTGCGCCGGCCTGCGCAAGGTCGATTCGATCCGCGTCCAGCTGGCGCCGGGCAATCGCTCGCCGCGCAGCTCCGCCACCGTCGCTTCGCTGCTTTCTTCGACCGGCCGCTCCTTCACCGTCTGGCGCGGGGGAGCCTGGCGGGAGGTCCGCGGTTGGTCCGAGCCGCGCTCCTTCGACTTCCCGCCGCCGGTGGGCCGCCGCCAAGGCTATCTCCTCGACGTGGCCGACCATGAGCTGTTCCCGCCGCTCTTTGCCGCCGGCACCGTGGAATTCCGCGTCGGCGCGGAGCTGGCGCCGCTCAACGCAGCCGTCTCGGTCCTGGCGGCGCTGCCCGTCGCTTGGACCTGGGCGGCGCCGGTCTTGAGCGCGGCTCTGGCCCCGCTGGGCTTCTTGGGAAGCGACACCGGGAGCGTGGGGGTGGAGGTCGAAGGCGACGGGCTTCTGCGCCGGGTCTGCGTCGTGGCCGACCAGGACGGCCCGGCCATCGCCGTCATGCCGGCCGTGCTCATGGCCGCGAGGCTGGCTGCTTCGCCCGCTCCGGCCGGGCTGATGCCGCTCGACGGCTGGCTGGACCGCGCGGCGCTGGAGCGCGCCTGCCGGGACTTCGGCTTCAGGTTCGTCTTCGAGGAACGTCATGCTTGAGTGGAAGCGCCTGCAGCGGGCGGCCTGGGCCTCGCTGGCCATCCATCTGATCGCAGGCCTGGCCATGGCCATCGTGCTGCGCCGCGGCCTCGAGACCAATCCCGACCTGGGAGACCGCTTGACCTTCCTGGCGCAGCAGCCCGGTCTTTGGCGCTGTGCTTGGCTGCCTTGGAACGCCGCGGCGCTGTCGATCCTGTATTTTTTCTTCGCCCTGGACCGGGCGCATCGCGGCAGCGCCTTCCGGCTGGCTCTTGTCCTGACTGCCGCCGGAGCGGTCTGCGACCTGACCGCCGAAGCCATCGAGATGGTCCTGGTGCCCGGCCTGGCGCGGCGCGTCATGGATGAGCCGAACGGACTGGCCAGCTTCCTGCTGACCCACCGCCGCGCCGTCCTGCTGACGGGGTTCCTCGCCAACGGGCTCTACACCACGGCCGTCTGGGCGGCGGTGCTGGCTTCTTGGAAGGAATACCCGCGCTGGGTGGCCGCCGCCGGCATCGGGGTGGGGCTGGCCGGTTATTGGCTGTCGGCTGCCGCTTGGGTCGGTTCCACCTCCGGCCTGTTCTGGTCCAACGTCGTGCTGGTCCCTTGTCTGTTGCTCTGGCAGGCCGGCATGGCGCTAGACGCGGGCCGCCGGGCCTTGACTAATCAGACAGAGCGGCTAAACTAGCGCGATGCGCTGGCTGATCTTCGCTTTACCGATCCTCGCGCCGGACCTTGCCTACGCGAAGGGCTGCGAGCCTCCGGCCTTTTACCGGTCGCTGCCGCGCGACCGCGAATGGTATTACGGCGCGGGCAAAGGCGCTGATGCGGGAAAGGCCCGCGATCAAGCCATCCGGAGCCTCGGCAAGCAGGTAACCGGCGACGTCGAGGGTTGGGATGAGGCGGCGATCGACGGCGTGGCCGGCGCAGGACATGACCGCTGGGACGTCGCCAAGAAGATCGGCGCGCTCCTGCCTCGCAGCACCCTGCTTTCCGGCTTGGAGCAAGACGACAGCGACCAATGCGACGGGGTCAGCTACGCCATGGTCCGCGTCGAAAAAGCGCGGGTGGACCGGTTTCTGAAGGAAAGCTCCAAATTCAAGAGCGACTTGGCGGAAAGCCTGCTGGCCAGGGTGGACCGGGCCGAGCAGGATATCGCTGGTCTTAAGGAAGGCTATGGGCTGGTCAACAAGCGCCTTGCGGCCTTGGAAACGAGGCTTGGCAAGGAGGCGGGCAGATTCGCCGGGACGGCGCTGGCTTCCGCGCCCGAGGAGATCAAAGTCCAGATCAGGGCGATCAAAAAGGATATCTCATCGGGGCGGCCGAGCCAGGAGATAGAGCGCGAGCTCAGCTTGGCCGAGACCGACCTGACTCTTAAGATCCTGGCCAGCCTGAAGAAGGGCCGCGAAGACTTCCAGCCGGTCAAGAAAAAACTGCTTGCCACGCGGCCGGCGAAGGATCCGAAGGACGCTTATGCGGGATCGGAGGTGGACACGTTCGCCTCCGACGTCCTGGAGGACCTCGGATGGTCTCGCACTGCTGTCTCCACGGCTTTGGAATTCAACCGGGCGCGCATGGATGCGTTCGAAGCTGGGGGCTCATCGGTTCCCGCGGACGATGTGAGCCGGCTGAAGGCTTCATTCCAAGACTGCTCGGAGAGTGTCGAGGCCTTTATCCGCTTGCTGGACGACGGGATGGCGGTCGCCAAGAAGATGCCGGCCCTCTTTCACGCCGGCCGGATCCCTAAATACAACGCCTCTTCCCGGAGATTCCAGGAATTGAACGACCAGATCCTGCAGGCGTCGGCGGCGTGGAAAGGCAAGCAAGCGGAGTTAGAGCGCCTTTCTGCGGAATCAGAGGATTCCCTGAGGGCCCGTCAGGAGAGTTTGGGCCTGAAGGCCAGCCGAAAGTCCAAGAGCCCTTGACGCCGGCGGGAGCCGGGGCTACACTGACGCCATGCGCAGTACCCTGTTCGCGCTTTGGTTTTTCTTTGCCCCGGCCGGGCTCCATGCCACGGTGGCCGAGGTGCCCAAGCTCGACTTGGACGTCAGCCCCGGCCGCGGCGCCAGCGGCGCCTCGCGCCTAGGCGGCGCCGGCTCCCTCGGCGGCTCCTTGTCGGGCGGCGGCCTGACGGCGCCGACGCTCACCCCTTCGCTGAAGCTGGCCGCGCCGGCCCCGGAGCTGGCCGCCATGGCCGCGCCCACCCTCTCCCTCGAGTCGCCCGGCGGCGCCGCTTCGGCCCGGGCGCTGAGCGCTGCGCCGCAGGCGGCCGCGCCTTTGCGCTCCGCCGCGCCCGCTCCGGCGCCCTCGGCCAAGAGCTTCGACGTCGTGCTCGACCTCGACGCCACCATCATCGGCAAGATCCCCGAGGGAGATTCCGCCAAGGGCTTGCCGCTCAAGGACGCCGAATCGATCACCGTCACCTACACCACCTTCAAAGGCGAGCAGAACACCAGCACCTACCTTATCCGCAAGGGCTTCAAGGATTTCATCCGCCGCTCGCGGCAGGACCCCAACGTCCGGGGGATCCATCTGCTTTCGGGGTCCAATCAGCTCAGGCTCAACTCGGTGGCCGCCGCCATCGAGATCGACGGCAAGCCTTTATCGGAACTGGTCGATACCATGATCGGCGGCGAGTTCTTGCTGGCCTATTCTCCTTTAGACAGCCCCGACGCCGCCCGGCGCCCTTTGAAGGACCTCAACGTCTACGACTTGAAGGAGCTGCCCGCCATAAGCGCGGCTCTGCGCAAAGGCGACATCGAGGGCGCGCTGGCTTTGCCGCGCCAGGCGGCGACGCCGAAGGGGGGGTTCCTCAAGGACAACCGCTTCCTGGTCATAGACGATTCTCCCGAGATGGTCCGGGGAGGAGCGTTGACCCAGGTCCAAGGCCTGATCCCGTTCAAGGCCGCCGCCAAGGTCATCGGCGCGGAGGTCGAAGATAAAACGCGCAAGCGGATGATCGACATGCGCGGGGCGCTCTGGGACCATCAGAATTCCGAGTTCGGGCGCCTGTCGGAGATGCTTCAAAGCGGCCTGGTGCCCGGCAGCCCCGAATGGCAGGCTCAAGAGAAGACGGACTTCGAGCGCCGGTGGCGGGCCGCCGGAAAAGATTAGCCGAAATTAGGCCTTGAAATCGCGGGGTTCAGGGGCTATATTCCTTGTTAAGGACCCCTATGACAAAGACCCCTCTTTGTCTCTCGCTTGTTCTGTCCCTGCTCATGCCCCCGCCCGGGCTATGGGCGACCGAAGGCCCGTCTCAGACGGCCGCTGATCCCGTCGCCCTCTTCGCCCAGCGGTCCCAGAGTGAGCTCAAGACCCTCGAGGGCCCTGCTTCTCGGCTCAAAGCCAAGACCTACGCCGCGGCCGATCACGAGGCCGTCAAGAAAGGGCTTCAGAGCCTGGCCGGGCTCATCGTCCCGATCCAAGCCAAGCTTCCCAAGATCGCCGAAGCGGTGGCGGAGGCTTCCGCCGCGGAGAAGGACTACTGGGCCGTCGCCGCCACGCAGTCGCCCGCGACCAAGGAGCATTCCGAGCATCTTGCCGGCGCGCTGCTCGACAAGCTGGAACTGGTGGCGAGCGGCTTCTCCCTGCTGCTCGATAAGCCCGGCGTCACGCTCGATGCCGAGCGCCGGGCTCGGTTCGCCGGCCAGGGCACCGCCCTCGACGCCATGCGCCAGGATTTCGGCAAAGCGGTCAAGAACGGTGATGTCGCCGGCATGTCCGGCTTGCTGGGCAGCATCTATAAGGAACGAGTCGCCGGAGGCGACGAGAGCCTGGTCGCCGGCGCGACGCGGCCCGGCGACGGCGCGCCCGTCGAAAGACAGCTCGGTGCAGCCGCGCCGCAAAAGGGGTTCAAGCCGGCCGACGTCCCGGCCTTGCCGGCGCAAGGCGCCGAGCCCGAGGGTCCCAGCGCCGTCGCCCGCGGCTTGACGGCGCTGCAGACCCAGGAAGCGGCCTTGCTCGCCGGCGAGAAGGCGCTGGGCCTGGTCTGGCCTTCCGGCCAGCCGCTGGTCAAGGCGCCGCTGATCGCCGTCCAGCGGGAGATCCGCCTGCTTCAGGCCGCCGAGGCGGGCCAGGATTGGCTCAAGGAGAATCAGGAGACGCTCGGGGAGAGAGGCCGGCAGGTCTCCGCCCAGCTGGACGCCGCGCTCTTCAAGGCGACCGCCGAAGAGCGGCGCCGCGCCTTGGTCCAGGCCCAGCGCGAGCTTGAGGGGCTGCTCGACAAGAAAGGGAGCCCGGCCGAGGTCGACCTCAAGGCGCTCGGCAAGGACGCCACCAAGGAGCAGATCTTCGCGGTGCTTTCGAAGGACCCTTCCTATTTCAGGGCTCGCGGCATGTGGGCCGAGTATGTCCAGTTCAACCAGCAGCACGTCAAGGAGTTCCCGTCGGGGGCGAGTTTCGCCGCCGACGAGCTGGGCTTCCCCGGCAAGGAGATCATCACCGTCGCCGAACGCGGAGGCCGCAAGGGCTTGCTGACCAGCCCCACCCATTTCGAGAGCTTCGACGGCCGCTACACCCGCGACGAGGTCGTCAACGATGGTAAGACCTACTTCATCGAGAAGCATCAGGACGGCCCGCGCCAGATCATCACGACCTATGACGCCAAGGGCGTCAAGCTCTTCGCCGAGGTCATCGAGGTGCTCGACGCGAAGAAGGGGCGGCTGGTCCGCTACCCGCAGGAGAAGAAGTGGCCGCGCACCACCGGCCGCGAGGTCCCGGGGAAGGGTTTTATCGTCGAGAAGATCGAGAACGAGGACGGCACCAGCCGCGAGCCCGCCGGCGAAGGCGCGCCCGGCGTCTGGGTCCTCAAGGGCAAGGATCAGAAGGCCGCGGGCTGGGTGTTGGGTCCGGAGGCGATCGCCGGCCTCAACGACCCGTCCAAGCGCGCCGAGAGCGCCGACGCCCTGGCCAAGCTCATCGTTTCCCAAGGATTCACGAAGACGGGCAACGGCAAGCAGGACGACTATCAAGCCCAGGCCGTGGCCTCCATGTTCAAGGATGTCTTCAAGCACAACCGCGGAGGCGACGTCTCCGTTTATTTCGATCGCGCCGATGGCAAGATCATCATCAACGAGGCGCATCCTGGAGGGGTCCGCCAGACCGTGGCGAAGTTCGAGGAGACCCAGTCCGGTTGGGGGGTCGGCGACGGCCTTCGGGCGCAGGGCCTGTCGATGTACGTGCGCAACGCCCGCTCGCTCGATGACAAGGAAGCCCAGTTCACGAAAGTCTTCCAATATCTGGGGAACTGGGGCCGCGAGATGACGTCGATGAAGGTGGAGGACAACCTCGACTCGATCTGGTCTTACGTCCGAGGCCCGAAGGTCACCGAGACCCCGGTGGTCCGGCGGCTTTATCGCGATGCCGCCGGCCTTTGGCAGGATAAGGGCGACGTGGCGGTGCGCAAGGACCAGCTGCAGGTCGTCTTCGACGGGCCCGGCATCGTGGGCGCCACCGGCCAGGCCGTCGGCGCCCTGGGCGGCGGCATCGTCGATTTCACCGCGGCCGGCCTCTCGGCCGGCATGGCCTACAGCCCCGTCTACATGGGCATCGTCAAGCTTTCCGGCGGCGACGTCGCTTACGCCCAGAAGGACCTGCTTCAGCGCGCCGCGGCTAACGGGTTCACCGAGAACCGCCTCATCGCGGCTTTCGGCGCCGATGAGTCGCGCGCGGCCGTCAGGAAGAAGCTGGAGATCGATCCTAACCAGGCCGTCCACAACGTCGATAAGGAGATGACGGCGCTGGGGAGCCCGACCTTGGGCGCCGTGCTCAAGGGCGGCGTGAACTTCGCCGACCAAGTACCTTTGATGCTCGTCGGCATGGGCGGTTTGAAGTACGTGGCCACGCTCGGGAACACGGGCAAACTGGCCGCCGTCGGCGCCGGCGTCGTCATGGGCGGCCAGGGGCTGTACCATCTGGGCAAGAGCGGCTACGACTTCAACCTGGCCCGCAAGAATTTCAACGAGAACGACCCGGCCTCCAAGCAGGAGTACTACAGCCAGCTGGCTAACCTGGTCGGCCAAGCTCCGACCGCGGTGATGATGGCCGCCGGCGGCTGGCAGGCGATCCGCGCCGGCCGCGCCAAGGTCCCGGTCGAGGCGCCGACTTCTACCGCCGGCATCAAGGCTCCGGCGGTTCCGGCGGCACCGGCGGCACCGGCGGCACCCGCGGGAAACAGCATCTGGACCAAGAACTTGACCCCGGAATGGCTGGCCAAGGCCGACGCCAATCTTCCAAGCCAGATGCGCAAATGGCGTGCTACCGGCTGGGTGGCCGACAAGCTCAACATGCCGAAGCCGCCGCCCGTCGAGGCCCCGCCGCCCGTCGTCAAAGCCGGGGCGACCGTCGAGACCGCCGTCTATGAGGCAAACAACCCCCGCATGGCTTCCAACCGAACTGCCGTAGAGGCGGCCACCGACGAGATGTTCAAGCTTCGGGCCAAGAACGGCGGCCAGCAGAAGGGCATCCCCGCCGAGGAGCTGACCAACCAGTTCGAGAAGACTCCTGAGCTTCCCGCCGTCGATAAGGGCAACCCCGCTTCCGTCGCCGCCCGCAACCAGGCCGTGGGCAAGTTCGCCCAGGAGTACCTGGGCCTCAAGGAGCCCCCCACGGTCAAGGCGCCCGGCACCGACGCGCTCTCCGGCGCCGACATCTATCTGATCCAGGACGGGGCCGGCAAGACGGTGGCCGTCTATAAGATCTTCAACAAGCAGGGAGCGCATGAGGTCATGCGCGAGCTGGGCGCGGTGGCGACCATAGACGGCATGGGCGCTCAGCCGGGGCTGGGCCTGCAGCGCTCTGCGGTCGTCAAGCCGCTGGGCGCCTTCAAGGTCGGTGAGAGCGGCAAGGTCGGCTACATGATGGAGGGCGCGCCCGGGCAGGACATCTACGGCGCCATCAAGGCGATCAAGGCCGCGCCTACCCCCGCGGCGCGCGTCCAGGCCGTGGAGTCCGTCGCCGGCGACATGAAGACCGTGGCGCGAGCCATGGCGGAGCTCCACACGAAGGGCAAGCGGACGGTGCTCGAGCCGGCTCAGAAGGTGGAGATGGTCGACAAGGCTCTGGCCAACCTCGAGGCCTTGCGCAAGCCGACCGCCGAGCGCAGCTGGACGATCTCGGAAGAGGTCTATCAGAACCTTAAGAGCAAGCTGGAATCCTCCGGAGGGGAGTTCGCCAAGGGCAGCTCTCAGGGGACGGTCATCCACGGCGACGCGCATCCGGGCAACTTCTTCGTCGATAAGAACGGCAAGGTCTCGCTGATCGACGTGGAGACGGCGATGGAGTCCTTGAACGCCGCCGAGCGCGGCACGGCCAGCGCCGCCTCCGATGTGGGCCGCTTCGTCGAGTCGATCCGGATCAACAACAAGGCCAAGGGCTTGGATTTGACCAAGGCGGAGATCGCTTCGCTGGAGGCCGCCTTCACCAAGGCTTACATGCGCGAGACGGGGGTCAACCCCAAGCAATTCGCCAGCCAGGTCGAGTTCTACCGGGCCAAGATGGAGGTGACGGTCCTGAAATTCGCCAAGACCGAGGCCGACTTCACCACCTTCCTCAAGACCATGGCAGAGCAGCCCGCGCCGAAGCCGATCTTGGTGCCTAAGGGACCGGCTGCCAATGCCAAGCTGACGGGGGAGCCGGCCTGGGTCAATCCCACGGAGACGCCGGGGAACATCCGAGCCTTGACGGTTCAGAACGAGATGGCCAAGGTCTTGGCCAAGAACGATTACCGCGTCCATCAGAACGGCGAGAAGATGGGGGCCGATTATCAGCTCAACGGCCGTGGCTATGACGCCTATGCGCCTGAGAAGGGGACGTCGGCTAGAAATATAGCGTCGACGCTGGAAGGCAAGATCGCCAAGGGTCAGGCCAATAACTTCGTGCTCGGCCTCGAGGAGGGGGCGATCGGCCTCGACGCGCTCAAGGTCCAGTTCTCCAAGTATCCTCTGGCGGGGCTTGGCGACGTCATCGTCATCCGCGGCGGCCAGGTGATACCTTTGGTGCAAGGCGGCCAGGTCATCCCTTCGGCTGGATCGCACTAAGCGGCTTGTCACTCGATTACGACCTCTATCTGGCGGGAGACCGCAAGCCTGTCGAGCTCGCCGCCTTCCTGGCGGCGTTGCCCGGCGTCAAGGCTGACGGCCAGAGATTCGAAGCGCTCGGCATCACGGGGGGGGGGCTCCCGGTCGGTGACAACCTGCGCTCGATGGTGCGCAAGGCGGTCGGTGTCGTCGTTTCGACTCAGATCTACTTCCGTGTCGACTTGAGCGTCTATACAGATGAGGAGGGCTATCTTGGCATGGGTACGATCATGCGGACCGTCTTCGCCATCCTAGGCCAGACGCCGGACGACGCGCTGTTCCTGTTCAATGGGGGGGAATGTTTGTTTGTTCGGCGTTCCGGCAAGCTTGTATTCAACGCGGCATCCGGTTTTTGGAAGGATGACCGGTTTAAAGGACTCATCACGGTGCCCTTTGAATTGGCCGAATTGCCCAGTTCTCTTTGAGCCATCTGGTTCCGGGACGACGAAAATAGCGTTTCTATGAATTCTCCTTTCAGCGATGGAAGTGAAATTCACGGAAACGCCATTATGTTCTGGGAGGAATCGTTGAGTGTTGCCTATGCTGAACGCGGAAGCGCCCAGGATTAAGATGTTTGATAATAAGCGTTTTTTAGTAGGCCTTCTGTCCTTTCTCGGATAGGTCTTCCGCCCCTGGGAAATGTCCCTCCGCAGCCTCATAATCATGGCATGCAGAGGCATGCCCGTCCCCGGACGATTTTAGTATCCTGTGCCCTGCTCATGGTATTCCAAAGCCTGCAGCCCGTCCTCTCCGGCGCCGCGACGTTGACCCAGAGCACCGGCTTGCAGACCGGCTCAGGAGCTCCGCGCATCGTGCCGTCGAACATCCTCGTCGCCCCGGGCTCGATTTCTTCGCCGCTATCCTTGAGCCCGTTCAGCTTGACGCCCTCGCTCGTGACCGCCGCCGCCGCGCCTGCGCTGATGCCGGCGCCGGCTTTAGCCGCCCTGCCTTCAGCCTTGCCGGCGGAGGCCATGGGCTCTCTGCGCGCGGTCACCGCGGAGCTGACCGAGACCCCGACTGCATCCGAGAATTTGCTGAGGAACCTCTATGAGCGGCGTGCGATCCATTCGGACGGCGGAGGGGTCCTCGCCATGGATGGAGGCGCCCCTTCAGGGAGCTTGGCGCCTTCGACGGCGCGGGCCGTCGGCGTCATGGCGGCGCTCCTGCCCGCCGCGGTCGCGGCCGCGCCCATCCAGGCCGAGCTGACGAGCGCGGCCGGGCTGATCGCCGTCGCCGCCGCCGCGGGCGTCGCCGCCGCCTACTGGCTGGTCGGCCGAAGCCGCGCCGTCGCGCCGCGCGACGCCGCCCTGACCAACGGGCTGCTGGCCGCCGCCAAGGAGCTGCGACGAGCCGCTGGGCCGGCCGGCCAAGGCGCAGCCGCCGCGCTCGAGGACGCATTGATCACCGGAGATTACCCTCGAGCCGCCGGGCTCTTGGCGGCGCTCGAGCCCGAAGCTCCGCAAGCTGCGGCCAAGGTGCGCGGCTTGCTTCCCGCCAAGGCGGCGCCCGGCTCGTCTGAATTGAAGAAGGCGCTATCCGAAGTCCAGGCCGCGGTCTCGGCGGACCCCTTCCGCGTGCAGGAACGCTTGAGCCGCCTCGTCGCCGGCGTCCTGCAGGAGAACATCCCCAAGCCCCTGCAGGCCAAGCAGGTCTGGCTGGCCAAGAAGGCCTCCGCGTTGGCGCGCCAACGGGCCGCCGAGCGTGCCGGCGCGGCCACGCAGGCGGAGCAGAAGTATAACGACTGCTGGCTGCGCGCCCTTTACGCCCTGCCCGCGCTGGAGGCCGTGCGCGGCAAGATGACCTACGACGGCTTCCTCGCGCGCGTAGAGAAAGAGTTCCCGGAGCGGGACATCCGCGGCCAGGGACTGTCTTTCGAGCTCTTCTGGGTGTTGATGGAGCGCCTGGGCCTCAAGGCGGAGACTCGCGTGCTGTCCGAGGGCCAGCTGGCGGCGCTCTTGACCGCCAAGGGGAGCGTCCTCGGCGGCATCGGCTTCTTCGACCGCGATACCTCGCAGTTGAGCTCGCTCGACGCCCTGCGCTATTGGAACCAACATGCCTTGGTGCTCAAGGCCGTCTCCGGCAAGCCGGGCTCTCGCCTTTTCACCGTCGACGACTCCGCTCTGGCCTACGAGACGCGCTATACCCAAGCAGAGCTCGACATCCTGCAGCTGCTCGTCTACACCGTCGAAGCCGACCCCTCCTCCAAGGCCTCTTTCTAGTACGGGAAGATCCACCGCACCTCCAACCGTCGTGGGGCTGACGCCGACGCCCGATACCGAAACCACCCAGCAGGTGCCGATCAATCTGCTTATCGCGGCGGCGTGGCGCCTGAGCACGGACCGCAGGCGATCGGGGGAAGAGCTCACGATAACTCGCATTGACAATTCTCACAGACCGTATTACACTCTTGCAGGGATGAGGGTTAGAGCCCGTTTTTTATCGACCGCGGCGCTGTTGCTCTTGCCGCTCTTGTTCGCCCCCGCGTCGAGCGGGGGCTGCGAGCTCACAAAGGAAGACTACGCTGCGCTGAAGGAGTCCGTATCAAAGCTCGGAACGGCGGCCAAGGTGCGCGCGCTCAAGAAGGCTTCGCCCCGGCAATATGAGGAGCTTTGCGAGGCGAGGAAAGGGATCCGATTCGTCAAGAAAAATCCGTATTCCTCCGGTGAGTTGCCTGCGGTGTTCGGTCCCGAAGACGAGAACATCTATCTCGACGACGATGAGCTGACTCTGGTCGAAAAAAAGAAATTAACCATAATCTGGCATCGGAAGACCGGGCACGACTAGGTGGCGCCCCCACTGGCTGACGACCGAGACGAGGGAGGGCCTGACTAGAATCGTGCGGCTTTACTCGTGGCGATGGGGTGCTCTTTCTGCGCCGCAAGCTTGACGCCTCGCCGGAGCTTTGAATGGCTGACCCCGAAATGGAATAATCAGGCCATGAACCTCCTCCTATTGGCCTTGGCTCTCACCGCGGCGCCGGCTTATGCGGCCGTCAAGAACCCCGACACCTTCACGCTGGTGGAGATCTCCGAGATCACGAGCCTGGACCCCGCCTTTCCCTACGACAACGCCAGCCAGTCGCTGATCTTGAACGTCTACGACACGCTGATCGCCTTCTCGGGGGCTTCCCTCGACAAGCTCGAGCCGCGGCTAGCCATGGAGGTGCCCTCGCTCAAGAATGGGGGCATATCCAAAGACGGTCTCACCTACCGCTTCCGTATCCGCAAGGGGGTCAAGTTCCATGACGGCGCCCTCATGACCCCGGAGGACGTTCGCTACAGCCTCTTGCGCTTCATGCTCATCGACCGCGCCGGCGGACCCTCCGCGCTGCTGCTCGAGCCGATCCTGGGCATCGCCTCGACGCGCGACTCGGCCGGCGCCATCACCCTTGATTTCGCCGACGCGGACAAAGCCGTGCGTCTGGAGGGCGACACTCTCGTCATCCGCTTGCCGAGGCCCTTCGCCCCGTTCCTCTCGATCATGGCTCGCTGGTCTTATGTTTGCTCGAAGCCCTGGGCGGCGGCGCACGGCGAATGGGACGGTTCAGCGGCGACGTGGAAGAAGTTCAACAACCCCGAGCGCGAGCAAACTTACTTCTTCGACCATATGAACGGGACGGGGCCTTTCCAGCTCGAGCGCTGGGACCGCGTCGCCAAATTCTCGCTGTTGACCCGCAATGACGGTTATTGGCGGGGGCCGGCGAAGATCAAGCGCGTCCTCGACAAGACCGTGCCGGAGTTCGCCACCCGGCGCCTGATGCTCCAGGCCGGCGACGCCGATATCATCGACGCGCCGCGGCCCTTCGTCGCGCAGGTGTCGGGGCTGCCTGGCGTGCGCATCGTCGACGGCCTGCCGCGCCTGCTGACCGACCCGGCGCTCTTTTTCACGTTCAAGATCAACGCCTCGGCCAATCCGGATATCGGCTCCGGGAAGCTCGACGGCGACGGCATCCCGCCCGACTTCTTCACCGACGCCGACGTCCGCAAGGGGTTCTCCTACGCCATGGACTATGAGGCGCTGCTGCGCGATGCGTTCAAAGGCACGGCGAAGCGCGCGCTGGGGCCGATCCCGCCTTCCGTCCCCGGACATGACGCCGCCCAGCCGCGCTACTCGTTCGACCTCAAGAAGGCCGAGCAGCATCTGCGGAAGGCTTGGGGCGGCCAGGTCTGGGAGAAGGGGTTCCGCTTCACGATCACCTACAACGTCGGCTCCGAGGCCCGGCAGGCGCCTTGCCAGGTCCTCAAGCGCAACCTCGAGGCCCTCAACCCCAAGTTCAAAGTCGACCTGCGCGGCGTCGAGTGGGCGGCATTCCTCGATAAGGGGCAAAAGCACCTGATGCCCATCTTCTCGCGCGGCTGGTCGGCGGATTATCCCGACGCGCACAATTTCATCTACGCCTTCTACCATTCCGCCGGACGTTATCCCTCCGCCCAAGGCTATGCGAACCCCGCCATGGACAAGCTCATCGAGGCCGCCGTCGCCGAGGTGGACCCGAAGAAGCGGGCCCTCCTCTATAAGAAGATCCTGGCGTTGGGATTCGAAGAAGCGCCTTCCATCGTCACCGTCCATCCCGCCGGCGTCTATCCCATGCGCGATTGGGTCAAGGGGTTTTTCGATAACCCCGTCTTCCTCGGGCTCTATTACTACCCGATGAGCAAGTGATCGGCCGCAAAGCGCAAGCCAAGAAGGTCGTGGCCGGCCTGCGCCGGCTTTACCCGGAGGCCCATTGCGAGCTGGATTTCAAGGATCCGCTCGAGCTCATCGTGGCCACGATCCTCTCCGCGCAGTGCACTGATAAGCGCGTCAACGTCATCACCAAGGCCCTGTTCAAGCGGTACCGGACGGCTCGGGACTACGCCGGGGCCGACGCCGCCGAGCTGGAGGGGCTCATCCGCTCCGCGGGCTTCTTCCGCGCCAAGGCCAAGTCCATCCAGGAGATGGCTCGGACGCTGGTGTCGGATTTCGGCGGCCAGGTCCCCCGGGAGATGGATCAGCTGCTGCGTCTGCGCGGGGTCGCCCGCAAGACGGCCAACGTCGTGCTGGGCACCGCATACGGGAAGGCGGAAGGCATCGTCGTGGACACGCACATGAAGCGCGTCGCCGGTCGGTTGGGCCTGACCGACCAGGAGGATCCCGTCAAGGTGGAGCGCGACCTGATGGCCGCTGTGCCTCGAAAAGACTGGATCTTCTTCGGGCATGCCATGGTCTGGCACGGCCGAAGGCTCTGTAAGGCCGCGGCGCCGGATTGCCCGGTATGCCCCTTGAATGCCGACTGCCCGAAACACGGCTCCATGTTCACGGCCTTTTGATGCGATTGCCTCTACCTCGGATGCTCCGTCACCGGACATCGGAAAAGTGATTCCAACAACGATATAAAACGGAGCTCATCCGTCCCGGGGCGGATAGTGTGGTCGACCACACCGGATTGGACTGGCTTCAGATTGCAACTGTTACCGGTACTAGTCGTGCTATAGCCAGGAGAGGGACCGCTATCGGCCAAGCGGCCGGCGGTCGTCATGCCGGGCGCACTCATTAGAGGTCCCTGGGTCAAGGCGCAAA
>CAZEAE010000039.1:0-28796 GCA_964510095.1 uncultured Elusimicrobia bacterium | reverse complement strand
AATTCTACTTATGGCGAAGGGCTCTTGTCTTTTTTCCCCGGACAGGAGTGATTCGAATAGAGTTGCGGTCACTTTATGACGGGGCGATAGCGTATCCGTCCATTCCACTGTTACCGGTACCAGCGAAATAGCGTTACTATGAATTCCGCCTCCAACGACGAGGGCAGAATGCATGGAAACGCTATCAGGCGGGAACCTACTTCTTGATATCGAGGATGAGCTCGGCGCGCAGCGCGTCCAGGTTCCGCTGCGCTTGCGTCCGGCTCTGGCCCTTGGCCACCAGCATCCCGACGCGGTCGTAGCCGTGCGGGGGCACGGCGATGCGATCGCCGACCTTCTTCATCTGCCGCAGCTCGTGGAAGCCTTCCTGCTCGCGGGCGTTGTCGCCCAGGTGGAACTTGTCGAGCGTGCCCGACTCCTGGGGGATCAGGAACTCCCCTTCCAGATAGGTCAAAGGCTTGGGCGACTTGAAGGCCCCCACGGGGATGCCCGCGGCCGCATAGAACGATTCCTCCACCAGGTCCACGCCCCAGACCGCCTTGACCCAGTCGCGCACGTAGACGCCGCCCATGCGCCCGTTGGCCTCGATGATGCGCGCGCCTTCCTTGGTGTACTTGCCCTCGATATGGATGACGCCGTCGGTCAGCCCCAAGGCCTTGGCCGTCTTGATGGCCAGGTCCTCGATCTCAGCCGTCTTGTCTTTAGGAAGGACGCTCGGAAGGCTTGACCCCGTGGCCAGGAACACCGGCTCCTTGGTCGGCCAATTATCGGTCGTCGAGACGAACTTGGCCTTGCCGCCCTGCATGATGATGTCGACGTCATACTCAGGGCCGTCCAGATACTGTTCCAGGACCATGTCCCAGCCCTGCTCGAAGATCACGTCCTGGCTGAAGACCTCGATCATCTCGTCGAAAGCGGCCAAGGCTTCGGCCTTGTTGTTGACGCGCTTGACGCCCTGCGCGGCGGCGCCGAAAGCGGGCTTGAGCACGGCAGGGAAGCCCACATGCTCGGTGAAGCGCTCCAGCTGCTGGCGGGACGAGGCGATCGTGTTGCTGTGGGCGGCGATCTTGATGGTCTGGAAGCGCGGCGTCGGCAGGCCCGCCTCTTCCATCGCGCGGCGCGTCAGCCCCTTGCTGCGCACCAGGCGCGAGGCCTCGGAGGTGTGGTACGGCAGACCCAGGGACTGCGCCAGATCGGCCGTCAGGGGCACGTCGTCCTCCCAGAAGGTGGTGATGCCGTCGATCTCGCCGCGCTTGCGCGCCGAGCGCAGGAGCTTCTCCTTGACCCGGGTCTGGGCTTCCAGCGGCTTGGTGTTGTCGCTGTCGATGAACTCATCGACCAAGCCCTTGGCCCAGTGGTCCTGGGACTTGGCGCCGAAGAAGACCTTGACCGTGTCTTTGAGCTTGGACCAACCCGTCAGGCCCTTGTCGACCAGCACGATCTTGACGCCCAGCTCCTTGGCGCGCTCGAAGATGAAGCGCTTGCCCTCGTAACCGGCGCCGACCATGACGATGCGCTTGCCCTTGAGCGCGTCCTGGCGGGCGCGCTGCAGCATGGTGGCCACCCACTCCCGGGAATGGGCTCCGGCCTGCTTCGGGTAGAACAGGTCCAGCTGATATTGGCCGCCCGCGTCATGGTCGTTGACCTCGATGACTTTAGGGACCAGCCTGCCGCCTTCGAATTCGACCATCACGTCCAAGCCGATATAGTCGGTCTGCGACTGCGGCGGCTCGCCGTCCTTGCGCTCGCGCTTGGCCTCGTTGGCGGCCAAGGCCAGGACGGCGTTGGCGCCCATGACCTCCAGGTCCGAGCGGAACTGGGCCTCTTCGGCCTTCGTCTGCAGGAGACCGTGCTGCTGCTTCAGCGCCCGGACGACGTCTTCGAAGGAAACCACGGCGGCGGCGTCGTCGGGATTAGCCGGCTCGGCGGTCGTCGGCACGCCCCAGGCTCCGGCGCGGGCGAATATGCCCGTCGTCACGGCCCCGTTCCAAGGAGTACGGGCGGCCAGCACGCGGAAGTTCCAATCCTTCTTCTCCTTAGGCTTGGCGCCCGGCAGCTCGGCCGCCGTCAGCACATGCATCGGGTTCATGCTGGTCAGATAGGCCTTGGTCTCGCCTTCGCCATGGCGCAGGTAGAGCGCCGGCGGCGTCAAGCGGCCGTCGACGAGCACGGCGCCGTCGGGCGTCATCTGAGCGTCGGCTTTGAGCGCCAGCACGTGCGAGACCATGGCGTCGACGTCGGCGCGCGCGAAGAACTTCACGCCGCGGCCGGAATGGAACTGCGGCCCGGAGGGCTTGACCACGACCTCGGCGCCCGGATATTGCTCGAGGAAGCCCTCGACGGCGGCCTTGACCTCGGCGCGGGCCTCCGGCATCGCTTCGATGCGCATGAGCGGCGCCGACGTCGCGTCCTTGAGCGGATGAGCCGCCATCAAGAAAGCGAGCGTGGCGGGCACGCCGACGCCCTTGGCGGCCAAGAGCAGGCGGGTCAGCAGCTTGTCGTTGGTGACCTTCTCCAGCTGGAGAGAATTGGACATCGGCACGTCGAGGTCGGCCTCCAGAGGTTCGCCGTCGGAGCGGTCGTTGGCCCCCATCGTGTAGAAATCGGCGAAGTAGCGCACCGGACGCGGCGTGTCGTACGCGGCGATGACGGCCTGGCCGTTGCCGTCGAAATAGAGGCCCTTGGTCATGAAAAGACGGTTGCCGCCGTCCTGCCAGGTCTCCTGGATCAGCCAGGAAGGGTCGAGCACCAGGTGCACGTCGCCTGGCGCCTGGCGGCCGCCTTCCTGCGCGATCGCGAGCTTGTAGATCGATGCCGGCGCCAGGACGGCCACGGTCGGCTCGCCTTTAGCCGCGCCCTCCACCCGGCTCATCTTGACCGGAGGCAAGCCCATCTTCTTGAGATTGGTGTCGAGCTTGAGCAGCGACAACGCCTCCTCCACCGCGGGCATGGCTCCAGCCAGCTTGGCGAGGAGCTCCGCGGCCTTCGCGCTCTCGCCCGCGGTCAAGGCTTGGCGCGCAGCCGCCAAATCGGCCGCCAGCGTGCTTCCCTGCGAGACGGCGGCGATCACAGCGGCGGCGGCGGCGACCTTGGCCGCGGCTTGGGAGACCTCCTCGGGGGTCGGCTTATGGAGCAGCGTCCCGGCGGCCAGGCTCTGGGCTTCGGACAAAAGCCGTGAAGCTTCGCCGCGTCCGACGTGGACCTTCTTTCCGGGCGTGCCGAGCTGATGCTTGACCCAGCGCAGGCCGATGAGATAGACCAGCGACACCCCCATCAGCGACATCGTGACGATCTTCATCGGCGCGGCGTCGCCGAGCGCGCCGCCGATGACCGTGCCGGCGCCGGAATTATGGAAGAGCCAGGCGAAAGCCAAGCCGCCGGCGCCCGCGGCGATGACCTCGAAGAAGGTCATCAGGCTGTAGATGTCGGAGGAAGCCTTGGCCGCGGCCGGGTCGTTCTTGATGGCGGTCTGAAGCAGGGCGCGCATCCGCGAGCGCAAGGGCTGATAGAGGAACTTCATCGCCATGACGGCCGGGATCGCCATGAAGAGAGACGGCACCGCCCACAGCCCGATCGAAGGCAGGAAGGCCAGCGAAGCGCCGGCCGTCAGATACTTGAGGAAGCGGTAGGTGCCGATGTTCTTCTGGATCTTCTGAGCGCGGCTCATGAGGATCGTCGACGCCATCAAGCCGCCGGCCGTGATGGCCGAGAGCAGCAGCCCGTTGCCGAAGGCGCCGACCTTGAGGATATCGATGGCGAAGGTGGGCAGCACCACGGCGAAGAGGGCGTCCTCGACGAAGTTCTCCACGGTGGCCATGCTGGAACGCGCCAAGATAGCCTTGTTGTTGAGGATGATCTTGAAGGTCCGCCAGTTGCGCCCGGGCATCTCCCAGATGATGCGCCCGGTGGTCTTCACCATCGACCACCCTCGACCCAGCAGGTCGCGCAGCCCCTTGAGCGCGGCGGGCACGATGGTCTCGCCGTGGATCTGCACCCGCTTGGCGTAGATCATGGAGGTGAGGGCCATGAGCGCCGCGAACAGGCTGAAGCCGGCCGCCGCCCCGATGCCGGGGCCGAAGCGGGCGTCGAGCCAGTCCATCGGCAGACCGATGAGGCCGGGGATGACCAGCATCATGCCGTAGTAGATGAAATCGTAGACGTAGCCGGCCTTCTCGATCTTCTTGTCGGTGGTGAATACCTTCGAGGCGCCGCCGGTGTCGATGTCGACGAGATGGTTCATCGAGACGATGATCGCATTGACCCCGACTAGGACGAGGAAGCCCGCCCAGGGCAAGACGCCCATGAGGGCCAGCGCTCCGATGGAGCCGAAGATCATGGCGCGCGAGCCGGCGGCGCCGACGAGGATGCGCTTCATCGGCGTGCGGTCGACGATGGCGCCGGCGAACAAGGAAGCGCCGCCGAAGACCCAGTAATGCACGGCGCGGGCGACCCCGGTCATGGCGGCGTCGCCGGTGAGCGCCGAGACCAACAGCGGCAAGGAGGCCATGTAGACGGAGATGGCCAGCAGGAAGACCGCTTGCCCCAGGATGTAAGACTTCTCCGACTTGTTGAACTCCGACAGGTCGAAAGAAGAGCGGAGCTTCTGGAGGAAGCCGGGCTTCTTGCTCTCGGAGGGCGGCGTAGGCACCTGGCCAGGCTCCGCCGCCGTGCTCTGCTGGGAAGGCGCCAGCGTGGTCTTGAGGGCCGACTGCCGGCCGGCGACGGCGGCATCGCCGGTCTCGTTCTTCTTGGAGCGGTCGAAGAGCCAATCGAGGACGCCGACCTTGTCCGCCTTGGGCTTGCTGAGCTGGGCGCTGGTACGAGACTTGATCGCCTCGATCTTGGCCCCGCTCTTGCCGAGGGCGCCCGGCATGAGCCCCTCTTGAGAGCCGAGCTTGGAATACTGCGGCGCGGCAGACGGCGGCAGGGCGTCGGCTTCATAAGGCGCCCCCGGCTGGGCGGAAGCGGGCAAGCCGGGCAAGGCGGCCGCCGTCGGCAGGGCTTGAGGCAGGGCTGAGAACACGCCCGGCAGAGCGGCGTTGGCGCTGACCTCCGGGGCACCCGAGCCCAGCGGCATACCGGCCGAGAGGCTGGCCGGGGTCAAAGAGAGCGCAGGCGAGAGCTGGGTCGAGCCGCCGTTAGTCGAGCCGCCGTTCTGCCCGCCGGTGGGGTTGACGCCGGCTTCGGAGACGCCGGTCTTGATCGTCGCCGCTATGGCTTCATAGCCGGTCAGCCCCGGAGAGAGCGCCACCAGGGTCACGGCCAGCAAGACGGCAAGCGTTCGCTTCAGCACGTTCTTATGATAACGGTCTTAAAGGAAGCGGCCTAGGGTCCTATGGCCCAAATCGGCCTAGGGCTCATGGCCTAGCCCTTGACGCCTTGAAGGAACTTCGCGGCCTCTTCCGGGATGACGTTATTAAGGAACATCCCCGAGCCCAGCTCGAAACCGGCGGCGCCGCCCAGGCGCACCACCAAGCTCAAGTACCAGTGGAAGGCCTCGGTGGACCCGCGATCCTGAGGAGTGGATTGGATCACGAAATTATAGTCCGGGTCGCCCAGGCCGACGTGAAGCTTCCCGAGCACCGTCTTGAGGATGGCGGCCATGGCGTTGGCCTCGGCGGCGGTCAGGTCGGCGAAGCTCGCCGTGTGGCGCTTGGGCACGATCCACAGATGGAAGGGCGAGAGCGCCGCGAAGAGGACGTAAGCCAGGAAATGGCCGTTCTCGGCGACCAGGCGCGAGCCCTGCGCCTTCTCTTCCTCGTTCATCCGGCAAACGACGCATTCTTTGTTCTGCTCGAAGTACTTCTGCGCCTCGTCCATGCGGTGGCGGATGTGGGACGGCACCACGGAGGATCCGATCAGGCGTGAATGGGCGTGCTGGGTGGAGGTGCCCGCGGCCGCGCCGTGGTTCTTGAAGAGCATCGTCAAGGACACCTTCATGTTCTCCGAGCTGGCGCGGAAGCGCTCCTGATAGACGGCGATGACGTCCTCCAACTGCTCCTTGTCGAGCTCCGCCAGGGACTTCCCATGGTCGGGCGACTCCACGATCACCTCGTCAAGGCCCTCGCCGGGCAAAAGACGATAGAGCTTCTGCTGGGCCTGCGGCCGCGCGGCCCCCGAGACCAACGCCGGCCGGTTGTTCGCGACGACGCGCAGCTTCCACTGGGCGGCTTCGCCATGCACGTAGAGGGCTTTGGCCTTGCCCTCGTTGCCCGGACAGAACGCGCAGTCTTTATCGGCAGGGAAGGCCTTGGCCTTCGACCGGCCGGTCTTAAGAGACGACGGGCTTACGGCCCGGTCGTCGGCGATGATCACCCATTCCTTCGTGGCGAGGTTCTGTCTCAATTCAGGCATGCTGGCCTCCTTGGCGACTAAGGATAGCAGGTCCGTTCCGGCGTGTCCAGGTCTCGCTGCAATGCTAGAATGTGCCCATGAGAACGATCCTCTTTTTGGCGCTGTCGCTCCCCGTCTTCGCTTGCGCCGGCGAAGGTGTCCCTTGCGGCCCCACCTGGAGGAACGGCCAGAGCTGGGCGGTGACCTACAAGACCTACAACCCCGGCCAAGGCGACGGCATGGCCTTCGAAAAATGGAATTACCGAGTGGTCATCGGGCCGAAAGGCACGGGCTGGGTCCTGGTGGCGCGCAAAAAGGTCGACTATGCCACCTCCGAGCGCTTCGAGGTCCGCTTCTCCTCGGCCCTGACCATCGAACGCGTCCGGCGCTTCGATGCCCAAGGCCAGCCCAGCGAACTCGCCAACGATGCCGTGGGCGGCGGTTTTCAATCGCATGCCGTCTCGCTGCCGCTCCTGGATTGGCCGCTCTGGAGCCGGGCCGAGCGCACCCTCACCGGCTGCACCCTTTCGATCGATAAGGCCGGCCGCGACGCTTACGCCGAGAACTTTTCCTGGACCCAAGGAGCCCCTTGGTGGTCCAGCGGCACCCGCCGCTGGGGCGAGCGCAGCGTCATGGGGATGTTGACGGTGCAGGAAGGGCGAAGCCGCGCGCGCTGATCTCGATGCAGAGGCTCTTGTAGAAGCCCAGGATGGACCTCAGATGGAGGTCCACCTTCACGTCGTAGACCCCGTCGACCTCCGGCCGCCGGCGCCGAAGGTCGGCCAGGGCCGAGTCGTAGCCCCCTTTACCCAACGTGCCTGATACCGTGGTCGCGCGCAGCGAGGCGGCCAAGGGGATGGCCAGGCCGCGCTGGCAGCTGCGGCCCGTCACCGTGCCCAGCAGCCGGGCGCCCTCAGGGACCTCCTTGGGCGTCATGGTCACGAACGACAAAGGCCCCTGAGTGTCGTTGAAAAGCGCCATGCCCCCCATGCGCAGGATGGAGGGCGTCGCCTGCGAAGCGTCTTCCTGGGCGGCGGCCGCGCCGGCCCAGAGGGCCAGCAGCAGCAGAGCGGAGCTCACGGACGGGCGGCCTTGCCGGTGACCCGCGTGCAGACCTTGGTGTAGATACCGAGCAGCACGGACTTCACATGGGAGTCGCTCTTGACGTCGTAGAGCACCCAGTCGGACATGCCGGCCCCCAACGCGTCGCGGCAGGCCGCCGCGTAGCCGGCGTCGCCCCAGGCGACCAGGAAGAGCGCCGATTGGGCGCAGGCCTGCCCGGTGACGACGGTATCCGTCGGCGAGGATTTAACCTCCGAGGGGGTCGACGAGCGATAAGCGCGCGGGCCGCGCACGTCGGTATACAGCATGCCGCAAGCGGAGGTCAGGGAGACCAGCAAGGCGAGACCAAGGAGCTTTTTCATGACGTTAGGATAGCATTCTTGACCCTCGCGGCCGCAATAAGCGATAATGTCTTTTCGCCCCCTTGATATGGCCCAGTTCATCGGTTCGCCCGAACACAAAAAACTCCTCTGCCGGTTCTTCCTGGACAGCTTCCTTCCTTATGAACCGTCGCAGCTGCCCTGGCCCAAGCTCGATGAAGCCGCCCTCGGCCGCCTGAAGAGCCTTCCCATATGGGAGGAAGCCGTCAAGACCGAGGCCGAAACGGCTCTGGCGGTACAGACGATGGGCGAGGCGGAGCAAGACCCTCTCATGAAGGAAGCCATAGCCTTGCAAGGCTATGAAGAAGCCCGCCATGCGGAGCTGCTCAAGCTGCTGACCCGGCATTACGGCATCCACGTGCCCGCCTTCACGCCGGTGGCGCCGGCGAAGCCGGACTTCGCCTTCATGCGCATCGGCTACGGGGAATGCTTCGACTCCTTCTTCGCCTTCGGGCTCTTCGCCATGGCGCGCGATTCGGGGTTCTTCCCGCCTAGCCTGGTCGACCTCTTCGAGCCGATCATGCAGGAGGAAGGCCGCCACATCATCTTCCACGTCAACTGGGTGGCCTTCAACCAAGCCCAGCTCTCCTACACGCAGCGGCCCAATTATGTCTTTCGCCGGGGCCTGGCGATCTGGCTGCAGGTGGCCAGCCGCCTGCGCACCGCGCTCAAGATCAAGGGCGCCAACGAAGGCAGCCAGGAGAATTTCGCGATGAACGCCCATACCGCTCTGGGCGACGTCACGCCGCGCGGCTTCCTGGAGCTCTGCCTGAGCGAGAATGAGAAAAGGCTCAAGCCCTACGACTCCCGGCTGCTGAGACCCACGCTCGCCCCCGGCATCGCCCGCGCCATGCTGGCCGCCATGCCTCGCGGCGCCGCGCAGACCGTCGCCGCTTGAGCCCGCCCCAAGCGCCGGCGGACCAACAGTCCCAGCGCGCCTAGGCCTTCCGCGAGGTAAATACCTAGGGCTCTTTCCTGCCTCCTAGGGGCCATATGGCCCCCGCGCCGCCGCACCGGTTCCCCTATAATCAGTCCAATCGGAGGAATCATGACCAGAGACAACCGCGCCGCGCGCTGGACCGCCCCCATCCAATCTTTGGAAGGGGCGGTCCCGTCCAATATTTGGAAGGGGACCGCCCGCCTGCTCATCGCCGCCATCCTTTGCGCCATGCCGGGCGACCGCTTCCACGCTTACGCCGCGTCCGTCGTGCGCGTCCAGATCAACGGCGGAGCCCTGTCCGCCCATGGCCGCATCGGCGCCGCCCACGACGCGCCGGCGGCGCTCTCCGCCCCCTCCGCTCTGTCCGCACCCGCCCCCCTCGCCCCGAACTTGGCGTCGCCCGCGCTCTCGCTGAGGCCGTCGGCCGCGCTCACTGCGGAAGCGGCGGCGATGGCCGTCGCGGTCGGCGCCCAAGCCCAAGCGCTGGCGCCTGCCGCGCCGGTCATCGACGGCTTGATCTCCGTCTCCGCCCAGCTCGGAGAGATCCAGACGCCCGGAGCCGGCGAGGGCCTGCAGAAAGCCGAAGCCGGCCGCTCTTTCGACGCCGCGGCCAAGGCCAAGGGCGACGCGCCCGCGGTGACCGGCCAAGCTTCGGCCGGCGCGCCGGCGCTGTCGGCTTCTTCACGACGCGCCTCCGACGGGCAGTCCAGCGGCCGATCCGACGACCGCTCCGACGAACCCTCCGACGCCGAGGTGGAACGGTTCTATGAGGAGATCCGGGCAAGGATCGAACCCGGCGACCTGATCAACAGCAACCTTGAAGATGCGGTCGCTCGGGCCATCGGCATCCACGGCGATTCCGCCCATGCCGTCCTCGAGCAGCTGGCCGCCCAGAACCGGATCGCGATCTTCAGCAACGGCACCTTCATCCACACCGACCTGGAGGCTCGCGCCGAACGCCCCGACGCCAACGCCGAGGTCGCCGCCGCCGACGCCCAGGCCTTCCAGGCCCTCTCGCTCATCAATTCCACCCTCCCCACCGATCGTATCCGCGCCATCTATGAATTCGACAAGGCCACCCGCGCCTACACCAAGGCCGAACGGATGTCGGGCCGCCGCCCCGCCGCCCGCAGCCAAGTCAACGCGCTCAAACAGAACGCCACCCTGGACGTCTTGGGCTACCATCTGCAGGCCTACGACAAGGCTCTCGCCGAGCGCGACCAGAACGACGCCACCATCGCCCATAACCGCAACCTCGTGCGTCAGGCGCTGGCCTGGGTGGGCCGGTCGTATTTCTCCAACACCCACTATCCCGAGATGCTCGACGCCGACAGCCATGCCTGGCTGATGAGGCTCGTCAACAGCCTGAACCCCGACAAGCATCTGCAGAAGCCCGATGGGCACGCCATCGCCTCCGGCATCAGGCTCATGCAGGAGTGGGCGGAAGGCCTCGGGCCGGAATCGAAGGACGAGCCCCAGCCGGCGGCCGCCAAGAACCCGTCGAAAGCCCTGGCGGTGATCCCCGGCGGAAAGGCCAAAGGCGACCAGCCTCAAAAGGCCAAGGATGCCGGCAACCTCGACGATCTCGAAGGCTTCGAGACGAAGCTGAGATCTATAGGCATGCCCGCGAAGGTGCAGGAGGTCGCGATCAAGGAGTTCAAGAAATACAAAGAACTGGGCGCGAAGGACTCCGAGGGGCAGAAGCTGCGCAGCTACCTCGAATGGCTGACCGAGGTCCCCTGGAGCCAGCGCACCGACGACGTCCAGGACCTCAACAAGGCCAGACAGGCTCTCGACAAAGATCACTTCGGCATGGAGCGGGTCAAGGAGCGGGTCCTGGAGTTCCTCGCCCTGCGCAAGCGGACCGGCTCCAAGAAGGGCGCCATACTCCTCTTCACGGGGCCTCCCGGAGTGGGCAAGACCTCCATCGCCGGCGCCATCGCCGAGGCCCTCGGCCGCACGTTCGTGCGCCTCTCCTTGGGCGGCGTGCAGGACGAGGCCGTGCTGCGCGGCCACGGCCGGACCTATCTAGGCTCGCTTCCCGGCCAGATCATCCGCCGGATGAAGGAAGCCGGCACGGTCAACCCCGTCTTCTTATTGGACGAGGTCGACAAGATCAGCCAGAACGCCAAAGGCGGCGACCCGACGGCGGCCCTGCTCGAGATCCTCGATCCCAAGCAGAACGACACCTTCCGCGACACCTACATGGACGTCCCTTATGACCTCTCCGAGGTCCTCTGGGTCGTCACGGGCAACGAGCTGGGCAACATCCCGGCCCCGCTGCGCGACCGCATGGAGGTCATCGAGTTCTCCGGCTACACGCCGCTCGAGAAGCTGGGCATCGCCGAGCAGCACATCATCCCCCAGAAGCTCGAGCTCACCGGGCTCAAGCCCGAGGAAGCTTCCTTGACCAAGAATGCCATCACCCGCATCATCGAGAGCTATACCCGGGAGTCCGGCGTGCGCAACCTCCGGGAAAAGATCGAGATGCTGCTGCGCAAGGTGGCGGCCTGGATCGAGACCCGAGGCGAGGTGGTCCCGGGCGTCATCGACGCCGCCGCCGTGGCGAAGTACCTCGGCACCGCCGCCTTCGAGCTGCGCGAGACCGCGGAGAACGCCGTGGGCTTAGGCACCGGCCTGGCCGTCAACGACTTCGGCGGCAGCACCATCAACGTCGTGGTGCGCACCGTCCCCGGCTCGGGCAGCGTCCGCGGCCGCATCCAGCAGATGGAGATGATCAAGGACTCGGCCCAGAACGCTTATCAGTATATCCGCGACACGGCGGCCAAGTACGGACTGTCCAGCTTCAAGTTCGCGGAGACCGACCCGGACGTCTCCTTCACGCCGGCCGGCAAGATCGACGGTCCTTCGGCCGGCATCCTGATGACGACGACGATGATCAGCCAGTTCTCCGGCCGCCCCATCAAGCCGGGCATCGCCATGACCGGCGAGATCACCGCCGACGGCCGCGTCCTGGCCATCGGGGGGCTCAAGCAGAAGGTCATGGCCGCGCACCGCATGGGCTATAAGATGGTCATCTTCCCCGCCGCCAACGTGAAGGACGTCGAGGACATCCCCGCCGAGGTCCGGGAGGGCTTGGAGCTCAAACCCGTGAAGACCTATGACGAGGTCTACGCCCTGGCCTTCGAGGCCGAAGCCTCGTAAGTTGTAGGGGTCAGGCCTTGCGTTATTACCGTTATTCAGGCCAATAACGAAAATAACGCAAGGCCTGACCCCTTCCCTTTAGACCCATAATCGCTTGGGTCCTTTAACATCCGCCTTGGGTCCAAAAGCCCCCTCTCCTAGAGCTCCCTTACTCCTATACTGACTGCATGGCCGGGAAAACCCCTCTCGCCGTCAAATTTTTAAGCGCGCTGCTCTCCGGCGCGCTGATCGCCGTCTCCCCCGGCCTCCCGGCTTGGGCCGCCGCGGCGCAGATCGCGCCCATCTCGATCAACACGCCGATCGGCGGCGCGAACGGCTCGGCGGGCGCGGTCCGCGGCCAGGGCCAAAGCAATCTCTCCGGCAACGGCGTCACGGCCGGCGTCTCGCTCACCGGCGCGCTCGCGCCTTCGATCGGCGCCCCGCGGCTTTCCGACGCCCCCGTCTTCGCGCTTCCCGCGGCGCAGCTCACGCCTTCGGTCCTGCCGGGAGAATCGCAAACCGCGGCGCCCGCCGCCACCCTCGACGAGCACGACGCGCCCCGCTCCGCCGGGGCTTCTCTGACCGCGCCTAAAGGCGCCGCCGTCGAGCCCGTCGCCGCGCGGAACGAGACTCAAGCCTTCGAGAGCGCGCTGCCGCCGGCCTCCCGCTTCCAGCAGGGCGTCGGCCGCGTCAAGACCGGCTTCACCGCCCTGAAGAGCCTCTTCGAGCCCCGCCGCGACGCAAAGCTGTCCGTGCAAGACTCCGCGGAAGGCGGCCAGATCCAGGGATCGGAGAACGCTCTCAAGAGCCCGCAGGCCAAGCTCGGCGCCAGCCCCGCCAACGCCCCCAACGGGGACTCTCTCAAGACCTCGGACGACAAGGGACAGCCGCCGGTCCCGCCCGGCGAAAGCGATAAGAAGGCCCCCGGCAAGAAATGGCTGGGCCTGGGCGCCGTCGTCATCGGCCTCATCGGCGGCATGCTCGTCATGCAGCTCGGCTTGGAAGCCCAGGGCGCCGCGATGGCCCAGCTCACCGAGAAGGCCTTCGGCGACTTCTCCATCCTGGCCCAAGTCGCCATCTTCGCCTCGCTGGGCAGCATGATCGGCCAGCAGCTGGCCCAGTTCTTCAGCGCCAAATTCGGCCTCACCAAGACCTTCTACGCCGCCCACGCCCTGCGCGCCCTCTCCCTGGGCGGGATGGTCTTCCTGCTCGGCACCGGGATGATGCCCCTGCCGCTCATGTTCGCGTTCTACGCCTTCAACGGCGTCGTCACCGGCATCGGCGCCAACGCCGAGGGCACCCTGCGCAAGTTCATCCTGGCCCAGCAGGGCGTCAGCCAGCAGAAGTTCCGCACCTGGTGGCAGCTGCTGGCCGAGATCGTGGCCGTGCCCGCGCCGATGATCCTGGGCGCCCTGGTGCCCATGCTGGGAGCAAGCCTCATCACCGGGCTCTATCCCGCGACGATCTTGATCGGGCTGATGGTCTTCTTCATGTTCAAGATAATCCCGTTCTCCGCCGCGCAGCGCATCGAGGCCCAGCTCGCTAAAAACGCTCCCGCGCAGCAGGCCCAAGCCGCGGAGCCCGGCGCGCCTAAAGCCTCCGCCTGGCAGAGGGTCAAGGCCGCGTTCAAGCAGATCTTCGGCAACATGGAGGAGGGCAAGGACTTCGTCATGAACACGCCGGCGCTCAAGTACTCTCTGCTGGGCGCCGTGATCTTCGACCTGATGAACCTGATCATCTACCGCCTCATCGCCCCCGGCTACGGCAAGCTCGTCGCCGGCGCGGCGGATATGGCCGCGGTGCAGGGCAACATCGTGGGCATGTTCAGCCTGGGCGGGCTCCTGCTTGCCGCCGCCTTCCTGGTCATGGAGAAGCGCTCCGCCAAGGCCGACAAGGCCAAGAGCGAGACGGAACGCACCGCTCAGGAGCGCAGCTCGATGCTGCGCTGGATGATGCTGGGAGTCCCCGCCCTGGGCCTTCTGGGCGTGATGGCCTTCAAGCTGGCGCTGCCCTTCGCCCCCGTGATCTTCATGGGCGTCAATTGGGTGCCGGCCACCGCGCTGGCCGCGGCGCTGATCCCCTTCGGCTTCTTCCAGGTCGCCGCGTCGATCAAGCTGAACTCCTATTTCAACGAGAAGCTGCCGGAAGACCCGGCGAAGGTCCAGAAGGCCATCGCCTTCTCGGGCTCGGCGATGACGGCGCTGTCGATCCTGCTGATGCTGGCGCTCAAGCCCCTCTTCGGCGACCTGGCCGCCTTCGACCCGTTCCCCTGGCTGGCCGCGGCTCTGGTCCCGGTGGGCGCGGCCGTCTTCTACCTGCAGCGCAAGCTTTCGGCGGCGACCAAGCCCGAGAACATGGCCGCGACCGAGGCGCCGGCTTCCAAGGCGGGCGGCTACGTGGGCCTCATCCTCGGCGTGCTGAGCGCGGCGCTGATCTTGACCGCGCTGCCGTTCATCCCGGGCGCGGGCGCCATGATCGCCGGCCTAGGCGTGCTCGGCAAGTTCGTCCTGCACCTGAGCGTCGCGCTGGCCCTGCCGATCGCAGGCTACTTCGCCGACCGCGCTCTGCGCCGGCGTTGACGACGCGGCCCTAAGCACCGGACCCCGCACCTTTCCTATAATGAAGCGGTGAGCATCCACCTGAAGGACTGGGGCGGGACCGGGGCGCCGCTGCTGCTGACCCACGGCATGGCCGCCAACGTCCACTGGTGGGACACCACCGCCCCCACGCTCTTGCCGCGCCTGCATCCCGTCGCCATGGACTTCAGCGGCCACGGCGACAGCGTCTGGGCGCCGGACGGCGTCTACGACGCACCGCGCTTCGTCGAGGACATCGAGACCGCGCGCCGCAAGCTCGGCTGGGAGAAGATGATCCTCTGCGGACACTCCATGGGCGCCCGCGTCGCCTTGGAGTACGCCCGGCGCCATCCCCGCCGCCTGCTAGGCCTCATCGCCGTCGATTTCCTGCCCGAGTTCTACCAGAGCAAGGCGCGCCGCTTCGAGAAGACCCGCACCCGCTCTCAGCCCGTCTATACCGACCTCGTGCGGATGATCGACAAGTTCCACCTCCAGCCCGCCGGCACCTTGCTGACCGGCGAGGAGCTCAAGGATTTCGCCCAGCACTGCATCCGCCACGGCAAGGAGGGCGGCTATACCTGGAAATTCGACTGGCGCGCCTTCCTGTTCCCTTATGAGCCCATCTGGGAGACGCTGGCCCAAGTCGACGTCCCCTCGCTGATCGTGCGCGGCGAGCACAGCACCGTCATCACCAAAACGGATTTCGACCGCGTCGTCGCCGCCATCCCCGTCGCCACCGGCCTTGAGATCGCGCGCGCCCACCACCACGTGCCGCTCGACACCCCGCTCGAGCTGGCCCAGGCGATCGCCGCGTTCGCCCTCACCCTCGGCGCCTGAGCGCAGGCCGCCCCCCGGTCTGTGACAGAAGTGGCCTGGCGCGCCGCTGAACAACCTGCTATCCTAAAACACCATGGAAAAGATGGCCGTCACCGACGCCGAAGTCGGGGTGCTGGCGCACCTGCTGCGGAAAGTCGATTTCTTCTCCCCGCTGACGGTCGGCCAGATGGAGAAGATCCTGCCCCACATCCGCCTCTTCAGCTACGACCGCGGCGAGACCGTCTTCTCGCAGGGCGAGCAAGGCGACGCCTTCTACATCCTCAGCACGGGGAAGGTCTCCGTCCGCATGAAGAACGGCTTCTTCAGCTTCACCAAGACGGTCAGTTCCCTGGGCCCCGGCAGCTTCTTCGGCGAGATCGCCCTGATCTCCGACGCCCCGCGCGGCGCCACCGTCGTCTGCGAGGAACCCTGCCAGATCTTCGTGCTCGTCGCCGCCGACTTCAAGTTCGTCCTCCATGAGAATCCGGCCGCCGCCGAAGAGATGGCCAAGATCGCCGCCCGCCGCAAGTTCGACTCGGCCCATACCAAGTAGTTTGTTATAATCGCCGCGTGACGCAAAAACATTTCGTGGCCACCGGCTATGTCGTACGCGACGGCAAGACGCTGCTGCTCTTCCACAAAAAGCTCCAGATGTGGCTGCCGCCGGGCGGTCATATCGATGAGGGCGAAGTCCCCGACCAAGCCGTCCTGCGCGAGATCCTGGAAGAAACCGGCCTGACCGCAGAGATCTGTTCGCCCAAGCGCGCCCCCGATCCGCAAGATGGACGGGTCTGGTACCTTCATGTGCCCAACCACATCCAGCTCGAGGACATCCCCAAAGGGCATCCCCAGCACATCGACCTGATCTATTTCTGCCGGGTCAACGACGGAGCCGCGACCTTGGCGCCCTCGGAGCATGACCAGCTGCGATGGCACTCCCTAGATGACTTACAGGGAACCCATATCAGCGAGGAAGTCCGCCTGACCGGCAGCGAAGCCATCCGGTATGTGATGGCGCAGGTGGCCGCGTGAAGGCAACGCTGGCCGTCTTGCTGTCGCTCTGGGCCGTCGGCGCCTCGGCCGAGATAGTCCCGGCGCGCTGGGTCGCCGCCGCCTACGGCGGGCCGAACTACCGCCGCTACGACTGCCTGCACGCAAAAGACGCCCTCGCGGAGATCCTTTCCGCCGTCGGCGCGCGCGCCGTGCGCGCCGACTGCTCCTGGTCTTACGGCCTCAGCGCGAGCTGGGAGGCTCTGGCCCCGGTCAAGGAAGGCGCCGTACCGGCCGCCTGGACCTCGGTGCGCGTCTCGCGCTCGGTCTCGGACCTGCGGGCCTGCAACATCTACTCTGATGTGCTGGAGCACCTGCTCGAGAACCTGCCGGTCCGGCGGGGGAACCTATCCGTCTTCTGCCAGACGGGCTCAAGCTTCATCAGCGCCGACTTCCAGCGCCTCTCGGCGCCTTAGGCTACTTCGCCTGCGGAAGCGAACTGAGCACGGCTAAGACCGAGCCGAAGGCCGCCAGCTCGTGGGGCCCGAACTGCTCGAGGTCGACGGTGCCGGAAGCCGTCAGCGTCTGGTTGAAGCCCGAGAGGTTCAGGTTCAAGCCGCTCTGGCCATGCATGCTCCAGCTGGAGCCGAAGCGGTTGAACGTGATGCTGACGCTGCGGCGCCCCATGCTGCCGGTCAGCCAGTACCCGTTGCCCGAGGGGTGGAGCGACAGGTTCACCCCGGAGCCCCAGAAGTTGTAGCCGCGGCGCGGGTCGCGCGAGTCCGTCGGGTCGGCCGAGATGTGCAGCGATTCGTCGGCGGACGAGCCGTTGAAGGAATAGCTGCCCCAGCTGGTCCGGTGGCCGTTGAGACTGATCCGTTGCGAGTGTTCGGTGATCCTGCACGAAGACCCGCCCCAGCAGTCCGCCCGAAGGTTGACCGAAGTCCAGCGCGGTATGGCGGCGCGGATCGCCCGCAAGGCCTCAAGATGCTTGGGGCTCAAGAGTTCGGGCAGGCCGGCCTGAGCCGCTAGGGCGCGGGCCGGCAAAGCGAGAGCGGCAAGAGCGAGCAGGGAGCAAAGGGGTCTCATGCGCCTATTCTAGCACAGAACTTGACCTGCCGAGGGAAAACATACACAATCTACCCATCCAATCAGCCGGTTCAAGGAGACTATATCACCATGGCCAAGAAAGCAAACGCCGCATTCATGAAGCCCCTGACCCCCAGCGATGACCTCGCGAAGGTCGTCGGCAGCAAGCCCCTCCCCCGCACGGAGGTCGTCAAGAAGCTTTGGGTCTACATCAAGAAGAACGACCTGCAGGACAAGAAGAACCGCCGCAACATCAACGCCGACGCGACGCTGAAGGCCGTGTTCGGCGGCAAGGGCACGGTCAACATGTTCGAGATGACCAAGCTCGTCAGCAAGCACCTGAAGGGCTGATCTAAGAGGCAGGAAGACCCGCTCCTGGGGTCTGGTGGCGCGTACGGGATTTGAACCCGTGATCTCTGCCTTGAGAGGGCAGCGTCCTAGGCCGCTAGACGAACGCGCCACCAGAACCCGGAGCGTCGGTGAAGATTGTATCAGTTATAGCGTCACACTGTCCAATCGCGGCCGGACCATGCTCTTCTAGGCCCTAGGCACGCGCTATGAATAAGACCCGCGCCATCCCCCGCGAGGCGCTCTTCGGCAACCCCGAACGGGCCTCCCCTAAGATCTCCCCCAACGGGCGCCACATGGCCTACCTGGCGCCCGATGAAGGCGTGCTCAACATCTGGGCCGGAGAGACCGGAGCGCCGGCCAAACCCCTGACCAAGGACCGCGGCCGCGGCATCCGCAGCTATTTCTGGGGAGAGGACGAGCGCAGCGTCCTCTATGTGCAAGACAAGGAGGGCGATGAGAACTGGCATCTTTATCAAACGGACCTCTTTTCCTCTATAACGCGCGATCTTACGCCCTTTCCCGGGGTGCAAGCCCAGGTCGTCGGCACCGACCCGCGTTTTCCCCATGAGGTCCTCCTCGCCCTGAACGTCCGCGACAAGCGCCTGCATGACGTCTACCGCTGCGACCTCAAGACCGGCGCGCTGACCCTCGAGATCGAGAATCCCGGCGAAATCACCGGCTGGCTGGCCGATCAGACCTTCCAGGTGCGCTGCGGCAAGGCCATGCGCCCCGACGGCGGCACCGAGCTGCGCCTGCGCCAAGCCGCCGGCTGGAAGACGTTCCAGTCCTGGGGGCCCGACGACCAAGGCGGAGCGCACGGCTACACTCCCGACAACAAGGCTCTCTACGTCGAGTCGAGCACCGGCAGCGACACGACGGGCCTCTACGAATCCCCGCTGGACGGCTCGGCCCCCAAGCTCCTGGCGCGCCGCGACGGCGCCGACCTGGGCTCGGTCGTCATGCATCCGCGCGACTATCACGTCCAGGCAGTCGGCTTCGAGCAGGACCGCCTGTCCTGGACCATCCTCGATGAGGACATCCGCGCCGACTTCGCCGTCCTTTCAAAGCCCGAGCTCGGCGATTTTCAGATCGTCAGCCGTGACGACGCCGACAAGACCTGGATCATCCTTTATAACTGCGACGAGCGGCCCCCGTCGTATTACCGCTACGATCGTGCATCGAAAAAGAGCCGTTTTCTCTTCAGCACCCGCCCCAAGCTCGACGCCTACACGTTGGCGCCGATGAAGCCGGTGGTCATCACGGCGCGCGACGGCCTCAAGCTGCAGGGCTACCTGACGACGCCCCCGGGAGCCTCCGCCCGGAAGCTTCCCCTCATCCTCAATGTCCACGGGGGGCCCTGGGTGCGCGACATCTGGGGCTACCATCCCGAGGCGCAATGGCTGGCCAGCCTGGGCTATGCCTGCCTCCAGGTCAACTACCGCGGCTCCCTGGGCTTCGGCAAAGCCTTCCTGCACGCCGGCGACAAGCAATGGGGCGCCAAGATGCAGGACGACCTGACCGATTCCGTGGCCTGGGCGGTGAAGGAAGGAGTCGCCGATGCCCAGCGCGTCGCCATCTACGGCGGCTCCTACGGCGGCTACGCGGCCCTGGCCGGGGCCGCTTTCACCCCGGACCTCTACCGCTGCGCGGTCGACATCGTGGGGCCTTCGAACATCGCGACCTTGATCCGGTCCATCCCCCCCTATTGGGAGCCGATGCGCCGCATCTTCGACCTGCGCGTGGGCAACATCGATACGGAGCTCGAACTGCTCAACGCCCGGTCTCCGTTATTCTCCGCCCATAAGATCAAGATCCCGCTGCTCATCGCCCAGGGCGCCAACGACCCGCGGGTCAAGCAGGCCGAGTCCGAGATGATCGTGCAAGCCCTGCGCGAGAACGGCAAGCCGGTCGAATATCTCCTATTCCCCGACGAAGGCCACGGCTTCGCCCGTCCGGAGAACCGCCTGAAGTTCTACGAGAAGGCCGAGGCTTTCCTCGCCCAGCACCTTGGGTGAACGCTGGACGCTGCGCCTCCTGCTGGCCGTCGTCCTGGTCCTAGCCGTCCAGCTGAAGCTGCGCCATTCCTTGGCCAGCCCGCGCTTCCACCCCGCCGACGACACCGGCTACTTCCGGGCGGAGAGCGCCTTCCAATACCGCTACGCCAAGATGCTGGCCCTGGGCCAGAAGCTGCCCGAAGTCGACCTCGACGCGCAATTCCCGGAGGGCGTACGCGTCGCCCAAGAATTGACCCTCGGGATGGAGCGCGCCACGGCCGCGACCTTCCGGCTGCTGCCGACGCGCCCGGAGGCCTTCCATATCTTCGTGCTGCTCTGGGTAGCCCTGGTCTCGAGCCTGTCGATCTGGGCGCTCTATCTCTGCGGCCTAAGGCTGGGCCGCGCGCCGCCTTTGGCCTTCGCCGCGGCCGCAGCCTACGGCTTGTCCTGGGCGTCATTGTCCCATCTCATCGGCTCCTACGGCTTCCAGGCCTTCGCCCTGCCGCTGATCCACCTGAGCCTGGCCGCCTGGTGGGGCGCGCTCGACCCCAAAGAGCCCCGTCGCCGGGCGCATGCCTGGGCCTGCGGAGCGCTGCTGGCGGCGGCGCTGGCCAGCTGGCATTTTTCCAGGTTCTACCTGGCCAGCTTCATCCTGGCCTGCGCTTGGGCCGCTTGGCGCCGCCGCAAGGATCCCCTCGAGGGCGCGCTGCTGCGCGAAGCGCTGGGCCCGGTCTTGGCCTGCGCGGCGGCGGCGGCCGTGCTGGTCTCCTGCCTGCGTGAAAGCGGCCTGCTGCTTTCTCCGACGCTGATCCTAGGCGCGGGGCTCTACGCCGCGCTGCGCTGGCCGAACCGCGCGCCGCTGACGCTCTTCGGCACGCTCGGAGGCCTGGCCCTTTCCCTGAAGCTCGGCCCCGACGCCGGCTCCTACGCTCACGTCTACGGCCTGCTCTTCGAGAAACTGCGCCACGGCCTGATCAAGCCCGCCGACCCTTCCGTGCTGGGCCAGGACGCCCGACTGCTGTGGACGGGGCCGTTCAACTCGCCGGAACTGGGCCTGGCCTTGTTCAGCCTGCTGCCGCTGGCGCTGGTGCTTTTGCCGCGCGCCGCGGCTTGGCGCGCCGCCGAGAGCGACGAAGCGTCCGTCTCGCGCGACACCTGCGACGCGCTGACGGTGCTCTACGCCGCAGGCACGCTGCTGGTGGCGCGGCTATTGCCTTTTTTCGCGTTCTTCCTATGCTTGTCCGCCATGATCGGGTTCAAGACGCGCAAGCGGCTGGCCTTCTGGGTGTTCCTCGCCATCGCGGCCCTGGAAGGCGCCAAGTCCTGGTCGCCGGGCGCGAGGTGGAACGTCTTCATGCGCTTGTCGGCGCCCTTTTCTTCTTCGGTGGAACAGCCCACCGCCCTCTTCGGCTCGGAACGCACGGTGATCGAATGGCTGCGCCGCTACGGAGCCGGAGCGCCGGTGCTGTCCAACTACGGCGTGTCAGCCTCGCTCCTGGCCTACGCGCAAACGCCGGTGCTGCTGCAGCCGAAGTTCGAGTCAGCCGCCATCCGCGCCAAGACCGCGGCCTTCCTCAAAGCGCTCTACAGCGACGAGGAAAGCCTTTTTCGCTTCTGCTCGGAGCACGGGGCGCGCTTGTTCGTCTACACGACCGACGACATCCTGGACCTGTCGAGCGACGGTCCCCGCTACGCCTCGGGCTCCCTGCGCCTGAGCAGCGAGAGCCCGGCCCTGCTCTTCCATTTCCGGCCCGAGGCTCTGAGGCATTTCCGCTTGCTCTATGAGAACCGCGACTTCCGAGTGTTCAGCGTGGGCTCTTCGGGCTTGGCCTCGCCGAAGCACGATCCCGTCTACGACTTGGCGCAGTATAAGCCGAGCACGGCGCCCGACGGATCGATGAACCTGGACGTAGCCGGAGTGGCTCGGCGCATCCAATCGGCGCGAAACTTCGTGCTGGTGGCGCGCCTCTTGGCCCAGCGCGGCCTGCCCGAGAAGGCGATGGGGGTCTATGAGGCCTCTTTCGAGACGTGGCCGGATGAGCGCGTGCGGGATGAAGCAAGACGGCTGGAGTCATCACTACTGAAACCCAAATAGCGTTGCCGTTGTTGAAACTTCGCGGCGCAGCCGCGAAGTACGGCGCCTCGCGGTGCCGAGCCGTTACACCCGTCTGGGCACTTCCGCCCGAAACCAAAGGCAATCCGCCGATTTTTTTGCTAGGCCTTGATGAAGGCCGAAGCTTCTGTTACACTCACGGAGTCCTATGACCTCGCTGTCCCTAGCCGCCATGCTCGCCGTCTTCTCCGCCGTCCCGGCGCGCGCAGTCGAAAGATCCTACGAATACACGAGCCCGCCCCAGGTCGAAACGCGCACAGCCTACCCCTCCTCCTACGCTCCTCCCGCCATCCACTACATCCCCGCCCAGAACAACTATACGCCGCCGCCATCCTACTCCCAGCCCTATGTCCCGCAAGGAAACTACCCCGCGCAGAACAACTACGGGCCCAAGCCCGTCGCGCCTTATGTGCCCCATTGGGATAGCGGCCCCAGCCTGCCGCCCGTGATGATCGAGTTCCAAGACACCTTCTCCGACGCCGTGAAGACCTACCTCGGCGAGCATGCCGGCTCCGACGGTGCCGCGTCGGTCAAAGACGAAGCCACGGGCGGCCAGCTGCGGATCCGGCGGCCCCAGCTGATCCCAGGCAGCCTGGTCCAGCTGTCTCGGACCGAGTTCCGCGGCCGCGTGAAGGTGCAGGTCGTCAGCGGCGCCCAGACGGCGGAGCTCGAAGTGCATGTCATCAAGGATTGGGACTGGGAGGTCTCGAAGATCTCCGTGGCCGCGCTGGACGGGGTCGCGCGCGGCGGCTACGGCGCCGTGCGCCAAGCCCCCGCCGCGACGGCCTCGGCGCCTCGGCCCAAGGCCCCCGCCCAGCTGACCTCGGAGGTCTTGTTCTCGGAACCCTCGGGCAACAACCGGCTCGATGGCGGCGAGACCGGCATGCTGACCGTGACGGTCTCCAACAAAGGCAAGGGTCCGGCCTACGCCGTACGGCTGCTCGCGCATCTGCCCGCCGCCGTTCCGGGCTTGACGGTGCCCGCCGAAGTCCTGGTCGGCGAGCTTAAGCCCGGCCAATCAGCCAAGCGCGAGGTGACGATCGAAGCCTCCGAGGACGTCGCCGCCGCCCGGGCCAAGCTGCAGGTCGACGTGAAGGAAGCCAACGGCTTCGACGGCGATTCCATGCTCATCGAGTTCGAGACCCGCGCTTTCGAGAAGCCGCGCCTGGAGGTGGCCGCCATCACCATCGGCGGCACCGGCATCGTCAAGGCCGGCGAGACGGCGGCTTTGACCGTCACCATCCGCAACGCCGGCGCCGGCCCGGCCTCGGCGGCCGTGGCGCACCTGGTCCTGTCGAGCCCGGACCTCTTCCTCTCCGGCGAGCCGACCGCCTCCTTGGGGACGCTGGCCCCCGGCCAGAGCGCCAAGGTCGAGTTCGAGTTCTTCGTCAACAAGCGCTATAAGGCCAAAGCCCTGCCGGTGGCCGTCAGCGTCACCGAGGCCACGGGCCGCCACGGCATGGCCGCCTCCTCCCTGGGCCTGGCCCTGGGCCAGGGCGCGCCGATGCGGGTCATGGCCATCCGCGGCCGCGCCGAGGCCGCCGCCCCCGCCGCCGAAGCCGAGGAAGAGAACGTCGATGAGCCGCCGAAGACGAAGACGCCCATCGACCCCGAGGCTTACGCGGTGCTCATCGGCATCGAGAAATACCGCGACGTCCCCGGCGTCGACTACGCCGCCCGCGACGCGCAGACCTGGCATGCCTACCTGACGCGGTCCATGGGCTTCGACTCGAGGAACGTGATCCTGCTGCAGAACGAGCGCGCGACCTTGACCGACCTGGCCACCTACCTGGGGCCCTGGCTCAAGGACCGGGTCACCGCCAAGAGCCGGGTCTTCATCTTCTACGCCGGGCACGGCTCGCCCGACCCCAAGAGCGGCGAGGGCTACCTTATCCCCCACGACGGCAACCCGAACTACCTCGAAACGAAGGCCTTCCCGCTGAGGCGCCTCTACGCGAACCTCGCGTCGTTACCGAGCAAGGACGTGACCGTGGCGCTGGACTCCTGCTTCTCAGGCGTAGGCGGCCGTTCGGTGCTGGCCAAGGGCACGCGGCCGCTGGTGCACATGGATAAGGCGGGGATGGCTCCCGGCGGCGACGTCGTCGTGCTGGCCGCTTCCGGCGGCGACCAGATCAGCAGCTTCTACCCGCCCGGCCAGCACGGCCTGCTGACCTACTTCCTGCTCAAGGGCCTGCAGGGCGCAGCCGACGGCGACACCGACGGCCGGGTGACCACCAGCGAGCTCTTCAGCTACGTGCGCCCGGCCGTCGAGCGCGAGGCCAACCACCAGCACGTGGAGCAGACGCCCACGATCACGCCCGCGCTCGACCGGCTGGGGGACAAAGGCCGCCGCGTCTGGCTCGACCGGCGTTGATGAAAGCCGAAGCCCCGGTCCTGGAGCTTTTCAAGAGCCTGACCGGCGTCCCGACGGCGCCCTATTTCGAGCGAGCCGTCACGGGAAAAGCGCTGGCCTGGATCAAGGAGCGGCTGGGCCGCTCGGTGAGCGTCAAGCGCCGAAGAGGCGGGGTGGTCGTGCGCTATGAAGGCGCCGGGCCGGGCCCGGCCTTGGGGCTGGCCGCCCACCTGGACCATCCCGCGTTCCGGCTCTCGGCGGTGAGCGCGCTGGGCGCGCACGGCCAGATGGAGGGCGGCCTGCCGATCCACTTGTTGGCGGGTGTGGCGGTCGAGGCGTTTTCCGAATTCCCAAAGGGGAACCGACCGCTGGCCCGCGGCATCTTGGGCGAACGCCCCAAGGAAGGCTCCCTTTTCGATATCCGCTGGACCCAGCCGCCGGCCCGGGGAGCCAAGCCGGTCTTCGCGATCCCGGCATTGACGCCCTACGAGGTGAAGGCGGGCTGGCTGTCCTCGAGGTCGATCGACGACCTGTTGGGCTGCGCGATCTCGCTGGAGGTGGTGCGCCGATTGGCCAAGGCGCGGGCACAGACCAACGTCGTCGTGCTGCTGCACCGCGCCGAGGAGGTGGGCTTCATGGGGGCCCTGGACCTCATCGAAGAAGGCGCGGTGTCCAAGCAGGATTCGATCCTTTCCATCGAGTCGTCGCGGGAATTGCCGGGAGCGCAGCCGGGGAAAGGGGCGGTGATCCGGCTGGGCGACAAGGCCTGCCTGTTCGACGCGAACCTGACGGCATTATTGGACGCGGCGGCGGCGAAGCTCAAGGGCGTGCCGGTGCAGCGGCTGCGTCTGACGGGCGGCACTTGCGAGGCCACGGCGTATCTAGCCTACGGCTATGAGGCGGGCGGGGTCGCGGTGCCGCTGGTCAACTACCACAACGGCTGGGGCGCAGACGCGGTAGCCCCGGAGCGGGTGCGGGTCTCGGATATCGGCTCGGCGGTCCGCTTGCTGGAAGCCGCGGCCTTGCTTTTTCCCGCCGCCGGCCTGCGCGGAGGGCTGCATGCCCGGCTTAAGAAGCGGCATCAAGAACAGCGCCGCCGGTTCGCTCCCCCCGCCTAGCCGACCAGCTCCCAATCAGCTAGAATAGGGTCCATGAAACCCCTCTTCCTCATCGTCCTTCTTGCCGTCTCGGCCTCCGCCACCCCCTTCACCGAATTCGAGTCCCGCGTCACGGCCAGCGCGCTCAAACCCTTCGCCTTGGACATGGGCGGAGTCCTCGGCGGCCTCTCGCTCTGGAACGGCCGCTCCCTTGGGTTCCCCGGCTTCGAAGCCGGCGTCATGGGCGCCGCCCAGAACCGCCCGGACCGCGACGACCTCGTCCTGCGCAACTCCGGCGTCGGCACCTTCGGCCTGCCCGTCGCGCACGCCGCCGTCGGCCTGCCTCTCAAGTTCGACCTCGTCCTCCACGGCTTCAGCATCGACCGCGTCACCCTCATCGGCGGCGGCATCCGCTACGGCATCTTCAAGTCCGGCCTGCTGACCAAATGGCTCCCCAACGTCGGCGTCTCCGCCTTCGGAGATTCTGCCGAGCACCCTTCCTTCCGCCTGCTCCACGGCTCGCTCAACGCCGCCGCCGGCTGGGACCTGCCCTTCGTGCAGCCCTTCGTCGGCGCCGGCGTGGACTCCACCCAGGCCAAGATCAAAGCCGCCGCCGTCCCTGGAGCTCTCGGCGCCAAAGCCACGGCCACCGGAACGCGCCTCAACGCCGGCATCGACGTCACCCCCTTTCCCTTCCTGCGCCTGCGCTTAGCCGCCATGCTGCTCCACGGCTTGCCGGGATTCTCCACGGGGCTCTTCGTTAAATTCTAAAGCTTTGAAGATCTACACCAAGACCGGCGACGCCGGCCAGACCGGCTTGTGGGGCGGCCTCCGCGTCCCCAAGGACCATCCTCGCGTGGCCGCCTACGGCGACGTCGACGAGCTCAACTGCCAGCTCGGCTGCGCCCTGGCCGCCCTTGGAAAAAGCCCGCTCAGGGCCGTCTTCGAGCGCGTGCAGAGCGAGCTCTTCATCGTGGGCGCCCTGCTGGCCAGCCCCGCCGCCCAGCTCAAGAAGCTCAAGCCCCCCTTCGACCAAGGCCTGCCGAGATCAGCCGTCGCTCGCTTGGAGGCTGAGATCGACGCATGGACCTCGGGCCTTGCGCCCATGACGCATTTCATCATGCCCGGAGGCTCTCCCGCCGGCGCCCAGCTCCACGTCGTCCGCGCCGTCTGCCGCCGCGCCGAGCGCGCCGCCGCCTCTCTGGCGAAGCGCGAGACGCTTCCCGATAACGTGCTGATCTACCTCAACCGGCTGTCCGACCACCTCTTCACCGCCGCGCGCTGGGCCAACGCCCGGGCGAAGGCTCCGGAAACGACCTGGCGAGGGCTCTCCAAGCGATCATGAGCGCCGCCGTCACCGTCGAAGAGCTGGCCCATACCTACCCCGCCAAGCGCAAGCAGGCGGCGCGCCAGTCGCTCAAGGGCGTCTCTTTTTCCGCCGAGAAAGGGCAAACCTTCGGCCTCTTGGGCCCCAACGGCGGCGGCAAGACCACGCTCTTCAAGATCCTTTCGACCTTCTTCCCCCCCACCTCCGGCCGCGCCGAGGTCTTCGGCTTGGACGTCACGATGGATGCCTCCAAGATCCGCCCTCGCATCGGCGTCGTGTTCCAGAACCCCAGCTTGGACGGCAAGCTGACCGTGCGCGAGAACATGACCCACCAAGGACATCTTTACGGCCTCTCCGGCGCGGCTTTGTCGAAGCGGATAGCCGAGATGCTCGAGGTCTACAAGCTCTCGGAGCGCGCCGACGACCTGGCAGGCGGTCTCTCGGGCGGACTCAAACGCCGCGTCGACCTGGCCAAAGGGCTCCTGCACCGGCCCGAACTGCTCCTGCTCGACGAGCCCTCCACCGGGCTCGACCCGGGAGCGCGCAAAGCGCTCTGGGACCACATCGGCGAGCTCAAGAAGGAAGGCAAGACCATCCTGGTCACGACCCATCTGATGGAGGAAGCCGACAAGTGCGACCGGCTGGTCCTGCTCGACTCCGGCAAGATCGCGGCGGCGGGCACGCCGGACAGCCTCAAGGCCGAGATCGGCGGCGACGTGATCAGCATCCAGTCCGGCGACCTCCCGCTCTTGGCCAAGGGCCTCAAGGAACGCTTCCAGGTGACGCCCGTCGAACTAGACGGCACCCTGCGCCTGGAGCAAAAAGCCGGCCACACCTTCATACCCCGGCTCGTCGAGGCGTTCCCCGGCCTGGTCACCTCCGTCAGCGTGTCCAAGCCTTCTTTAGAAGACGTCTTCGTCCATCACACGGGGCGACGCTTCCTGAGCGCCGCCGAGGGGCTCCGATGAGCGTGCTGCTTCCGGTCTGGACGCTCTGGCACCGCGAGCTCGTGCGCTTCTACCGCGACCGCTCGCGCCTGATCGGGGCCCTGACGCCGCCGATCGTCTTCTGGTTCTTGATCGGCTCGGGCCTGGGCGGCTCCTTCCAGATGCCGGGCCAAGGCAGCGGGATGAACTACCTGCAGTACTTCTTCTCGGGGACGCTGGTCTTGATCGTGCTCTTCACCTCGGTGTTCTCGACGATCTCGATCATCGAGGACCGTCGGGAGGGCTTCATGCAGACCATCCTGGTCGCGCCGGTGCCGCGCCTGAGCCTGGTGACCGGCAAGATCCTAGGCGCCTCCACGGTGGGCTTCCTGCAAGGCGTCACATTCTTGGTCTTCGCCGGCACGATCGGCCTGCCCACGACCTTCAGCGGGTACCTGCTGGCGGCCCTGGCGCTGTTCCTGGCCTCGGTCGGCCTGACCGGCATCGGCTTCTGCTTGGCCTGGACGCTGGACTCGACCCAAGGCTTTCATGCCGTGATGAACTTATTCTTGATCCCTATGTGGATGCTGTCGGGGTCGCTCTTCCCGTCGGCCACGGCGCCGCAGTGGCTCAAGCTCGTCATCATGGTCAACCCGGTCACCTACGCGGTCGCCGCGCTCCAACATGCCTTGAACCCAGCCCAGGCGGCCTTGTCGTCTTTGCCCGGCCTCTGCCTCTGCCTGGGCGCCCTCGTAGGCTTCGCCGTCTTCACGACGGCGCTGTCGGCCTGGGTGGCCGGCGCCGCCGACCGCTAGGCACTACTCCATGTTCCCGTGGTTTTGGCACTCCGCCGGGGAGACTAGGGCCATCCACGGGGATAGTCCGGTCAATCCCATCGGGAAACGGTCTCCGCCGGCGCCGGCGGCAGCATGAACAATCCCTGCCCCCAACGGCTCCGGCCACCCCGCGGGGGCGTCCGGTGGCGCCCGGCGACACGGCCGCCGGGCGCCTGAACAACAAAGTTATCCCCAGCACTTCCAACGCTGGAAGTGCTGGGGATAACTGGGGACGCGAACCGCGGTCAAGTCACCTGACCGATGGTATCGCGCCAGATTATCAGCATCCCGGCTATCCGTCTTGACTGGGTCGACGGGACGCACCGGCGTTCTCCAGTCGGAGCAACCCACGTTATACTGAACTAAGGGGATACCGACTCGTTCATACTATCTTCCGGCACGCGCAGCGCAGTGGGCTCCCTGAGGATTCAAAAGATAGGATGGACGAGCCGGCACCTGCGTGGTATCG
>CAZEAE010000038.1:0-29310 GCA_964510095.1 uncultured Elusimicrobia bacterium | reverse complement strand
GGGGGGGTCTTCGGGGGCCTCTTTGGGGGGTGGGGGGGGGGGGTGGCGGCGCGGCGCGTGGGAAGGGATGCGCGCGGGGAGCGGGCGCCGCCGCGGCCCATGCCGCGGCCCGGAAGCGACGACAGCGGGCTTGATTCCGGGGCCTTCTGGGCCTGGTACCGGCTGTTGCTCAGCAGCACTCGGTCGCCCTCGGCGAGGCCGCTCAGGATCTCGACTTGCTCGTCGGTCTCGATGCCGATCTTCACCTCCCGGCTCTCCGGCCCTTCCGCTTGCGCGGAGGAGGCCATCGTCACGACGCGCGTTCCGCCGGGGCCGTCCTTGATGGCCGCGGCGGGCAAGAGCAGGGCGTCCTCTTTGCGCGTGATGAGGAAGCTGACGTTGGCCGTCATCTGCGAGCGGAAGAACGGCGGGACCTGGTCGGGGCGGATCTTCACGCCGTAGGTGATCACGCTGGAGACGTTCTTGCCTTCGAACAGGATGTCGAAGACCTTGCCGTCGATGGGCTGGCCGGGGTACGAATCGAGACGGATGCGGGCTTTTTGTCCGAGCTTGATCTTGCCGATGTCGGACTCATCGACCTGGGCGTTGACGATCAAGGTGTCGGCGACCGCGAAGAGCACCGTGCCGCCGTCGACCGCCTGGCCTACGACCACGTTGCGCAGGATGACCTCGCCGGGCAGGGAGGCGAACACGGCGGTCGGCTTGTAGGAGTCTTCCCATCTCTTGACCTGTTCGGGGCCCTGCGCGCGCGCGGCGTCGAGGATGGCGGTGCGGTCGGTGGAGCTCATCCAGGCCACGATCTGGCCGGTTGCGACCTTGTCGCCCTCGTCGACCAGGAGCTTCTCGATGCGCCCGCCCACGGGGGGCTTGATCTCGACTCGGTTCTGCGGCGCCACCGAGCCGGTCGCGTCGATGGACTGCTCGATGGGACCCCGGACGGCCGAGACGGGCTTGCCGCGGCCCCCGCGCTCCTTTCTGGAGCCGGTCAAGGAGTATCTCCAAACCCCGCCGCCTACGGCGAGGGCGACGAGGACTGCGATGAGGGTGCGCTTCATTTATTCTCCAAGCGCCCATCCCAGGGCGCGGTGCCATGCGGTCTCCGTGTCCATGACGGCGCGTCGGGCGGAAAGGTCCTGCCTTTCGCTGGACACGCGGTCGGACACGATGAGTTCCCAATTATCGAAGCTCAATAGTCCTGAACCGTAGCGGACGTCGGCCTCGTCGTTGCGCTGACGCGCGGCCTCGAGCAGGGCCTCCTGCACGGTGACCTGATCGGCGGCGTCGGCGAAGTTGGACCAGGCCGTCTCCAGATCGGATAGGGCGGTTTGGCGCGCGGCGGCCAGGTCCGCCCGCGTCCGCGCGTAGCCGAGCCGGGCGGCCTTCGTGTTGAGGTAGGCCGCCGCGGGGCCGCCTCCGAACAAGGCGTAGCTCAAAGACGCCCCCGCGCTCCAGCCGGTGCGCGCGGATGGGAATTCGGCGGCGCCGCTGCGCGTGCGGCTGTAGTTCGCCGACAGCGTCGGCCAGAACACGGCGTCGGCCGACCCGAGCGCCGCTTTGGACGAGCGCAGCGCCGCTTCGGCGAGGGCGACGTCGGTGCGCAAGGGGAGGAATGCGGCGAAATCGACGGGCCGGGGCGGGGGCGGGGCCGCGGCGAAGGCGCCGCTGGCGAGGAAGGCCTCGAAGCCTTCACGGCCGAGCTGCCGGGCGATGTCGCGGTGGGCCGTGCGCAGGTCGCGCTCGGCGGAGACGACGGCGTATTGCGCCTGGAGCGTCTGAGCCTTGGCGCGCAGCATGTTGCCTTTGGACTCGCGGCCCGCTTCGTAGCGCAGCGTCACGAGTTCGGCGCCGTGGCGGCGGATGTCGGCGATGCGGCGGGCGGTCTCAAGCCCGGATTGGGCGAAGAGCAGCGCGGAGAAGGTCTGGCGCAGGGACGCGCGCAGGGCGGCGGAGGCCGCGCGCAGCGAGGCCTGGGCCGAGGTGAGCGAAGCGGAGGCGGCTCTGATCCCGGCGGCGTCGCCGGCGCTGAAGAGCGTCAAGGACGTCACGGCGCTGGCCGAGTAGGCGGGCAAGCGCGCGGCGTTCGATTCGGACACCGAGTTCGACAGCGATAGCGAGGGCAGGAAGCGGTTGAAAGACGAATAGTATAGGGCGCGGCTGGCATCCACCGATAATCGCCCGGCCGCCAGCGTGGGATTGGCGCGAGACGCCTCGTCGACGCAGTCTTGCCAGGTCAGCACCCGGCCGCTCTGCGCGCCGGCTGAGGCCGCCAGCGCCATCAGAGCGCAGGCGGCAAGCCCCGCGGGCAGGAGTCGCTGGATATGTTCGTTTCTCATCGCGGCACGATGATTAGACGATATTCGGACGCGATAAGTGTCGCTAAAGCGGCTTGATGAGCTCGACGAACTTCAGGCCTTCGACCTTGGGAAGGCCGAAGCTCGGGTCGTCGTACGGGAACGGTTCCTGGGCGCCGGTGCGGCGGTAGCCGCGACGCTCGTAATACCGCAGCAGCTCCTCGCGCACGGAGATGGCCGTCATGCGCATCCGAGGACACCCCCAGCCTCGAGCGATGTCCTCCGAGCGCGCCAGCAGCTCCTTGCCGATACCGCCGGCCTGCAGCGCCGGGTCCACGGTCAGCATGCCGAGGTAGCAAGCTCCGGACTCCTCTTTGACCAGAGAGACGCAGCCGAGCAAGGCGCCTTCCGCGGAAAACGCCAGTTCGATCCGCGAAGAGGGGGCCTCTATCATCTCGCGGATCTTGTCCGGGTCGGTGCGCTGGCCCCCCAGGACGTCGGCTTCGGTGGTCCAGCCTCGTTTGGAGCTCTCTCCGCGGTAGGCGGCGTTGACGAAGACCGAGAGCAGCGGGGCCTCGGCGGCGGCGGCGGGTCTGAAGGAGATCATCGCGGCGAGGATTATAGCAATAGTCCGCATCGGGCTGGCGTTTTCAGCGGTCATCCGTTATACTTCCGGCATGAGCCGACTCCTAGCCCTGCTCGGCCTCCTGGTCTTGGCGGGCCCGCTCTGGGGAGCGGAGGGCTTCTACGGCGACTGCACCGAGGACTTCACGCGTCTCTGCGCCAAGGAGCGCGACGCGGGACGACCCGCGCTGCGCGAATGCATCAAGGCCCATAAGCTGGAGCTTTCCGAGGCCTGTCGCGGCCAGCTTCGCGGGACCGCCGCCGATCCCGACGCGGGCGTCGTGGTCGCGATATCCAGCGCCGCCGATCCGTCCGGCGCGGTCGCGGTCTCCAGCGCGGCGGCGGCGCCTGACGAAGCCCAGACGCCTCCGGCCGCCGAAGCTCCCAAGGCGGCCGCCGCTCCCCGGCCCATCCAAAGCGTGGCGCGCGGCTGCCGCAACGAGAAAACGATGCTCTGCGCCGAAGTCCAAAAAAAGGAGGCGGCGCTGCTGGACTGCCTGCAGGCGCACTACCGCGAGGCGACGACGGATTGCCGCGCCGCGCTCGACCGCGCCAGGGCCTTGGCGGAGATGCCTTAGAGGGCGGCCACGCGCTTGAGCAGCGCCTGGAGCAAGGCCGCGTCCTGCCGGATGAGCCGCCAGCGCAGCAGCGCCTGGCGCAGTCGTTCGGCCTTGGCGGCCTCGGGCGTGCCCCGCATATAACCCAGCCGGTCCATGGCGCGCAGGGCTTTTTGGACCAGGTCTTCCCTTTGCGCGGCGGTGGCCAGCGGCCGGCCGGGCGACCGCAGCTTCTCCGAAAGCTCCGGGCGGGAGAGCTCGTAGGCGATGACGGCCGCCGCTTGGCCCAGGTTCATCGACGGCGCCCCGGGCTCAGTGGGGATGCGCAGGACCGCGTGGCAGTGCTCGAGGTCCTCGTTGCGCAGCCCGGTCTTCTCCGAGCCGAAGAGGATGGCCAGGCGTCCGCCGCCGGGCAGCGTCTCCTTGAGATAGTCGGCCAGCTTGGGCAAGGGCACGACCGGCCGGCGCAGGGCGCGGCGGCCGTCGCTGGTGCCCAGCACGAGCTGGCAGGGCGCCAGCGCTTCAGCGAGAGGCGAGACCTTCGCGTTCTTGAGCACGTCTTCGCCGCCGATGGAGGAGCGGACCTCCTCCCAGACCGGGGCGTAAGGATCGACGACCACGAGCTCCGAAAGCCCGAAGTTGGCCATGGCGCGGGCGGCGGCGCCGATGTTGTTGGGATTGCGCGGCCGGACGAGGACGAAGCGGGCCCCGGAGGTCAAGCGGCGGGAGCGTCGGGACCGAGGATCGACGATATTGCCGCGCGCAAGAGGCCGAGGCCTTTGCCGGTCTCGGAGCTGACCCAGGCCAGCTGGTCGCCCTGCAGGCCGAGGGCGTGGGCGATGCTTTGGCGCTGGGCGTCGGCCTGGGAGGTCTTGATCAGGTCGGTCTTCGTGACGACGGCGCACCAGGGAAGCTTCTCGGCTTCGAGCCATTTGAGCATCTGCCGGTCGAGCGCGCTCGGCCCGGTCTTGCCGTCGACCAGGGCGAAGATCATGCGCAGCGTGGGGCGCCGGAGGTAGCCTTCGATCATGCCTTGCCAGCTTTCGAGCTCTTCCGGCCGACCCTGGGCGAAGCCGTAGCCGGGAAGGTCGACGAGCCAGCGGTTGCGCCCGGCCAGGAAGACGTTGATGGTGCGCGTGCGCCCGGGCGTGGCCGAGACCTTGGCCAGGTCCTTGCGGCAGATGCCGTTGAGCAAGGTGCTCTTGCCGACGTTGGAGCGCCCGACGAAGGCCACCTCGGCCGTGCTCATGGGCAGGCGGGCCGGGTCCGTCTCGCTGAGCAGGAACTTCACGGCGTCGATGGATTGATGGGCCATGGCGTCCTCACACGATAGCATAGATATTGGTATAATCCTCTTCTGAACGAACTCGCCCGCCGCCGCACCTTCGCCATCATATCGCATCCCGACGCGGGCAAGACCACGCTGACGGAGAAGCTGCTCCTTTACGGCGGCGCCCTGCACCTGGCCGGAGCCGTCAGCGGCCGCGCCAACCGCGCGGCGACCACCTCCGACTGGATGGAGCTGGAGAAGAAGCGCGGCATCTCGGTGAGCTCGACGGTGCTCCAGTTCGACTACGACGCCTACCGCATCAACCTGCTGGACACCCCCGGCCACCGCGACTTCTCCGAGGACACCTACCGGGTGCTCACCGCGGTGGATTCGGTGATCATGGTCTTGGACGCCGCCAATGGGATCGAGAGCCGCACCCGCAAGCTCTTCGAGGTCTGCCGCCAGCGCAAGGTGCCGATCTTCACCTTCATCAACAAGCTCGATCGGCCGACGCGCGAGCCCTTGGAGCTCATCGACCAGCTGGAGCGCGAGCTCGACCTCAAGCCCTATCCGATGAACTGGCCGCTGGGGACGGGGCGCGACTTCCGGGGAGTGTACGATCGCGTCTCGAAACAGGTCTGCCTCTTCGAGCGCACGCCGGGCGGCGCCTACCGCGCGCCGGAGGCCGTGCACGGTCTCGACGACCCGCTTTTGGCCGAGTCGATGGATCAGGAGACCTACGAGCGCTTCGTCGAAGAAGTCCAGATGCTCGAGCAGATCGGCCCGCGCTGGGATGAGGCCGAGGTCGCCGCCGGGCACATGACGCCGGTCTTCTTCGGCAGCGCGATGAACAACTTCGGCGTGCAGCTCCTGCTCGACGGCTTCCTGAGGCATTCCCCGCCGCCCCTGGGCCGGCAGTCCTCCGCGGGCCTGCTCGCGGCGGAGGACCCGCGGTTCTCCGGCTTCGTGTTCAAGATCCAGGGCAACATGGACCCGCGCCACCGCGACCGCGTGGCCTTCCTGCGGGTCTGCTCGGGCCGCTTCTCCCGCGATATGGCCGCCTTTCATTGCCGGACCGGCAAGCGGCTGAAGCTCTCGAACGCTCATAAGCTCTTCGGCCAGGAGCGCGAGATCATCGACGAGGCCTACGCCGGCGACATCCTAGGCTTGGTGGGCTATCCCGACCTCAAGATGGGAGACACGTTGAGCGAGGACCCCGCCGTCGTCTACAGGGAGACCCCGCATTTCCCCGCCGAGTGCTTCGCCTTCCTGCAGAACCCCAGCCCCGCGAAATACAAGCCCTTCCGCCGCGGCCTCGAGCAGCTGCTCAACGAGGAGGTCGTGCAGTCCTTCTCCCTGAAGAACGGGGCGCATAACGCCGTGCTCTTGGCCGCGGTGGGGCCGCTGCAGTTCGACGTCGTGCAATTCCGGCTGGAGAGCGAGTACGGGGTCGCGACGAAGCTGGAGCCCGCGCCCTGGGCGCTGGCCCGGTGGCTGGAGGCGCCCTTGCCCGCCTTGCTGCCCAGCGGCGCGCAGGTGGCCGAGGACGGCGCCGGCCAGCCGATGCTGCTCTTCAAGAGCGAGTGGGACCTGGGGTACTTCCGCAAGGAGCACCCGGGGATCGTCCTGCACGAGCTTTCCCCGCGGGACCGCTCCACGGGCCTGACGCAGACCGCCGGCTAAGCTTTCCGGGCTTCCAGCTCTTCCCAGCGCGCCAGCAGCGTGTCGGCGTTCCGTTTGGCGTCGTCGAGGACCGACTGGCGCTTGCCCAGCTCGACGCAGTCCCGGGCGACGGCGGGGTCTTCCAAGGCGGCGGCCGCCTGCCCGGTCCGCGCTTCGGCCGCGCGGATGGCGGCTTCGATCCCGGAGAGCTCTTTGCGCTCACTGGCGGTCAAGGCCGGCTTGAGCTCGACGAGGGGGGCGTTCTTCGCCGGGACGGGAGCCTCATCCTGCCGCTCCTTCCAATCCTCCCATTGCGAGAGCTCGGCGAAGGACCGGGCCTGGCCCTTGCCGTCGAGGGCGAGGATGCGGCGGCAGACGCGGTCGAGCAGATAGCGGTCATGGGTGACCAGCACTAAGGCGCCGGGGAATTCGGCCATGCTGCTCTCGAGGACTTCCAGCGAGCGCAAGTCCAGGTCGTTGGTGGGCTCGTCGAGCAGCAGCACGTCGGCGGGCTGCAGCATGAGCTGGGCGATCAAGAGGCGGGCCTGCTCGCCGCCGGAGAGGCGGCTGAGCGGGAACTCCAGCTGCTCCTGCTTGAATAAAAAGCGGGCGGCCCAGCCGTAGACGTGGATGCGGCTGCCTTTATAGAGGACGTGCTCGCCGTTGCCGCAGAGCGCCCTCTTGAGGCTCATGCCCAAGTCAAGCTGGTCGCGGTGCTGGTCGAAGGTGACGACCTTGAGGTCGTCGGCCTGCTTGAGCGTGCCGGAGTCCGGGGCCAGGGTGCCGGCGATGAGCTTGAGCAAGGTGCTCTTGCCGCTGCCGTTCTCCCCTAACAGACCCAATTTGTCGCCCGGCCCCAGGGTGAGGTCGAGCGGGCCGAAGAGCTTGCGGCCGCCCAGGCTCTTGCTCACTTGCACGGCTTCCACCAGGCGCTTGGTCTGGCGCTCGGAGCCGGCGAAGTCGATGTCGGCCGCCTTGCCCGAGGAATTGCGGAACTTGAGCTCGCCGAGCTCGCCGATGAGCTCTCCGGCGCGGTCGATGCGGGCCTGCTGCTTGGTGGTGCGCGCCTTGGGCCCCTTGCGCAGCCATTCGATCTCGCCGCGGACGATGTTGCGCACGGAGTCCTCGCGCGAGGCCTGGGCGGCGTTGAAGGACTCGCGGGCCTCCAGGAAATCGCTGTAGTTGCCCTTGCTGCTGAAATGCCCCGCCGGGTAGCGCTTGTCGAGCTCGATGACGCGGTTGGTGACGCGCTCCAGGAAGCGGCGGTCGTGGGTGACGACCAAGAAGGAGAAGCGCAGGTCGGAGAGGAATCGCTCCAGCCAAAGGACGCCGTCCAAGTCCAGATGGTTGGTGGGCTCGTCCATGAGCAGGAGGTCGGGCTCCCGGATCACCTGGCTCAATATCGCCAGCCGCTTGCGCCAGCCGCCGGAGAGCTTGGCGACAGGCTGATCGGGGTCGGAGAATCCCGCCTCCAGGATCCCGGCGTCGACGCGGATGTCGGTCTCCCAGTCCTCGAGTCCGAGGTCCTGTATGGCGTGCACGGCGGATTCGCGGACAGTGACGCCGGCGGCGACCTCCTCGAAGCGGTCCTGTTGAGGAAGATAGCCCACTCTGATGCCGCGGCGGGGCGCGAAGAGCCCTTCATCCGCCTTGTCCAGGCCGGCCAGGATCTTGAGCAGGGTGGATTTTCCCGCGCCGTTGGGGCCGATGAGGCCGGTGCGCTCGCCCTCGAAGAGGCCGAAGGAGAGGCCCTCGAAGAGCGGGCGCGTGCCGAAGCTCTTGGAGAGGTTTTGACAGCTGAGGAGGATGGCCATTTAAGGAGAGCTAGAGCCTATAAACACAAAACCCCTGGGCTGACGCCCAAGGGCAGGTCCTGACATTTCTCGTCTCAGGTTCGAATATGTTGAAGCTGAAGACATAATAGCATGCTTTCGGCGCCGATGCAAGCGTTTTTTTAGTTATGTATGATAATCCGATGCGGGAGAGAACGGCCATCTTGACGCCCTTGCCCATCCTTGCCCTGGCGTGCCTGCTGTCATCCTGCGCCTCTGAGAAATCGCCCAAGCTGCTGGGGGACCGCTACTGCTCTCCGGAGGGTTTGTTCTGCATCAACGCGCCAGGGCAGCCGAAGGTGGAGGGCAAGCCCCAGGACGTCCCGGGCTTGGTCTCCGCCTATGTGAAGACTTACGAGTGGGGCGGCCCCGACGATATGGTCTATCTCGTCATGTCGATGGATCTGGCGCTGCAGCCGGGGGTGGAGGGCAGCCTTCAGGCGGGTCTCGACAACGTCGTCAAAGGAGTCGGCGAGCGCATGGGGGGCAAGGCCGCCGGCAGCACGGAGGTGGTCTTGGGCGGGCGCAAGGCCAAGGAAACCATCTTCGATCATCCCAAAGGGTTCCGGCTGGCGATCCGGGGCTTGCTCATCGACACGCGGATCTTCCTCGTCGTCATGGGGGCGCCCACCGCGGATTGGGATCCTGCCTACGCGACGCTCTTCTTCGATTCCTTCAAGCTGTAGCCGGCCATCATGGACGCGCCCAAGCTCATCTACGGCACCGCCTGGAAGCAGGACGAGACGGCGGCCTTGGTCGGCCGGGCCTTCGCCGCCGGGTATCGCGCCATCGACACGGCCAACCAGAAGAAGCATTACCGCGAGGATCTCGTCGGCGACGCTCTTCTGGAGCTCAAGGCGCGCCGAGAGGACCTCTACCTCCAGAGCAAGTACACCTATCAGAACGGGCAGGATCACCGGCTGCCGTATGACCCGGACGAGGGCTTCGCCGCGCAGGTCCGGTCTTCCTTCGCCGGTTCTTTGAAGAACCTCCACACGAGCTACTTGGATTCTTATCTGATGCACAGTTTGAGCTCCATGGAGGGCGTCTCGGAGGCGGACTGGGAGGCTTGGGGCGCGCTGGAGGAGCTTCAGCGGTCAGGGCAGGCCCGCTCGATCGGCGTGAGCAACGTCGGGCTGCGTCAGCTGCGGGAGCTGCATGAGAAGGCCGCCGTCAAGCCGGCCGTCGTCCAGAACCGCTGCTACGCCCTTCGCGGCTGGGATCGGGGCGTGCGCGAGTTCTGCGCGGCTCACGGCCTCGTCTATCAGGGCTTCTCGCTGCTGACGGCCAACCCGCAGGTCGTGGGCTCGACTGCGGTCATGGTGATCGCCGGGCGCCTGCGGGCCACGCCCGCCCAGGTGGTCTTTCGCTTCGCGCAGGCGATCGGCATCACGCCTCTGACCGGCACCACGGACGCCGGGCACATGACGGAAGACCTCGCGGCCTTGGAGCTTCCGCTCTCGGAGGCCGACGTCTCCGCGATCCTCGCGCTTTAGCGGGAGGCCAGCGAGCCGTCGGCGCCGGCGGCGCGCAGGAGCTTGACGATCTCGTCCTGCCGGTCGAGCTCGGCCAGGAAGAGGGCGGTCATCCCGCCGCCGTTGTCGTTGACGTTGAGGCCGGGGATCTTCAGGAGGAGTTTGATCGTATCCACCTTGCGGCCCTTGACGGCGAGCTTGAGGACCGTCATGCCGTCCTCGTCGCGGAGGTTGGCGTCGGTGCGCTTGTCCGCCAGGAGCGCCTTGAGCATCTCGTTCTTGTCGAGCTCGACCCACTGGTCGATGGCGAACATGAGGGGGGTCTTCTTATGGTAGTTGGCGGCGTTGGGGTTGGCGCCGAGGCCGAAGAGATACATGAAGACGTCGAGCTTCCCGCCTTCGGCCGCTTCGACCAGGGGGGTCTCGCCGAGGCAGGCCTGGGCGTCGACTACGGCATGGTTGGCGACCAGGAACTTGGCCGCTTCCAGGCGGCCTTCGGAGGCGGCGTAGTGCAGCGCGGTGACGTCGCAGACGCCCTTGAGGTCGACCTTGGCTCCGAGGGCGAGCAGGGTCTTGAGCACCTCGACGTCGCCGTGGCTCATGACGGCGGTGGTCAGGGGCGTGAAGTTCATGCCGTCATTGGCGTTGGGGTTGGCGCCGAGGGCGACCAGGCGCTTGATCTCGGCGACGTTGGTCGAAGACGCGGCGGAGCGGAGCTTGCCGTCGAGCAGCTTCTGGCGGGCGCTGGGCTCTTCGGCGGCCAGCAGCGCTTGGAAGCCTTGGGCGGCGCCGTCCAGGGAGAACGCGGCGGCGGAAGCGGCGTCTTCGAGGGCGCCGGCGGCGGCGAAGCGGGCGGCGGAGGCGAGAAGAAGGGCGGCGAAAGCCAGGCGGGCAGAGGGGGTTTTCATAGGGGGATTTTATCTTAACCCCCGAGCCCCGTCAATGATCCTGGGGGCCTAGAGAGCGGGGGCTTTGCGCCGCTCGAGGAGCGTACCGGTACGGGGCAGGCCGAGGAATTCCAGCATGACGGGATCGTGGATGAAATCGCGAGGCGTTGCGGCAACCTCGCCGAGCTTGACTGCGGCTTCCTTTCGCACGGGTTTGCGGTCCCGGCTGGCCAGGAGACGTTCATAGTAGAGCGTCTCGATCTGTCGATCCAGGGCCCGGGTGCTCCAGTTCAGGGCGGCAGCCTCGTTCATGTACCAGGATCGGGCGTCAGGATCTTCGACTCGAAGCATGGAACGATAATGGCTCCAGCTTAATTCGTGACGCAGTGCGTCACGATTTGGGAACGCCTGATAGAATAGGCGCATGTAGCGCAGATTCGAGGCATCGAATCCCTTACCGAACTCAGCCGTGAGGCGTTCGGCCAAGTCCTCCAACAGACGTTTGCCATAAGCCGCCCTAGCGGCGCCGCCCTGCTCGAATTCGACGATATGCCTTCCGACGGCCCAACAGGCGCTCACTTGCGCCGCATCCACGGCTCGCAAAGCCTGCCGGCGGGCGGTTCGGATGACCTCGCGCAGGTTTGCAAGCAGGCCGCCGATCCCACGCGCCCGAGATGGCGCGACCTTTTTCGGCTCCATATACATTATACGACCGACCCCGCTAAAAAGTTCCCTGCGGTCTGGGGCTAGAGCGCAGGGAACTTATGCCGCCCGTCGGGGCCAAGCGGCAGCGCCCAGGTACGGACGATGGCGGAGAGAGGTAGGTCGCCATAGAGGTGGGGGAAAAGCTGTCCGCCGCGGGAGACCTCCCATTTAAGAGCCTGAGGGAGCCGCTCAGGATCGACCTCGGCCAGCACGAGGTCCGCCGCTCCGGCGAAATGCCTGGCCGCGGTCTCTGGCGCCTGCTCGGCGGTCGAGAAATGAAGGAAGCCGTCCTTGAGGTCGAGCGGCGAGCCTTTGAAAAGGGAAAGCGCCTGCGTCTGCTCCCATTCGGCGGCGCGCAGGATCTTGTAGATCAAGCGCCCAGCCTGCGCTTCGCGTAGGCCGTCTTCAGGCGGCGCACGATCAGCGGTAAGAAGATCATGGCGGCCAGGACGGCGAGCACCGCGCGGTCGGGGCTGCCGAGGACGGAAGCCAGCCTCAAGGTGGCGATCATGATGACGGCGAAGTAGATCATGTCGCCGGCGATGGCGATGGCCCAGCCCGCCACGAAGCCGTGGCCGGCTGCGGCCGCCGCGGCGCGGCCCGTCATCGGGTCGACGCCGAAGGCGATCATGACCAGGGCGAAGGGTCCCATGCCGGCGCCGCCGTAGAGGGCGGCGGTGCGCTCCATCGACAGCCGGACGATCTCGGCGGCTCGGGCCAAGGGCGCGAACCTGCGGCCGACGGCGATCAAGAGCCGCAGCACCGGCTCGAAGGCGAAGGCCAGGATGACGTCGGAGACGAAGTAGAGGCCCGCCGTCACCGGCCAGGCGAGGCCGTGGTCGCGCGCCAGCAGGACGCCGGCCGGGATGCCGCCGCCGATGGGGATGAGGAACAGCATCAAGACGGAAAGCATGGGGTCATTTCTCCGCGAGGATGAGCGCGATCCAGACCCGCTCCAGGCGCTTGCGGTCCTCGCCGCCGCCTTCCCAATAGACGTGCGTCTTGCGGAAGCCCGCCTCGGTCAGCAGGTCGCGCAGCTCGGCCAGGGTCCAGAGGCGCCAGTCGTACTTGAAGACCTCCTTGACCTTCCCGCGGCCCTTGGGTTTGAAGTGGATGGCGAAGCGGGCGGTGCTTGAGACCGGGTCGAAGCCGTACTGCTCCCAGTAGTAGGTGAAGCCGCGGTGGACGGTCGTCTCGACGTTGGCCTTCTGCACGCCGACGCCGCCGAAATTGTCCAGCGCCAGGACGCCGCCGCGGCGCAGGCTCTTGAAGCAGTTGATGAAGTAATCTTTGAGCTGCGCCCGCTCCTTGAGGAAGTTGCAGGCGAAGTTCATCGCCAGGATCAGGTCGGCGGGCGGGCCGCCGGGCGTCCGGACGTCCTTGAGGAGGATCTTGACCCGCGCGCGCTGGCCGGCCGTCAGCTTCGGCAGGTAGTGCTTGGCGCCGTATTCCACCGGCTCCGGGTCCAGGTCCCGCCCGTGGGCCACGTAGCCGGGGCCGAGCTTCACCCATTCGCAGCAGACCTGGAAGGTCCCGCAGAAATCCTCGCGCAGGACCTTGGGCGCCTTCCCCTTGAGGTCCAGGCACATCTCGCGCAGCAGGCGGACGTCGGCCGCGGGCTCCTGGACGGACTGGGCGTACAGCGAATATTTGTCGATGGGACATCCTACGATATTGCCGCGCTCGACGGAGATGACTTTTTCTGACTTCCGGTTCATTGACCGCCGGCGCCGGCGGGGCTATGCTTCTGCTTAGGTTTGAAACACTGGCGATCCGCCGCTTCGTTCTTCTCCATCCTCTTGGGCCTCGGCGTTTTTGAGGCCCGCGCCGAAACCTTCCTCAGGGAGGACTGGGTCTATTCGATCGCGCCCACCCATCTGGACTATTGGGGCATCAACCATTGGGGCCTGACCAATTTCGATCTGCCCTACCGGGGCGTTCAGCGCGGCAAGCACTACCTCGAGACCAAGTACGCCGACAACTGGCGCTTCAAGACCGAGACCGGAGGGCTGCCCGGCATCGGCCTGCGCACCGTCAGCTCGGTCCTCGATTTCGCGCTGTTCGCCGGGCCTCAGAACTTCGACCATGTCATGGGGCACGACTCGCGAGCGCGCGAGCTCTCCCGGGATTACCCCGGCAGCCACCGCTACGTCGCCAAGCGCTTCACGCAGGTCCTGCCGGTCTATTTCGGGGGTAGGGAACTCGATTCCCGGACCGAGCATGCCACCAACGGCCGAGGCGGCGCGGACCTGAATTCGCTGACCAACAGCACCCTTTGGGAGATGGGCAATCAATTCGCTTACTTCAAGGGTAAGAAGATCCTGGCCGAGGGACGCGCCAATTCCACCCAGCTGGAGAACCTCATCTTCCACCGCTTGATGATGATGCAAGTCAGCTGGCGCGAGGTCGACCAGACCTGCGTCGCCAGCCATATGGGCGGCGGCAACGGGACCACGCCGCGGCATTGCCTCGAGGACACCGGTAGCGCGGGGGACTACAGCAACTATCTGATGGACCTCAATTCAGGGCGCTACGGCATCGCCAACGCCGGCGATTACCGTCTGAAGCTCTCCGACCTCAAGCGCGCCAACCAACTGCAATTCCTAGACCCGGTGTTCTTGGTCGCCGCCTATCGTTACGGCGCCGATTATATAGGACATGCGCGCAATCAGTCTAGCATCCCCATGATCCCTTTGCCCGGAACGGCCGTCTTCTATCTGCCGGGCCTGCGGGTGGACCTTTCGCCCTTCGGGATCGAATATATCCAAGACAACTACTTTCGCTATAAAAAGACGCTGGTGAACCTGTTTTGGACCAAGGGCGACGATAAATTCGAGCGCCGCCTCGGCGCCGGCGTCGACGTCGACAACATCCCTCTGTGGGGGGGGATCACCGCCGGCGTGTCGGGGGAGCTGTATAAGCAGCCGCTCGTGAGCCGGATCACCGATACGAGTCCGCTTTCGGCCGCCGAATTCGGCATCCTGCACAACGTCTACCTGTACGGGGCCAGCCTCAGGATCCCGCTGCGGACCTTCGGCGACAAGGACCGGCCGAAACAATTCATCCTGACGCTCAAGGGCGGACGCAAGAACACCGGGTGGATCCCGGGGGAGTACATCAAAGGCTCGACCTATCTAGAGACGGGATTGGGGCTCCACCTCTAGCGGTCGTTTCGTTGCGTCGCGTAGTAGGCTCACCGAGCGACGATGAAGAAGACCCAGGCCTTCCGCTGCGTCAGCTGCGCGGGGGAGTGCGGCTGGGGACGGGCCAAGCTCGGCTGTCCTCGCTGCGGCGGAAACCTTCAGGTCGTCTATGATCATTGCCTTATAAAAAAAGGGTTTTCCCGTAAGACGCTCAAGGCGGACCCGGAGCGTTCTCTTTGGCGCTACCTGCCCATCCTGCCCGTCTCGGGCCGCCGGCGCCCGGCCGTCCAAGTCGGCTGGACGCCGCTCTATCGGGCCCGCCGTCTCGGCGGAGCCCTTGGCCTTGCGCGCCTTTACGTCAAGGACGAAGGCCGCAACCCTTCAGCCTCCCTTAAGGACCGGGCCAGCGCCATCGTCGCGGCCCGGGCCTGGGAGACCGGGGAGCGCGTCGTGGCCGCGGCCTCCACCGGCAACGCCGCGGCCTCCCTGGCCTGCATGATGGCAGGCGCCGTGCGTCCGCCCGTCATCTTCGTCCCGCGCTCGACGCCCCAGGCCAAGCTGGCCCAGCTGTTGGCCTACGGCGCCGTCGTGCTCAGCGTGGCGGGCGCCTATGACGACGCCTTCGAGCTTTGCGGCAAGGCCTGCCGGGAGTTCGGCTGGTACGACCGCAGCACCGGCGCCAACCCCTTCACGCGCGAGGGCAAGAAGACCTGCGCCTTCGAGCTTTGCGAGCAGCTGGATTGGAAGGTCCCGGACCTGGTCTTCGTCCCGGTCGGAGACGGCAACATCCTGAGCGGGCTCTGGAAGGGCTTTTGCGACTTCCTCGAGCTGGGGCTCATCGACCGGCGGCCGCGGCTCGTCGCCGTGCAGGCCCGCGGGAGCGCCGCCATCGCCCGCGCCTTCGAAGGCGACGGGGTCCTGCGCCCCGTGTCCGGCAGGACGGCGGCCGACAGCATCTCGGTCAGCCTGCCCCGCGACGGCGCGGCGGCGCTGGCCGCGCTGCGCGAGTCGGAGGGCTTTTGCGTCACCGTCTCGGACTCCGAGATCCTGGCCGCCATACCCGCCTTGGCCCAAGGCGCCGGCGTCTTCGCCGAACCCGCCGCGGCCGCCGCTCACGCCGGGCTGGTCAAGGCCGCCGGCTCCGGGAGGCTGCGCGGAGGCGAGACGGTCGTGCTGCTGGTCACCGGCAGCGGCTTGAAGGACGTGCAGAGCGCGCTGAAGGCCTCGGGCCGGCCCCACCGGGTCGCAGCCGGCATGGCCGAGCTGCGGCGCCTGGTCGCGCGCGAGAAGATCCGTTAGAGAATTAAGGGGGAATCATGTCGACGACGAGCATCCAAGAAGAGGTCCTGGAAAAAACCGCCAAGCTTTGCCGGGAGCGCAACGTCCTGATCCCCACCTTCCGCCAGCTTCGGGACCCGTCCCTGGCCCCCGCCGCGGTCCGAGCGCGTCTTAAGAAGGTCGGCCTCAACGCGCTCGATCCCGCCAACCTTTTCCGCATCACCTGGAAGAACGACGTCAAGACCGGCCTCTTCGGCGGCGTGAATTTCCTCGAGCTCCCGCGGGCGCTGACCGGCATAGACGCTCGCGTCATCGGCCTGGTCGGCAAGCACTTTCCCACCGGCGCCCATAAGGTCGGCGCCGCTTTCGGCTGCCTGGTCCCGCGCCTGGTCAGCGGCGAGTTCGACCCCACCTCCCAGAAGGCGGTCTGGCCGTCCACCGGCAACTACTGCCGAGGCGGCGCCTTCGACAGCGCGCTCTTGGGCTGCGCGGCGGTGGCCATCCTGCCGGAAGGGATGAGCAAGGAGCGCTTCTCCTGGCTCCGGTCCATCGGCGCCGAGGTCATCGCGACTCCCGGCACCGAGTCCAACGTGAAGGAGATCTACGACAAGTGCCATGAGATCGAGCGCACCCGCAAGGATTGCGTCATCTTCAACCAGTTCGCCGAGTTCGGCAACCCCTCCTGGCACTACCACGTCACCGCCGCCGCCATCGAAGAGGTCTTCAGCGGGCTCAAGGGAAAGGGCCTGCGGCTGGCCGGCTACGTCTCGGCCACGGGCTCGGCGGGCACGATTGCCGCCGGCGACTACCTGCGCACCAAGCATCCCCAGGTGCGCGTCGCGGCCTCCGAGGCCCTGCAGTGCCCGACCTTGCTGCAGAACGGCTTCGGCGAGCACCGCATCGAGGGCATCGGCGACAAGCACATCCCTTGGGTGCATAACGTGCGCAATACCGACATGGTCGTGGCCGTCGACGACGAGGACTGCATGCGGGTGCTGCGCCTGCTCAACGAGCCGGCCGGCCTCAAAGCCCTGGCCGGCGCGGGCCTGACCCAGGACGAGCTGGCCGGCCTCTCGCTCTTGGGCATCTCCGGCATCGCCAACGCCATCGCCGCCATCAAGCTCGCCAAGCACTACGAGCTGGGCTCCAGGGACGTCGTCTTCACCGTCTTCACCGACTCCGTCGAGATGTACCGCTCGCGGCTTTCCGAGCTCACCGAGGCGCGCGGCAAGTACTCCGCCATGCAGGCCGGCTGCGACCTCGACCGCCGGCTGCACGGCGCGGCTGCCGACAACCTGCGCGAGCTCTCGTTCCGCGACCGTAAAGCCCTTCATAACCTCAAGTACTTCACCTGGGTCGAGCAGCAGGGCAAGAGCTCGGAGGACCTGCGCCGCCTCTGGGACCCCGAGTTCTGGGAAGAGACCTTCGCCCAGGCCCCGGCCTCCGACAAGCTCATCGAGCAGTTCAACCGGCGGACCGGGCTGGCCTAGCCATGCGCTTCTCGCTCAACGGAGAATCGAAGGACTACGCGGGACCCCCGGAGGGCTCGCTGCTGCGCTGGCTGCGCGACGAGGCGGGGGTCATCTCCGCCAAAGACGGCTGTTCGCCGCAGGCGGCCTGCGGCTGCTGCACCGTCGAGGTCGGCGGCAAGGCCGTGCTCTCCTGCGCGACTCCGATGAGCCTGGTCTCCGGCAAGGACGTCGTGACCACCGAGGGCATGGGCCGGCCCGCCCAGGAGGCCTTCGCCGACGCCTTCGCGCACCACGGCGGCGCGCAATGCGGCTTCTGCGTCCCCGGCATCGTGATGCGGGCCTGGAACTTTCTTAAGAAGACGCCGGAGCCCTCGCACGAAGACATCGAGCGCGGCCTCAGCCAGCACCTGTGCCGCTGCACCGGCTACAAGAAGATCATCGCCTCGATCGCGGCGGCGGCCGCGACCCTGCGCGGCAAGCGTTCGGCGCCGCCCGCGGGGGCGGGGCCCGTCGGCACGCGGCTTCCCAAGTACGACATCAAGGATGCCGTCCTCGGCCGACGGCCCTACGCGGCCGACCTGAGCGTCCCCGGGATGCTCCATGCGGCCCCGCGGCTTTCCGACCACCCTCGCGCCAAGGTCCTCAAGATCGACGTCTCCGCCGCGCGGGCTTTGCCGGGCGTGGCGCGCGTCCTGCTGGCGGGCGACATCCCCGGTCGCCGTTTGCAGGGTTCGATCATCCAGGACTGGCCCGTCATGGTGGCCGCCGGCGAGGTCACGGGCTACGTGGGAGACGTCCTCGCCCTCGTCGTCGCAGGCACCCGCGCCCAGGCCCAGGCGGCCGCGCTGGCCGTCAAAGTCGACTACGAGGTGCTGACGCCCCTCATCGACGTGCCTTCGGCACTGGCTGCCGATGCTCCTAAGCTCCAGCCCAAGGGCAACATCCTGAGCGTCTCCAAGGCCAAGAAGGGCGACGCCGAAGCGGCCTTGGCCGGCTGCGACTTCGTCCATGAGGCCGTTTACCAGACGCAGTGGATCGAGCACGCCTACATGGAGCCCGAGGCCGCCTTGGCCTTGCCCGAGGACGGGCGCCTGCTCGTCTATTCGCAAAGTCAGGGGATCTACGAGGACCGCAAGCAGTTGGCCATGATGCTGGCCGTCCCGGAAGAAAGCATCGACGTGGTGCTCGTGCCCAACGGGGGCGGCTTCGGCGGCAAGGAGGATATGCTGGCCCAGAGCCAGGCCGCCCTGGCGGCGCACCTCTTGGGAAAGCCGGTGAAGCTCGAGCTGACGCGCGCGGAGTCCATCCTGATGCACTCCAAGCGCCACCCCCTGCGCATGGAGTACAAGCTCGGCTGCGGCAAGGACGGCAAGCTCAAAGCGTTGCGCGCGCGCATCTACGGCGACTCCGGCGCCTACGCCTCGGTGGGCATGAAGGTCCTGGAGCGCGCGGCCGGCCATTCGACCGGCGGCTACTTCGTGCCTGACGTCGACGTAGAGGCCACCGCCGTCTACACCAACAACGTCCCTTGCGGCGCGATGCGGGGCTTCGGCGCCAACCAGGCGACCTTCGCCATGGAGTGCGCCGTCGACGAGCTCTGCGTCATGGGCGGCTTCGACCGCTGGCAGTTCCGCTGGGACAACGCCTTGGTCGAGGGGCTGACGACCTCGACGGGGCAGGTCCTGACGGGGGGAGTCGGCGTGCGCGCTACGCTTGAAGCGGTCAAAGACCGCTTCAGGGCCGCGAAGTTCGCGGGCCTGGCCTGCGGGATCAAGAACACCGGCATCGGCAACGGCATGCCCGACTACTCCGAGGTGGAGATCCAGGTCCTGTCCGCCGACCGCGTCGAGATCCATCACGGCTGGACCGAGATGGGCCAAGGCGTCGACACCGTCGCGGTTCAGGTCGTTTGCACGGAGACCGGCTTGAGTCCGGAACTGCTCGCCGTGCGCACGCGCACCAGCGACAACGCGCCCGCCGGCATGACGACGGCTTCGCGCGCGACGAGCCTGGTGGGCAACGCCCTCATCGACGCCTGCAAGGCGCTCAAGAGCGAGCTCAAGCGCGAGGGCCTGGCCGCCCTTGTGGGCCGCCGCTACCGCGGCAAGTGGGTCTGCGACTGGACCAACAAGCCCGGCTACGACACGCACGGCAAGCCGGTCTGCACGCATTATTCCTACAGCTATGCGGCCCAGGTCGCCGTCGTCGACGAGGAGGGCCGCGTCAGCGAGCTCATCGCCGCCCACGACGCGGGACGGGTGATCAACCCCACGCTCTTCGAGGGCCAGATCGAGGGGTCTTTGCACATGGGCCTGGGCTATGCCATCAGCGAGGAGCTGGTCATGGAGGGGGGGCGCCCCAAATCCCTCAAGCTGCGCGACTGCGGGGTCCTGCGCGCCGGCCAGACCCCCAAGCTGACGGTGATCGCCGTCGAGGTCCCCGACCCGGTCGGCCCTTACGGCGCCAAGGGCGTCGGCGAGATCGGCCTGGTGCCCACCGCCGGCGCGGTGGCCAACGCGCTGTTCGCCTTCGACGGCCGCAGGCGGCGCACGCTGCCGATGAAGGACTGATGCTCTATCTGCGCGACGCGACCTTGATCGACTGGCGCACGCTGCGCGCGCGGCGCGGGCCGCTGGCCGTCGAGCCGGGGCCCTCGGGCGGCCTGCGCAGGCTGGCGCGCCTGCCGGCCGGCGCCAAGGCGCTGGACTGCCGGGGCAAGCTCGTCACCAAGAGCTTCGTCATCGCCCACCACCACCTCTACTCGGCGCTGGCGACGGGGATGCCGCCGCCTTCGCGCGCGCCGAAGGATTTCGCCGACATGCTGGGCCTGGTCTGGTGGAAGCTCGACCGCGCCTTGGACCACGCCATGGTCCGCGCCTGCGCGCGAGCCGGCGCGGTGGAAGCGGCCAAGTGCGGAGCCACCTTCATCATCGACCATCACTCCTCGCCCAACGCGGCTTCGGGCAGCCTCGACGTCATCGCCGGAGCGCTCGAGGAGATCGGCCTCTCCCATCTGCTCTGCCTGGAGCTTTCCGACCGCGACGGGCCGCGGCGCCGCGAGGAAGGCTTGGCGGAGACCGAGCGCTATCTGCGCCGCCGGCAGGGCCTCGTCGGCCTGCACGCCTCATTCACCGTCTCGGACCTCCTGCTGGGGCGCGCCGTCGCGCTGGCCGCAAAGCAAGGCACCGGCCTGCACGTCCACGCGGCCGAGGCGCCGGGCGACCAGAAGGCCTGCCTCCGGGACCACGGCTGCCGGGTGCTGGAGCGCTTCCAGGCCGCCGGCGCGCTGTCCTCGCCGAAGACCCTGCTGGCGCATGGCCTGCACCTTGATAAAAAAGAAAGGAGCCTGCTCTCCCGGAGCCCGGCCTGGCTCGTCCAAAACCCGGAGAGCAATCAGCACAACGGCGTCGGCGCGCTCGACGCCGAAGGGCTTCCCCGGCTGCTGCTGGGCACCGACGGCATGCACGGAGACATGCTGGCCAGCGCGCGCGCGGCTTATCTGTCCGGCCGGGCGCGGGGCCAGGGTACGCCGCTGGAGGCCTATCGGCGGCTGCGGCGCGCGCACGATTACCTGGCCGAGGGGGGCTTCTCGGGCGACGGAGACAACAACCTGGTCGTGCTCGATTACGCGCCGCCGACGCCGGTCCGCGCGGACAACTGGGCCGCGCACGTGCTCTATGGCCTGGGGCGCGCCCATGTGTGCAGCGTGATCAGCCGCGGCCGGCTCATCGTCCATGGCCGCCGCATGGTCAGCGTCGACGAGGAAGCGGTCCGTCGCGAGGCCCGGAGGCAAACGGAGAGATTATGGCGAAGACTGAGGATGCGGTGAAGATCGACGGCGCGCGGCTTTACGCCTCGCTGGCCGAGCTGGGACGCGTCGGCGCGTATCGCGACGCGGCGACGGGTCTGACGGGCGTCGACCGGCTGGCTTTGACCGAGGCCGACGGCGAGGGCCGGCGGCTGGTCGTCGAATGGTTCAAGGCCGCGGGCCTGAAGGTGACGGTCGACCGCATCGGCAACGTCTTCGCGCGGCGAGACGGCCGGCAGAACGGCCTGCCGCCGGTGCTGCTGGGCTCGCACATCGATTCCGTGCCCACCGCCGGGGCTTTCGACGGCTGCCTGGGCGTCCTGGGCGCGCTCGAGGTGGTTCGCGCCCTAGACGAGGCCGAGAGGCAGACGCGGCGTCCCTTGGTGATCGCGTTCTTCACCGAGGAGGAGGGCTGCCGCTTCGGCACGGACATGCTGGGCAGCGCGGTGGCCACCCGGCGCCTCGGTTTGGAGGAGGCCTATGCGCTGAAGGACGGCGCGGGGCTGACGGTGCGCGGCGAGCTCGAGAAGATCGGCTTCTTGGGGAAGCAGGAAGTGGGCCAGCTGGTGCCGCATGCTTATCTCGAATGCCACATCGAGCAGGGCCCGCTCCTGCGCAGTCATGGCGCCGACATCGGGGTGGTCCGGGGCGTGCAGGCGATCTCTTGGCAGGAGTTGACGATCACGGGCAAGTCGGCGCATGCGGGCACGACGCCGATGAGCTTTCGCCGCGACGCCGGGCTGGCGGCGGCCAAGGTGAGCCTGGCGCTGCGCGAACTGGCGCTGTCGGGGCGCTACGGCGCCGATATGCGCGCGGCGATGGGCATGGCGCGCTTGACGCCGGGCATGGTCAACGTGGTGGCCGGCCGGGCGGTCTGCTCGGTGGACCTGCGCAACCCGTCCGACGCGCTGATGGGCAAGGCCGAGTCGGCGCTGGCGGCGCGCTGCGAGGCCATCGCCCAGGAGGAGGGGGTGGTCATCGACCGCCGGCAGACGGCCAAGACGCCGCAGGTGCCTTTCGACCCGCAGGTGCAGGCGCTCGTCGCGGGCACGGCCGACGCCTTGGGCCTGCGCCATGAGCCGATCCTTTCGGGGGCGGGCCATGACGCTCAGGAATGGAGCCGCCTATGCAAGACGGCGATGGTGTTCGTGCCGGGGGAATACGACGGCATCAGCCACAACCCCAGGGAGCATTCGACGCAGACGCAGTGCGAGAACGGGGTCAACGTGCTCTTGGGGACGGCGCTGGCGCTGTTGGAGGAGGCTTAGATGCTGAGGGCGGCTCTGACGCAGACGGTGAACGCCTATCCCGACATGCCGTCGAGCGTGGCGGGCTTAGCGGCCTTGCGGGGCCGGCTGGAGGACGTGCGCCGGGCCAACCTGGAGCATCATGCGGGGCTCATCGGCAAGGCGGCGGCGGCGGGGGCCAAGATCGTCTGCCTGGGGGAGCTCTTCAGCGCGCCTTATTTCGCCTTGCACAAGGACGCGCTGTGGCTGGACCTGGCGGAGTCCGCGGAAACGGGGCCGAGCGTGCGGGCGATGCGCGAGGCGGCGGCGCGCTTCGGGACCATCGTCATCGCGCCGATCTATGAGCTCGACGACCGGGGCGGGCGCTTCAACGCGGCGGTGGTCATCGACGAGCAGGGGCGGGTCTTGGGGCGGTACCGCAAGACGCACATCCCCTGCGGGACCAACGAGCAGGGGGAGTTCGCGGAGACGTTCTATTACGGGCGCAGCGAGGGCCCGTGCAACGCGCCTTCCGGCGAGATCCTGGGCGGCAACCCGTACTTCCCGGTCTTCAACACCTCCGTCGGCAAGGTGGGCGTGGCGATCTGCTACGACCGGCACTTCGAAGGCGTGGTCAAGAGTCTGGCGGCGGCGGGGGCGGAGGTGATCTTCTCGCCGGCGGTGACGTTCGGAGCGAAATCACGGCGCTTGTGGGAGCTTGAGTTCCTGGTGGACGCCTGCCGGCACCGCTTGTTCATCGGCGGCTCCAACCGGCTGGGCGCCGAGAAGCCGTGGGGCCAGGAGTACTTCGGGGGCAGCCATTTCGCGGGGCCCGACGGCGAGAAGCTGGCGGATCTGTCGACGGACGCGCGGCTGGTGATCAGCGACCTGGACTTAGACGCCCTGCGCAGGCCGGACCCTTCGGGCTGGGCGCTGGCGCGCGACGCGCGGCCGGGCCTGTACTAAGCGCGGGCGCTACAGCGGGAGCGCGCGGCCGATCCTGCGCCTGAGCGCTTCTTTGTAAACCAGCACCGCCGTCGCCATGTCCTCCAGCGCCAGCCCCAGGTTGAGGCTGAAGGTCCGCTCCGAAGGGCTTTGCCGGCCGGGCTTTTCCCCGGAAACGATCTGGCCCAGGTCCGCGTAGGGCCGGGGGGTATGGCGGAAGTAGCCCTCGGCGCGGTAATACTCCATCTGCTTGAGGTCGTCGGTGGCCAGCTTGTCGGCCTGGCGCAAGGCCTCGGGCTTCCAGTAGGAGTCGAAATCGACCGGCGAGGCGAACGCGCCCGGGGCCAGCCAGCCCGCCTCGATGATCGGCGAGGGCTTCTTCAATATCGGCCCGCTCGTCACCACCAGGTCGAGGCCCTTGACCGCTTCCGCGGGCGTGCGCACCGCCTCGATCTCCAGTCCCAGCGCTTTCCCCATCTCGGCGGCGAAGCGCCGCGCCGTCTCCGGGCGAGCGTCGAAAACCTTCGCTTTGCGGAGCTTGAACAGGCAGGACAGCGCCTCCAGGTTGCTGCGTCCCTGCACGCCGCAGGCCAGTATGCCCGCCGTGGAGCTCTCCTTGCGCGCCAGGTGCTTGGCCGCCACCGCCGTCGCCGCTCCCGTGCGCTGAGCCGTGATCCAGGTGCCGTCCATCACGGCCAACGGCAGGCCCGTGGCCGGGTCGTTGAGGATGATCAGGCCGTTGATGTAGGCCAGGCCCCGTTTCTGGTTCTGCGGATAGCCCGAGATCCATTTGAGCCCGGCCGCCCCGAGCTTCGGGATATAGGCCGGCATGGCATGGATGAAGGCGTCAGGGCGGGGGTGGATGCCCGGCTTGGGGGGCATCTCCACGCGGCCGGAGCCCTTCTCTAAGAACATCCGCTCCAGCGCCTTGATGATGGCGGGCATGGGCAGACCGATCCGCTCGACGTCGGCGCGGGACAGATAGAGGACGCGGCTTGGAGCCATGCGGGACAAGGATACCAAATGGCCGGCTAGCTGTTGACGTAATTGACCGCGCCTTCGGCGTAGAGCGCCTTGCGCAGGAGGTCCATGATCTGGAAATAGGCCAGGTCGACTTCCCCGACGCAATCCCCGGAGACGGTGCCGGCCGGGTCGCTCGTCAGGAACCGGAGGTGGAAGCCCTCTCCTGAATAGTCGGCTCGATCCTGGTCGACGGTCATCTGGAACTCCTTGCCCGAGAAGCGCCCGCGCATGGTCTCGGCGGCGCCGCGGCGTTCCAGATGGAAGCCGTCATGGCCCTTCGCCGCTTCCCAGGAAGCCCTGCTGCCGAAGAAGCGGGGCTTGATCCGGTACGGGCCGCCGTCTTCGGGGCAGAACACGTCGCAGTTGCCGCATTCATTGCAGAAGTCGGCGAAGTTGGCCAGCTGGTGTTTTTTGTCGAAAACCAGCTCTCCCGCTTCGAGGCTGCGCCAGACCCCCGCCTGCTTGGAAAGCTTGAGGATGGGCACCTTGCCTTGCGGCAGGACGAGGGTGAAGTTCGCGCCGTTGGGGCAGGCCGGCACGCATTTGTCGCAGGCCAGGCAGTCGAAGAGCTCGAGCTTGCGGCCGACCTTTTTGGGCGCGGCCGAATTCTGCGGCCTGGCGTAGCGCGGGTCGTCGACGACGGCGGCGGCATAGGCTTTCGTGTTGAGGAGGACGGCCTGGTCGACCCATTCCTGGTAGGCGGGCTCCCACTTGCTCGGCGGGCGCTTGAAACCGGCGGCCTTGAGCGCGGCCGGGCCCTGCCCTTGGGCGTCGATGATGAAGTCCGGGATGTCCGGGACCTTGGTCTGCTCCATGCGCTCGACGAGCCGCTGGGAATAGCCGCGCAGGCGGGTATAGCCCCCGGGGCCCAGCAGGTCGCTGCAGACGGTGACCGGGACCAAGCCCAAGGAGACGGCGTCGGGGAAGTTGAGCCGGTCGATGCCTCCCGAGAAGGAGATGGGCAGCCGGGCGCCGAAGCGGGTCCGGAAGCGCCGCACCAGGCGCACGGCCAGCACGTGCAGGGGCGGCCCGGAGAGGTACATCGTCTTCTCGGAGGAAGGCAGGAAGCCCTCCCGGTTCTCGACGACCAAGGTGTTGGTGAGTTTGACGCCGAACCCCCGTCCCAGGTCCTTGGCGCGCCGGCGCAGGCGGCCCACGAAGCCGCAGACCTGCTCCCAGTCGGCGTCCTTTTCGAAGGCTTCGGCCGGCACGCGGACCTCGGTGTAGCCCAGGCGGTCATGCAGCAGGCGCTTGAGCTCGGCCGGGCCCAGCAGCGTGGGGTTGAGCTTGATGACGGTGTCCAAGCCCAGCTCGCCCATCAGGTGGTCGGCGATGCCTTCGATCTCGCGCGGGGGGCAGCCGTGGAACGTGCTGAGCGTGACGCTGTTCGAGATGTTCGTGACGAACGCCGTGTCTCGCAGCGGGGCCGGCAGGTCCCGGCGCAGGCGGTCGATCAGCGCTTTGGCGTCGCGCATGCCGGCTACGAAGGCGCGCACTTTGTCTCCGCGCACCCCGGCCAGGTCGTAGCCGACGCTCATGTCGAAGACGGGGCGCGGGACGTCGACGGCGGGGACCCCGGCCGCGCGCAGCAGGTCGATGAGCATGGACGCCTTGACGTACTCCTCCAGCGATTGCGCGACGCGCAGCTCCTGCGACCATTCCACGTTGTAGCCGACGTTGCGCATGTCGATGCAGGGCCGAGGGACCTTCAATTCATCGAGGGCTTGGACGGTCTTGAGCTCGATGACCCTGGCGCCGCCCAGCCAGGAGAGGACGATGTTCTGCGCCAGCTGGGTGTGCGGCCCGGCGGCGGGCCCGAGCGGGGAGGCCGTCCGTCCCGCGTGGAAAGCCACGGCCAGGTCCTTTTTAGGATCCGGGACCCAAAAGGCGCGGCGGGGGAGGTCGAAGGCGGCGTCCTTCGTCTGGAGCTCGCGCAGGAGCCGGCCGGCGAGACGGCCGAAGGGATAGGGCACGAAGTCCGCCATGGCAAGGAATGCGTTGCAACGGTCTTGCCACGCCCAGCCGGAGGACGCTCGCCTCTTGGTCTCGGTAACCGCTATAATCCTGACCCTATGGACCAAGGTTCCGCGCCAGGCCCCCTGCGTCTTGCCTCCCTGCCGGTCCCGCTCACGGCGGCGCCGCGCAGCGCTCTAGGCCGGTGGCTCCAGGCGCCGGAAAAAGGCTCCCACCAGGCCTCCGGAGACGCCCATACCAGCCCTTGGCACCGCGTCCTGTGGCTGACCGGCGTCGATTACTTCTCGACCTTGGGCTACCAGCCGGGCATCGCGCTCCTGGCCGCGGGCGCGCTGGCTCCGATCGCGACCCTGATCCTGGTCGGCGTCACCCTTTTCTGCGCTTTGCCGACCTACTCCGAGGTCGCGCGGCGGTCGTTCGCGGGCCAAGGCTCGATCGCGATGCTGGAAAAGCTGCTCGGCGGCTGGTATTCCAAGATATTCGTCCTGGTGCTGCTGGGGTTTGCGGCCACCGATTTCATCATCACGATCACGCTGTCGGCCGCGGACGCCGCGCTCCATATGGCGGAGAACCCGCTGCTGCACGGGGCCCTCGGGCACTCGCAGTTCGCGCTGACCGTGGTCTTGATCACGCTGCTGGCCGCCGTGTTCCTGAAAGGCTTCTCCGAGGCGATCGGGGTGGCCGCGCTCATCGGCATCCCCTACATCCTGCTCAACGTCGTCGTGCTGGGCGCCGGCCTGGGCGAGATCATCCGGCACCCTGAAGCCTTCGCCCGCTGGTCCGAGGCGCTCCGGGCGCAAGGCGATTGGACGCGCCTCCTGCTCGTCTCCGCGCTGGTCTTCCCGAAGCTGGCGCTGGGGATGAGCGGGTTCGAGACCGGGGTCTCGGTGATGCCGCATGTCGAGGGGGGCAAAGGCGATACCGCCGCCGCGCCGCAGGGACGCATCGCCAACACGCGCAAGCTTTTGACCGCGGCCGCGCTCATCATGTCCGTGCTGTTGCTGGTCTCCAGCCTGGTCACGACGCTCTTGATCCCCAAGGAGGCGTATGAGGCGGGAGGCGCGGCCAGCGGGCGGGCGCTGTCGTATCTCGCCCACCTCCTGCTGGGAAGCACGTTCGGCAGCGTTTACGACGTCTCGACGATCCTGGTCCTATGGTTCGCGGGGGCCTCCGCCATGGCGGGGATGCTCAACCTGATCCCGCGCTATCTCCCGCGGTTCGGGATGGCGCCGGGCTGGGTGGCGCTGCGCCGGCCGCTGGTCCTGGCCCTTTTCGCCGTCGCCGTCCTGGTGACGTGGCTCTTCGACGCCGACGTGGAGGCTCAAGGCAGCGCGTATGCGACGGGCGTCCTGGCGCTGATGCTCTCGGCGGCCGTGGCCGTGGCGCTGGCGTTCTGGAAAGAGAAGAAGAAGGGGGCCCGCCGCGCCGGCCTGTATTTCTGGGGCGTGGCCGCGGTGTTCGCCTACACGCTCGCCGACAACGCCCTGATGAAGCCCGAGGGGCTCTTGATCGCGGGCGGCTTCATCCTTGCGATCATCGTTCTCGGCGCCGTCAGCCGGTCTTACGGCGCGCTCGACCTGCGGGTGGCCGAGGTCGTCTTGGCCGACGCGGCCACGGCGGAGGTTTGGGCGCGGCTGCAGGGCAAGAAGGTCCACCTCGTGCCGCTGGCCAGCCCCACGGCCGAGGGGCGGCGGCGCAAAGCGGCCGAGCTGCGCAAGCACTACCGCTTCGAGGGGCCGATCGCTTTCGTGCATGTGAAGCTGGTCGACGACCGCAGCGAGTTCCACTCGGAGCTGAAGATCAAGGCCTCGGAGGACGGCTCGGGAGACGTCCTGCTGGAAGTCCGCGGCGCGACGGCGATCGCCAACACCATCGCCTACCTGAGCGAGGTCTTGAACCCGATCAGCATCTTCATCACCCTGACCCGCGGCAACCTGATGACCCAGGCCGTCCGCTACCTCATCCTGGGGGAGGGGGAGAGCGGCCTTTTGGTCTATGGGATCCTGCTGCGCTACTGGGAGTGGACGCCGGAGGACGACGTCCGGCCGACGATCTACCTGTTCAGCGAATAGCGCCGGCGCACCGGCAGGAAGTCGAAGAGTTCCTCGCGTCGGATCATTGAGGATCCTTTTTAGGCGTTGCGGCTCCTAAGCCGTTCGAGCATGCTTTTGCCCATGGTCTCGACGTGCTTGATTATCCGGCGAACGATCTTCTCTCCGCCGTATTCGGGCAAGAACCGCTCGGCAAGTTTACCGGCGGCAACGGGGACGGTCTCGCCAAGTTCCTCGCAAATCGTCAGCACGGCCTTCGCGCCGACCTCCGCTTCATCGGCCAGCTTAAGCCAGTGCTGCTTCGCGACCCACTCGCCGCGCAGTTGTCCGCCGATGCGCATGGCGAACTTCGACGAGAGCGTTCCGTAGGCCTTGGTGGAGAGCAGGTCATAGAACGGCGCCAGCCGAACCGCGCCGTTATCGAGCAGGAGGGAGAAATTCTTGGCGTGCGCGTCGCAGTTTCCGATGAGATGATTGAAGACCACGGCTTTGAGCAGGTTGCGCTTGTCGAGGATGGGGTCGGAGCCGTGCTCGTCGAGCAGCGCGAAGCAAGCCTTCAGGCCAGGGCCGCCCTCGCCTTCGTACTTTCGACTGTAGTCGACGCCCAATGCCTGGCAGAAGTCTTCTTGGTGGACCCGAGTGAGCTTTCCGTCGAGGAGCCGGCGGTCATAACGCTCGATGAGATAAACGGGCTGCCGACCCTCGCGGATCGTGGCCTTCGGGACAGAAAGACCCGCCTCGGCGGCCAGCATCATGCAGAACGCCTCGTTCTCGACCGTGTTGGGAAAGCGCGGAATCGCCGGCTTAAGGATGTGAGAGCTGGCGTTAGAGCCGCGCGGTAGATGGATTCGGCCGTCCTTGAGATAGACCGGGATCTTTTCCTGCGCGCCGGCAAGGGATAGGCGCAAGCCTTCCTGTGCCGTCAGTAGCGGGCGCTGAGCCATTTGCTCGATCATGCGATCGAGTTCGTCAGATGAAATCAGCTGATAGTCGCCGGTCGTTTCCGGAGAGGTTCCTTCCGGCAAGAGGGAAAGCGCTCCAGCGCAGTCGCCGCCGAGCTCTTCGAGCAGCTTGAAGTCGTTGGATT
>CAZEAE010000037.1:0-31422 GCA_964510095.1 uncultured Elusimicrobia bacterium | reverse complement strand
GACAAGGCCGCCTGCCACTGCTTGGTCAGCTCCAAGAGGCGCACCTGCAGCTGGAGGCCGGCGGAATAGAGTCCGGCGACCTTGTTCTCGATGAGGTCCTTCTGACTCTTGGTCATCGTCATCTCGGTCTGGGTGCCGACTTGGAAGCCCGCGCCGGTGGCGCGATCGACGGTGCTGGTGCCGACCGGGTTGGTCACGAAGCCGATCATCGCCCGCTGGCGGGTGTTGTCGAGGATCGCGCCGGCCTTGACCAGCTCCTTGAGGTCCTTGGTCAAGGTGCCGATCTCCATGGACATCAGGCGCTTGCCCACGTCGGAGGAGAACACCTTGGCCAGCTCGCTGACCAGGTCCTTCTCGGGCTCGGCGCGTTTGAAGAAGTCGTCGAGGTTCGTGTTGAAGGCCTTGAGGGTGTCTCCGCCCTGCAAGGCGCTGGCGGCGTTGCCCGCCACCATGCGCCAGAGCTCGCCCAGCGTGAAGGTGGTGTTCATGCCGATGGTCATGCGCTTGTTGAGGCCGACGTAGGGGGAGCCGTAGGAGATGAAGGCGTCGGTGTTGGTCCCCATCTTCTTGCGCGCCTCCAAAAGATAGGTCGAGGCGTCGCCCAGGATCTTGCCTTGGGCGGAGATGGCGATGTCGCTGGGCAGGTTGAAGCTGACGCGGCTGGTGTAGGTGTTGTATTTCTCGCCGAACTCCGCGCCGCCGGAGAGCGTCGAATCGATCTTATGTCCCCCGACGTTGAAGGCGAAGCCCTTGACGATGCTCGCGCCCAGCGCGCTCTGCTCCATATCGTCGGTGCCGGTGACGCGCGAGTAATAGAAATCGACCTTGAAGGTCTTCTCGGTCTCCAGCGCCTTCTGCAAGTCGAAGCCCAGGCCCAGCTTGTCGCGGCGGAACATCTTGTTCTCGCCCTCGGCGCTGATGACGAAGTCCTTGTCCAGGTCGGGGTCGTAGTTGGTGAAGTCCAGGTTGACCGTCTGCATGAACTTGCGCGGGTCCTTGGCGAAGAGGATGCTCTCCTCGGCGTTCAAGCTCATCACCTCGGTGAACTTGAAGCTGGACTTGAGGTTGCCGCCGTAGTAGTAAGGCTTCTCCTTGGTGTCGGCCACGGCGAAGTCGGCGAAGCCGGCGGCGGCGAAATAGAGCTTGCCGTTGGCCAGCATGACGGCGAAGTCGTCGAACACCATCATGCGCGCCTCTTGGGCCTGCGAGCCGACCCGGAGGTCGCCGGGGATGTCCTGGATGAACTTGTGGAAGCTGATGTTGAGATAGTTGACCCAGTTGGCGCCCTGCAGAGACTCCATCTGCACGGTGATGCCCTGGTCGCCGTAAGGCGCGTTGGTCGGATCCGGGGGGCTGGCGAAGCGATGGCCGATGACGCTGATGTTGTTGTCGCCGAGCTTGAGCACGTTGCCCATGGTCACTTGGTTGGAGGTCTCCAGGCCGTGGGGGGTGGAGAACTCGGTCTGATAGACCAGGTAGAAGCCGTCGGAGCCCTGGCCGACCTCGATCATCTTGGTGTTGGGAAGAAGCTGCGAGAGCGCCATGGGATTCTTCAAGATCTCCGCCTGCAGGGCGGCGATGTCGCGCCCGGCGGATTCGGGCTCGAAGTTGGAGAAGAGCTGGCTGATGAAGCTCGAGAAGCCGGATTTGGGGATGACCAGCGTCTGCGGCCCGTCCTTGCCCGTGGCCAGCCAAGAGGACCCTTGCCGCGACACCGCCTGCACGCGCGCGGCCAAGACCGGATCGATCGCGCCGAGGTCGCCCACCTTCATGAGGAGCTTGGACAGCACGTCCTGCTCGGCGGCCAGGTCGACGAGCGTGGCTTTGATGGCCGCGTCGGCGGCCTTGAACTCCTTGGTCCACTTGTGATGGTCGATGTTGGTCTCGAGCACGGACTTGGTCTTTTCCTGGATGGTGGAGATGTTCTGCATGACGCGCGCCAGCGCGCTCTCATGCGGGTCGTTGAGCTGCCGCAGCCAGCCCAGGACGGTGGTCTTCTGCTCGCGGATCTTGTCCTGGGCTTTCTTGAGGGTGTCCTTCATCTGCCGGGCGGCGGTGGCCTCGGCGTCCAACGCCTCGTTGCCGGAGGTGTAGACGCCCTGCAGCGTGTCGTAATAGCCCTGCACGTCGCTGACGGTCTGCAGGCCCTCATGGCTCCAGGCGGCTTTCTGGCCGAAGAGCTCCGCACCCTCCTTGGCCGCGTCGCGGATGCGCCCGTAGACGCGGATCTTGCGGTCGACCACGGCGGCGCCGCCGGAGAGGTCGCCGCCGGTGAAGACGAGGTCGGCGTCGAGGTCGGCCAGGGCCTCGTTGAGGACGATCTCCCCTTTGTTCAGGAAGGTCTCGAACAGAGGGATGCGCACGTCGAGGTTCTTGCGCGCGGAGACGATGAGGGCGTCGGCGAAGAGGAAGCGGGCCAGGCACTCGGCGATGGAATCGCCCAAGGCGCCGGTGGCGGTGGTGGGCACCAGGCGCTTGACGGTCTCAAGGCCGGTCAGCGCCAGCTGCTGCAGCTCCGAGAGCTGCAAAGGCGGCTGGGTGCCGGTGGGGATGCCGCCGGAGCCGCCGCCGATCTCGATGGGCGCGGAGGCCGAGGCCGCCTGAGCCTCGTCGGCGATGGCCTTGATGGCGGCGGCCATGTCCTGGAGGGTGCGGTTGTCGGCCATCGCCTTGAGCTTGGTCACCGAGGCGGCGCCTTCGGGCGAGATGTCGGTGGGCAGCTTGTAGCGCGCGGCCAGATTGTATTTCCCGTGGGAAAGGACATCCATCTGAGTCAAGAGCGCGTTGACCTGCGTCGTGCGCGTATTGATCTCGCCGGCGCGCTTGACCTTCTCCTCTTGATAAACGACGGCGCGGCGCACCAGGGAGTAGGGGGCCGGCTCGCCGAAGGTATCCTCGACCTCGGTATTGTTCGGGTCCTTGCGCCGGCGCATCTGGTCCTTGAAGTCGACGACGATGTCCATGTACTCCATGAAGCCCTTGCGGGTCTCGGCGATGTTGGCGCGCGCGCCGCCCACGTCGCCCTCCTTGGCGCCGCCCGAAGCCAGGCCCCAGGGGAGGTTCTTGTAGAGGCCGTCGGAGATCTTGTTCAAAAGGTTCTTCTTTTCCTTATAAAGGACAGCAAGGCTGTCTCCGGTGGCGGCGGGGTCGGCCTGATCGATGCGCTCCTGCTGGAAGGGGATGAGCGTGTCGTCGATGAAATGCCGCATGCGGTCCAGCATGGGCGCCAGCTTTTGCGCGATCAAGACGCGCTTGCGGTCGATCAAGGCCTGGGCCTGCGCGGGGGGGAAGCCCGCGCGCGCGAAAGCCTCGTCGGCGGCGATGTCGTCGATGATCAGGTTGATGGTGGCCACCGAGTCGGTGAAGCGGGCCTGGGCCTCGGGGAGGATCGTGTTGACCGGCTTTTCCAGCGCCTTGGCGGTGGCTTCGGCCTCCAGCCGCCGGGCCGTCATGTCGCCCAGGAACGGCAGGTAGCGGCAGATGCCGAGCCGGGCCATCTTGGCGTCGAAACCGGCGTCGGTGTCGGGGTAGGTGAGCCCGTCGATCAAGTCGAGGTAGTTGGTGAGGGTGGTGCGCATCTCATCAGCCGACTTGCCGGCCAGACGCGGCAGGCTCAGGCCGACGACGCCGGCCTCGACTTGCCCGGCCAGGACGTCGACCTTGGAAGACATGTCGTCGGAGGCGGTGGCCAGCGAGGAGGCGATCTGACGCTGCTCGGCCAGATAGACCGCCAAGGACTCCGGGACCATGTCGCCGAAGTCGTTGGCCACGCGCTTGGCGTTGCCGGCGTCGCGCGCCTTGATGACGCTGTCGAGCAGCTTCTGGTGGTCGGAGCGCAGGCCCTCCCAGTAGGCGCGGCGGTCGCTGAGCAGCGCGTAGACCTGGGCCAACGAAGGGTTGCGCACGCTGACCGCCGGGATGCCGGGCACGGCCACGATGAGCACGCCCGCGAATTCCAGGGGGGCGCCCGCCAGGCGGGCGTCGGCGTCGGCGGCCTGGGCGGCGTAGCCGGCCACCTCGGCCGACTGCGACTTGAGGTAATCCATCGACAAGGCGCCGACGGAACCGGGCGTGGCCGAGCCGTGGATCAGGTCGTTGCGCATCTGAGGCAGCAGACCGACGCGGCGATCGTATTCGGCGATGGCCGTCTGGGTCGCGGGGGGGCGCGAGTCGCGGCCGTCTATGGCCCCCAAGAGCCCGGAGACGTCGAGCTTGAACTCGGAGATCCGCTGGCTGAAGACCGCCGACTTCCTCGATAGGGAGGCGAAGTCGTCCGCTTTTTTCTTATCGTCGGCCTCGTTCTGCTCCGCCTCCTTCTTCCACTGGTCCGTCTTATCCTTGTTGGCCCCGGCGGCGGCGCCGTTGGCGTTGTTGGCGCCGCGCTGGCCGTCGATCTTAGTGAGCTTGGAGTCCAGCAGCGCCTGCATGCCGGAGAGCGCCTGGTCGGCGGAGTTGAGCAGGTTCAAGCTGTAGGACAGGTCCATGACCATCGACAGGCGGGAGAAGTTCTTGCGGAACTCGAGCATGTCGCCGCCGGAGCGGCGCTCGCGCAAGGCGGCGTCGCGCAGCTTGTCGGACACCGCCAGCATGGCCGCCGCCGCGTCCCGGGAGGCCACCTCGCCCTGCACCCGGGTCTTGAGGCCTTCGATCCTGGCGACCGAGGTGGAGATGTTCGTCTCGAGCGGCGTGCCCTGATGCTTGGGCTTGACCACGACCGCCTCCTCTTTTTTCTTGTTCATGCCGTCGAAGGCCTTGCTTAAGGCATCCAAGGACGCCCAGCGCATCTGCTGGTCTTCCGATAGCCCCGCCGAGCCGCCCTCGGAGAGGATGCCTTGGTAGTCCGCGATCATCTTGTCCAAAAGGGCGATCTCTTGAGCATGCATGCCGGGCGCCGACATGTCGCCCTTCTGAGAGAGCTTGTTCTGAAGGTCGAGGTCTTCCCTGGTGCGCCTTAACGATTCAAGTTGGCTGTCGGGAGCCGTTACCGGCTTCGGCGTTGCCGTCGCCTTTTGTAAGGTCCCAGCCGCAGGCTGGGACCCGGCCGTCTGGCCGGACGTGAGCAAGGAAGCCCGGTAATTCGCCTCGGCATTCGTTCCCGCGAGCAGGTCGGCGATCTTCGACCCGGCCTGCTTCAGTCGAGGATCCGCCGTCGCCGCGCCCGCGGAAGGCGCGCCGCCGGTCGGCCCCGAGAGCGCGAACTGCGACAGCCGCTGCACATCCTGGCGAGCCGGGTCGAGGACGAGGGCTCCCGGCAGCCTTTCGTAAGGCAGGTTGCGCAGCGGCGTGACAAGCTTCTCGTCGAGCCACCGCGCCGCCTCGCTGTCCGGCGGGACCATGGAGCGCAGGAGCCGCGCCTGATCGAGGAGCTGGCCGGCCGTCGTGTTCGGCCGCGCCAAGAGCGCCGCCATGGCGTCGCAAGCGGCTTTGAGCGAAGCGGCGGCGGGTATGCCCGCCGGAGAAGCGGCGGGCGCAGACTGCGCGCTTAGAGGAAGAGCGAGAGAAGCGAGGTCGTCAGCGAGGGCGGGGATCGGCGACAGCGATAACGCAAGGGCGACCGCCAAAAGGCGGCGCCAGAGGGGTCTTACACCTTCTCGGGAGGGGTAACCCATTCGACTTGCTTAAGTATGACCCAGAAACGCTTATTCCGCCAGGGCCAAGGTGCCTAATTTAGCATAGGCCCTCCATGATTGTCAAGTGCCGCGCATGAAGACTGGCTTTATCGTCGTAATTACATCATCACATGTCTGGCACTAAAGGCTTGTTTCCCGACCACTCCGACGGCAGAAACCATTTTCCCGCCGGAATGCTTGACGCTCGACGCACAACCTGCTACCCTAAGCCTCATGGAAAAGACGGAGCTCGGGCCCATCGTCGAGCGGCTCTGGCAGACGGCGGGCCATCTTCCCCAAAGCGTGCGTCTGCTGGGGACGCGCTACCGGACGATGTTCCTCGCTTACGCCCAGGATTTCCACGCGCAAGGCGAGGCCGCGCAAGTGGCCGACGCGCTGGCCTTCGTCGACTTCATGCTCAGCCAGAGCCGCGTCGCGCTCTTGGCCCCCGAACAGCGAGCCCTGCGCAGCGACGCCCGCCGCCTGCGCCGCCGCTTCCGGCTCAAACGCCAAGGCGCCAACGTCAGCGCCGTGGAGAAGTGGAAGATCCTGCAGTGGCTAAGGCTCTAGCACACTGCGCCGCGGGCCGCGGCCGCTACGGCAGTCCGGCGCTGCTCTCTTACGTCTCCGGCCTTTTGGCTAAGGAACCGCCGGCCTTCAAGCGCATCCGGCTGACGACGACGGCCAAGGGCCTGCCGCCGATCTCCATCGGCCCCGACGAGGGCAAGCTCCTGGAAGTCCTGGTCCGCCTCTGCGGCGCCAAGAAGGCGGTGGAGGTCGGCACGCTGGCCGGCTACTCCGCCTGCTGGATCGCATCAGCCCTGGCAAAAGGAGGCAGACTCCATACCTTGGAGTACGACGCCAAGCATGCCGCGGTGGCCCGGGAGAACATCAAGGCCGCGGGGCTCTCCGGCGAGGTCACGGTGCACCTGGGGCCCGCGCTTAAGACGCTGCCGTCGCTGCGCGGCGGCGGGCCTTACGACTTCTGCTTCATCGACGCCGACAAAGCCGCTTATCCGGCTTACCTGCGCTGGGCCATCTTGAACGTGCGTCCGGGCGGGATCGTGGTCGGCGACAACGCCTATCTCTTCGGCAAGCTGCACCTGGCCGGCGCCAAGGCCGGCGCCGACGCGGCGAGCGCCGCCGCGATGCGCTCTTTCCTCAAAACCATGGCCGACCCGCGCTATTTCTCCAGCTGCGCGATGATCCCCACCGGCGAGGGGATGGCGGTCGCCATCCGCCGATGAGCGCGGGCCTCTCCAGCCCCGCGCTGGAAGAAGAGACCACCGACAAGACGAGCGCCGGCGGCGGCTGCAAGACCATCCTCTTCAACTGCCCCTGCCACACCTTCGACCAGGTGGAAGACCAATTGATCAAGGCGATCCGCTGCACGCTGTCGCGGGCCCGGCAATACTCCATGGAAGTCCACACCAAGGGCTCGGCCATCGTTTACATGGGTCATAAGGAGCGCTGCGAGGCGGTGGCCATGGTGCTCAGCGAGATCGGCCTGATGGTGAAGGTGGAAGACCAGTGAAGACCTTGTCGGTGGTCATCCCGGCGTACAACGAAGAGGAGACCTTGGCCGAGGTCGTGGGCCGTGTGCGCGCGGCCCAGACCGGAGGCCTGGCCCTCGAGATCGTCGTCGTCGATGACGGCTCTAAGGACGGCACCGCCGAAGTGATGCGCAAGCTGCCCGGCATCACCGCGGTCTTCAATAAGAAGAACGGCGGCAAAGGCGCGGCGGTCAAGAGCGGGTTCGCCGCGGCCAAGGGCGACATCCTGCTGATCCAAGACGCCGACCTGGAGTACGACCCGGGCGACTATCCGGCGATGGTGGCTCCCATCGTGGAGGGGCGCGCCGACGTCGTCATGGGCTCGCGCTTCGCCTACGAGCGGCCGCATTTCTTCTTCGGCGAGCGGGTATCTCCGTTCTTCACCCACTACATCGGCAACATCACGATCACCGGCCTGACCAACCTGCTCTACGGGCGCTCGGCCACCGACTACGAGGGCTGCTACAAGGCTTTCACCAAGGAATGCTTGGCGGGTCTCTCGATCGAAGCCGACGGCTTCGAGTACGACAACGAGCTCATCTGCCGCCTCCTGCGCCGAGGCGTGCGCTTAGTCGAGGTACCCATCCGCTACCAGCCGCGGACCTACGAGCAGGGCAAGAAGATCGGCTGGCGCGACGGGCTGGTGATCCTGTGGACCATCATCCGCTGGCGTTTTATTTAGGCATTTATTTAGCATATTACTTCGCCTAAAGTATTGACTAAACAGAGGCCTCCTGGTATACTGAGGCTATGAAGGTCATCCGCCAGCCCGCCGCGTTCGCCGCCGTGTCCGAACTGCGCAATCACATGGACGCCATACTCAGCCAACTCAAGGAAACCCCGGTCACGCTTGAAAAGCACAACCGAGAAGTCGCCATACTCGAGGATCCAAAACGCTACGCGGCGATGCGCGACGCTCTTGAAGCCGCGACCGACGTACTGCTCGCCTTCGAAGCGCGGCGCCGACATGCCGACAAGGGCCGCAGGGTCCCTCTCGAAGAGGTCGAGAAGCGGTTCCTTTGACGTGGCAGGTCGAGTTCCATCGACTCGTCCTAGACGAGGACCTGCCGTCCCTAGATCCGGAAGCCCGCCGCCGGGTCATCAAGGCTGTCCGAAAAAAACTGGCGGTCGACCCCGAAGCCTACGGAGAGCCGCTCCGAAAGGAGTTATTCGGGTATTGGAAGCTGAGGGTCGGCGAATATCGCGTGGTCTACCACGTTTCCAAAGGGACCGTCACGGTCCTCATCCTGAAGATAGGCATACGTCGGGACAGCGAGGTCTACTCGCAGATGATCGCCCGGCTGAAGAAGACGCTGTAAGGAAAATTGCTATAAATCCCTTGTGAAGCGCCTCCTGGTCGCGGCCGTCCTCGTCGCCGCCGGCTGGCTGGCTTGGAGCCTGCGCGCGCAGAACGCCTGGCATCCGGGCTGGAAGGAGGTCCGGCCCAGCGCGGAGCTGGGCTGGGAGCTGATCCCTTCTAAAGGAGGGAACAACTCCCGCGGCATGATGGGCCCGGAGTTCGCCGAGACGCCGGCGCCGGGCCGCGAGCGCGTGCTCATCATCGGCGACTCGTTCATCGAGAACAAGCTTCTGCCGGATGAATTGGCGCAAGCGGCAATAGCGGCGGGTCTGACCCGGACGGAGTTCTTGCGCGGAGGCATGCGCGGCTACGCCACCGACCACTACCTATTATGGTACCGGCTGCATGGCCGCAAGCTCAAGGCCAAGACGGTCGTGCTCTTCTGGTACGCCGGCAACGACCTCGCGGGCATCGTCAAGTCGCGCGACAACCAGGGCTACCAGAAGCCTTGGTTCACGCTGGAAGACGGCAAGCTCGTCCTGCACGGCTCGCCCATCGAAGATCCCAAGAGGCATTTCCCTTCCGACGCGCTGGCGCCGTGGATCACGCATGAGTGGAGGGACCTGCTCAGCCCCGCGCAAGCCATGGCCGACCGGGGGGGGCGCAAGACCTCCTCGCGGCGCCTGGTGCGCGGCGCCTGGAACCTGCACTATTGGCTCTACGACCGCCTTCCGGCCTACCGGCGCGTGAAAGACGCCGTCGTCGGCTGGCGGCGCGGCTCCGACCCCAAGAACGTCGAGGCCGAGCGCGCTTTAGGAGACCTCTGGCATCTGCGCAACTTCGCCTACACCTTCTTCACTAAAGGAGAGGATTTGGAAGCCGCTTGGCGATTGAACGACGCCTTGATCCTCCAACTCGCCAAGGAAGTCCAAGAGGAAGGAGCGAAGTTCGTCGTCTGCCTCGTGCCGCATCTCTGGCAGGTCGACGAAGAATCAGGCAAGCGCTTCTTGAGCGCGGCCAAGGCAGCCGGCTACGACGTCGATTTGGAAGCGCCTTCCAAGCGCATGGCGGACTTCGCGAAGAAGCACAAGATCCCGTTCCTCGACTTCGCCGGCCCGCTGAGACAGGCTTCTAAGGAAGGCATGACCTATGACCAGAAGAACGCCTTCGCCCACTGGAGCCCGCTGGGGGTCAAGGCCGCATCGAAAGCCCTGGTGGACTTCCTCGCGCCGCGCATACACAAGTAAGACGACCGGTCAGGGAATACCCATGCCGCCGCCCGCGATGCCTTTGAGTTGTCCAAGGACGGGGCCGCGACCATTGGGCGCATTGCCGCCATGGTCGCCGCTCCCGCGCCTTTCCTCAGGATCCGATCGGCCGGAGCCGGGTGAACCGGGCCCGGATGGACCGGGAGTGGACCTTATTTTTTCTTGGATAGATCGGAAGAAGCCCGTGATGGCCTTGAGCGGGTCAGATAGATTCAATGCCTTCAACGCCAAGTCGGCTACCTGCTCAAGCTGGACCGGTCCATCTGAACGGGCCACAAAGGCGATCACCTCCTGTTGACAGGGGGTAAGCGAGGGGCCGTCTTTTGCGTTTTTCAGTTTCCACAATAGAAGGTGTTCCGGCATGCGCAGATTGGGGGCGGCCCTGTTCTTGTAGTATTTTCTAAAGGCCGTGTGATCATTACAGGCGTCCAGGGTGAGCGCCCGTAGAAGCGCCCAATTCAGCTCATAGGTATGTTCCCTAATCTTGCGGATTTTCTCATCGAACTTGCGCTGTTCCTCCCTACTCGTCTTTTCCTGGCTGCGTTGTAGCTCCGCCGCCGCCAACGCCGCTTCTGCCTCCCCCAGCTTGCGCAGCTCCTCGGCGTCTCGGCGCGCCTTGCGCGCGGTCTCCACGCGACTCTTCAATGCCTCGAAGTCCGTATTGAATTTCGCGCGCTCTCTTTCGGCAGCTTCGAGAGCCAGCTCGTTTTGCATCTCCTCTTCCGGGCTTGGGAAGAGCGAGGTACGCTTCCCGGAACGGAGCGCCTTTGAGTGCTCCTTCATTTTCTTGCCGATCAATTCCCCTCTGGCCGTAGCGTCAAGCTCGAAGGTGTCGGCAGCCTCGAGGCTTGCCTTGTAAGTTCGCAGTTCGCCTTCCTCGTAGTTGTCCCAGCCGCGGCCAATCAATTCGCGAAAATGACCCCCCTCGTGATGAATCATGTAGGCCAAAGGTCCGGGGTTGCCGGCCTTTTTTGCCATTCCGAACGTTTTGATCAGAATGATGACTCTTCCGCTTGGATAAGTCCCGCCCCCTACTTGGTTCAAATCGATCTTCCCGCCGATGAAGTGATTGCGCCCGTCCGTGCCCGGAACTCTCAGTGTTTCTTTGTCGTCATAGAGGAATTCCGGCTTCCACGTCGCGCTAAGCCCCGTGGACCATTCTCCGCGTCCTAGAGGATCCTTTGGCTTGACGACGCTGCCATTAGTCTGGGGCGGCGTCAGATGGTAATACCGTTCCGTCAACTCCATTGCTTTCCCCAATCCGTCCTTCATCTTTTTCTCGTGCGAAAATACTGAAACGAACGCGTCGTACCTACCATCCTCACTGGAGGCTGCCCCAGCCTTGGCGCGTGCATCCCTCATGGCCATTTCCTCCAACCCCGCGTTCCGAATAGCTTCCATAATTTCATACTTTTCCTCAGCGCTTGCGGTGCAGGGGCCGACGCTCGTTGGCGTGCACGGTTCAGACCATGCTGACACAGGAATGATTAGGATCAGCGCTAGAATCGGAGCCTTCATTCGACGACCTCCAAGAACACAGTATTAGAATCGACGGGACCGATAGCTTCGTGAACTTTTTTCTCGTAGTCCCTCATGCACGCTTCACGGCTCTTGCAGATACCGCTCTTAACCATGTAATCGAAGTCTCTCGCGGATAGCTTTTCGGGCCGATCATCATAAACGAACTTGAGCCGATAAGTGCCGGGCCGGTCGAAGGTGAACCGGGTGAAGAGTTCGCGAAAGCGATTCGGCGGCGGCGGATCGGACCGTGTGATGAGAGTCTCGCCCGGCTTCAAGGTCAGAAAAAGTTGGCCTTCCGCCCGTTCCCTCAATCTCCGCTTCTCAACGGCGGCCTCTATCTGCGCCTTTGTCCAATCCTTTGGGAAAAAGAGCTCCTCACCCATCAACTTGGCTCCTGTGGGGAAGTTCGCCTGCATCTCCTCTTCCTTGCCGCCGGGAGGGGTTATATAGAACTTGTAAGCAGGGGGCCCATCGAGGATTCCGACTTTGACGAATGGCGCAAATGTCTCGTTAAAAAGGATGCCCTCTTGGCCCACATTCTGAATCTCCAGACGATAGCGGAACTTCTCTCCCTTACGGATCATCGTCTTCTCCGGGATAAGGGTCAGCTTAAGTTTCCGCTTGGCTTCCCCCGGCTTCCACCCTGGAGGCGGCGGCAGCACGAGTTCCTGGCGGTCCTTGACCTCCTGCTGCTCCATGACATCAAAGAGTTTAGCGACTCCGATTATTCCCGCTCTTTCCTCTTCGCTGAGACCGGGCTTCTTATTGATCAAGTCGAGCATCCGGTCCAGCGAGACGTTCGGCTTGACCGCGTCCGGTTGGCGAGCTGGAGGCGCTTCCTTCTTGCCGCAAGCTGCCGACAAGCAAACAAGCATGACCGCCGCGGCCCTAGACCACGATCTCATCGTGATAAGGTCTCCCAATTGATCAGTCATAGGTCATCTCCCGTTCTTTCCGCCGCGATGACCGCGTCCGTCGCGTTTTGCCCGGCCGCCTTGACGCCCTCCGGCGTCAGATCCAAGGGATCGAAAGACTCGCGGATTTCTTCTTCGTCTTGATAGGCTCCGTCAGGACTATACAGAAAAAACCCTTTCGCTTGATCCCCAGCGAAAGAAATTCCCTTTAGCCCTCCCCCATCAGGATCTCCATTCGTAAAATCCTTCCAATTGACGGTTGAAACGCTTCGCGTTGGGACGGAAAGAGGGATCCGGTTTATCTCGCGCTTATATTCGACTAGCAAGGGAACGATTTCATCGATCTTGCTTCTCCAGAATCTCAGATAGCCGTTCGGCCAGGGAGCTCCGTCGCATGCCCTCCCTTGAACTTGTTGGCATTCTCCTGCGAATCTAGTCAACATGTCCTCATGACGCCATTCAAGCTTCATCACCGGGATGAGAAGGGTGTACCTATCCAGGATCCCAGTGAGATTGGCCGGATAAATATACTTTCCTCTCTTGGATATCATCGCGTTGAATTCCATTTGGGACCTGAGGACACGGGCACTGTGGACATGCCCCATATGGTCCGCCCACGTTTCGACCATAGATTGGACCGAAGTGCCATAACTATTCGCGCCGTATACGACGACATTGCTAGTAGTATCTCGACCACGCCCCGTGGGGTTTTCATAAACGATGCCCTTAGCGTATGCCTCGATGAAATAAATACGGCGATACATGGGGTCCACGATTTGGCGAAGCACCAGCATTGGGGCACGAGCGGGGCTGGCAGTTGGAGGTTCCGGCGATTCTGAAGCCTCCAGAAGCAGCGGGCCTCGGCCGATCAAAGATTGCGCATTGGACTGCGAAGCGGCGATGGCAAATGCAGTCGTCAACACCAAGAATCTGCCCAGCCCAAGACTGATGCGGGTCATCATCATTATCTCCTGTAAAAAAGTCAAAGGAAACAATTCCTCATGACGACTGAGGCGATCATTCCCCCTGGACTCACCCCGTTAAGGCGGGGTCGTGGATACCTCGGAGCCGATCCTCCGAGCTACAGGTTTCCCTAATGTTTAGGGACATCGGTAGTATACGCGCGGCACCGCTCCACTAACAGGGTCTATGGACCCATCGGAGACAAACCCAAAGTACCTAGGACAACCGCGTTGATGCTCCAGCGATTTCTTGCTACAGTAATCATGTGAGCGCGTCAAAGACCCCCGCCGTCAAGCCCGCCATGCGCCAGCGCGCGCTGGGGCGCACCGGCCTCAAGGTCTCCGAGATCGGCTTCGGCGGCTGGGGCATCGGAAAATCGATGTGGGGCAAGACCGACGACGCCGAGTCCATGCAGGCCCTGCACGCCGCCTTGGACGCCGGCATCGACTACTTCGACACCGCGTTCGCCTACGGCCACGGCCATTCCGAACGCCTGATCGCGCGGCTCTTCAAGGAAGCCGGGCGCAAGGCCGTGGTGTCGACCAAGATCCCGCCCAAGAACATGGAATGGCCCGCCCATCCGCGCACCCGGCTCGGCATCGCCTTCCCGCCCGACTGGATCTTGCTCTGCGTCGAACGCTCGCTGCGCAACCTCTCCACCGACTGCCTGACCTTGGAGCAATTCCATGTCTGGACCGACGCCTGGCTCACGGACCCGCTCTGGCCCGAGGTGGCGGCCACCTTCGAGCGCCTCAAGAAAGAAGGCAAGATCCGCTTCGTGGGCGTCTCGATCAACAGCGACGATCCCGACTCGGCGCTGAAGCTCATCGCCTCGGGGTTCGTCGACCAGGTGCAGGTCCTCTTCAACCTCTTCGACCAGCGCGCCGCCGACAACCTCTTCCCGCTCTGCAAGGAGAAGGGCGTAGCCGTCGTCGTGCGCTGCCCCTTCGACGAGGGCGGGCTCACCGGCACGCTCACGCCCGACACCAAATTCGAGCCCGAGGACTTCCGCAGCCACTACTTCGGCGGCGACCGCCTGCTCGAGACCTGCCAAAAGGTCGCCGCGCTGGAAAAGACGGTGCTCGGCCCCAAGGCCGAGACCCTCGATGTCGCCGCCCTCAAGTACTGCCTCAGCTTCGAAGCGGTGGCCACCGTCATCCCCGGCATGCGGCGCGTCTCCCACGTCGCGCGCAACGCCCGCGCCTCCGACGGCCGCTACTACACCGCCGCCGAGCTCAAGAAGATCGCCGCCCATCGCTGGGTCCACCACTTCTACTTATAGCGCCCCGAGCAAGGTGGCAACCCTGAGGTCGAGAGCCGCGGCGGCCCTCCTGGTCTTCGCCGCCGCCTTGGCCGTGCGCCTGGCCTACGTCGCCGCTCACCGCGCCCCGGCCGAGCGCATCGGAGACGCCCAAGAGTACCACTCCTACGCCGTCAGCCTCCTCGACTCCGGCCGCTACGAAGGCTTCAACGGCTTGCGCGCCGCGCGCATGCCGGGCTATCCGCTTTTTCTAGCCGCGCTCTACTCGGTTTTCGGCCGAAGCCCGCTAGCGGTCCAGGCGGCGCAGTCCTTGCTCGGCGCGGGGACCTGCGTGCTGATCCTGCTGGCGGCTTGGCAGTGGTACGGCCCCGGCTGGGGACTCTTGGCGGGTTTCTTGGCCGCCGGCAGCTACGACCTCCTCTCGCCGTCAGCCCTCCTTTTGAGCGAGGCGCCGGCGACCTTCCTGCTGACGCTGTCGTTCTACCTCCTGACGCGCCTGCGCCCGCCGTCCTTGCGCGACTGCGCGGCCGCAGGCCTTTGCGCGGGGGCCGCCTGCCTGGTGCGCCCCGAGGTGCTGCCCTTCGCCTTCGTGTGCGCGGCTCTGGCCGCTCGGCTGGGACGCGGCCTGCGCGGCGCCGATCGCCTGAAGGGCCCCGCCGTTCTGCTCGGGGCTTTCTTCCTTTGTCTGGCGCCTTGGGCCCTGCGCAACGCGCGCACGATCGGCCGGCCCCTGCTGACCTCGACGGCCGGCCCCTACAACCTTTACCGCCAAGGCCTGCCGAGGACCGTAGAAGAACGGCTGGGGGGGGTCAAGGACTTCTACCTGGCGCCCGAAGGCCTGGGGGAGCTGGAGAAAGGCAGCGCTTACTCCGACGCGGCACGCCGCTTCTACCTTTCCGTGGACCCGGTGCTCGCGCTCAAGGCCGTCGCGATCAACATCATGATCTTTTATTATCCCTTCCTGCCTCAGTACGACCCGACGCTCGTCTTCCTCCTGCCCTGGGCGTTCTGGGGGCTCTGGCTGGCCCGCAAAGACGACCGCCGCTGGACCTGGGCGGCCTGGGCCGGCTACCTGACCATCCTGCACTGCTTCGTCGCGGTGATGGACTCGCGCTACCGGCAAGCGCTGGCGCCTTCCCTTATATTGCTCGCCGTCGGAGGCTTGGAGACGGCTCGGCTCAAGCTGGGACGACGGCGCTTCACGGCGCTGGCCGGAGGCTGGGCCCTGGCCAACGCCGCTGTCTGGGCCCTGAGCCCGTCCGTCCGCATCCTCATTTTACCTTTCCTCAAGTCTTGAAAATTTAACATCTTTCCCGCATGCTATCGGTGATGAAGAGGCTACCAGCCCTTTTGCTCGTCCTTTGCCTGGCCCCTCCGCTCTCAGCGGGAGACCGCATCCGGGGTCGACGGGCCTATGACGAAGCGCTCGTCCTTTACCTGCACGGTGATTTCAAGGAGGCGTTGGCGTCGGTGACCGTAGCCGTGGAGAACGACGCCCGCCTGGCCCAAGCCTACGGCTTGCGCGCTCGCCTTTGGCATGTGCTGGGCGACGATGGCCGGATGAAGGAAGACGCGACCGTCGTGCTCTCGAAGCTTACGACGTCTCTCTCGACCCTCGGCACCGAGGAGCTCGTCACGCAGGGCTCGGCGCTGCTGCTCAGCGGCCAGCCCGACAAGGCGATGGTCAGCTTCAACACGTCCTTGCGCGCGCAAAAGCTGCCGGAAGGCTTGGCCGGCCGCGCGCGCGTCTGGCGCGCCAAAGGCGACTTGGCCAAAGCCCTTAACGACCTCAACGACGCGATCAAGCTGTCGCCTACGTCTTTATACTATTACAACCGCGCCCAGAACCATTACGACCTCGGCGACTACGACAAGTCGATCGCCGACCTGACCTCCTCCCTGAAGCTCAGCAAGAGTTCGTATATCTCGTTCGGACTGCTCGGCTCGGCTCTGGCGAAGAAGGGGGACCTGAAGCGCTCTCTGCAGGCGTACAACAAGGCCCTGACCCTCAACCCGGAGTACGCTTACGGCTATCTGGGACGCGCCGCGGTCCACCTCGTCAAAGGCGAGGAGGAGGCGGCCTTCAAGGATTTCGAGGAAGCGGTGCGCGTCAACAGCCACGACTACGCTCCCTACTTCAACCGGGCGGAAGCCTACTGGCGGCGAGGCAACCGCGAGGAAGCCCTGGCCGACTACCGCAGGGTCCTCAGCGCCGACGTGAGCGACAGCGCCTACGCCGTCACCGTGGGCGACCGCTTCACCTATTACCTCCTCTGGAAGGAGGCCATCGACGCCTACACCCGGGCGTATGCGCTCAAAAAGGGCGCCGCGTCCTTGATCCGGCGCGCCGCCGCCTGGGAAGCGCTCAAGGACCCCCGCAAAGCCATGGCCGATCTGGACGCCGCCGCCGAAGCGGAGCCCTCGGCGGCCCCGGCCTTCGCCGCGCGCGGGCTCCTGGCCCTGCGCATGGGCAACGAAGACAAAGCCACCCTCGACCTCAACCGGGCCGTCAAGCTCGATGCGAAAGATCCGCAGGTCCGGGTCGCCCGCGGCAGCGTGTTCGCACGCACCGACAAGCCTAAGGCCGCGCTCGAGGACTTCAACGCGGCCATAGAGGCCGACCCCAAGCTCGCCGAGGCCTACAACAACCGAGGCGCGCTCTATGCCAACGCTTTCGGCGACATGGACAAGGCGCTAAGAGACATCGTCACGGCCTGTGAGCTCAATCCCCAGTCGGCGGGGTACCAGTTCAACCTCGGCATGATGCGGCTCAAAGCCCGGCTGTACATGAAAGCCATCGAATCCTTCAACGCCGCCATTGCGCTCAAAGGACCGTTGTCGCGCATCCTCCAGGCCCGCGCCGACGCCCATTTCCAGCTCGGCGACCACGCCGCCGCCCTGCGCGACATCCAGACCGCCTTGGAGAAGGACCCCAAGAACGGCTCGCTCTACGACACCCTCGGCGCCATGCGGCTGGGCGCCCACGACTACGAGCAGGCCATCCGCGACCTCAATCAAGCCGTCCAGCTCGAGCCCGGCAGCGCCAGCGCCTACATCCACCGCGGCGAAGCCTATGGCGCGATGGGTTCCCTGAAGCAGGCCCTGGCGGATTTCCGCAAAGCCTCCGAGCTCGAACCCCGCTCCCGCGAGGCCTGGACCTTCCTCTGCCAGACCCGACGCCTGCTCAAGGACCCGCAGACCGCCATCAAGGACTGCTCGCGCGCCATCGACGCGGACGTCAGCTACGCCCCGGCCTATCTGCAAAGAGGCCTGGCCTTCCTGATGACGCGCGACGCCGGACGCACCATCGAGGACATCAACGGCGCCGGCCAGCTAGGCTTGCGCAAGGCCGAGGGCTTGCTGGCCCAGGCGATCGCCCACGCCGCCGCGCGGCAATACAAAGAAGCCCACCGGGTCTATCAACAGGCCATGACCTTGGACCCCAACGCCCGGGCCCCCCAGCTGGATTTCGGCGGCGCCCGCGGCGAGACCGACGATTTCTTCAACGCCATGGCCGAGCTCGACCAGCTGATGTCGGCCGACGTCAACGACCCGTATGTCTACCTGGTGCGGGCCGACGCGCTGCAGAACGCCGAGCATTTCGACAAGGCCATCCTGGAATACACCAAGGCGATGGAGATGGACGGCAGCCTGGCGGACGCGTACGTGGGGCGGGGTATCTGCCTGGCCGCGCAGGATTCCTTCGACGCCGCCCAGCAGGACTTCCTCCATGCCCTCGAGCTCAATCCCCAGGACGCCGGCACGCATGTGCGTCTGGCGACCCTGCTGACCATCCGTCGAGACTATAAGGGCGCGCTCAGCAACGTCGCCGCCGCGCTGAAGCTCGAACCGAAGAACTCCGAGGCTTATCTCAAAGCCGGCAACATCCAATACTTCCAAGGCGCCTACGCCCGCGCCCTGGAGAATTACGCCCAGGCCGCCAAGCACGACCCCGGCGCCGCCGCCGCCTTCAACGGCGTCGGTTTGGGCTACTTCGCCCTGAAGAAGTATCCCGAGGCGCTCGAAAGCTTCAGCCGCGCCATCGCGCTGAACCCCAGATCCGACCGTTTCTACAAGAACCGCGCCTCGACGTACACCAACATGCGGCAATTCGGCAACGCCGCCGTCGAGTTCAAGAGCGCCAGCCTCGTCAACACCGACCCGGCCCTCGTCGACGAATACAAGAAGCTCATCAACGAGTCCGAAGCCCAATCGGGCGGCGACAAGAGCTGACCCCGGCAACGGTAATAACGCAAGGCCTGACCCCATTTGCTAATATGACGGTCAGATGAACATCCCGGAGCTGTTCACCCGCGGCAAGCCCGTGTTCTCGTTCGAGTTCTTCCTGCCCAAAGCGCCGGAAGACCTCGACGCCTTCATCGCCAACGTCCGGGAGCTCAAGGCCTTGGACCCCTCTTTCGTCACCCTGACCTACGGCGCCGGAGGATCCGGGCGCGAAAAGGTCATCCAGACGGCAGGACGCATCAAGGCTGAGGTCGGCATCGAGACGGCCTGCCACCTGACCTGCATCACCCATACCCGCGCCGAGATCGAAGCCATCCTCCTTCAGCTCAAGTCCCTGGACATCGACCACATCGTCGCGCTCCGCGGCGACCAGCCCAAGGACGGGGCCGTGCCGCCCCCGGACCAAAGGGACTTCGGCTACGCCTCGGACCTGGTCGCCTTCATCAAGGCGAAGGGGGGCTTCAAGCTGGCGGTGGCCGGCTATCCCGAGACGCATCCGGAATGCCCCGACCCCGCGCTCGACATGGATCACCTGAGCGCCAAGGTCGCCGCCGGCGGCGACTGGGTCGTCACCCAGCTTTTTTTCGACAACAAGGACTATTTCGACTTCGTGGCTCGGGCGCGCAAGGCGGGCGTGACGGTCCCCATCGTTCCCGGCATCATGCCCGTCACCGGCTACGCCCAGCTCAAGCGCTTCACGGCGCTCTGCGGAGCCAGGCTGCCGGCGGCGCTGACCGAGCGCCTGGAGCCCATCGCCGGCGATCCCGAGGCCGTCATCCGGCTGGGCATCGAGTACGGCGCCCGCCAGTGCCGGGAACTGCTAGACGGCGGAGCCCCGGGCATCCACTTCTACACGCTCAACCGCTCCCGTTCGACGGCCGAGATCCTGGGGCGGCTGCGGAAAGACGCGTGAAGCGGGGCGCGCTCCTTTGCGCCCTGCTGGGGCTTTGCTCCGCCGACGCCCGGACGGCCCTCGGCCAAGCGCCCGGCACCTCCGATAACCCCGTCCCCGGCCTTTCCACCGGAGCGGTCATCGGCGTCATCCGCGTCGAACCCATCCCCGTCTTCAACCCCAAGGTCCCCGGCGAGGACTGGTGGCCGTTCCGCATCGCCAACAAGATCCACGTGACGACCCGCGAGCATGTCGTACGCCGGGAGCTGCTGCTCGACCCGGGCGGCTTCTGGGATCCGCTCAAGGCCCTGGAGTCCGAACGCAACCTGCGCGCCAACGGCTCCTTCCGCTTCGTCTCCGTCAGCTCCGCGCCGACGCCCGGAGGCCCCACCGACCTGCTGGTGCGCACCCAAGACAGCTGGACGACCAACGTCCAGCTCTCCGCCGGCACCGAGGGCGGCGACAAGTTCTTCATCTACGGGGCGGAGGAGAACAACCTCTTCGGGCTCAACAAGCAGGTCAGCTACTACCATGTCCAAAAGGGGCCTAAGATCAGCAATGATTTCAGGTACACCGACCCCCGGCTGGCCGGCTCCCGCTATCGGCTCGCCTCGCTCTATGCCAAGACCTCGAAGGGGGACTCCATCGGCGCCGACGTGGCCCGGCCGTTCTTCTCCCTCGACACGCCCTACGCCCTGGGCTGGGGCTGGACCCGCCTCGTCGATGAGGACATCCTCTACCACAACACCGAGGAGCGTTCCAAGTTCCTCGAGCGCTCGCGTCTCGTCCAGATGAGCTACGGCTGGCGGCTGCCGCAGGATGAGACGTTCGTCCAGCGCATCGAAGGAGGGTGGTTCTCCGAGAAGCACGAGTTCAACAGCACCGCCGACACCCTGCCCGGCACGCTTCCGCAGGGCCGGGAGCTCTCCGGCCCCTCCGCGGGATATTCCTGGATCCAGCCGCAATACATCAAGGAGACCAACGTCAACCGCGTGGAGCGCGTCGAGGACTACAACATGGGCAACGAGCTCCGCGTCTTCGGCGGCTTCATGGGGAAGCGCACCGGCTCCGACCGCGACCGCTGGATCTATAACCTGACCAACCAGCAAGGCTACCGCTGGGCCCCGGGCCAGTTCATGCTGGCGCAGATCGGGGCCACCGGCCGGACGGTGGGGGGCGGCTGGGACAACTCCCTGCTGTTCGCCAACGCCAACCTGGTCTGGAAGACCGACTGGCGCTACGAGCAGACCTGGGTCAGCCATTTCGAGATGGCGGTCGGCCGCGAGCTCGACGGCGAGAACCAGATCATCCTGGGCGGAGAGAACGGCCTCCGGGGATACAAGAACAACAGCTTCGTCGGCGCCAAATCCGTCCTGGGAAACATCGAGAACCGCTTCTTCTTCCCCAGGGAGTACTTCCACCTCATCAAGCTGGGGGGCACGATCTTCTTCGACTCCGGCACCGTCGTGCCCGAGGGCAGCGGCTTCTCCTTGACCCGCGCCAAATCCGATGTCGGGTTCGGCCTCCGGATCGCCTCGACGCGCTCGCGCTCGGGCGGCGTGTTCAGGATCGACGTCGCCTACGCCCTGGACAAGGGGCCCGCCGGGGGCCGCGTCGTCGTCGCCATCCGAGGCGGGCAATCCTTCGACTTCTTCAACAGCTCGGCCCGGCGCGTCCGCCAGACGCAGCCCTCCCGGCTCAACGAGATCTCTCCCTCCAGCTTTCCGTCGGTCCGGTGATTTGATAGAATGGCGCGCTTGAGAAAAGCCATCATGCGCGCCGCGGCCCTGCCCGCCGCCGCCCTAACCCTTTCGCTCTCGGGCTGCAGCCTCAACACGCTGGCCTTGCGCACGACCACCGGGCTCATGGAGAAAGGAGCCGCCGCCTACCACGAGGAGCCCGACACCCAGCTCGCCAAAGAGGCGATCGCCTCCCAGCTGAAGTTCGTGGAGGCCCTGCTGCGCAGCGAGCCCGGCAACGCGAAGCTCCTGCTCCTGAGCGCCGAGGCCTTCGCCGGCTACACTTTCTTATATGTGGAGGATGCCGCGCCCGCGCGGGCCAAGGAGCTCTACGTCCGCGGCCGAGACTACGGCCTGCGGGCGCTGGCGCGCCATCCGGCGCTCTCCGGCGCGGCGGACCAGCCGCTGGAAGCCGTCGAACAGGCCTTGGCCAAGGCGGAGAAGCCCGACGCGCCGGCCCTCTTCTGGTCGGCCTTCGCCTGGTCGGGGGCCATCAACCTGTCGCGCGACTCCGCCGCCGCCGTAGCCGACCTGCCCAAAGCCGTGGCCATGATGAAGCGCGCCTGGGAGCTCGATAAGGAGTTCCATTTCGGCGGCCCGGACCTTTTCTTCGGCGTCTATTACGCCTCGCGGCCGGCCATGCTCGGCGGCGACAACGCGAAGGCCAAGACGCACTTCGAATGGGCGCGGCGCCTCACGGCGGGCAAATATCTGATGGCCTACGTCCTGGAGGCCCGCTATTACGCCGTCGCCGTCCAGGACCGGGAGCTCTTCACCGCCCTGCTCACCCGCGTCAAGGATTCTCCCGCGGGCGCCCTTCCCGGCGCCCGCCTGACCGACGAGATCGCCAAAGAGAAAGCCGCCGCCCTATTGGAGAAAGCCGATGATCTTTTCTAGTGTTCTGACCGTGATGCTGCTAGCCGCGCCGGCGCGCGCGGCGGACGCTCCCAAAGCCGTCAAGTTCGCCTCGCTGGCGCCGGAGGGCTCGACCTGGATGAAGGTCATGAACGCGCTGAGCGCGGAGCTCCTGGAGAGATCCGGCGGCAAGCTCAAGTTCAAGATGTACGCCGGCGGCACGATGGGCGACGAGAAAGACGTGGTCAAGAAGATCCGCATCGGCCAGCTGCACTCGGCCGGCTTCACCGGGGTAGGCCTGGGCGAGGTCGCGCCGCTGGTGCGCATACTCGACGCCCCGTGGCTGTTCCACGACCTGGCGGAGGTCGACTACATCTACAAGAAGTTCGACAAGGAGCTCACCGGCGCCATCGAGAAGGGCGGCTACGTGCTCCTGGGCTGGACGGAGCTCGGTCGCGTCTACGTCTTCAGCAAGAACCCGATCAACGGCCCCGAGGACATGAAGAAGGCCAAGATGTGGGTCTGGGAAGGCGACCCCATCGCCCAGGCCGCTTATCAGGCGATCGGGGTCAGCCCGATCCCGCTGTCTATCGTCGACGTCATGAGTTCGCTGCAGACCGGCCTCATCGACGCCGTCTACGGCCCGCCCATGGGCGTCATCGCCTTGCAGTGGTTCACGCGGACCAAGCACATCTATTCCGTGCCGATGGCCGACTCCGCCGGCGCCGTGCTGCTCTCCAAGAAGTTCTTCGACGCGCTGCCCGAGGACCAGCGGAAGCTGCTGCTGGAGGTCAGCGCCAAGCACCTGGCGCTGCTCAACGCCTTATCGCGCCAAGAGAACGAGAAGGCTTTGGAATCGCTCCAAAAGCAGGGCCTCAAAGTCTCGGGCCCAGCCTCGCCGGAGACCCTGAAGCAGTACGAGGAACTCGGCAAGAAGGCGCGCCGCGAGCTGGCCGGCAAGCTCTACCCCGCCGAGCTGCTCGACAAGGTGGAGAAGGCCCTCGAAGACCAGCGTTCCGGCAAGACGAAGAAATAAAGCATTGCTTGACGGTCTGAGGGTATTGGGCTAGAATGCGCCAGCAGTTGCTTTCCCGCTCTTCGCCGAGAGCGGTGGGAAATCTTACGAAACCAACCTTCTCTTGGACGGGTCGTGGCGAAGCCGGACGACCAGCACGAAGTGTCGCCGCCCCGCAGCCCAAAATTCAGGCCCACTTTGACCGTTCCGGCGTGAGCGGGCTAGGCTGCGTCGTCCACCCTGAGCGACGGGGCGGAGTCTGCGACCGTGGAAACCACCTGCGCGTTATTACCGAGGCCGTCGAAGACCGTGAGGATGTACTCGTCTTCGGCCAGGTTGGAGAAAGTCCGTGTAGCAGGATTTTTCCCTATAGCGGCGATCGCGGGCGCGGGCGCGATCGCCGCGCCACTGAGGACCGGGCGCAGTTCCATTTTGTAGATGCCCGAAGCGTGGGGGTGACTGGCGTCCGTGGGATCTTCAGCCCGGACGAATATTGTGCCTCCGCCAGAGCCGTTCGGCGGGATGATGGCCCCTTGGGCGTCGTTTTGGCGCATTTCAATGACGGGAGGAAGCGGATCGACCGTGCGCGCGAAAAGCTGGTACAGCCCCGCCGTATAATTGATGGCCAAAGGAATACAGATGTTTAAAAAAATGGTTGGTGCAACAATCTCTTCGGCATGTCTCTTGTTGGTATATGGCTACGTTTGCGCTCGGACCCTTAATGAGGAGGTTGGCGATCTCGGAAGCAACGATCCGGCTGTTCATCAGCGTGCCTCTGCCGCGCTCCTGGCGTCGGGGCGCGGAGCCATTGCCTCATTAAAAATTGGTGGCACACACACAAATCCTGTGGTCAGACGGCGGTGTTTGAAAATCTTGAAGCGGCTCCGTGACCCAGAAGCCTTCGAGGTGTTTGAAAGTGCCGCCTTGACGGATTCCAACGCGAGGGTGCGCCAGGAGGCAATTTCCGGTATTTCACGATTGGCCGTTAAAAGATCAGGTAAGGTTCTTGAACAAGTTCTTCGGACCGAGAATGATTTAGCAAATCGGATATCCGCAATTCGAAACCTCTCTTCCATCGAAGGAAAGCGGGCCATTCCAGTTCTGAGGGAAACCCTTGGCGATTCCAACGCCTTGGTGCGACTCAATGCGGCCCGGGAACTTGGGAGAAACGGAATCGCGGACGCTTATGACCTGGCAGTCTCATTTTTGAAAAGTGCGGATTGGCGGGAGCGCGCTGCCGCTGCCGAGGCCGTTGGGGCAATCGCCAGAAAGGATGCCTTACCACTTCTTAGGGCGCTGTTTGAGAATCCCAAGGAAGAGCGGCGCGTCCAATTTGATGCCATCAGCGCCATTCGCCATATAGAATTAATGCAGCTTCCCCCCGGAATGCGTGTCGCTCATCTTGATGACGCTCTGTCCCATTCTGATTGGGCTGTCCGCACGTGGGCTGCTGCGGAACTGGCGAATCGAAGAGATGCCGAATCCAAGGCGGTGCTCGAATCGGCGGTCGCCAAAAAGGCTCATGTCGGGAGGGAGCAAGCGCGGGGGGCGCTGGCGGGATTCCGGGATGATCTGGATAGGGCGTGGGATCGTTAGGCGAGGGCATGTTTTCTTGGATATTGGTTCTCGGACTAATTCACAGGGTTGCCATCGGGATACACGTTTTCTCCCTCGCGCTTTACCTTGCTCTTCGTTTTATCTTCAAATCGACCAACGCCGCAAAAGGCGCGGCCTTGACCTGGGGCTTTTTGGAGTTGTCATGGGTATTTATAGTTTGGGTGAAGCTGCTGCCTGGGTTTCGGGTCCATTAAAATGCGAATAAGAAATGCCTTCCTGGCAGCGAGTTTTCTGCTCCAGGCACCAGCTTTGTTTGCTTACGAGAATAATTTCACTCATCCGCAGATGACGACTCGGGGAAATGTCGTCTTGCGAAACGGGGCGACACAGCACTTCGAGGTTGACAGGTTTCTGCAAAGCGTGACCTTTGGGAGCACGGACGAGGATTCGGGCCTTCGTCCACTTTCGCATTTTTATAATCCAGCCAATGGCCAAGCACTTAGCATTCCCGATACCCCTCTTCCGGCACATACTACGGCCATCGAGCGCGGTCAGGAGAACTGGGCGCTTGCCCTTGCGGCTTACAGCAACGACTCACTCGAAGAGGCTTATCAAGCACTTGGAAGAGCCCTCCATGTTCTCGTTCAAGACATGGCGCAGCCTGGACATGTTCATAATGATCCGCATAATCCGCATGCCGATGAAGGCGGAGATGCTTCTCCGCTGGAATTGTTTGCTGAGGAAATCGCTTCGGCAAACCTCCCGGCCTTCCCGAATGGAACGACCATTGCTGCAGCGGGGTTGGCCGCATTCCCACCCTCCGCCGAGTTGACACCTGGGGATTTTGCTGCCGAATTGGCCCGGACTACTTTTATTGGTTCTCGGTTCGTCGGTGCATTGAATGACGTGGCGGGCACTGGTTATGTAGACGTGGGCTCCAATCACCTAAATGCAGTTTTCTTTGGCGCCGATGACCCATTCTCAAGCGCATGTCTCGGGGAGCCTCATTGGGAAATAGGGGGCAAAACACCGGGAAGACCCCTTTGCTTTGATCCAGACACTACTTTTGATGAGGGTCTGTTTACGGGTTTCACAAATGATTGGTGGCGTGAGCCGGAGCGCCTGGGCGTTAATGACCCCCTGCTGACCCAGGGCGTCTTCTACTTCGACCGCTATGACGAAGTGGATATCGGCCTCGTCGGGGGAAATATTTCTCTAAATCAGCACTACGTCAACACCTTTATTCCTTTGGCCATCAATTATACGGCGGGGCTGTACCAGCTTTTCGCGCGCACGGTCGATCCGCTTCCTCCCGTCATTGAAATGCGCCAAAACGACGCCCAAGGGGCCATCATCCCGCCGAACGGCTCTGGCGGAGGCACAATATTCGTCCGGGCTGAAGATCCCACGGACGCCAGTCACCCCCACGCTTCGGGCATCTACAAAATGGAACTGCGCCCGGTCCTCAGTGGCGCGGCGATCGCGCCCGCGCCCGCGATCGCCGCTATAGGGGAAAATCCTGCTACACGGACTTTCTCCAACCTGGCCGAAGGCGAGTATATCCTCACGGTCTTCGACGGCCTCGGTAATAACGCGCAGGTGGTTTTCACGGTCGACACATCCTCCCCCACTGCCAATCTATATACCGTGGACGGCTCCAGCCTCATCGCGGCCGGCGCGACCATCGATTTCAAAAGCTTGAGAGTACAAGGCAGCGATGCGGGCTCCGGGGTAGGCCTGCTCACCGTCACCGGCCCGACTCCAATTGAGCCGGTCGATTACAACGGCGCAAGCACCTCGACACGGACCCTCCTCAACCTTGCCAACGGGGACTACGTCGTCACGCTCAAGGACCGCGCCGGCAACTCGACGGTTCCAACCCAGCTCACCTTCAAAGTCCTCGCCGATCAGGCCCCCCCGACCCTGACGATCCGGAAAACCGACGCCACCGGCGAGATCATCGCCCCGAACGCGCAAACGAATGTTCAAAACATCTACATCAAGGCCGAGGACCGCGTTGGGGCCGTTGAAAAAGGGATAGCCGAGATCACGATCATCGGGGTGGACCCGCATAACGATTTCGAGAATTTCATTGAATATGACGGCGAGCTTGAAGTGGCCTTTAGCACCTCGCTTCCTACCGGCGCCTACTGGGTCTTGGCGGTGGACATGGAGGGCAATGTCTCCGATCAAGAGTTCACGATCATCTCCACCACCGGTCCTATCGCCGCCTTGTTCGAGCCCTCCGGCCGCACGCTTTACAGCGAGTTCCGCGGAATCTCGGTCGGCACGCCTACCCTCATGAGCTATCGCGATGGCTCCGTGGACTTCGATCCCATCACCGCCCAGCCGTCATTTATCGCAACCCTTCAGTATAGCGCTCGCGCCGCCACTATCGGCCCCGGCATCCTTGCGTCGCCCATCAGCCAAGTCACCGTCACCGGCCAGAACTTTAATTACGCCAACAACCTATCTCCTCCCCAGGCCGAGGTCGCAGGAGGCATGATCCTGACGGCCGGCGTCTATCATGCCGCGGTCAAGGACGCCGCGCAGGGCGAGACCTTCATGCCCTTCAAGGTCGCTGATCTGGCGGGCTACCTCTGCCCGACTCCGCATTCAATTTACATAACCTCTCGCTCGTTGAGCACCAACGATTATCTCTGCTTGGAATCCTCGCTTGGCCTCAAGGATATCCAGGAGGTTGATTTCTTCGGCGCGCCGCTGGGCGCCGCGAATCCGGTCTCGGGCACCCTCTCCCAGCAGAGTTTCCCGATCATCGTAAGTAGCGTAACGGTCGAAAAGTTTTTCAGCGTCCGTGATATCGAATCCAACAGCGCTCGGGTTCATGCGCAGGTTTTTCTTAAAATGACCAGCCTGGGAAACGGTGAAGACGTAGGCGGCGCCAGCCTCCAATCGCTTCCCATCGACCTTAAAGAACTCGGGTTCTTCGACGGCGCTCAACTGGTCATAGACGAGGACGACCCGCTAGCCGCCGTGACGGCCAGCCCCGTGGCCGTCGTAAATCTTCCCATCGATGACGCCGCGCAAACGATCGGAGATTTGACCGTGAATTTCAATGGCAGCCCGATCCTTGTCGGTGCGATCACGATCTCAAGCCTGGGCGTCGTCACCCGGCCTCTGCATCCCGGCGGCCACCAAGCCAGCGGACGCACGCCCATCTTGGACGCGGTCTTGGTCCAAAATACTCCCGAATCGGTCTTTTCCGGCAACTGCGAGATCCTCGCGCCGCCGCCGCCCGACCCCGAGACTTCCCGCCGCTGCGAGCAGGGCTTGGCTTACATCCCGACTTTGAGCATGCTCGGGGGCCAAATAGTCGGCCTCGGGGCCGTCGTCGAGGGCCACGGCGGTCTTCTGAACGTGGTCGCCGGCGGGCCGGCCAGCCTGCCCCTGCATTCAAACGTCAAGCTCGACATCCCTGCCCATGACGGCGGCCAAATCGAGCTCACGCTGACCACCCGCGCGCCGCCCCTGCGCTACCAGAGCCTTCCCGCAAAGACGGTCTATCGCATCAGGGCCACCATGCCTTTGCCGGGAGCCTCGCTGGTCTCCCTGCCCTTCAACCCTGGCGCGCTCACGCCGGCGCAACGCCTCCAGTCCAAAATCATGTGGACCCGCAAGCTCAACGCCGCTCCCCAGGACTTCCTGCCTCTGACCAGCACGGTCGCAGACGGCAGGATCACCGCCGTCGTGGACAACCTCGACTCCAATTTTGGCGTGGAATTCATGGTCGTGGCGCCGATGCACGAGGACCCGTGCGTAGTCGAGAATTCTGATATGGCCTTTCAGTCGGACTGTCAGGACATCGAACTCACTCCCGCCAACACCTCCAGCTTTTCGATACAAAAAACGCTTGCCATCCTGCGCGCGCAGGGGCTCGTGCCGGTTACCCCGGTGCATCACCTGGGCCCCGATGGCGCGCGCTTTCCCGCCGCGGGCGTCATCGAGATGAAGGTTACAGACGCCCAGTTGGCGCTTCTGGGCGTGTCCCGGGAGAGCACCCGCATCATCCAGTTCAACGGCGCGGGCAAGGCGCTCAGCATGCCCGCACAATCGCGCGGGGACCATGATATCGCCGCAAAAGTCCCCTTCCTAACCTCGGATTTCGCGGTCTTCGGCCCCGCCGCGCCGGTTTACGTCGATCTCTCGGCGCCTCAATCAAGCATCGCTTTCAACCGCCCCGTCGGCGCGGACGCCCAGGGGCGGACCCTTATCGATACCCTCACCGAGATCAGCGTGACCGCTCGCGACCCCGTGGCGCCCTATTTCCTGACCTCAGGCGTCGCGCAGACGCGTTATCTGATAGACCAGATCTTCATCGATACACAGACTTCGCCCGGCAGCCTTTATGATTCCACATTCACGCTGACTGAGGGCGCGCACAGCCTGGCCTATTACAGCATCGACGCGGCTGGCAACGTCGAGCCGGCCGCCGTTGTGTCGTTTATCGTCAGCGTCGGCGTGCCTGAAGAGGATCCCGGCCGACCCGGCGTGGGGTTGGCGCTCAGCGCAGACCCTTCCGGCAATCTCTGGCAGGTCACCCTCGACTCGGCGGGAATATTCCTGGATAAGAGGAACGCGGCGGGAAGCTTTTTGGCGCGGACGCCTCTACCCGACGCTACGGACCAGGGCGGCTGGGCGCTTCGCTTTGGTGCCGACGGCAGCGCCTTCGCGGTGGGCACGGCCTCCGGCCCCGCCACCGTTGGCGTCGACGTGGCTGTTTATAAAATCGCCACCACGGGTTCGCTCCTGCTGTCGCGGCGTCTCTTCAACAGCCAGTTCAACAGCGACGATATCGCCGTGGACGCTTCCGGGGACCTTTGGATCACCGGCGGCACCGCGAATGCCGAGGGAGTGTTCTCATTGGGCCTCTGGAAGTACTCCACGCAGGATGACACTCTCATCTTGACGGCCACCTACGCCGGCGGCTCGGGGCTTGACGCCGGTTTTGGTGTAGCCCTGGACGCTTCCCAGAACATTTGGGTCGTCGGCTTTTCATTGAACAACCAAACGCCAGGCGCTAATAAGTTCAATTTGACCCTTTGGAAGTTCGACCCTGCCGGAACGGAACTGCTGGCTGGCCCCTTCACGCAGCCGGGCTATGCCCAGGGGATAGGCTCCAGTCTATCCGCCAAGATCCTTGCTTCTTCAGATCGAATGCTTGTCGCCGCTTCGCGGCGCAACACGCTCGGAAACAACGACATGGCGACTTTGAGCTTCGACTTCAACGGCGGACTGCTAAGCCAAAAGCTCTGGCATGGGATGCCGGGAGCCAACGACGTGCCCTACGCCATGCTTGCGGATGGCCAGGGCGGGCTCATCGTTGCCGGCGAGTCCACGGCAGACCAAGCCCCGTCTGCCCTAGCTCTTTGGTCCTTTGGCGGGGACGGTCATTTCCTGAACGCTGAGACGCTCGTCGGTCTCGGCGCGGCTCGCGGACTCGTCTTGAGCGACCAGAAAACTTGGTTGGCTGTGGCTTCCAGCGCCCCATATCACTTTATCGGGGGAACACCGCTTGCGGGCGCCTCCGGGGCCGAAGGCCCCGCCGATCTTACGCCACCCATCACACGGCTCATCGTCGTCGGCACGGCGAGCGTCTCAGGCGGAATCATCACGGCAGTGGCGGGTTCGAGCTTCGCGCTCGTGGCAGATGACCCTGTCGTGGACGGCTTCGCTTCGGGATGGTCCGAGACCCAATTCCTTATCGATGTCGATCCCGCATGTGAGGACCCCGGCCCGAGCACCGCTGCCGGCACTTGCCGCAATCTTCTTTATCGCGGCCCCTTCTCGCTCTCCGTCGGCACCCACACGGTCTATTACATATCGCTCGACCTGGCCGGCAACGAAGAGGGCGTCAGGGTTTCTTCGATCACAGTCATCGCGGGGGGCGTTCAAGACGACACCCCGCCCATCACGACCTTCGTCATCGGCGAGCCTCGGTTCAGCTCGGCCACGGTCTTCATCGCCAGTGCGACGCCGCTCGGCTTTACGGTCTCCGAGACGGCAGAAACCTTCTACGCCATCGATAATGGCTCGTTTACCGTCTTCTCCGGCAGCTTCACCCTCACCGAGGGCCCTCGCCTGGTCTCCTTCTATAGCACCGACGCCGTCAACAACACGGAGATCTCCCGTTCGAGCAGCGTCACCGTCGACGCCACGGCTCCTTTCACTTCCTTCGAACTCTCCGGCTCCACCGTATCCCTGTCGGCCCAAGACGCGGCCTCGGGCTTGGCTTCCCTCTTGTACTCCGTCGATGACGCCGCCGGCTACCCCGAAGCCTTCCTGACCTACAGCGCGCCCTTCTTCCTGTCCCCCGGCACCCATACCGTCTACTTCGCCGCCACCGACAACGTCGGCAACGCTGAGCTCTTGACTTCGAGCGCGGTCTCCGTGGCCGTGGCCGCGGTGCCGCCCTTGGCCCTGCTCAATCCCACCACCGGCCCCATCGGCATCCCCTTCACCCTGACTGGCACCCCTTTCGGCGCCTTCAACGGCACGAACACGCGCGTCAAATTCGGCGCGGCCTCGGCGCCCATCAGCGTCTGGAACAACACGACGATCTCGGGCACCGTGCCCGGTTCAGGCGTTCTGCCGGGAACCTACCCCGTCGTCATCGAGCGCCAGACCGGTGCCGTCGTCGTATCGAGCGCCGCCGGTACCTTCACCGTCACGCGTCCGACGGCTTTGGTCATCAACCCCTCCACCGGCCCCA
>CAZEAE010000036.1:0-33215 GCA_964510095.1 uncultured Elusimicrobia bacterium | reverse complement strand
CGGCCTCGAAGGCGCCGTCGTTGAAGACGATGCAGTTCTGGAAGATCTCGATGAAGGCCGAGCCCTTATGCTTGGCCGCCTTGCCCAGGACCTCGGTCAGGAAGGGCAGGTCGGTATCGACGGCCCGCGCGACGAAGGTGGCTTCCGAGGCCAAGGCCAAGCTTATGGGGTTGAGCGGGTAGTCGATCGAGCCGAACGGGGTGGACTTGGTCTTCTTGCCGATCTCGGAGGTCGGAGACGTCTGCCCCTTGGTCAGCCCGTAGATCTTGTTGTTGAACAAGAGTATCTTGATGTCGACGTTGCGCCGCAGCGCGTGGATCAGGTGGTTGCCGCCGATGGAGAGGCCGTCGCCGTCGCCGGTGACCATCCAGACCTGCAGGTCGGGCCGGGCGCACTTGATGCCGGTGGCCAAGGTCGGCGCCCGGCCGTGGATCGAGTGGAAGCCGTAGGTGTTCATGTAGTACGGAAAGCGCGAGGAGCAGCCGATGCCCGAGACGAACACGTAGTTCTCCTTCGGGATCCCGAGCGACGGCAGGAGCTTCTGCACCGTGGCCAGGATGGCGAAATCACCGCAGCCGGGGCACCAGCGCACCATCTGGTCGGAGACGAAATCCTTGCGGGTGAGCATCGGTCCCGAGCCCGGCAGCGTGGCCAATTCTTGGTCTTCCATGGTCAATTCCTCCCGCCCTGCAGCAGCCCCGCGATCGCGTTCTCGATCTCGGCGATCTTGAAAGGCTGGCCCTTGATCTTGTTGAGCCCGACGGCCGGGATCAGGTACTTGGCCCTCAGCATCTTGAAGAGCTGGCCCATGTTGAGCTCCGGGACCAGGATGTTCTCGAAATTGGCGAAGATCTCGGCCAGATCCGAAGGAAACGGGTTCAAGTGGCGGATGTGGATCGAGGAGACCGACTCGCCCCGGGCCTGGCAGTTCTTGACCGCCGCGGTGATCGAGCCGTAGGTGCCGCCCCAGCCCACGACGAGCACCTTGCCCTTCTTGGCGCCAAGGATCTCGGTGGGCGGGATCTCCTGCGAGATCTTGGCCACCTTGGCCGCGCGCAGGCGCACCATGCGCTCGTGGTTGTCGGGGTCGTAACTGACGTTGCCGGTGATGTCGGCCTTCTCGATGCCGCCGACGCGGTGCTCGTAACCGGCCAGGCCGGGGATGGCCCAGGGCCGCGCCAGGGTCTCGGCGTCGCGCTGGTAGGGTTTGAAGGCCTCCTTGGTCATCAGGGCGGGCTGGGAGAACTTCGGCAGCTTGGCGACGTCCGGGACCATCCAGGGCTCGGAGCCGTTGCCCAGGTAGCCGTCGGTCAGGAAGAACACGGGCGTCATGTACTTGACGGCGATGCGGAAGGCCTCGATGACCATCGTGAAGCACTCGCCCGGGGTGGCCGGCGCGAAGACGGCCACCGGACACTCGCCGTTGCGGCCATACATGGCCTGAAGGAGGTCCGACTGCTCGGTCTTGGTGGGCAGGCCGGTGGAAGGCCCGCCGCGCTGGACGTTCAGGATGACGAGCGGCAGCTCGACCATGACGGCCAAGCCGATGGCTTCGCTCTTGAGCGCGACGCCGGGGCCGCTGGTGCCCGTGCAGCCGAGCTTGCCGACGAAGGAGGCGCCGATGGCCGATCCTATCGCGGCGATCTCATCTTCAGCCTGGAAGGTCTTGACGCCGTAGGCTTTATGCTTGGAGAGCTCGTGGAGGACGTCGGAGGCGGGCGTGATCGGGTAGGACCCATACCAAAGCTCGATGCCCGAGAGCTGGGCGGCGGCCACCATGCCCAGGGCGGTGGCCTCGTTGCCGGTGATATTGCGGTAGCGCCCAGGGACGATCGGGGCCTTCTTGACCCTGTAATGGTGATGGCCGAAGATCTCGGCGGTCTCGGCATAAGCATTGCCGGCGTGGAGCGCCTTGGTGTTGGCCTCGGCCATGAGCGGATTCTTCTTGAACTTGGCCTGGATCCATTTAAGCGTGTTTTCCATCGGCCGGTCGTAAAGCCAGTACATCATGCCGAGGGCGAAGAAATTCTTGCAGCGGTCGATCTGGACCTTGGTCATCGTCATGCCGGTCATGGCGTTGCCGGTCAGCCGGGTGAGCTCGACGGGAATGACGCGGAAGTCGGAGAGCGAGCCGTCCTCCAGCGGATTGGCCGCGTAGGCGACCTTGGTGAGGTTGCCCTGGCTGAAGGCGTCGGAGTTGACGATGAGGATGCCGCCCTTCTTAAGATCCTTGATATTGGCCTTGAGCGCGGCGGGGTTCATCGCGACCAGCACGTCCGGCGCGTCGCCGGGGGTCAAGACCTCGCGCGAGCTGAAATGGATCTGATAGCCGCTGACGCCGGGCAGAGTGCCTACGGGCGCGCGGATCTCGGCGGGATAATCGGGCAGCGTGCTCAGGTCGTTGCCGGCGATCGCCGTCGAAGTGGTGAACTGCATGCCGGTCAGCTGGATGCCGTCGCCTGAGTCTCCGGCGAAGCGTATGGTGACCGCGTCGAGCTCCTCGGGATCCTTGCGCGCGGGCTTGATGGTCTCGGTCTGGCTCATGGGTTAGGCTCCATCCGTCTCTTCCGCGGCCATCTGGGGCCGCGGGGGTAGATTGACGACCGAGGCGGGGAAGTGCTCCGCCAGGTATCTTATGAGGCTGTTGACCGTCACCAAGGAGACCGGCTCCCCGGAGGCCCCTACGAGCGGCAGGTTGCGCAGGCCCTTCTCGTTCATCAGCTCGATGGCCTGGCCGACCGTGGCCTCCTCGGAGACGATGATCGGCGGCGCCGTCATGAAGGCGCTGATCGCGGCCGCGGCGTCAGCCTTGCCGGCCGCTTTCATCAGGAAATCACGCTCCGTGAAGACGCCGGAGAGCTTGGTCCCTTTGCAGACGAGCAGGCAGGGGATCTGCCGCAAGCGCATGAGCGCCAAGCCTTCGCCAAGGCCGCAATCTTCCTGGACAGTCACGGGCTTGGCGCGCGCGACATGCGCCAGCTTCTCGTTGAGGGCCTTGGTTTTGGAGGACATTTCCCTGGAGGGGGCGTTCCTGGGGCAGTATATCTTTTTGGTTCCCCCCACGCAACCACCGCAAACCACGGTTGCAACAGAGAAGCCAGTGCCGGGCTTGTAGGCGTGACGCTCCGGTTGTTCGGTGATTACGCCCTAAACAGCGTCCTTCATCGTGAACTGCATCGTCGTCGAGCCGCAGTCGATCAGGTCGCCTTCCTTAAGAACGACGCTGGAAGCCACCTTGCTGCCGTTGACCAGCGGATACCCTTCCTGGACGGCGACGAGCACATAGCCCTCCGGCTTGCGGTGCACGGAGGCGGCGACCTCGGGCGCCGAGCCGAAGAGGCCCGTGCCTTTGATCGGGATCTGGACACGATCGGATTTGCCGATGTAGGTCGACATGCCCTTGAGCTCATACTCGACCTTGTCGACGACCCCTTTCAAGATCTTCAGCACGCCCACGGAGGCGCCGGCGGGCTTGGCGGCGGCAGAGGAGGCGGCCACCATCTCGGCCTGCTTCTGCGGGGTGAGGACCATCGTAGCATCGCCGGCCGGCTTACCCTCTTCCGGCGGCGCCGCCGGCTCAGGGGGCGGGACGTCTTCGATGAAGACCAGCGCATGCTTGGCCAGGCCGACCACGTCGTTATGGTGCAGGCCGGACTTCTTCACCCGCTTCTCGTTGACGAAGGTGCCATTGGTCGACTCGAGGTCCTCGACGAAATAGGTGCCGCCCTGGACGCTGATCTTGCAATGATGGCCCGAGATCGCGGGGTTGTCGACGACGATGTCATTATCGGCCTTGCGTCCGACGCTGATGCTGGGCTTGTCGAACGGGATCTCCTTTATGACAGCGGCGTTGAACTTCAGAAGAAGCTTTGGCATCTCTCTCCCCTTCAGATAGGGCCCTCGGCAGGCCCCTTGCGGCACGGCGTAAATCCCTTGCTCAGGCCCCGAAGATCCTGGAAACCAGGCCCTTGAACGGGTTGCCGGCCCCCTTGGCCGGCACCCGGGCACAGATGATGGTGATATTGTCGACGCCGCCGGCCTTGCGCGAGCGCTCGATGAGCGTGTCGACCACCCGCAAGGGCGTCGAGTCCTCGACCAGGACGGCGGCGACCTCCTCGTCGGTCATCATCTTGCTCAACCCGTCGGAGGCCATCAGCAGCACGTCTCCCGGCAAAAGGGGATGCTCCGCCACGTCCACCTTGACGTTCTCCTCGGCGCCCAACGCGCGCGTCAGGATGTTCTGGAGGTTGGAATGCGCGGCTTCATCCGCGGTCAAAAGGCCTTTCTTGACCTGGTCGGTGACCAGGGAGTGGTCCTCGGTGACCTGGCTCAAGCGGCCGTTGCGGAACAGATACAGCCGGCTGTCTCCGACGTGCGCCACGGTCAGCAGCTTATCGTCGGCGAGCGCGGCCACGACGGTCGTCCCCATGCCCGCGTCCTTGGGGAAAGCTCGGCCTTTCTCATAAATCATCGTGTTGGCCGACTTGACGAAATACTCCAACTGCTTGCCGCGCACCGAGAGCGCGGGATCGCCGCCCTCGGGCACCATGATCTTGGGCCCGCCGATCATCTTCTGGGCGAAGTCTCGGATCGTGCTGGTGGCGATCTCGCTGGCCACCTCTCCGGAGTTGTGCCCGCCCATGCCGTCGGCGACGACCAGCAGCCCCAGGCCTTGATCGATGGCGAGATTGTCCTCGTTGTTGGTCCGCACGCAGCCGGTGTCGGTCTTGCCGGCGATCTCCAGCGAATGCTTCGTGGTCATGAAGGCTCCTGGGGCGGCTTGGGCGCTAGGCGGATCGTCGCGTCAGGCGAGAAAGCGGGCACGGAAGTCCTCTCGATGACCAGCGTCGCATCGGGAGACGGGGAAGAGGGCAGGGCGGGCTCCGGAACCTGCGGCTCGGCGGCCGCCGCCGGCTGGACCTCAGGGATGGTGAACTCGATGACGGGCGCGGCCTCGAGGGTCGGCGCCGGTTCAGAGGCTGGGGCCGCCTGAAGACCGGCCAAGGAGTCCATCGTGATCGTGGCATCAGGAGACGGCTGCGCCGGCGCGACATAATCGAACGTGAAGGCCGGGATCGTGGCCGCAGCGACAGGCTCTGGGGCCGGGATCTCCGCCACCGGCGGCGGAGGCAGCGTCACCTCCGCGGTGTCCGGCGCCACCGGCTCCGGCGGCGCGATCATGGCGAGGACCTCCGGCGACAAGACCGCGGAGGCGGCGGGCGCCGGCGGCTCCTTCGGCGGGGTCGGCACGCCGGATTTGATCGCTACGATCGCGGCCCGAAGAGCGGAGGCCAGCAGGGAGCCGCGCGCATAACGCTCATCCGGGTTCTTGGCCAAGCCCTTGTCGATGATCGGCTTGACGCAGGGCGGCAGTTCGGGGCGGATCGTCAGGATGTCGGGATGGGGGTCGTTGGCGATCTGGAAGAGCAGGGTGCCGATGCCCTCGCCGCCCTTGAAGGGTTTTTCCCCGGTCAGGAACTCATAGAGCGCGACCGTGAGCGAGAAAAGATCGGCCCGGCCGTCGACCTTCTTGCCGGCGACCTGCTCGGGGCTCATATAGGACGGCGTCCCCATCACCGTCCCGGTGGCCGTCTTCGAGGAGGCGGTGATGCGCGCGATGCCGAAGTCGGCGACGCGGATGGTGCCGTCCTTGAGCAGCATGATGTTGGCGGGCTTGATATCGCGATGGACGATGCCTTGGGCATGGGCATAATCGAGCGCGTCGGCGACGACGGCCACGTATTCCATCGCCTGGACGGGAGACAAGAGCTTGTCCTTGCCCACGAACTGCACCAGATCCTTGCCGTCGAGCAGCTCCATGGCGATGTAGGAGATGTCCGACTCCTCGCCGGCGTCGAAGATGCGGACGATGTTGGGGTGGTTCAAGGTGCCGGCCGACTCCGCCTCGCGGAAGAACCGCTCCTTGACCTCCTTGGTCGAAGCGGCGTCGCCGCCTTCGTCGAGCATCATCGTCTTGATGGCCACCTGACGGTTGATCTTCGGGTCCTTGCCGAGATAGACGATGCCCATGGCGCCGCGGCCCAGCTCCTTCTCGATCTCGTAGCGGCCCAAGGTGGGCTTGGTCGAGCCGCCCGAAAGCATGACCGTGCCGTCCTTCTTAGCCCCGCCGATGCCGCCGAAGACGGCGCCCTCGCTGGCGGCCTTGAGCATCGTCGTCTTCGCCTCGATGTCCTTGTACTTAGGGTCCTTGGCGGCGATATGGTCGAAGACCGCGGCCGCTTTCGAGAACTGCCGCTTGCGCTCGAAGTCGAGGGCGAGGTTGTAGAGGGTGTCCTTCATGTTGTCGTCGAGAGGGCAGAGACGGAACTTCTCGAAAGCCATGTCCAGCATGCCCTGGCCCTGGAAGGAGAGGCCCAGCATCTTGTTGGTCTCGATGGCGGAGGCCTCGACGAGCTCCTTGCCCTTCTCGGTCACCAGGAAGCGCTTGGAGGTGATGACAAGATAGCCCAGGCCGAGTAGGATGGAGGGATAGGCGACCTTGACCCATTGGCCCTGGACGAAGAGGTGGGTGCCGGCGCCCATGAGGCCCGCCATGAGCACGAGGCTGACGACCAGGCCCGCCAGCGCGCGCAGGCGCGGCAGCACGAACATGATGAACAGGCCGACTACGCCGAGCAGACCCCATTCCGCCTTCTCCGACCAGACCGGACGGACCATGTACTTCGAGTGCAGGATGTTCTCGACGACGGTGGCGATGGTCTCGATGGGCGGGAAATTGGCGGTCAGCGGCGTCACGTAGACCGTCGCCACGCCCGAGGCGGTGGGGCCGATGATGACGATCTTGTCCTTGAAGGCGTCCATCGACACCTTGTCGTTCATCACGTCCTGATAGGAGAAGGTCCGGAAGGTCTGCTCGGGGCCGTTGTAGGTGATGAGCATCTGGTTGCGCGCGTCGAGCGGGATGGTGAACTTGCCGACCGAGATCGACTTGCCGGGGGTGAAGACGCCCTCGTTGGACTTGACGCCGGCGTAAGCCAGGACCAGCTGGACGGCGAAGGAGGGATAGTGGTAGTCGCCGTAGCGGTAGACCGGCAGCTCATGGCGCAGGGTGCCGTCCAAGTCCTGCTCTATGCTGACGTGCCCGATGCCGGCGGCGCCCTCGGCCAGCTGGAGGATGGGGAAGTTGGCCTTGGCGCCGTCGGGCGTGCTCATCGCGGAAGCGCTCTGGGACATCTGATAAGACAACGATGAGCTGGAGATCGAGGGCGGCACCTCGTCAGGCTTGGCGCCGAGCTGGCCGCCCTCGGAGAAGAACATCGGCAAGACGACGTTGCCGGCCTGCTTGATCGAAGCCGCGAGCTTTGAGTCCGAGTCCAGCCGCACGGCGGCCGAGGAGAACTCCGCCTTGAAGAGCCCGCCCTTGTCGATGAGCGAGCGCGCGGCCGTCAACTCGTTGTAGCGCTCCTCGAGACGGGCGATCTCCGCGATGCCCTGGTTCTGTTCGGCCTCCGAGAATACGATATCCAACCCGATCAAGCGGGGCCCCGCCGCCGCCAGCTTGTCGACCATGGCCGCCAGCCGGGAACGCGGCCAGGGCCAGCGGCCCAGCGCGGCGATCGAGTTGTTGTCGATGGCGATGAGCACGATCTCCTTCGAAGGGTTCAAGTCATCGCGCAGCTTGGAGCGCATGTCGTAGGTCTTGAGCTCCACGCTCTCTAGAAGAGGGTGTCCGACGAGGTAGGACCCCGCCACGAAAAGGGTGAGCAATAGCCCTATCGCGGCGTCGACGAGGAAGCTCTTCTTCATTGCTGGCTAAGTGTAACTGAAGTAGTCAAAACTGTCAACCCTGGGAAGTCAAGGCTTGCGCAGCCACCGCCAGCCCAGCGGCAGCAGGGCCGCGGAGAGGCTGGACTTGGCCAGGTCGCCCAAGATGAAGGGGAAAAGGCCTTTGGCCAGCAGCTGTTCAGCCGGCAGGAAGCGCGAAAGGCCCGCCAAGCCGAAAGCGAAGATGACGGCGCTGCCGCAAAGCATCATGGCCAAGGCCCAAGGCGCGCTGCGGTCCCAGCCGCGTTCGGCCAAGCGGCCCGTGACCCAGGCGGCGGGCAGAAAACCGATCAGATAACCGCCGGTAGGCCCCAGGAAGACGAGGGCTCCCGCCGCGCCTCCGGCGAAGAACGGCAGGCCGACCAGACCCTGCAGAAGGTAGAGCGCGACCGCCGCCGCGCCTCGGCGAGATCCCAGCAAGGCGCCGGCATAGAGCACGCCCAGCGTGCCTCCGGTCAGCGGCACGGGCGTGAAGGGCAGGGGGATCTGCACGCGGGCGAACAGTGCGATGAGCCAGCTCATCATCACGACCACGGCGGCTTCCGAGACGGCGCCGCGGTCCTGCAAAAGCGAGCCCAGCAGCGTCGGCTTCAAGGTCTCAGCGTGTGACATGTCAAACCTCCATGGTCTGCTTGATCGGGATGGTGAAGATGAATTCGCTGCCCAAGCCTTGCTCGGAATCCACCCAGATGGTGCCCTGGTGGAGCCGGACGATCTTGAGGCAGATATTGAGCCCAAGGCCGAAGCCGGTCTTGGCCTGGCCGGTGTCGATCTGGCGGAACTTCTCGAAGATGGAGGTCTTCTGCTCGGCGGGGATGCCCGGGCCGGTGTCCGAGACCGAGAATTCCACCTTCCCGGCGCCGGCCCGGGACACCTCGACCGAAATGGAGCCGCCTCGCGGGGTGAACTTCATCGCGTTGGACAGCAGATTATTGAAGACGCGTTCCAGGAGCCGCTCATCGGCGTCGATGGAGCTTGGGGTGTCTTCGGGAAGCTCGAGCTCGAGCCGGATGCCCTTCTCCGCGGCCAAGGGGCTGAAGAGCTTGACGACGCGCTGCAGCATCACACGCGGGTCGACCGGGGCCACCGTCAGGATGAGCTGCCCGGTCTCGATGCGCGCCGCGTCCAGGGTGTCCTGGATGAACAAGGTCAGCTTCTCGCAGGACTGGGAGATGGCGTCGAAGTAGCCCTTTTGCGCTTTCTCGGGCTTGACGGATTTCTCCAGCAGCCGCAGGTAGCCCTGCATGGCGAACAAGGGAGCCCGCAGGTCATGGGCCACCGCCTGGAAGAACTCCTCCTTCATCGCGTCCAAACGGCGTTCGCTCGTGACGTCGCGCAGCAGCAGCAGCACGCCGAAATCGACTCCGCCCGGCAGCGAGAACATCTTCACCGTCGTCTTGTAGAAGGCCCGCGCGCCGGGGTCGCGCGGCGCGGGCAGCTCCATGGTATCGCTGTGGGTGTGGTTCTTAAGGATCTCCTGCACCGGCATGCGGAACCTATCCCCGTCGGTGACCTCGAGCAGTCCCCGGCCGGGCGCCTTGAGGTCCTCGTTCTTGATGCCGAGGATGTCCATGGCCGGGGGGTTGATGAAGAGCACCTCGCCCCTGAGGTTGGTGATGACGAGCCCGTCGGGAAGCGCTCCAAAGAGCGTCTCCATCTTGATCCGCTCTCGCAACAGGTCCAGCCGCGTCTCCTCGAGCGAGCGGCGCACGGTCTCCTGCGCGGCGGTGAAATCCCGGGCCAACGACGGACAAGCGGCAAGGGCCTGGGCGTCGATCGGCAGGCTGAAATCGCCGAAGCTCCACCGCCGCAAGGCCAGCCCCAGTTCCCGGAGCGGGCGCCAGAGCGACCGGCGCGCCCAGAAAGCCGCCCAGGCGCCGGCGCCGAGGACTGCCAGTAGGAGTACGCAACATGCGACCATGGGGGCGAGTCTACCAAATCCCGGCGGGAATATGCTAATTTGGGGCCATGGCCTCGCTGCTGACCGCAGCCCTTTCCTTATTACTCGCGCCGGCCGGCGCCGCGCCAGCGGCCGGAGCCCCGACGCCTCCCGCCCCTCCGACGGTCGAAGAGCGCCAATACACGCAGCTGACCTCCGGTCGCTACGCTCTGAAGGTATCCGGGATGCTCTGCACCGTCTGCGCGAAAGCCGTCGAAGCCGAGCTGGCCAAGCTCGATGAGGTGGAATCCGTGAAGTCGGACTTCGACCTCGATTTGATGCTGATATCCATCAAGATCGAGAAAGTGCTGAAGGTCTCGACCCTGCGCCGCGCCCTGCAAAAAGCGGCCCGCCGCGTGAACATGGGGGCGAAGCTCGATGTGGCCTCGCTCCAATACCGGCCTTAAGACGCTATAAATCAGAAGGCCCCGGGCTTTCGCCCGGGGCCTTCTTTATTGAGTGCGGTTCGTCTTAGAGCTTCTTGACGTTCGCAGCGCGGGGGCCCTTCTCGGACTCCTGCACTTCGTATTCGACGGCCTGGTTCTCGGCCAAGCTCTTGAAACCATCACCCAAGATCGCCGAGTGATGCACGAACAGGTCCTTGGACCCGTCGTCCGGCGTGATGAAACCATATCCTTTCTGATCGTTGAACCACTTCACTTTTCCGGTAGGCATGCTATTTTATTATCCTCTTTTACTTCTTGTTATTTGCGCACCCGACTGCTGTGAGCGAGGGGTGACTAACTACCCCCTCGTTATTATTATAGCACGGATATCAAGGTTTACAACTCAAGACTTCGTTTAGGACCCACATCGGCCCCACCAGGACGTGGATGAGGTTCTTGGCGAAAGCGGGGCTCTTCTTCTCGTAGACGGCGTGGCCGATGAGCTGAAACGCCCAGCCCAGGACGAAAGCGGCCGGCGCCGCCCAGACGGGAAGGCGGGCGGCGAGCGCGGCCATGACGGCCAAGACGAGGGTCATCGCCAAGGCCAGGCGCGCAGACCAGGCGAAGTAGAGCAGCAAGACGGCTGCGGCCCACGGGACCACGGAGCCGATCTGGGTCCAACGCACGATGGCCAGCATGATGAGCGGAATGCCCACGGCATGGGTCAGGCGGTTGCCCCGGGTCGTATGGAATCGCCCGTAGTCTTCTGCGAGCGCGGGATAGTCGAGCAGCCGGTGCATCCGCGTATTTTACCTCATATTGACCCCTGTGCGGAAAAAGGCGACAATGCCTCATGGCCGACCGCAAGGAACACCTAGAACGCCTGATCATGGGCCTCAAGCAATCCATCGAATCGACGAAATTCGAGCTCCCCTATTACAAAGAGGGGGACCTGCAGCTCATCTACGCCAAGAAGTTCCTGACCGCCTCCGAGGCCGAGCTCGTCCGCGCCGAAGCCGAGCTGGCCGAGCTCGCGAAAGCCCCATGATCGAGGGCGGCTCCATAGTCAAGATGCACTACACCTTGAAGGTCGACGGCGCCGTCGTCGATAGTTCGGCGGGCGGCGAGCCGCTGGAGTTCATCCAGGGCGAAGGCCAGATCATCCCGGGCCTCGAGAGGGAGCTGGCCTCCGCCAACCCCGGCGACAAGAAGATCGTGACAGTCGGCCCCGAGCAGGGTTACGGCGAGGCCCGGGCCGAGCTGGTCCAAAAAGTCCCGCGCGAAGCGTTCTCCCAGCTCAAGGACCTGACCGTGGGCTCGGTCGTGCGCGGCGAGGGTCCGGGCGGGGTCTTCCAGGCCTCGGTGACGGAGCTGACCGAGGCCGAGGTGACGCTGGACCTCAACCACCCGCTGGCCGGCAAGACGCTGGTGTTCGACGTGGAAGTAGTCGGCGTCGCCGCCGCGCCGTCCAAGCTGATCCTCCCCCCCTAAGATCCGGCTCAGCGCTCGGCGCCCAGCTTCCTAAGAAGCGCCCGGGCGTCCTTGAGGTCTCCTTCATATGAGGCGGGGTCGGCGGGCTCTTTGACCGCGAAGATGCCTTTAAGAGCGGCGACGGCCTTTTCCGTCTCCTGGACCGCGAGATAAGCCTCGGCCAAGGCCGGGTATGCCGCCGTATCGTCGGGCGCAAGGCGAAGGGCGGATTCGATCTCCCTGACCGCTTTCTTCTGGTCGCCGCCGAAGAAGCCGGGCAGCTGGTGGAGCAGCTCGCCGTAGGTCCGGTGGGCCGCGGCATGGCCGGGATCGGCGCGCAGGGCGGCCTCGAGCTCCTTCTTCATGGACCTGGCCAGGCCGAGGGTGCGCAGCTCGGCGTTGAGCCCCGCCATCTGGCGGGCCAGCCAGTAATGCGCCTGCGCGTCGCCCGGCGCCAGCTTGAGGGCCGCCTTCAGCGGCGCCTCGGCGGCCTTGAAGGCCGCGACCTTCTCTTCTTTAGAATCCTCGGCTGCGGCGACGGCGACAAGACCGCGACCCAAGCGCCAGAGGACGGCCTGGTCATCGGCCTTGTCCTTCAGGAGGTCGTCGAGCTTCTGCTGGGAGAGCTCAAGGTTCTTGCCTTCGTGACGGTGAAGATAGAGGCGGTCGATCTCGGGCAACGAAGAGCCGGCGCCCGCGGCGGGCGCGGCCAGGAATAAGGCGACAATCAGGCTCTTCAGAAGGCCCGCCCTAATGGCAGAAAGGCCCGGTCGGCTGAGCGGGCGCCGGCGCGGGATAGGCGGCCGCCAGGCGCTCGGCCAGCTTGAGGTAGGCCGCCCGCTTCTCGGGCCCCATGCGCTGGGCCTCCACGCGGGCGAACTCCTTGCGCAACACCTCCCAACGAGCCTCGGGCAGGGCGTCCATGGCCATGGGATAGAGGATCTGGTCTTCCTTGAAGATATGAGCCGTCAGCAGCTCGGCGTAGCCCGAGGCGTTGCGCAGGACGTCCTTGAGCGCGGCGGCCTCGCCGGCCTTCAGACGCTCGAGCGCCGTGGCCAAGGCGCGGACGAACTCCCGCCCCTGAGCGTGCTCCATCAGCATGACGCCGACCGGCCCCCCGTCGCGGGGGAAGCCGGCCTCCTCCATGGCGGGGAAGAGGAGGTCCTCCTCCTTGCCGTGGTGGCAGTAGTCCGCGAAGGTCTTGATGAAGTCCAGCGCCGCCGCGAGGTCCGCGGCGTCGGGCGCGCCGCCCTGCGCGGCCTTCAGGCACATGCCGCGCAGCGCCCCGCATACCCGCAGGATGACCTGATGCTCGTCCATGAGTTCTTGGATGGCGGCTTTCATCTTATTCCTCCGTCCGGCAGTGGATAAGGACATGATAGCAATTCGGGAAGTGACTCCGGGCCTCCAAAGGTGCTAAACTCGGGCAAGGAAGGGCCGTTAGCTCAGCGGTAGAGCGCCTCACTTACACTGAGGATGTCGCGGGTTCGAATCCCTCACGGCCCACCACTTTTCTAGTCGGAAAATCTGGTATACTGTATCTCGCTCCGATTTTTGGGGTCGTAGCGTAGCGGTCTAACGCGCTGCCCTGTCAAGGCAGAGATCGCGGGTTCAAATCCCGTCGGCCCCGCCAGTTTGTCCGATAGAAGAAAAGCCCTCCCTCCGTGGAGGGCTTTTTCTTGTCCTGACCACTTTACGAATCACTTTACTTATACTTTACTTATTTCGTAGGCTCTCTCATGGCCTTCGAACCGGTCTTCCAGACCACCCCCCACCTGCTCAAGGTGCTTGAAGACATCAGCGCGCTCAACGCGCGGATCCAAAGCGCGACCGTCGGCGTGAGCTGGATTCCCGCGCTCCAAAGAGACGCCGCAGCCCGGCAAACCCACGGCTCCACGGCCATCGAGGGAAATCCCCTGACCCTTGCGGAGGTTAAGATACTCGCGGAAGGGGGACACCTTCCCCATGCCAAGCCCCGTGCGGTTCAGGAAGTCCTGAATTATTTCGCGGCGCTGCGATTCATCGAAAAGAACGCGCAAGCCAAGGAGGTCCACGTCAGGGACGTGCTGAAGCTGCATTCGATCATCGGGCAGAAAGGCGCGCTGGACCGCGAACCCGTGGGACTTTTCCGGCCCTATCAAGTGCGTGTGGGCATGCACCTGCCTCCCAAGGCCAGCGAGGTCCCCGGTCTCATGAGCCAGCTTTTGGAGTGGCTCAATGGAGCAGGTCGGGCATGGCCCGCCGTGGTAAGTTCCGCGATTCTTCACTATCAGTTCGAGTTCATCCATCCTTTCGGGGATGGCAACGGCCGCGTGGGCCGCGCCCTGGGCGCGTGGCAGCTCTATCGGCGCCAGCTCGACACCAGCCATATCTTCGCGGTAGACGAGGTTCTGCTGGAGGATCGCCAAGGCTATTATCGGGCGCTTCACCGCGCCCAGACTCAAGCCAACGACCTGACCGGCTGGGTGGAGTACATCGCCGAGACCGTCAACGAGGCATTGGAGCGGGCCTGGAAGCGTATCGGGTCGGTCAACCTCTCGCCACTGGGACTGCAGCTGACTTTGACCCCTAAGCAGGAGAAACTATTGTGTCTCCTGCGGGAGAATGACCTTGGGATTCAGGAAATCCAGAATGCTCTCGGAGTAACCAAGCCGGGCGCCCACCACATCCTCAAGGCTCTCCTGGAAGCTGGCCTCTTGAAGCGGGTAGGCGGGCACAAAACGGGCAAGTATCACTTTGCCGCGGGAAAGCGATAATAGCTCACTCTAGCCCGGTGAAGGCCACCCGGAAAGCTCTATCTTTCATGTAGACTGGGCCGCCACTCTCTAAGACCAGACTAAATGGGGCTTCCGGTTATTGCTTTCTGGCCAAGGCACGCGGCCCTGGTCTGACTCCCTGCCTAATACGCGCCTACCAGCTCGACGCCCCAAGGGTACTTGACTTTGGGCCACTAGTTGTATATACTACTATTATGGCCGTGACGATCCCTGTGTCGAAAATCATCCAGGAAGCCAGAGGTTGCGTCTGTTTTCAGGCCAAGCGGGAAATGCGCAGCATGACGAAGGCCTACGATGCGGCACTGCGCCCATGCGGCCTAAGGTCGACACAGTTTTCAATGTTGGGTGTGGTCAAAGCGTTCGGGCCGTTGAGCTCCGCGAAGTTGGGAGAACTCATGGTTCTGGATAAGACGACCCTGCCTCGCAGTCTTTCCTTGCTGGCGCGCGAAGGCTTCATCGAGATGCGCCAAGGTGAGGACAAACGCGAGAAGCTCCTTACTATGACCGCAAAGGGAGAACTTTCCTTACGTCGAGCGTATCCTTTATGGAAAGCCGTGCAGGACAGGGTAATGAAGCGCCTTGGCGCCGCTCGGCTCGAGAGCCTGATCAAAGATTTATCCGAAGCCGCGGAAGCAGCACAGGGAGGTTAATATCATGCTGGCGTGCTCAAGAAACGATGCTGGTTGTGCCATCAGTCCTCAGCGCGCTCTGTTGGCCGCGCTAGCCGCCTGGGCGATCCTACAGGCAGTCACAGCCTTAGCGTGGAGCAATCCCCTGACGATGCGCCTGATCCTGACGCCGGAGTTTGGTCAGAGCGAAAAACTGATCAACGTATGGACAGTATGGCAGCCGCTTCCGCGAATCACGCAACAGCCTCCCTTAGTGATGATGCTCGGTTTTTTCCTCTATTCTTTGCTTCACGTGGGGGCATTCATCAAACTATTCCCCTCAATCCCAGGGTCCCGCTGGAAGTGCAAGGGGATGGCGTTTGGTACGGGAATACTTCTATTCCAATATTGCTATTTCGAGTTCTTTGGGCCGTTCAACCAGTATCATGAGCCCCTCCGGCTAATCTCTTATGAGATTTTTCTGCAAGCACTGATGGCATTTGCGGAAGCGCTGACGATTTCTCGACTTCTGACGCCGCTCCTCTTGGAGAAGGCGGGAGCAAATGTCTAAACCAACGGCCGGCTTCCCCGGCAAAATCCTGGCGGCCCTTGCGCAGATGGGTCCGATCCGAAGTCGAGCCATGTTCGGCGGTTTTGGTCTCTATCGCGAGGAGACCTTTTTCGCCATCCTCTGGAAGGGCCGGTTGTATCTCAAGTCGAGGTCACCTCTTAGCATAGCCGGTCGTCGACTCAAACCCTTCCGGCCAAGACGCGATTTGACGATGAGCAGCTACTTTGAGGTTCCAGCTTCGGTACTTTCAAGTCGGCCAGCCCTCTTGCGGCTTGTTCGAGCAGCCGATCTCGGCCAAACGAAGCTAGCCCGGAAAGTTCTATCTTCTATGTAGACTGGGCCGCCATTCTCGAAGACCAAGCTGGATAGAAGAACCGGAGGCGCAGCCAAGCGCCTCCGGTTCTTTATTTTCGAAAGTTGGCTCCGGGAAAGACAGGCACTGGCCTCATGCCAGGCCCTTGAACCAATCCGGTACGGCTTTGAGTCCCTGCACCGGCCGGCCGTTCTTGAAGACGTTGACCCTTCGAAACGGGTGCCCCAGGTCGCTGTTGTCGAAGATATACACATGAGGGAGGACTCTCATGGCGGCCTTGAGATTGCTCAGAGTCCGCGGGAAACGAGACTTCAATTTTTCCGTGGGCACATCGTGGCCTCCCTGCGAGACGCGCATGGCCACGCGTTCTTCGCTGAGAGCGGCGTCTGCAAGGCCGATAAAGCAGAGCACGACCGTATAGCCTGAGGTCACCGCTCCCTTCAAGAAGCTCAGCTTGTCTCCAACCGGATCCGAGAACACGGTCTCGAAAGCAAAGCTCTCCCTCCGCTTGAGTAGCGCGCGGCGGATGGAGTCGGCCGCTTTTGCCGCGGTATATGCGTCCATCTCCAGTTCACGCGCAAGAACGTCGGCGCTCACGTACCGAAGGGCGGCCGGAGCGATATGGGCGTGATAGAAGGTGGTCTTGCCGGCTCCGTTGGGGCCCGCAACGGCCACGATGATGGGCCGCCTGTCCAGTTCTGGAATATCCTTCAATCGGAGGACGTGAACTGACGATTGATGAAGCGGCCCACGGTGCGAACGCCGTCTTTCTCCGTGCGCACGAGGAATCCGGACCGCCCCGGCGCCGCCTCATAATGCGGAAACGAAAGGCTCTTGAGATGGTCGGCGACGCGCCGGCGCCCCACGCGGGAATCGACAGACTCCAGACTCGCGGACAACGGCTGAGCAGACTTAGATCTCATCAGGGCCATGACCTGGATGCCCTGAAGCAACGGCTCGAGGGCCTCTCCCAACTCAGCCCAGAACTCGATTTGACCGGCGATCGAGCGATGCTCGACTTCACCCGCCATTCGAGCGTCCAGAATCAGACCATCCGCAAGCTTGACTGGCTGTCCCATGAATACAGGGTAGCATATTGCTACCATTTGTCAAGACCCCAGAGAGAAGATCGCGCGGAACGCCCTGGATAGGTTCCTTTGACCCGCGCGTCTCCCACACCTTGGGTCAGGTCAGGCGGGCTCGGCGGGAGGCAGCGGCGCGGGCTCGGGCGAGGTTTTGTGGAGCGCCGGGAAATGCAGGGGCCGGTCGGCCCGGTTATAGATGAAGATCCAATGCAGGCAGGCCCCCAGGATCACGGCGATATGGAACAGCTCGTGCGGGCCGATGACTCCGCTCAGCACGATGGGCCCGTCCACCGTGTCGATGACGGCCCCGGCGATGTAGGCGACGCCTCCCCAGGTCAGCAGCGTCGTCTCGCGCCAGCCGTAGCTCTCGATGATCCTCATGAAGGAGATGAGGCCCAGCAAGCTGCAGCCGACATAGGCCGACACGATGGCCCAGTAAGGCAGCTGGGCGAAATAGCAGTCGATGAGCACCAGGCAAGTGAGCGCGACGCACCAGAACAAAGTGATCATGCCCCAGCGCCACCGCCCCTTGAGCATCAGCAGATGCACGGGCGTGGCCGAACCCGCGATCACGATCCAGATGCCGGCGTAATCGAGCCGGCGGAAGAAGACCCGCCAAGGACCGGGCGGCAGGCCGTGATAGACCCCGCTCATCGAGAAAAGGAACAGCAACGAGAGGCTGAAGAGGAGCAGGGCGCCGGTGCGCAGCGCATGCCCCCGCCCCCGCAAGTACAAGAAGTAGCCGCCCCCCAAGACCGCGACCGCGGCAAGCAGGTGGCTCAGGCTGGAAAAGGGATCGTGGAGGCCGAAATAATGGTGCAGTCGCATCGCGTACCTATTTAGGATACAGCCTAGGTCCCCCTTCCGTCAAGGACTTTTAACGCCCCGGACGCGCAATAAATCCGTGACCTGCCGGAGCTACTCTTGCGGCATGAAGACCACCGCCATCCTGCTGGCCGCCTTCCTTGCCGCGCCGCTCTGCGCCGAGGAGAAAGCCAAAGACGCCGCCCAGCTGCGCGCCGCCGTCGTCCAAGCCGAGGGCGCCGGCAAGCGCCAACTCCTGGACCGCCTGCCGGGCATGGCCCAAGAACCCTTCGGGCTCTGCCGCGACCTGGTGCGCTGCACGCAAGCCCCCACCTCGCTGCACGTCGCCCATGAAGCCCTCATCACCGATGCCGTGCTCGCGCTGACGCGCCCTTGGCTCAACCTCCAGAAGGCTCGCGGAAAACAGGCGGCCCTGGAGCACCTCGACGGCGCGCTGAACCTGAAGCTCGAAGGCCTGCCGGAAGCCGCGCTCTCCGTCCGCGCGACGAGCGTGCCCACCGGAGGCTTCGACGTCGCGCTGACCGGCAGCGTCGACCCGGCCAAGCTCTACGCGCGCGAGCGCGCCGCCGTCCTCAACTCCCCCTTGTAAAGACGGCGCCCTGGTATGGTAGGATTAGCACCATGCAGCGGCGATTGGCCGTATTACTCTTGGCCCTTTCTTCTCCGGCTTGGGCCCAACCCGGCGGCCGGCTTTTCGACGGCCGCGCCGTAGCGGAGGATCCGCCCAGGCTCCAAGAACCCCCGGCGCCAGCCGCAAGGCTTTTCAAAGAGGACCGCCTCTGGGTCGTCGTGGCCGCCGAGACAAGGGACCAGCGCAGCCTAGCCGCCGACCTCGGCCTTTCCATCGAAGAGGTGTCCGACGGCGCCGTGGCGGGCGTCGCCACGCCGGCGGCCCTGGCCCGCTTGCAAGCCGCGGGCTTCACCATCTTGAAGCAGTCCAGCCTATCGGAGTCCCTGCCCAAGGGGTTCCCCAAGCCCGATGCGGCCTATCACGACTACGACGAAGTCGAGTCGGCGCTCGCCGCCATCGCCTCCGCCCACCCCGGCCTGGCCTCGCTCGTCGAAGTCGGCAAGAGCTTCCGCGGGCTCAAGATCACCGCGCTGCGCTTCAACACCACCGCCCGAGGCGGCGCGCCCAGCGCCAAGCCCGGCGCGCTCTTCCTCGGCTCCCATCACGCCCGCGAGCATCTCTCCACCGAGGTCCCGGTCCTGCTGGCCAAGTGGCTGGCGGACAACAAGGACAAGCCGGAGGTGAAGGCCCTGCTCGAGACCCGGGACGTCTACATCGTGCCGCTGCTCAACCCCGACGGCTCGCAGTTCGACATCCAAGACGGCAGCTACCGCTGGCAGCGCAAGAACCTGCGGCCCAACGAGGATGGCAGCGTCGGCACCGACCTCAACCGCAACTACGACTCTCATTGGGGAGAGAGCGGCTCCTCCGAATATCCCGGAGACGACACCTACCGCGGCGCCTCCCCCTTCTCGGAGCCCGAGACCCGGGCGGTGCGCGATTTCGTCCTGGCGCGGCCCAACCTCAAGACGATGGTCAGCTACCACACCTACAGCGAGCTGATCCTGTATCCCTGGAGCTATACCTCCGAGCCTCTGGCCGACGGCCCGGCGCTCAAGGCGTTCAAGGCCATGGGCGACAAGATGGCGGGGTGGACCGGCTACACCGCCCAGCAGTCGGGGGATTTCTATCCCTCCAGCGGCGACACCTGCGACTGGGCCTGGTCGGCGCGAAAGATCTTCTGCTTCACCTTCGAGCTGACGCCCCGTTCCAGCTCGGGCGGCGGCTTCTATCCCGGCCCCTCCGTCATCACGCCCACGGCGCAGAAGAACGTCGCCCCCCTCCTCTACCTCATCGGCCTAGCCGATGACCCGCTGCGCGCCGCTGACATCCCCTGACAATCGCGCCGCTGACATAAGCGCCGGAGCCGGTCATCCTATCGGCATGGGACGATTCCTCTTCGCGGCCGCCTCGGGCACCGCGTACACCGGCATAGCCGGCCACAACGGCTGCAGCCTCGTGCTAGGCGTCGCCGCCTTGCTCCTGCTGGCCTGGGGCCTGCGCCTGCTGATGCGCTAAGGCTTCGCCGCCTTCTCGGCCCCCTTGGCCTTCGTCCTTTGTTCCTTGCGGAAGGACCGGCGCCTCTCGGCCTGCTCCTTGTGGAAGGCACGCCGCTCGGTCCTACGCTTGGCGCGGAATTCCTCGCGCAGCGCCTTCTGCTCCTCCGGCTTCTTGTCCTTCAGGGCGGCCTCGAACGCCTTGCGCTCCTCCTGCGCCTTCTGCCGGAAGGCTTCCCGGACGCCCTTCTGCTGGTCCTGGAACGCCTTGCGGGCTCCCGCTCTTTCGGTTCGGTCCGGCGTCGCCGCCGGCGCTTGCGGCGGGGTCGTCTCAGCCGCCGAGGCGAAGACGGGGCACAGCAGCAAGGCCAGCAAGAAGGCGCGTCCTTGGGTCGTTTTCATGGGTTTCTCCTAAGGGGTCCAAAACCCCTCACTCATTATACGACTGAGGTGCCTGTTTTGTTCCCTCTACGAGGGAGATCTCAGCGTTTCGACCTGGATGGTCGTGTGGCGGACCTTGTAGGTCCCCTGCAGGAGCTGCCGCGCCGCCTGGAGCGCTTCCTCCGTGCCGGCGCCGGGACGGACGTACAGGACGGCCGTGACGATGGTCTCGCTGGAGTTGAGCGACCAGGCATGCAGGTCATGGACGCTGAGGACTCCGGGGATGGCCAAGAGGCCGGCCTCGACGGCGTCCAAGTCCAAGCCCGGCGGGACGGAATCGATGAGCACGTTCCAGGACTTCTTGGCCAGGTCCCAGGTGGTATGGACGATCAGGCCGACGATCAAAAGGCTGATGATAGGGTCGGCGATGGCGAGGCCCAGCGTCATGCCGAGGACGGCGGCGATGATGATGCCGAGCGCGCCGACGGCGTCGGTGGCCGCATGCAGGAAAGCGCCCTTGAGGCTGAGGCTGTCGTCACGGTAGCGGTAGAGGATCCAGGAAGAGATGCCGTTGGAGGCCAAGGCGGCGACCGCCAGCCAGATGGCGGGCCAGCCGGCCATGGCCACGGGCGCCCAGAGCCGTGGGAAGGCGTCGCTGAGCATCTCGAAGGCCATCATCCCGATGGCCGCCGAGCTCAGCAGCCCCATGACGGACTCCATCTTGAGATAGCCGTAGGTCTTGCGCGAGGTGGGTGGGCGCCGGGACATCCAGACCGAGAAGAGGGTCCCCGCCGTGATGGCCAGATCGGCCGCCATATGGATGGCGTTGGCGCGCAGCGACACGCTGTCGATCATGTAGGAGCCTATGAGCTCGACGGCGACGAAGAAGGCGCCGATGGCCAGCACCTTCTTCAGCGCGCCGCTATAGAGCGGCTGCTGCGCGGCCTCGAACTCCCCGGCCGTAGGCTGAGCGTCGACGAGCGGCGCAAGGAAGGTCTGCTGGTTCTTTGCCGCCTGCGCCAAGGCCAATGCGAGCGCCGAGCGGATGTGCGGCGCGTCCGCCCTTTCGCGCATCCAGGCCAGCAAGACCGCGGCCTTGGGGCTGCGGGCCGAGGCCAAAGCGCCGATCGCCGTCAAGCGCACGTCTTCCTTGAGGTCGAGCGAGCCGGCGTTTCCCAGGGCTTCGACGTAGGCATGGTCCGGCGAGAAGCGGGCGATCCAGCCCAGGCTGCGCGCCGCGGCCTGCCGGCGGCCGGCCAGAGGATGGAGCCTGAGCTCGCGCGTCAGCCTCGGCGTCCACTGCTCGGCTAGGCGGAGCACGCCTTTGAGCGCGACAGCCCGGACGCGGGCGTTGGGGTCGTGAGCGGCGGCATAGCCCAAGGACTCGACGGTCTCGATGCGGCCAAGGGCGCCCAGCAGCCGGGCCGAGGCCGCGCGCCGAGCCGGCGTGAGCGTTCGGTCGGCCAAGCGGGCGGCCAGCTTCTGCACGAGCACGCCGTCGCGGTAGATGGTCCAGAGGCCGTAGAGCCCGGTGACCCTGGCGGCCGCGGTGAAGAAGCGTCGGGCGGGCTGGGCGGACTCGGCGTGCTGGCGGCGCAAGCGGGCGAACGCGCTGGGAGTGGGCACCGCCGTCGGGCGCGAGGAATCGCTCGCCTCTAAGGGCTGAGCTACGGAGGACGGGCCTTGCGGGATGACGGGGCCGTCCGAAGGCGCGCCCGGCGCGGAGAAGTCGAAGAGCTGCCCGGCCTGGGCGCTGAGGGCGTCGGGGCTGCCGGCCTCGGCTTGGCGGAGGAGGTCCTGGGCCGGAAGCTGGGCGCCGGCCAGGACTTCAAGAGCGGGCGCGGCGGCCAGCCCCAAGGACGGGGTCAGGCCCGGCGTCAAAGCGGCGCCAAGACTGGTCAAGCCGGGGACCGGCGCGGTCATGACGGGCAGGGTCACGGTGGGCAGGACCTGAGGAGCGGCGCCGGCGCGCAAGACGACGGCCGCGGCGACGGCGGGCTCCAACGCCGGCCAGGCGAGCAGGAAGGCCGCGCCCAACGACAAGAAGCGTCCGAACCTCGATCTCATAGGCACTCTATTATAAGGCAAAGGACGTCGCCGGCTCTGGGTCGAAGGGGCCGTTTATCGCGCTCTTTGGACCCATGGGATGGTGGGTCTTTGGTCTTGCATTTGGGTCATTTGCGATGTAAACTACCTACATATGGACAGAGATATGGAGGCCAGACTGCGCGGCACGACCAAGAATGTCCTGCTGTTAGGCCCCAGGCAGGTCGGCAAGTCCACCCTCTGCCGCTCCTTGGGCCCAAAATACATCCTCAACCTAGCTGATGAGGGCGCGTTCCTGAGTTATTCAAAAGATCCCGGTCGTCTGCGTCGGGAGCTTGCGGTCCTTGACGGACCTTCCCTCGTCCTCATCGACGAGATCCAGCGGGTTCCCCCTCTGCTCAACATGGTTCAGGCCCTTCTTGATGAGGGTTGTCCGCATCGCTTCCTTCTGACGGGGTCCAGCGCCCGAAAGCTCAAGCGCGGGGGAGCCAATCTCCTGCCGGGACGCATCCTGCTGGAATACATGGATCCCCTTTCCTTCTGGGAGTTGGGCCGGTCTTTGGATTTGGACCGCGCGCTTCAATTGGGGACTCTCCCGGGGATCTATTTGGACTCGAAAGAGGGGGCTGATGTCCTTGAGGGCTATGCGGCGACGTACCTTAGAGAGGAAATCCAGGCCGAGGCCTTGAGCCGCAACCTGGGGGCCTACGCGCGGTTCCTTGACGTGGCGGCCGAAGCCAGCGGCCGGTGGATCAACTATTCCAAGGTCGCGTCCGACAGCGAGCTTCCCAAGGAAACCGTGCGGCGGTTCTATTCCATTCTGGAGGACACGCTCATCGCCTTCCGCCTTCCGGCCTACCACCCCAAGCGAAGCCGCAGGCGGGTGAGCCAACGTGATCGCTTCCTCTTTTTTGACACCGGGGTGCGCAACGCCCTGCTGGGTCTGCACCGCCATCCTTTAAGCCCTAGCGAACGGGGCTTTCTATTCGAGCATTGGATCATCTTGCAGTGCCTCACGCTCATCCGTTCCCGCCACAAACCCTGGAAGTTGAGCTCCTACCGGACCGACGCGGGGGCCGAGGTGGACCTCGTCATCGACCAGGGCAAGAAGCTCTTGGCCGTGGAGTGCAAGTCCGGCTCACGCGTCCATGAGACCGACCTAAGGGGCCTGCGGTCCTTCGAAGAGGTCGCCGACAAGCCGGTCGAGAAACGGATCGTCTATCGGGGTTCTTCGCGGCAGAAATTCTCTAAAGGCGAGGTAGCCGTGCCCTACGAGGATTTCCTGGAGTCGCTGGCCCGCGAAGGCTGACGCGTAGGACGCATCCCGCCTTGACAGCAGCAAGCGGTCCGTCTACACTCTTGTGGCATGCTCCCTGACGAACTCTTCCCTCAGTTCGCCCAAGCCAAGATCCAGAGCGGTTTTTTTGGGCCGCTGCGAACGGGGACCCTCGAGGGCGAGAAGGTGGCCTTCAAAGAAGGCGCGACGGCCGTGACCAGCCTGCTCGTCGGTGACCTCGATGTCGACGAAGAGCAGGTGACCGCCATCTATCTGAGCAGGCTCGCCGACGGCGAAGCGCCGCCCCCGGAGGGTTCCCCCCGCCGGCTTGAGAGATACCTGGGCAGCGCCGGCTTGGGCCTCTCCCGGCGCTACGTCCTCAATTCGGTCGGCCGCAGAGGCTACCCGGAACTGCTCGTTTCCGAGGTGCAGGACGGTTTGCTGAAATTGGGAGGGCGCGTCAAAGAGGTCGGCATCTTCAAAGGGAACACGGGCATAGAGGTCCATCTAGACCCCGCAGCGCAGACCCGGGAAAGCCTGGAAGCCGACGCGAGGATCGTCGTCGGGATGTATAAGGCGCTTCGCCGCGACGCGGCCGCGCTTGCCATCGCCCTTTCCGCGATGCCCCGGCCGCCGATGCCCATACCCATGCAAGTGTTCTTCTGCATCATCGCCTTGTCGACGTTGGCGGGGCTCGCCAAATCGTTCCCCAACCTGCTCGGCCGCCTGCGCGGCAGCACTCAACGACTCATCACATCCGCGGCGTCAAAAGCGCCGGCGCGGGCGCCGGAGCAAAGCTCCCCCAAGCCATTCTCGCCGCCGGTCCCGCCGCAGGACGCGGTCCGCGTCTCCATCTCCATCTCCAAGGATGCTTTTCAGCCGGCGGGATTCTTGATAGGGACCCATGATCGGCCGGATCTCCTGTCGTCGCAGCGGCCGCCCGGCTTGCTGGGAGAACCCGACTACCAAGGCAAGGAGCGCCGCTACGGCGCGCTGTCGCTGGGCACGGTCCACAAGGAGCCGTTCCTCTTCGCCCTCGATCTGGCCGAAGGAGCGCATCCCGTCCTTTATTTCGACCGCGATCATGACGGCGACCTTCGCGATGAGCAGCCCCTGAAAAACCAAGGCACCGGGCTCTTCGCCTCTGTCGTGACGATCCCGTTCGCCCAGATCGCCAAGGATGCCGGCTTCCCAGGCGACTACGCGCTTTGGCTTTTCACGAATGAATCCTTATGGCCCGCCGCCCGCCTGGCCCACTATTCTCGGACCTCGCTGGCCGGCTCGGTGACGATCGAAGGCAAGAAGCACCAGGCCTGGCTCATCGAAGGCGCCGCCAACGACGGCGATTTCACGGAGGCCGGCGTCGGCATCGACCTCGACGGCAACGGCCGCTTCGATTGGCGCACCGAGCGCTTCGCCAGCGGCGCCGCCGTCCCGATCGGGAGCCGGAATTATTCCTTCGAAGTCGGCTGGTGATAAGACATGCTCGCGCCGAGACTTCGACTCCTGGTCCTGACCGCGGCTTTGACCGCCTGCGCGCAGCCCTCGGCCCCGCCGCCGCCCGGCTGGCCGCCGCGCGTGGACGCCGCCTATCCCGACCTTGAACTGCTCGACTCCAAGGGAGCGACGGTCGCTCTGTCCTCCTTGAAAGGCAAGGTGATCCTTCTTGAACCGGTAGGGATGACTTGTCCCGCCTGCAACGCCTTCGCGGGAGGCAACCGGCCCGAGATCGGTCATTTTTCCGGCATCGTCCCCCAGGAAGGGATCCTTTCCACGCCGGAGATGCTGGAACAAGTCGCCGGAGTCGACTTCGGGCACCCCGGCCTCGTCCACGTCCAGCTCTTGCTCTACAACCTGCGGATGCAGGGCGCGACGGCCGAAGACGCCGCGCGCTGGGCCGCGCATTTCAAAGCCGAGAAGCATCCGAACCTGATCGTCTTGGCCGGAGGATCCGCCCTGGCCAACCAGGCCAGCAGCGACATGATCCCGGGCTATCAGGTCATCGATCGCGACTTCATCCTGCGTTCGGACTGCTCCGGCCACCAGCCGGGGCCTTCATGCCAGAAGTTCGTCGCGGTCCTGCGCGGAGCGCTGGGCATGCCCGCCGAATTCAAGAACGTGGAGGAGGCCGCCGAATCGGACTAGCGTCCGTAGGCGCATGACGTCATGCTGAAGGGCGCCTCTCAAGCCAGCCAGATGGTGCTGCCGGCCTTGCTCTTCTTCATCCTGGTCTCCGTGGCCGTCCCCAAGGTCGCGGAATGGGCGGCCGACCAGCGAACCTTCCTCAATTGCTATTCGGACTTCTATGCCGGGATCCGAGCTCCTATCGGGGAATACAGACGCCTCCGCGGCGGCCCGCCACCGACCTGGGCCGACCTGAAGTCCCTGCCGGCTGCGGGCTTCCTCCCTTCGCAGCCGCACTGCCGGGAAGCGCACAAGCCGCTGGTCTGGCGCCCTGAGGGGTTCCTGCTGGGCTCCGACGCCGTGCTGCTGATGTGTCCATCAGGCAGCCACGGGTTCCTGCGTCGCCATGCCTTGGGCGTCACGGAATCAGGCGTTTTGGTGCGGATCGACTCCAAGACGAGCATCCAGAATTGGCCGAAACGCTGATCCCGCCCGACCGTCGCCTGCAACGGATGATTTTTTTTATAGAATAGCCGCATGTCCAGCGACCGCCGCCCCCCCCGGCATGTGCTCGGCTACCGCTGCTTCGGCTGCATGCGGGAGCATGACTTCAAGCCGCTCTATGACTGCCCGCACTGCGGCTCCAACCTCGACCTCGTCTACGACTACCCCCTGCTCAAGAAGAAGGTCTCCCGCAAATCCTTCGAGACCGAGCCCAAGCGCAGCCTCTGGCGCTACAGCGCGCTCCTGCCGCTGTCTCCCGCCCTGCCTCACCTGACGCCGCACGTCGGGTGGACGCCGCTATACGCCTCGCGCCGCCTCGGCCGGAAGCTCGGGCTGCCCCGCCTGTTCTTAAAAGACGACGGCCGCAACGCCACCGCCTCGCTCAAGGACCGAGCCAGCGCCGTCGTGCTCATGCGCGCCCAAGCCCTCGGCGAGAAGACCGTCTGCGCCGCCTCCACCGGCAACGCCGCCGCCTCCCTGGCCTGCCTGGCCGCCGGCACCGGCCTGCGCACCGTCTTGTTCGTGCCTCAGAGCACGCCCGAGGCCAAGCTCGCCCAGCTGATGATCTTCGGCGCCGAGGTCCTGGCCGTCGACGGCACCTACGACGACGCCTTCGCCCTTTCGCTCAAAGCCAGTTCGGAGTTCGGCTGGCACAACCGCAACACCGGCTACAACCCCTTCACCCGCGAAGGCAAGAAGACGGCCGCCTACGAGCTCTGCGAGCAGCTGGATTGGCAGGCGCCCGACCTGGTCTTCGTCCCGGTCGCAGACGGCAACATCCTGAGCGGCCTCTGGAAAGGCTTCAAGGACCTGCATGCCTTGGGCCTCATCGACAATCTGCCCAAGCTCGCCGCCGTCCAGGTCCAAGGCGCCGATTCGATCCAAAGGGCCTTCGACGGCGACGGCACCGTGACTCCGGCCTCGGGGCAGACCATCGCCGACTCCATGTCCGTGCGCAGGCCCAAGGACGCCGAAGCCGCCCTGGCCGCCTTGCGCCAGTCCATCGGAGACGCCTACGTCGTCACCGATGAAGAGGTCCTGGAAGCCATGCGCGTGCTCGCCAAGGAAGAAGGCCTCTTCGCCGAGCCCGCCGGCGCCGCCGCCATGGCCGGCCTGCTCAAGGCCGCGAAGCTTGGCAAGCTCGACAGCACCGAGCGCATCGCCGTGCTCGTCACCGGCAGCGGGCTCAAGGATTCGCGCAGCGCGCTCAAGGCCGCCGGCCGGCCGGCCCGCGTCTCGACTTTGGCCGAGCTCAAGCGCCACGTCCGGAAAGCCGGCCTGTGACCTTCCGGCTGCTGGCCGCCCTGCTCCTGGCGGGCCCGGCGCTGGCCGCCGAGCGCTTCCCCGAGAACGTCCGGCGATTTCGACCCGACCGGCAGATAGACATCCTCCATACGAAGGTCGAGATCGTCCCCGACCTGGCGGAGCAGTCCTACAAGGCTTCCGTCACGCATTCCTTCAAGGTGCTGGCCGCGTCCTTGTCCCAGCTGTCGCTCGACGCCGCGCTGCTCAAGGCCCTCAAGGTGACCGACGGCGCCGGCCGGGTCCTGAGTTTCCGGCAAAAAGACGAAAAGCTCCTGATAGACTGGCCCAAGCCGCCGATGGAAGGAGATGACGCCGCCGTGCGCGTCGAATACGAATCCACGCAGCCCCAGCTCGGGCTGCATTTCTTCAAGCTCGACCCCAAGATCCCCGGCCAGCCCGACCAGCTCTGGAGCAAGGGAGAGACCGAGCGCACCCGCTTCTGGATCCCCCTCTACGACTATCCCAACGAGCGCGCCTCCAGCGAGATGATCGTCACCGTGCCCGAGGGCTTCTCCGCCCTGTCCAACGGACGCTTGGTCTCCACCGAGGCCGTCGCCGGAGGGCGCGTGGTCTACCATTGGCTGCAGGAGCGCGCTCACGCGCCCTACCTCATCACCTTGACCGTCGGCCGCTACAGCCGCGTCGCGCTCGAAGGCGGCCCGGTGCCCATGGCGGTCTGGGCGCCGCCCGGACGCGAGGAAGACGCCCGGCGCACCTTCGCCCGCACGCCGGAGATGGTGCGCTTCTTCGAAGGCCTCATCGGCCAGAGCTACCCCTGGGCCAAGTTCGACCAAGCCCTGCTCTATGGCTTCCGGTGGGGCGGCATGGAGGACGTCTCGGCCGTCATGCTCAACGAGCGCTACCTCGTAGACGCCCGGGCGGCCCTCGACTCCGACTCCGAAGGCGTCATGTCCCACGAGCTGGCGCATCAATGGTTCGGAGACCTCCTGACCTGCAAGGACTGGTCCCAGATGTGGCTCAACGAAGGCTTCGCCACGTTCTTAAGCAACCGCTGGCTCAAGCAGTCGAAAGGAGCCGATGAGGCCGCCCTGGAGCTGGAAGACGACGCCCGCTGGTACTTCGGCGAAGGCTACCGCCGCGCGCTCGTCAGCGACCGCTACGACCACTCCGACAACATGTTCGACGCCCACAGCTACGCCAAAGGCGCCTGGTTCCTGCAGATGCTGAAAGCCGACGCCGGGGAAGAGGACTTCTGGAAGGCGTTGAAGCTCTATACGGCCCAGAACCTCGACGGCGTCGTCGAATCCGACGACCTGCGCCGGGCCTTCGAAGAGACCACCGGCCGCGCCTACGCCGAGTTCTTCCGCCAGTGGGCGCAGACGCCGGGCCATCCTCGCTTGACGCTGGAGGCTTCCTGGGACGCCCCCCGCAAACGCTTGGAGCTCAAGACCCGCCAGACCCAGGCGGAGCCCTTCCGCTTCAAGCTGCCCCTCGAGCTGCGCGGCCCCGGCTCCAGGACCGTCGTGCTCGACTTGGACGCCCCCGAGCAGACCTTCAGCTGGGAGCTGCCCGAGCGCCCGGCCTTCCTCTCCGTCGACCCGGCGCAGAGCGTGCTCGTCGACCTGACCCTCGAGGCGCCGCAGGACTGGCTGGCCGCCGCGCTGAAGCAAGACTCCGTGCCGGGACGCCTGCGCGCGGCGCGCGCGCTGGCCCGGCGCCCCACGCCGGCCAACCTCGAACGCCTGCGCCGCTGCCTCAAGGAAGACCCGTTCTGGGGCGTGGCCGCAGCTTGCGCCGGGGAGCTGGGCGCCCTCGGCGGCCCCCAAGCGCTGGCGGCCTTGAAAGAAGGGCTGGCGCTGCCTCACCCCAAGACCCGGCGGGCGGCGGCCGCGGCGCTGGGCGGCTTCACGCTGTCCCAGGAGGCCGCCTCCGCCCTGGAGCCGCTGGCCCGGCATGACCCGAGCGTGTTCGTCGAAGCCGAGGCCCTGCAGGCTTTAGGCGCGCTGCGCAGGCCGCAAGCCGGGGCGCTGCTGGAGGCCAAGCTTTCCGAGGATTCCTACAACGACCTTGTGCGCCGCGCCGCCCTCAGCGGCCTAGGGCGGTTGAAGGACCCGCTCCGGCTGCCGCTCTTGCGGCAGTGGGCCCAGCCCGGCAAGCCTGTCTACGCCCGTCTGGCCGCGCTGTCGGCCTTGGCCTCAGCCGGCGCCGGACGCGCCGAGACCACCGACCTGCTCATCGAAGCTCTGGGGGAGGAGGACCGCTTGATACGCGGCGCGGCCGCTTCCGCCTTGGCCGCGCTGGGCGACCCGCGAGGCATCGAGCCCTTGGCCGCGCTGAAGGTCCGCGAGCACGACCCGCGCCTGCGCATCCGCGGCTGGGAGCCGTCGCTGGAGAACCTGCAGGGCCGCCGCCGCGTGAAGCTCCCGGAGCTCTCCCGGCGCGCCGACGCCTTGAGCGAGCGCGCGCAAGACTTGGATTTCCGGATTCCGAGGTAACCACCCATGAAACCGAACCTGCTCATCAAGAACGCGCTGCGCGTCGTCACCATGGACGACCAGCGCCGCGAGCTTTCCGGCGTCGACATCCTGACGCGCGGGCGCACGATCCTCATGATCGGCAAGGACCTGCCGGAAGAAGACGCGCGGGTCTTGGACGCCACCGGCTGCGTGGTCGTGCCCGGCTTCATCAACGTGCACCATCACCTGGTCCAGACGCTGACGCGCAACGTCGCCGCCGTCCAGGACGCCAAGCTCTTCGATTGGCTGACCTACCTCTACACCGTCTGGCGCCACCTGACGCCCGACGCGGTCGCCGCCGGCGCCGAGGTGGGCTTGGCCGAGCTGCTGCTCACCGGCTGCACGACGACCTCGGACCACACCTACCTCTTCCCCGGCGGCAAGTCCGCCGAGCTCATCGACCGGCAGATCGACGCCGCCCATCGCCTGGGCATCCGCTTCCACCCGACGCGCGGCTCGATGTCGGTGGGCATCTCGAAAGGCGGCTTACCGCCCGACGACTGCACGCAGGAGGAGGATGAGATCCTCAAGGACTGCGAGCGCCTGGTCAAGACCTACCATGACCCGACGCCTTATTCGATGTGCCGGGTGGGCCTGGCGCCGTGCGCGCCGTTCTCGGTCAGCGCGGAGCTGATGAAGACGATGGCCCAGCAGGCCAAGAAATGGGGCGTCGGTCTGCACACGCACCTGGCCGAGACCATCGATGAGGAGATCTACTGCCTCGAGCGCTACAAGATGCGCCCGCTGGATTTCATCGAGTCCGTGGGGTGGATGGAGGGCAACGCCTGGTTCGCCCACATGGTGCACCTGAGCCCGGACGAAGTGCGCCGCCTGGCCCAGACGCGGACCGGGGTGGCCCATTGCCCGTCTTCGAACATGCGCCTGGGCTCCGGCATCGCGCCCATCCGGGAATATCTCGACGCGGGCGTGCCGGTCGGTCTCGGCGTCGACGGCTCGGCCTCCAACGACTCCGGAGACATGCTGGCGGAGCTGCGCCAGTGCATGCTGGTCCACCGCATCCGCACCGGCGTCAAGTCCATGCCGGCGCGCCAGGTGCTATGGATGGCGACGCGCGGAGGCGCCGAGGTCCTGAGGCGCGACGACATCGGCCGCATCGCCCAAGGCAAGGCGGCGGACCTGGCCGTCTTCGACTTGACCGGGATCGACTACGCGGGGTCTTTGAGCGACCCCGTGGCGGCGCTGCTCTTCTGCGGCTCCAGCCACCGGACCAAGTGGACCATCGTCAACGGCAATATCGTCGTGGAGAACGGGCGCCTGGCCCACCACGACGAGGGTGAGATCGCGGCGCGGGCCAACAAGTTCGCCGCCGGGCTCCTGGAGAAGGCCGCCGCTTATAAGGCTTAGCGCGGCTGCTTGCTGATCAGGCGGGCGACGTCCTCATAGCCGTACTTGCGGGCCAACGACACGGCATCGCCGTCGGGGCCCTTGGGATCGACCCGCGCTCCCTTGGCCAGCAGGACCTTCACGACCGAAGCGTGGCCTTTCGTGGCGGCCAGCATCAGCGGACGCCTGCCGTCGCGATCTTGGTGCTCGAGGTCGGCGCCGCGCTTGAGCAGAAGGACGACCATCTCCTCCTGCCCTTTCAAGCAGCTCCACATCAGAGCGGTCCAGGCGTTGCGGTCCGTGGCGTCGACCTGGGCGCCGCCGTCGAGCAGGGCCGAAACGGTCTCGAGCTGGCCCCAGCGCGCCGACGTCATGAGGCCGGTCTCGCCCTTCAAGGTGCGTCCTTCGACCTTGGCGCCCTTGGACAGGAGATAGTTGACCCCCTCGACATGGCCTTTGGCCGCCATCCAGATCAGCGGGGTCCAGCCGGGGTTCTTATCGGGAGCCTCGATGTCGGCCCCGCGCTCGAGCAGGACTTTGACGGCGCGGAGGTCGCCCCGCTTGGCGGCGCGCAAGAGCCGTTCCTCCAAGGTGGCCGGCACCTCGTCTTCCACCTTGCAGGCGCCGCCGGAGAGCAGGCCGAGGACCAGCAAGGCGCCGAGCGGCCAGCTTCGCATGGCCTAAAGGATAGAGGAAAATCATGGAACTAGCAAGCCCGCGGAGGTTTCGGCTATGATTGCCTTATGGATTCATTGAGGTCCGCCTTGTCGAAGCGCAAGCTCCGGCGCATCGAGGAAGCGGGCGCCTCCCAGGCTTCGGTGGCGGTGCTCCTCGTCGACGACCCGCGCGCGGGCCTGGAGGCGCTCTTCATCAAGCGAGCCGAACATCCGCTGGACCCCTGGTCCGGGCAGATCGCCTTGCCGGGCGGCCGGAGGGACCCGGAGGATACCGACCTGCTGGCGACGGCCCTGCGCGAGGTGAAGGAGGAAACGGGCATATCTCTTTCAGCGCGGCAGTTGTTGGGCGAGCTCGACGACCTGCATCCAAGGACGCCGAGCCTGCCTTCGATCGTCATACGCCCGTTCGTCTTCGGCCTGAGCAAGCGGATCGCGCATACCGCGTCATCGGAAGTGGACGCTTGTCATTGGGCGGGCTTGAAGGAGCTTCAAGCGTCGGCGGGGACGGCATCGATCGTCATCAAGGGAGCGGCGCGCGAAGTCCCCTGCTTCCGCGTGGAAGGACATGCCCTTTGGGGCCTGACGCACCGCATCGTCACGCAGCTGCTGGGCCTTATCGGATGACGCGGCGGGCGGAGAGGTAGCGCTTGCGGTAGTAGTCGGAGTATAGGCTTTCCATCGTCACGACGCGGGTGCTGGGCAGGTGGATGAAGATCCCGTTGCCGACGTAGATGCCGACATGGCCGACGATGCGTGAGACTTTTTCCCCGGAAAAGAAGACCAGATCGCCCATCGCCAGCTCCTTGGAGGACGCCACGCGGCTGCCGGCCACCGACATCTCCTCGGAGGTCCGGGGCAGGTCGAATCCATGCTCGCTGAAGACCCTGCGGACGTAATCGGAGCAGTCCTTGGGCGTTTTACGCTTGGTCTCCTCTTCCCTCAGGTAGCTGCGGGCGGTGCGCAAGACGGCTTTGGCGGCCGGCGAGGCGGGCTTAAGGGCGGCGCGGCGCTTGGCGGGCGCGGCGCAGGCCATCGTGCCAAGGACGGCGCAAAGGCCGGTCGCGGCGACTATGGAGAGAAGACGGTTTTTCCCAAGGAGCATCGGGAAAAAGTATACCGGCGAGGGCAGCAGTTGTCAACGGGCCCAAAAAATCCATATTCACGGGCTTTTCGTTACCCAGCGCCCGACGGCTGTATCGTCGGGCGCACTCATTAGAGGTCCCTGGGTCAAGGCGCAAAGAAATCCCTCCCACAG
>CAZEAE010000035.1:0-34423 GCA_964510095.1 uncultured Elusimicrobia bacterium | reverse complement strand
TGGGGGATTTCCCAGGGAACACGCGGCATTATTAGAAGCTACGTGAGCTTTTGGGATGTCGTCAGAGTATGTCGTCAGAGTATTGACAAATCGAGCCACTAACCCTACACTGTAGGTCTTGGCTAATTCCATCGAAGATCTGCGCCTGGCGGTGCAGCGCCTCCGCCAGACGCTCAAGCAGCCGCCGAAGGAGGAGGCTCCGGCCCCTCTCCCAGAGGCGCTTGCCGCGAAGATCGACCCTTCCGGCGCTTTCCACTTCACCGAGGCCCAGTCCGCGCCCGCGCCCGCGGAGGATCGGCCTTCCCCGCCCGCTTTCGACCCGCAGGAGCAGGACTCTTTCACGGGAGAACCCTTGAGCCTGGCGCCTCCCGCGGAAGGCCTTCTGGCTAGGCTTTCCTGGCCCGCTTTGGCGCGCGCCTGCGCGCTGGCCGTCGCCGCCGCCGGCGGCTTCCTGGGCAACCGCTGGGTGCTGGGCATCGGCCTGGCGACCTTGACGCTGGAGGCGGTCAGCCGACTGCTGCTGCAGCCGGAGCCCTCCCAAGGACAAGACCTAGAGGAGCTCTCCGCGCAGGTCAGCCTGCTTCAGACGCGAGTGTCCTCGCTCAAGTTCTCGCCCGCCAACGCTAACGCCGCCAAACATCTGGAAGAGGAGCACCGCGAGCTCAAGCGGATGGTCCAGTCTCTATACAAGATCCTAGAGCGGCCGGCTCCCGCCAAGCGCGGCGAGACCGTGGAGGACTTCGACGAATGACGACCCGCGCGAAAAGGCTCTTCTTGGCGTCCTTGATGGCCGTCTATCATTTAGAGCTCGGCGGCGCTTCCGCCCTGTTGGCCCAGACCAAGGCTCCCGCCCAAGACCCCACGTCGGCGGTCACCATCAGCGCCGGCGACGTCGTGGCCATCACCGTTTTCCCTGTCGAGGAGTACTCTAAGGAGGTCACCGTCCAGCCCGACGGCATGATCGAGCTGCCGCTCATCGGCGCCATCCTGGTCAAAGGGCTCACGGCCAAAGAGCTGCAGCGCTTGCTGGAGAGCAAGTACGTCCGCTTCGTCGCCAACCCGAAGGTCACCGTCAACATCCGCCGCTTCTCCGGCCGCCGGGTGGCCATCCTCGGCGAGGTCCACACCGCCGGCTACTTCGAATACCGCGACGGCATGAAGATCTTGGAGCTGGTCTCGCTGGCGGGGGGCCTCGGCGACAACGCCAAGGGCAGCAAGACGCGCATCTTGCGCTCTGAGACGGGCGGAGGCGTGATGTCGGTCGATCTCAACGCGGTGCTCCAGGGGAACTCGGACCAGAACGTGGCCCTCTCTCCCGGAGACACGATCTACGTGCCCAAGGGCCGCAACACCAAGAGCGTCATGTGGATGACGGCCAACATCCTGCCCTGGCTCAGCCTGATGACCCTGATCTCGAGCATGGTCCTCATCGCCAAGACCCAATAATGGAAGCCTCCCTAGACATCGAACCCAGCCTTCACGATTACGTCCGCATCATCCAGAAGCGGAAGTGGCTGGTCGCCGCCGTCGTGTCCGTCGTCACCATCTCCTCGACGGTCTACACCTACACGCGCATCCCGCTCTACCGCGCGCAAGGCGTCGTCAAGTTCGAGCCGCCGGGCGTCAGGATCGTCGGCATGGACAACTCGAACTTCGACCAATTCTCCTCGATGCAGACCCAATTGCGCATCCTCGGCTCCCTTGAGATGAGCGAACGCGTCCGGCTGAAGCTTCCCAACGCCGGAGGCTTCAGCGCCGCCCGCCTGCCGGACTCCAACATGATCTCGCTGTCGGCGACGTCGCGAGACCCCGAGGCCGCCGCCGCCGTCGTCAGCGTCGCCATGGACGTCTACGCCGAGCGCGACGCCGAGGAGCGATCGCTTTCCTTCAAGAAGTCCCTGGCCGACATCGGCACGCGCAAGGCAGAGATCGAGAACTCCCTTTCACAGCTCGAGGACAAACGGCGGAGCTATCTGGAGACCCACCAGGGCACCGGCATGGGTTCGACCTTGAACGGGACGCTGCTCGAGCTCGAGCAGCGGCGGCGGGAGATGCTCAAGAAATTCACCCCCGAGCATCCCGACGTCGTCGCCGTCGATTCCCGCATCGCCAACGTCCGCGCCCGGCTCTCCGTGGTGCCCGGCCAGGACATCGACCTGGAGCGCTTGACCCGCGACATCAAGGTCAACGAGGAGGTCTACATCGGGCTCTCGCGCCAGATGGAGGAGGCGAAGGTCTCCTTGGCCTCCATGCCGCAGTTCGTCACCGCGATCTCGCGGCCCATCGTCCCCACCGCCCCGTTCTACCCGAACAAGCGGGCCAACAACATGCTGGGCTGCATCTTCGGCCTGGTCCTGGGCCTGGTCTCGGCGCTGATGCTCGAAAGCATGGACATCTCCATCTCGACCTTGGAGGAGATCGAGAAGGTGCTGGGCGTCCCCGTGCTGGGCGTCGTGCCCCACCTCGGCTCGGAAAGCCGCTGGCTGGCCTTCAAGACCAAGCTCCTGCGCAAGCAGCGCTATCCGCTGGAGGCGTTCCGCTCCCTGCTGCTCTTCCATCAGAAGTCGCAGTCGCCGATCATCGAGGTCTATCACCACCTACGCTCGAACATCTCGTCGCAGCTTCCCGGAGCCAAGAACCTGGTGCTGACCTTCACTTCGACCGGGGTCGCCGAAGGAAAAACGCTCACCTCCACCAATTTCTGCCTGGCCGCCGCCCATGCCGGCCTGAAGGTCCTGCTGATCGGCTCCGACATCCGCCGGCCGGTGATCTACCGGATCTTCGGCGTGCCTAAAAAGCCGGGCCTGATGGAGGTCCTGGGCCAGAGAGAGGCCTGGGAAGACTCCATCTGCGGCACCGTGGACTTCTTGATGGGAGAGATCGACCTCGACAAGCTGCTCTCCTTCTCCGGCATCGACAACTTCAAGCTGATGACCAGCGGGACCTCGAGCGCCGCCGACATCGTCAACGTGTTCTCCTCGGCGGCGCTGCCGGAGTTCATCAAAGCCGTGCGGCCGCACTTCGACCTCATCGTCTTCGACTGCCCTCCGGCCCTGCTGTTCGTAGACGCCCTGCTCATAGGCGCCCACACCGACGGCGTCGTGCTCATCTATCAGTCGGGCAAGATGGCCCGCCAAGCCCTTCGCCGCGTGAAGGACCAGATGCAGTCGGCCAAGATCAACATCCTGGGCGTCGTCCTCAACGACATGCGCACCAGCGAGATGGGGCCGGGCCAGGCGTACTACTACGGCTACGGCCATTACGCCAAAAAAGAAGAAGTCTGAGGCCTGCTGGCTCTGCGCGTCGGCGCGGCGCCCCGAAGACGTCTTGTCGCCGGAAGGCGGCCCCGCCCGAGTCTGCCCCGACTGCGGCCTCTATCAGGATCCCGGCCGCCGTCTTGAGCCGGAGTTGGAACGCCATCCGGCCCTCGTCGCGGCCCGGGCCCCGCTCTACGCCGCCCTGCTCGACCGGCTGGAAGAGCTCCAGCCGCCCGGACGGCTCTTGGACCTGGGCTGCGGCACCGGCGCCTTTCTCGCGGCCGCACGCCGCCGCGGCTGGGACGCCAAGGGACTGGAGCCCGACCCCGCCGCCGCCGGCCAGGCGCGCGCCCGGGGTTTCGACGTCCAGCCGGAGGCCGGCGCCTTGGCCCCGGGCTCCTTCGACGCCGTCTGCGCTTGGGAGGTGCTCGACCTGTCGGCCGACCCGCGCGCCCTTCTCAAGACGAGCGCCGGCCTGCTGAAAGACGGCGGCGTCCTCTGGCTGAGGGTGCGCAACGCGCCCTTCCAGCGGGCCTGCGCCGGGATCTTGCGCGCGCTGGGAACGCGTTGGCTGGCGCGCCTGCCCGTCCTGCACCGCCATGGGTTCTCGCGCCGGACGCTGACACGGCTGCTGCGCCAGGAAGGCTTCACCGACGTGCGTCGTCCGCCCTGCGGGCTTGCCGGCGTCGAGTTCTATAGCCGGGGCCTGGGCCCGGCCGCGGCGCTGGCGCTGCGTCTGGCCCGCTCCTTCTGCCGGCCTTCCCTGCTGGTCCGGGCCCGCAAGCCCTGCGCCGCGCCGCGCGTGCTGCATCTGATCACGCGGCTCGACCCCGGAGGCTCCTCCGAGGCCGCCCGGCTGGCGGCGTCGCAGGCCGGCGCCCTGCTGGCCGCCGGCCCCGGCGCCGCGCGCGCTCCGGACGCGCTGGCCGTGCCGCATTTGGCCCGCCGCCCGGACGCGCTCCAAGACCTGCGGGCCTTTTGGGAGATCTGCGCCTTGCTCGGCCGCGTCGAGCCCGACGTCCTGCACACGCATTGCTCCAAGGCCGGCGCGCTCGGCCGCTGGGCGGCCTGGCTCCTCAACTGGACCACGCGACGCGCCCGCCCCATGCGCGTCGTGCACACGCCTCACGGCCACGTCCTCTACGGCTATTTCGGGCCGCTGCGCTCGGCTGCGATCGGGGCCGTCGAACGCCTGAGCGCGCTGGTCACCGACCGGCTGGTGGCGGTGTCGGAGGGGGAGCGCCGCGAGTCCTTGGCGTACGGGATCGGCACGGCGCAGCAGTGGCGCGTCATCCCCAACGCCCTGGCGCCCTCCGCCGGCGCCGGCGTCTCACGAGCCGACGCCAGGCTCACCATCAACGGCTTCTGGCCTCTTTCCGAGCAGACCCTGCTGGTCGGCACCGCGGCGCGCTTGGAGCCGGTCAAGGGACTCTCGGACTTCCTGGAGTCGGCGGCGCTGCTCGCCCGGGCCCGCCCGGAGCGCGACGTGCGCTTTTTGATCCTCGGAGACGGCTCGCTGCGCGCGGAGCTGGCGGCCCGGGCGCAGGCCTTGGGGCTGGGGCCGCGCCTGCTGATGCCCGGGCACGTCAGCCCGCCGGAGCGCCTCATGGCGGGGCTCGACGTCTACGTCCAGCCCTCGCTCAACGAGGCGATGGGCTTGGGCGCGCTGCGCGCCCAGCGCCTCGGCCTGCCCGTGGCGGCCAGCGCGGTTTGCGGCCTGCCCGACTTGATCGAGCACGAGCGCACCGGGCTGTTGGTCGCGCCGGGCGACGCTCCGGCGCTGGCGCAAGCGGTCCTGCGGCTCTTGGACGAGCCGGCCCTGCGCGCGGCGCTGGGCGAAGCGGGGCGGCGCGCGGCGCAGGCGCGCGGCGCGCCGGAGGCCATGCTCGAGGGCTTGGCGCGCCTCTACGCCGGAGCCGCCCGATGATCCTGGCCTGCCACCAGCCGCAATACCTGGCCTGGCTCGGCTACTACGACAAGATGGCGCGCTGCGACCTGTTCGTCTACCTCGACGGCGTGCAGTACAAGCGGCGCGAGTTCCAGAACCGCAACCGCATCAAGACGCCGCACGGGCCGCTGTGGCTGACGGTCCCGGTCCGTTCCAAAGGGCGCCGGGCGCAGACGGTGGCGGCGGTGGAGACCGACCCGGGCCAGGACTGGGCGCGCGAGCATGCGCTGACGCTGCGCCACCACTACCGGCGCGCCGCGCGCTACGCCGAGCAGGAGGCCTTCCTCGACGACTTCTACGGCCGCCCCTGGCCGCGCTTGGCGCCGGCCTGCTACGCGCTCGACGCGCGCCTGCGCGAGCAGTTCGGCATCAAGACGCCGACCGTGCTCGAGTCGGAGGTCGGCTCCCAGGGCACGGCGACGGCGCGGCTCCTGTCGCTCTGCCGGCGCCTGAAGGCCGACGCCTATCTTTCCGGGGCGGGGGGAAGGGACTACCTGGACGAGGAAGAGTTCGCGCGCGCGGGCATCGGCCTGCTGTACCAAGAGTACGCGCCGCCGACCTACCCGCAAGGCCCCGGACCTTTCCTGCCGCGGCTGGCGGCGCTCGACCTGCTGCTGCATGGCGGCGCCGAAGCCTGGACCCGTTCAGTAAATCTACGTTGTGACGAAAGTCGCATGGCCGCAGGACCGAAGATGTGCTAATATAAAAACCGATGTACAAAGATTTCTGGAAGCTGAAAGAACTGCCGTTCGAGAACACCCCGGACCCCCGGTTCTTCTACACCTCGATCAAGCATCAGGAAGCCTTGTCGCGCCTGCAGTACCTGGTGCGCGAGAAGAAAGCCTGCGGCGTCTTGACCGGCGTCTACGGCTGCGGCAAGACGCTGGTGCTGCAGGCGCTGCGCAAGTCCACCGAACCGGAAGGCGTCAAGTTCTCCTTCGTCACCAACCCGAGGCTCGACGACCTCGGCATACTCCGCCTGATCCTGCGCGGGCTGACCATGCACGAGGTCCCCGCGCATAAGGCCGACGTGCTCATGGGGCTGCAAAGCTACATCGAAAGCGTGGCCCAGGACGGCAAGCATTCCGTCATCGTCATCGACGAGGCCCATGCCATCAACAACGACGAGGTCTTCGAGGAACTGCGCCTGCTGATGAACTTCCAGCTGGAGAACCGCTTCCTGCTGACCCTGCTGCTAGTCGGCCAGCCCGAACTCAAGAACCGGGTCGAGTCCAACAAGCAGCTCAACCAGCGCGTGAACCTGCGCTTCCACTTGGACGCCTTCGGCCTGCCCGACACGCAGAACTACATCCGCCACCGGCTCTCCATCGTCGGCGACGGCAAGCATACCATCTTCACGCCCGAGGCCATCGACCTCATCCAGCGCCATTCCGGCGGCATCCCGCGCTGGATCAACAACTACTGCCACATGAGCCTGCTGACCGCCTTCGGCAAGAGCGTGCATCACATCACGCCGGAGATCGTCGAAGAGGCCGTCCAAAGCCTGTCCGGCGCGTCCTGACCGCGGGGCTTCCCGTGGCGCCGTTCCTCCTCGCCGGACTCCTCAGCCTTGCCCTGACGCCGCTCACCATCCTGCTGGCGCGCCGCTTGGGCGTGCTGGACGTCCCGGGCCCTCGCAGCATGCATCAGCGGCCGGTGCCGCGCTTGGGCGGCGCGGCGGTCTTCGCCGCCGCCTCGGCCGCGGCCGCGCTCTATGGCCCGCGCGACCTCGCGTCCCTGAGCCTGGGGGCCTCCGGCGCGCTGGTCTACGCTTTGGGCGCTTGGGACGACGCGCGGCCGCTGAGCCCCGGCCTGCGCCTGGCCGTGCAGGCGGCGGCGGCGGCGCTGGCCGTCGGCGGGGGGCTGCGCCCGGCCTGGCCGGGCGGCCTGCCCGGAGCGCTGCTCGCCTGGCTCTGGCTCATCGGCATGGCCAACGCCTACAACTTCCTAGACGGCATCGACGGCCTGGCCGCGGGCCTGGGAGTGGCCGGCGGGCTGGCGCTCGGCGGCCCGGCGGGCCTGGCGCTGGCCGGCGCCTGCGCGGGCTTCCTCCCCTATAACTGGCGCCCCGCCCGAGTCTTCCTGGGCGACGGCGGCGCGACCTTCCTCGGCTTCTGGCTGGGGGGCCTCGGCCTGCTGGCGGTCCGGGGTGGTCCGGCGTCCTGGCCGCCGGTCCTGCTGGTCTTCGTCCTGCCGCTGGCCGATATGGCCTGGACCACGGCGCGTCGCCGGCGCGCCGGCCTCATCGACGGCGTGGGCTCCTGGCTGGCCTATGCCGGCAAGGACCACGTCCATCATGTCCTCGTCGAGCGGGGGCTGTCGGTGCCGCAGGCCGCGGCGCTCTTGATCCTGGCCTCGGCGGCGCTAGGCGCCGTCGGGGCGGTCTGGCGGGGCTGAGAGGGACTCGGCCAGCCGCGTGAGTTCCTCGGCCTGAGCCTGCAGGTCGGCTTCCTGGCGCGCCAAGGCCTGGGCCTTGGCCTCCAGGGCGAGGTTGGCCTGCGACTGGGGGTCCATGGCCTCGGCGGCGCGGGCCTGGATGTCCTCGACCTGCGCCAAGACCTGCGTCATGTACTCTTCCTTGCGCGCCAGCTCGTTCTGCAGGTCGACGAGCTGGTCCTGGAAGCGGGCGGCGGTCTCCGCCTCGGTCTGGGCCAGGCGGTTCTCCAGGTCGGCGATGCGGGCGCCGCGGGCCTCGGCCTCGTTGGCGGCGGCCTCCCAGTTGGCGCGCAGCTCCTCGACCGGGGCGTTGGCGACGCTCGTCAAGCGCGACTCGAGGACGCCGGCGCGCTGGTCCTGCTCCTCGGCCTTCAGCCGCCACTCGTTGAGCTCCTTGATGAAGCCCGGCCGCTCCAGCTCCAGCTTCTCGCGCAGCCCCTGCAGCTCCCCGAGGCGGTCCTGGAAATCCTTCTCCTGACGCCGCATCGCGGCGGCCCACTCAGAGTGCTTGACGTCGAGCTCGCGCTGCTTGGCGCCCAGCTCCTCGCGCCACTTCGCCGCCAGGCCTGCGGCGTCGGAGGCGGAGCGGGCCTGGGACTGGGCTTGGGCCAGGAGCTTCTCGAGCTCGAGCAGACGCGGCTGTCCGGCAGCCGCCTTCTGCTTCCACTCGGCCAGCTCGGCCAACAGCATCGGCCGCTCTTTCTCGACGGCGTCGCGGCTGGCGGAAAAATCGACGGATTCCTTCAGCCGGGCCTGAGCCACGCTCTCGGCGCGAGCCAGCTTCTGCTGGGCCTCGGCCAAGCGGTTCTCCAGTTCGAAGACCCGGTCCCTCTCGCGAGGGGCCTGCTGACGGAGTTCCGCGGTCTCGCGCAGGAGCGCGGTGCGCTCGCGCAGCCAGTGATCCTCTTTGGCCGCGAAGCGAGACTCCAAGGACGCCTGCTCGGCGGCCAGCCGGAAGCGGACCTGGTCGTCGACCTCGGCGCGAAAGAGCTCGATCTCGTGATCGAGCGCGACGCGCTGCTTCTTATAGAAGCCCTCGAAATGAGCCTGCCGGTCGGCCAAGGCCTTGGCCTGCTGCTTCAGGCTGAACTCCATCTCGTGCATCTCGACGAGCTTGGGGGAGAATTCCTGGTCCAGCGCCTCGCGGCGTCGCGCCAAAGACTGCTCGGCCTTCAGCGCCGTCTCCCGCGCCTGGGTCTCGAGCCCGGTCTTGAGCCGCTGATATTCTTTTTCCAGCTCCTCATGCTTGCGGGCGTAGCCGGACTCGACCTCCACCTGCTTGCGTTCCAGCGTCTGCTGGAACATCGCCGTGTCGGCCTCGCGCTTCATCAAGGAGGCCAGGTCCAGCTTGCCCTCCAGCCGGAGGCTGACGAACTCCTCCATCTTGGCGTAATAGAGCTCTCGCTGACGGGCTTCGTCGGCCCGGAGCAGCGCGCTCTGCTTGAGCTCGGCGTTCTCCGCGGCCAGCGCCTGGATGGAGGCCGCTTCCCGCTTCAGATCCGCCTGGTTCTCGTTCTTGACCTTCTCCAGCGCCTGGATTCGCTCCAACGCCCAGCGCAAGGCCATGCGGGCCGTGTCCAGGTTGTGGATCGTCTCTATGGTCGACAGGTCGACGCCGGGGTCGGGTTCTTCCACTGATCGTAGTGTAGTCTTAGTTTGTTACATTTTCAAGAACTATCGAGGCCGCGCGCGCAAGACGGCCAGGGAATGAACGGCTTGCTCATGGCCCGGCTCGAGCCTGAGCGCTTCCGCCAATTCGCTCTCGGCCAGCGCCCAGTCCCGGCCCCAAGCCAGCACCGCCAGGTTGTAATGCGCTTGGGCCGTCGGCTTGACCGCCAAAGACCGCCGGTAATCGGCTTCGGCGGCGGCAGGGTCGCCCGATTTTCCGGAGATGACCCCGCGCTGGTTCAAGGCCTCGGCCAAGGAGCCGCGCAGGGCGCTCTTGACCTCGGGCAAGGAGCGATACTCCTCGGCCAGGCCGACCAGGGACCGGCCGATGTCGACGGCTTGGCCGTAGGACTTCCAGGCCGTCTTCAGGTCGCCCCGGGCGTAGGCCATGTAGCCCAGAAAGACGGCCGGCTCGGAAAATCCCCAATGCTGGCTCCAGGCGCCGAGCAGCCGCGCCCGCGCGCTCTCCAGGGCCCCGGCCTGGAAGTCCGCGGTGCCCTGCCGGAAGCGCGCCTGGGCGTAGGCCTCGATGAGGTCCGAGGTGAAGAAATCCGGCTGGCGATCGTAGTCATAGACCCCGCGCCGGCTCATGAGCTCCCACAGGAAGCCCGCGGGCGCCCGCGGCGCGCCCGGCAAAGCGTTGAGCAGTCCGCGCGGCGCGCTGTCCTTTATAAGGGAACCGGGCAGCTCGGCGTCGGGCGTAGCATAGGCCGGGGCGTCGAGCGCCGCCAGGCGCCGCCACTGTCCTTCGTCGCGCAGCGGGCCGATGAACAGCCCTGGCGCGGCCCTGCGCAGCCCTTCCTGATACCAGGGCGTGCCAGCCAGGCCCTGGGAGATCAGCCGCACGTCGGGCCGCCAGCCTTGCACCGTCTGGTAGTGCCAAAGCGCGTAGAGCTGCACGTCCTTCTTGGCGACCACCGTCGCGCCGGGCGGGGCGCCGCGCAGGACGTTCTTGGCGTAGTCGTAGGAGAACAGATGCGCGCGGCGGTCCATGCGCGAAAAGATGCCGCCGCCGACGGGCACGGCGGCGATCAGCAGAACGCTCATCCATGCGAAACGAGTCGGCAGGAGCGATATCCCTTCGGCGGCCCAGAAGACCAGCACCAGGTCGCTGAGCAGGCGGTGCGGCTCGACGATGGCGGCGGCGTGCGGGTTCGGCGGCAGGTTGGCCATGAACAAGAAAACCGGCCCGCTCCACCAATAGGCCGCCGCCATGCCCAGCCACCGCCGCGGCTCCCTGCGAGCGCAGGCCGCGCAGCCCGCCAAGGCGGCCAGCAGGCCGCCCAGCGAGAAGGCATCCCAAAGATGCAAAGCGTAGAGCTTCATATTGGCGCCGAAGAGCTCACCGACGGCGTAGTTCTTGGAGAGCAGGTCCAAGGTCCCGCCATAGCGCGTGCGCAGCAGGGATTCCTTGAAGTTGGCCAGCGTCGCGGGGTGGTTCCAATCGAGGAAAGGCGAACAGGCGGAACGCACGGGGAGGAACAGGTACACCGCCAGCCCCAGGCCGGCGAACAGGAGGCTCGCTGCCGCCCACCGCCACCGGTGCTCGGCGGCGGGCGCGCGCCAGAGCGCCGTGCCCAGGATCAGCGCGGCGATGGGGAAGTTCGAGCCCAGGCCGACCATCAGCGCCGGGAAAGCCACCAAGGCGGCCCCGGCCCAAAGCGAAGCCTCGCCGCGCTCGTCGGACCCGAGGGCGATCCATAACAGGCCGGGCGCCCAGAGCAGGATGTCGAGGCGGTTGGTCAAACAAAGGCCGAAGGCCAAGGCGAGGGACAGCCAGAGGCGGCGGTCATACCGCTCGCCGACGGCCCAGGCCAGACCCATCAAGCCGGCAGCCCCCAGCATCCAAAGCGAGTACATCTCCTGGACCTGGGCCACCGACCAGAAGGTGGCATTGAGTCCCAGGAGCAGCACGGCGAACGACGCCGCGGGCGCGCCCCAACGCCTGCGGCAGAGCGTGAAGAGCAAGGCCAAAGCCAGAGCGGCGGCGACGGCCGACAGCAGGCCGAGCCGGTAGGCGCCGTTGCCCAGGGGCAGAGAGAAGGCTATGTGGCCCAGTTGGATATACAACGGATAGCTCGTCGGGTGGGCGACGCCCAAGGTCTGCGCGCCGACCGACATCTCTCCGGTGTCGCGGTAAGGCGCCAGCGCCGGCGGCAAGGTGAAGAGGTAAAGCGCGAAGAAGCCGAAAAAGACCGCCGCCGCGCTCTTCACTTCGAGTTCCTGAGCCGGGCCTGCGCCGCGAACTTGGCCGAGGAAGAATCGGCCGGGCTGAGCGCGGCGGCGCGGTCGAACATCTCCGCGCATTGCCGCCAGCGCCCCTGCCCCCAATAGAGCGCGCCCAGGTTCTGATAGGCCTTGGCGGCGCCCGGCGCCAAGGCCCGCGCTTTCAAATAGAGGCTCTCCGCCTCGGCCAAGCGTCCCGTCTTCTCATAGACGACCCCCAAGCTCAGCGCGGCCTCCGAGGAATCCGGGGCCAGCGACCGCACCCGCAGGAAGGATTCCTCGGCCGTCTTCCAGTCGCCTTTGCGCGAAGCCTCATAACCCACCCAAGAGAGGACGGAAGGCAGGTTGCCCTGCAGCCAGAGCGCGTCCGGCGCCAACGCTTCGGCTTGCCTCAAGCGCCGCAGCGCAAGCCCGAGCCGGCCGTTGGCCGAGTCGTCAGAGGCTCTCATGACCGGGTAGAGAGCCGCCAGCGCCCGGTCGCGGTAGTGCCCCTCGAGGAGCCCTGCTTCCCAGCGCCGCGGATAGAGCTCCCAAAGCGCCTGCCGCCGGGGCGCCAGCGCCTGGGCGCGGCGCAGCAGGCCCCAAGGCTCGAGGATGACTCCCGGCAGCAGACGCTCGTTGAGCGTGCTGTAGAATAGATTCCCACCGGCCGCGTAGCCGCGCTCGACCTCCCGGCGTCTTGCTTCCTTGAGCGGCCGGGTCAAGCTCCGAAAGTCGGAGCCGTAGACGCTCTTGTAGACGAGGCCGCCCCGGTCGTGCAGCTCCAGGTCGCCGCGGCGGCCCTCGGCGTAAGCAAGATAAGCAAGACTATAGAAGGTGTCGTCGCCGCCGTCGATGAAGAGCGTCGCGCCGCGCGGCAGGCTCTTGAGCAGGCTGCGGCCGTAGTCGTAAGCGGCCCAGTCGCCGCGCGCCCACCAGCGGGCCGGCCCCGCGGCCGCTTGAAGCAGGATCGCGCAGGCCGCCGCCGCCGCTGCCGGACGCCAGCGCCGGCCCAGTTCCTCGACGCCGGCCGCCGCCAAGAGCCCGAGCGGAAGCCAGGAGGCCAGGTAGAACCGCTCGAGCGCGGAGGAGGTCTGCGCGTCGAAGGGGGGGCTGCCCAGGATCAGGAAGGCCGGCCCGGCCGCGGCGATCCAGAGGACCAGGCTCGGCGCGCCGGGCCGCAAGCCCAGGCCGCGCCAGGCGGCCAAGCCCAGCGCCGCCAGGCTCAACGTCGGCCAGCCCAGGCCCGCCAGCGTCTGCTGAAGATACCGGCCCACCTGGGCCAGCGCGCCCAGCAGCGTGCGTCCGGACGCCCCGTCTACGGTGAGAGACATCGAACCGTAGTCGCGGCGCAGCAAGACCCAAAGGAAACGGTCGAGATCGACCGGATGGCCCCAGTCCAAGGGCGGCCCGTGAGCGGAGCGCAGAGGCAGATAGAGGTACAGGAGCAGACCCGTCATCAGAAAGCCGGCGAAGATCAGAAGGTCGCGCCAAAGGCGCGCGGGCGTCGTGCGCGCGCGCCAAACCTCCCAGGCCGCCGCCGGCGCGGCCAGGACCAGGGTATGATGGTTGGCCAGACCGATCCCGGCGCAAATACCGAGCGCCGCCATGGGCCGGTCCCCGCTGAGCGTGCCGCCCCAGCGGCAAAGCGCCCAGAGCAGCAATGAGAGGGCCAGCAGGTGCAGGGCGAAGACCTCGGTGACGGCCGCCTCGTAGCGCCAAAGGGGCGCCAGGGCCAGCGCGCAGACGCCCGCCAGGCGCGAGAGGCGGGTCAGACCCGCCGCTTTTCCTGCAGCGCATAGCAGCGCTGCGGTGCCGGCGGCCGCCAGCACGGAGAGCAGATTGGTCCGGTACGCCCAGTTGCCCCAGGGCAAGGCCGTGCCCAAAGCCTTGCCCAGCAGCGCGTGCAGCGGATAGCTCGGCGCATGAGAAAGGCCGAGAACCGCGGCGGCGGCGGTGAACTCGCCGGCGTCGCCGAAAGTCGTCGTCGGCGCCATGGAGGCCAAGCCCAGCGCGCTGAAGCCCAGGAAAACGAGCGCCGCCTCCATCATGGATAGCCTCGCAAGCGGCGCAGCGCCCACTCCAGGAGCAGCAAGCCCCCCAGGACGCCCAGCCACCACGGCGAAGCCCAGGGATGGAAGCGCTGCTTGACCTCAGACGAGCTTTTGACGGGTGAAAGCCGCTCCAAGAGCTCTTTCACGTCGGCCTCGGCCAGGTCTCGCACCGTGCCGCCCGAGGCATCGGCGGCGCGCTTGAGCCAGCGGCGGTCCATCGGGGCGTCGACCGGCAAGGCTTCCCAGGCGAAGCGGACTTGGTCCAAGCCCCACGGCTTGCCCCGGTAGCGCGCCGAGGCCTGCAGGACGTGGGCGCCGATCTTGAGGCCGGTCAGCTCGACGGCGTACACGCCCGGCTCGGTCTCGCGCGAGGCCACCTCGACGGCCCGGCCGCCGGGCGGCGTCCAAAGGACCGAGACCTGCGTCAGCGCGGAGGCCGCCGGGCGGAAGGATTCGTCGAAGACGCGCAGCGAGAAGCGCGCGGGCTCGCGCGAGACGAGACGGTCGGGAAGAGGGGCGAACTTCACCTTGGAGAGGTCGAGGCTGCCCGTCAGATACTGCACGGCGCGCGTCCAGAACCGCGCATAGAACGCGGCCGTCTTGAAATCGTCGGCGGCGCCCAGACGCCAGCGCCAGGTCGAGTCCGAGCTGACCAGAAGCACCTTGCCCCGGCCGTAGTCGCGCAGGGCCAGCACCGGCAAGGGCGCCCCTGACAAGGTCCGCTGGGTCGCGTGGGTGGCAAGCACCGTGGCTCCCTCTCGCACCGACAAGAATTGGGCGAAGCCGTCGAGAGGCGGCAGCGCCTCCCAGGCCGCCGCGGAGGCCTCCGCCGTATCATAGAGCCGCAGCAGCGGATGGGCGGCCGCCACGGGTTTGGCTCGGAAGAGCCCGGGGATGAAGTCGGGGACCTGTCCGGAGAGCACGACCGGCAGCATCTCCTCGAGAGGGGTGCCGCGGTAGCCTCCCACGCTGAAGGCGTTCTCGCCGCCGATGACCAGCAGCGCGCCGCCTCCGGAGACGAAGGATCTCAAGGAAGCCAGGTAGGAAGGCGGCAGGTTGAAGCGCGCATAGGAGAAATTCTCCAGGATGAAGAGGTCGAACTGGTTCAAGCTTTGAACGAAGATCTCCTCGGCCGGGAAAGGGATCAAGGACAGCTCCTGGTCCGCGACGAAGCTCGGGTTATCGGGATTGCGCAGGATGACGAAGGAGACCAGCTCGTGATTGGGATCGGACTTGAGGAACTCGCGGAGGTTGGCGTACTCGGCGCTGGGGCGTCCCGCCAGATACATGATGCGGTACTTCTGGCGGATGACCTCGACGCGGAAGTCCCTGCTATGGAGCAAGGCTCCCGAGAGGCCGCGCACCTCCAGCCTGTAGCGCTCCGCGCCCAGCGTCTGGGCCGAAGCGGTGAAGCTGGCCGACGCGGTCTCGAAGTCGGAACGGATCCTCAGGCTCTGCCGGCCCACCGGCTCCAAGCCCGCGCCCTTCTGCTCGCGCAAGAGCGTCAGGTCCAGCGTCTCGCCGGCCGCCCCTGACGCCTCGACGGACGCCTCGATGGCGAAACGCCCATGGAGGAAGGCGAAATCCGGCGTTTTCAGCTCCGAGAAGCTCACGCCCCGGCCGCGCCGAGCGGGGCCCACGCCGATGACGTCGACGGGCATGCGCAGCGCGGCCAGGGAGCGTTCGAGGTCCCGGTCGGTCTCGGCGTTGCCGTCGGTCAGCAGCCAGGCGCGCTCCGCGGGCTCCTGCGCGGCGTCGGCGACGTCGCGCAGGGCCTCGGCGGGATGGAAGCCCGCCTCCGAGCTCTTGAGGTCTTTGAGGCCTTCCCAGCCCGCCAGCCGGCGGCCGTGATCGTCCAAAGCGTAGAAGGAGACCTCGGCGCCCGCTTCGATCTCCGGGCGGCGGCGCGTCAGGAAAGCGACGGCGGCCTCCAGGCGCGTGGTCTTCGCCGACCGCCCCTGCATGGCGTGACCGGCGTCGAGCAGGACCAGCAGACGGGGCTTGACCCGCTTGACCTCGCGCACGGCCACCGTCGGCCTGAGCGCGGCAAGCGCCAGGACGAGGGCGGCCAGCGCGCGCAGGGCGAGCAGCAGGCGGCCGCCGCGGCTGCGGCGGGCATGCCAAGCGAAGGCGGCCGCGGCCAAAGCCGCCGCGAAGAGCCCGAGCGCGCCGCCCGCCCAGTCCAGGCTCCAGTTCATGGCGCGCCGGACCTCATCTTCTGCAGCAAGAACGGCTGGTGGACGGCGTCGGCCTTGTAGCTGCCGGTCAACGAGTACATCAGGACGTTGAGGGTCAGCTTGCGCGCGTTGTGGCGCTGACCCTCGCCGCCGGGCGTGCAAGGAAAGAGGGGGCGGCCCAGCGCGTCCTTGACCCACGGCCCCAGGAGGTCGTTGCGCGAATAAAGGACGGCGGTGCGGCCTCCCCAAGACACGCCCTCCAGGCTGGCGCGCACCATGACGCGGCCGGCCGGCGCGCGCAGCAGGAAGAACGTCCGAAAGACCACATGATCGGCGGGCAGCGCCTGGAGCTCCGACTCCGGCAGGACGGAGGCCAGCGTCCGGCGCACCCAGCGATCGAAAGAGGAGGAGGCCGCCGCCGAGGTATCCTCGATCCACAGCATACCGCCGCCGGTCAGGTAGCTGCGCAGCTCGCGCGCCGATTCCTCGTCGAGCGGGGGCGGCGCCTCGCGACCGGCCAAGAGGACCAGCGGCGAGGAGAACAAAGCCCGGTCCTTCAGCGTGATGACGCGGCGCTCTTTGGAGGTCAGCACGCTCGTCACCGTGCCGAAGAGCTCGAGGACCTCCGGGCCCGCGCCCGGATAAGGGTCCCAAGTGGGGCCGAGCTTGAGCTGCGTCCAGACGAAGCGGTCGCCCTGCTGGGCCGAGACGGGCGCGGCCAACAGGAGGATGAACAGCGCCGCCGGCGCCGCCTTCGGCAGCGCGAGGAGCATCTCCAGGAGCAGCAGGCCGGCGGCCGCGGCGACGGCCGCCGCGCGCGCGTCGCGGCCATAGAGCCGGCGCCAAAGCTCCGTGCCCGCTTGATCGCCGTCGATCGTCGTCCAGGGGGGGTTTGCCGCCGGCGCAAGGTCGCTCTCGCCGCCGGAGCGATCGAGGTTCACGGCGTAGACGCCGCTCCGGCCCGAGCCTTCCTCGCTGACCTCATAGAGACCGGGGCGCGAGGTGGCGGGGTATTCCAGCCTCCGGTCCTTGAGCCAGACCGCCGAGGAACGCCCGTCGGGGCCGCGCACGAAGACCCGCGCGGGCGCGGCCTCTCCGGGACCCCAGACTCGGACGATCGGCTCTCCCACCGTGACGGCGGTCGACGGCAAGTCCGCGCCTTGAGGCGCCACCAGGTCGAAGATCGCGGGCACCCAGGCCGCGAAGACGGGCTTGACGGCCAGGTTGCTCCAGGAGGTGTCCAAGGCCGAGGCCCAGACGCAGACGCGGCCGCGGGAATGCGCGCCGCACACCAAGAGCGGGTCGCCGCCGCCCGAGCGGAAGATCACGCGCGCGCCCGGCCGCGGCGCGAGCAGATGATAACGCGCGACTGCGACGCGCTGCAGCTCGAACTCCGCCCAGACCCGGGCCTGAGGGGAGCCGGCCTCGGGCTTGAGCCCGAAGGCGCCGTTGGCGGGTCCAGGGGGCCCCACCTCGGCCGGCAGCCAGGAGGAGAGCGGCGCAAACGCGGCGGGCGGCGCCCGAGAGCCCGGCAAGACCCACAGGCCGCCGCCGAGGCGCACGAAGGTCTCCAGGTCGGCGGCGGCCGCGGCCGGGACCTCCTTGAAATCAGCCAGCGCCACGGCCGCGTAGTCGGAAAGCCTGACCTCCTTCCAGCGGCTCAGCGGGGCGAATTCGGCGTCGGTGTCCAGCAGGCTTTGTTTTCCACCGCCGAAGAGCTCCTTGAGGAAATACCCGCCGTTGGGCGCGCGCTGGAAGTCCGGGTTGCCGTAAAGGACGAGCACCTTGCGGCGGCGCGGGTGACGGAAGGCATAGAAGAAAGCGTCATCGGCGCTCAAGGCGTCCGGCCGCAAGCTGACGCGCCCCGCCCAGCCGGGCGCTTCGGCGTCTTTGGCGGGCGGCAAGGCGAACACGGGCAAGGCCTCCGCGCCGGCGCGCAGGGTCAGGGCGCTCGTCTGCGCCTTGGCGCCGCCCACCCAAAGGTCTACGGAAGTGGCCGCGGCCATGGAGCCGGCGACGCGCGCCTTGAGGCTCGGGCTGCGCGCGCTGCTCTGCGGAGCGGGCCCGGCGCCCAAGACGACGGCGTTGTCCGGCGGCGCGCCCCAGTCCAAGCCGAAGAGCCGGACGCCCGGCTCGACGGCGGGCAGAGCCCCCCGCAGGCCATGGCGCGCGCCGTCGGTGAGCAGCAGCACCGCACGGGTGCGGCGCGAGCCCGACAAGAGCTCGAAGGCGGGCTTGAGCGCGGCGGCATAGTCGGTGCCTCGATACCCCGTCTGGGCGCGGTCCATGAGGTCCAAGCACTGGCGCGGCGTACGCCAGGCCAGCGCGGCCGCGCCCTCCAGCCGATCGGAGAAGACGGCGCAGGCGGCCCGGTCTTCGGGCTTCAGACGCCGCAGGACGTCGCGCGCGGCGCCGCGGGCCCGTTCGAAGCGAGGCTTTCCGCGCTGGACGGCGCCCATGGAGTAGGACCCGTCGAGCAAGACGACCAGGTCCAAGCCTTCGCCCGTCCCCGCGGAAGTCGACTCGAGCACGGGTCCGGCGTAAGCCAGGATGAGGCAGGCCAGGAGGCTGCAGCGCGCCGCCACCAGCAGCCAATCGCGCAGGCGCGCGCGGGGCAGGGCTTTGGCATAGACGCGCCGCAGCAGGCTCAGGTCGCCGAAGGCAAGCCGCCGGGCCTGCCGGCGGGAGAACAAGTGGAGCAGGAGCGGCAGCGCCGCCGCCGGCAGCGCCCAGAGGACGCCCGGGCTCGTGAAGCTCATCTGCGGGCCCTCCCCAGGAACCGGTTCAAGACGAGGTCCCAGGGCGTATCGGTGTAGAACGGCGCATAGGAGATCTCGGCGCGCTGGAACGAGGCCTCATAAAGCCGCAGCTGGCGCTGGAATTCCGCGCGGTAGAGCCCGCGCAGGGCGGTGGCGTCGCAGAACAGCTCGCCGCCTTCCAGCCCCTCGAAGACGACCGGGCCTTCATAATCGAAATCACGCTCCTGGGGGTCCAATACCTGGAGGACGAGCACCTCGCGCTGACGCGCCTTGAAGGCCTTGATGACCTTGACGATGGCCTCGCCGTCGCCCAAGAGGTCCGAGATCAGGATCACCAGCGAACGCCGCCGCAAGCGCGCCACCGCCCTCTCGAGCACGAGGTCCAAACGCGTCTCGCCGCCGGGGGCGCGCGCGGCCAAGGCGGCGTCGAAGACCTCCAGATGGCTGAAGGAGGTGCGCGGCGGGATGAAGTGGCGCGGCTCGGAGTCGAAGAGGACCAGCCCCGCGGCGTCGCCGCGGGCCAGCACCAGGTAGGACAACGCCATCGCCAGACGGCAAGCGACGTCCCACTTCGGGGGATTGCCCTTGGAAGCCAGTCCCATCGAGCCCGAGGCGTCGAGCAGGATGGTGGTCGTCAGCAGGTTCTCGGTCTGGTACTCGCGGACGTAGAAACGGTCTTGGCGCGCGTACACCTTCCAGTCGAGGGTCTTGAGCTCGTCGCCCGGCGCGTAGGCGCGGTGCTGGGCGAACTCATGGGACAGCCCTTTCCAGACGCCGCGATGGCGGCCGGTGGCATGGCCCTCGGCGCTGAGGCGCTTGAGCTCCAGGCTCGAGCTCTTGAGCTTAGCGAGCGCTACGGGGTCGAGATACTTCACCCAAGGAGCCGGCCGATGAGCTGGTCGGTGCCGATGCCCTCGGCCTCGGCTTGGAAATTCAGCAGGACGCGGTGGCGCAGGATGGGCTTGGCGACGGCGCGGACGTCCTCCTCGCTGACGGCGAAGCGTCCGGACAAAAGAGCGCGCGCCTTGGCGCCGACGATGAGCGCTTGGCTGGCGCGGGGCCCGGCGCCCCAAGACACCCACTTCTTGACGTCGTCGCGAGCGCCGTCGCCGCCGGGACGCGTCATGCGGGCGAGCTCGACGGCGAAGGCGACGGCGGAGTCCGGGACGGGGACCCGGCGCACCAGGTCCTGCAGGGCGATGACCTCGCCCGCGCCGAGGACCTTCTTGAGCTTGACCTCCTTGGAGCCGGTGGTCTCGATGACGATGCGCCTTTCCTCTTCGGCGCTGGGATAATCCATGGAGATCTGCAGGAAAAAGCGGTCGAGCTGGGCCTCGGGCAAGGGATAGGTCCCTTCCTGCTCGATGGGGTTCTGGGTGGCCATGACGAAGAAGGGCCGAGGCAGCGGCCGGGTCGCGCCGGCGCAGGTGACCTGGCCCTCCTGCATGGCCTGCAGCAGGGCGGACTGGGTCTTGGGCGGCGTCCGGTTGATCTCGTCGGCCAGCAGCATGTTGGTGAAGACCGGGCCGGCCATGAAGCGGAAGGACCTCTGGCGGGTCTGGGGGTCCTCCTGGAGGATCTCGCTGCCGGTGATGTCGGAGGGCATGAGGTCGGGCGTGAACTGGATGCGGGCGAAGTCGAGGTCGAGGATGCGCGAGAGGCTGGAGATCAGCAGGGTCTTGGCCAGGCCCGGCACGCCCTGGAGCAGGCAGTGGCCGCGCGCGAAGAATGCGATCAGCAGCTCCGAGACGACGTGGTCTTGGCCGATGATGACCTGGCGCAGCTGGCCCAGGATGTCGTCCTTGGCCTGGCACAGCCGCTGGGCCGCTTCGACGTCTTGGCTATCCTCTTTCATGAGGATAGCCTACCACTATTTTCGGCGCCATCTCCAGCCCGCCGCGGCGGCGGCCAGGAGGGCGGCGCCGACGAGCCAGGGCGCGGCGCGGCCGCCCGGCAGCTTGCTCCGGCGGCGCCCCAGCGGCAGGCGGGGGGAAGCGGAGACGAGCCGGGCGTCGGCGGAAGGCCCGAGGGAGAGGGCTTGGAAGACGTCGGAGAGCACCGCCGCGGCGGCGGGCCCCTTGACCAGGACGGAGTAGCCGAAATAGCCCCAAGGAAGGTAGCCGGCGGCAAAGACGCCTCCTTCGGGGCCGGCGACCTTGACGGAGACGAAGACGAGCTCGGGGCCGGCGGAGGTGGTCAGGCCGGCCGGGTCGGTCAAGGTCTCGCTCTGGGCGCCCGCCACCGACAAGACGGTGTCCTTGACGATCTGCAGCTGCTCGGCGGCCGGCGTCTCCTCGACGAGCTTCATCATCATGAGCTGGGCGCCGCGCCCTTCGATGGCGACGACGAAGCCCATCTTGCGCTCGCGCGGCGTGAGGTCGCGGACGGCCAGGCCCTCCGGCAGGGCGAAGGAGAGCTGGTTGTCGCTGCTGCGGGCCGACCGGGCGGCGGCGGGAGCCGGCGCGCTGTCCTTGAGGGTCCCGAGGATGGAAGGCAGGAGGGTGTCCGGCACGCTGCTGATGATGGTGGCGAGCATGGTCTGGCCGCGGAACTCGAGGATGCAGAGGATCAACCGGGGCCGGCCGTCGAGGTCGGCGCGGATGTAGTGGCCGGTGAGGCCGTTGCTGAAGGACCCGGTCGCCATGTTGCCGGAGACCGTGAAAGCCGTGCCGCCGCGCGCGTTGACGGCGCCGAGGACGTCGACGAGCAGCGTGCGCACGGCGGAGCGGTTCTCCAGGGCCACGGGCGCGATGCGGGTGAGCACGAAGGAGCTTTTCTCGGGCCCCGAGAAGGACGCCACGAGATTGGCGCCGGTGCGAGTCGCCGTCACGTCGGTCCACCCCGCGGGCGGCTCCAAGGTGGGGGCCGCGAAGGCGGGCAGGGCGAGGAGCAGGAGCAGTTGGCGCATCATCCGGGGTTAGTGTAACAGCAAGCAGGCAAGCGCGCAAGAGCAAGACCGCGTTGAATCGTCCATCCTTGATGTGACATAATCCCCTATGACCAACTTCGGCGGGATCAAAGAGATCCTGATGTCCGGCGGCGTGACGTTGGCCTGCCTGATCGTCCTCTCCATCTACTCCATCGCCCTGATCTGGGAACGCTGGCGCTTCTACGGCCGGTCGCTCGCCGGCGTCGACGCCCTCCTCGACAAGGTGCGCGCGCTGCTCAAGGACGGCACGCTCAACGACATCGCCGGCGCCGCCCAGAAGCATAAGGGCCTGGCCGGCCCCATCATCATGGCCACCCTGGTCGGCCCCAGCGGCCGCGAGGAACGCAAGCACTCCGCCGAGCGCGCCGCCGCCCAGGCCATGACCCAGCTGCAGCGCGGCACGTCCACCCTAGGCACCATCGCCAGCGTCGCGCCCTTCATAGGGCTCTTCGGCACCGTGCTGGGCGTCATGCGCGCCTTCAAGGACCTGGCCGGCGCCGCCGGCGCCGGGCCCGGCGTGGTCGCCATCGGCATCTCCGAGGCCCTGGTCTGCACCGCCACCGGCCTCTTCGTCGCGGTGCCCGCGGTCGCCGCCTACAACTACTTCAACCACCGGGCCGGAGCCTTCGCCGAGCAGATGGGCTGGATCTGCGAGGAGATCCTGGACGGCCTCACCGAGAAAGCCCGCAAGTGAAGCTCCTCGAGCGCCGGCGGCCCATCGTCGAGCTCAACATGATCCCGCTCATCGACGTGGCGCTGATCCTGGTCATCATCTTCATGGTGCTGACCCCGATCCTCGTGCAGTCCCAGCTGACGGTGAAGCTGCCGAAGGCCGATTCCGGCGAGCCCGCCGCCGCCGACACCACGGTCAACGTGCAGATCAGCCGGGGGGGGACCATCGTCATCGACGGCGTGCCCGTGCGCTGGGACAAGCTCGAGCGCGAGCTGACCCTCAAGCTGCCGCGCTCGGCCAAGAAGACCCTGCTCGTCCAGGCCGATAAGAGCGTGCCCGTCGAGAAGGTGGTGGCGGTCTTGGACGCCGCCAAGAAGCTAGGCGTCGGCAAGCTCGGCATCGGCGTGCTGCCGGCGGGCGCCGCCCAGCAATAGTGAACCCGTACCTGACGGGGTCCTTCGGCCTGCACCTGGCGGCCGCCGTCCTCGCCGCCCGCTTCATCGCCGCGCCCTCCGCTCCCGCCGCCAAGGTCTACAACATCGACTTCGTCGGACCCGCGGCCGCCGTGCTGTCGCGAGGGCCGGAGCCCGAGGCCGCGCCCCCCGGGCCCGCCAAAACGGAGGCGGCGCCCAGCGCCGCCGTGAAGCCGCCGCCGCAGACGGACTTCGACGAGTTCGGCCGCCGCAAGAAGAAGCGAGCCTTCGCCTTGCCCAAACCCAGCCTGCTGCGCCTGGCGCGCGACGCCAAGCCCGACGCCGCGCCGGCGGTCTCCCCGGAGAAGCCCGCCGCGGCCTCCGGCGCGCCGGCCTCCGCCACGGCCGGCAAAGGCGCTCCGGGAGAATCCGGCATGGGCCTGGAGATGTCGAACTTCCCCTACCCTTGGTACATCAGCCGCGTCCGCGCCGGGCTCTGGACGCAGTGGTCGGCGCGCATGCCCGCCGAAGCCGGCGAGACCGTCGTCGTCTTCACCCTCCTGCAAAGCGGCGCGCTGACCGATCTGCGCACCGAGGTCAGCTCCGGCGACGCGGCTTTCGACCTGACCGCGCTCAGCGCCGTCCAGGACGCCGCGCCCTACCCTCCGCTGCCGCCCGGATTCACGGAGCCCTTCCTTAAGATCCACCTGACGCTCAAGTCGCAGTGAGCCGCGCTCAGGTGCGCTTGGCCAGGCAGTCGGGGCAGACGCCGTGGCTGAAGGCGGCCCGCGAACGCGCCTCCACGAAAGCCTCCAGGCCCTCGTAGACGTCGTCGGGCCTTCGGATCCTCTGGCAAAAAGTGCAGATGGGCAGGATGCCCTCCAGCTGCTTGACGCGCCGGGTCAGGCCGACGATGCGCTGGGCCACCTTCAGGCGCGCGTAGAGCTCGCCGACCACCGGAGGCTTCCCCAGGAAGTCGTCGACTCCGACGCTCATGGCCATCTCATAATCGCCCTGGGCCGTGTTGCCGGTGACCAGGATGAAGTAGGTGTAATCGGTATCCGGACGCTCGCGCACGCGCCGGCAGAGCGTGAGGCCGTCCATCTCGGGCATGGCCCAATCGCTGACGATGACGCCTACGGGCTCGCGGTCGAAGAGCTCCCAAGCCTGCCGTCCATCGACGGCCTCGATCACCTCGCAGCCGATGCGCTCGAGCGCCACCCGGAGGACCTCGCGGAAGGATTCGTCGTCGTCCGCCAAGAGCACTCTCATAGCCGCTCCAAGCTTACCATGATGTGATATGATGTACCAAGCTGATTTTCCGATTTGGAGAGGTGGGTGAGCGGCTGAAACCAACGGTTTGCTAAACCGTCGTACTGGGTAACCCTGGTACCGAGGGTTCGAATCCCTCCCTCTCCGATTTTTCACCTAGACGCTTTCTGGCGCGGCCAGATGTGGTAGGATAGCCGCCATGGCGCGCATCTTGATCGTAGACGACGAGCCCTCCATCCGCGAGCTCATCAAGGAGGTCCTCTTGATGCAGGGCCACACTTTCGCCACGGCCGAGAACGGCTCCCAGGCTTTGGAGAAGCTGCGCGCCGAGAAGTTCGACCTGATGATCTCCGATCGCAACATGCCGGTCATGGACGGCATCCAGGCCGTGACCTTGGCGCGCTCCAACCCCGCCTACGCGAAGATGAAGATCATCATGTGCACGTCCTGCAGCGTGGGCAAGGAAGTCGACGAGGCTTTCAAGGCCGGGGCCAACGACTACTGCCTCAAGCCCATCAACCTGCAGATGCTGGCGGCCAAGGTCCTCAAGGCGCTGTCGACTCCCTGAAGAACGCCCCCAGCGCTTCCAGCGAATCCAGCCGGCGGCATTTCGGCAAGGCCGCGATGAACTTCCGCCCGTAAGGCTTCTTGGTGATGCGCGGGTCCAGCACGACGACTGCGCCGCGGTCGGTGCCGGAGCGGATCAGGCGCCCGAAACCCTGCCGGAACTTCATCACGGCGCGCGGCAGGCTGTGATGCTCGAAGTAGCCTTTCTCCAAGGAGTCGAAGAAGCGCCGGCGGGCTTCCTCCACCGGCGAGGCGAAGTTCGGGAAGGGGAGCTTGGCGAGCACCACGCAGGAGAGCGCGTCTCCCGGGACGTCGACGCCCTGCCAGAAGGTGTCGACGCCCAGGAGCACGGCGTTGCCGGCCGAGGTGAAGTCCGCCAGCAGCGCCTCGTTGCCCGACGTCCCCTGGATCCACAACGGGCGGTCCTTGATGCGCCCGCGCAGCTCGCCGTGGACGCGCCTCAGGGCCTTCCAACTCGAGAACAGCAGAAAGACGCCGCCGGGCACCCGGTCGACGACCTCCTTGCAGACGCCCGCGATCGTCGCGGCGTAGGCCTCGTCGTCGGCCGGCGCGGGAAGCTCGTCAAGCAGCAGCAGCGCGGCCTGGCTCTCGTAGTCGTAAGGGGAGTCCAGGATGAGCTCTCCGGCGCCTTCAAAGCCCAGGGCCGCCTTGAACTGCTTGAGCCCCTTGCCGGACGACAAGGTGGCGGAAGTCATGACGACGGGGATGCCGCGCGACAAGAGGCCTTGGGCCAGACGCTCCGCGACCTCCAGCGGCGAGGCGCGCAGCTCGATGCCCGACGGCGACCATTGCACCCAGCGCGCCGTCTCCAGGGCTTTATCCTCGACCAGGGTCTTGAGGTCGACGCGCAAAGCCGACAGCCGGGTCTGCAGGGTGCGGGCCTCGACCTCCTCGTCGGTCTGGGCGCAGTGCTCGGCCATGCCGGCCAGGCAGCTGTCGAGCGCGGCCAGCGCGGGGGGAGCGTCGGGGATCAGCTCGCCGTCGAGCAGCCGGCCGCCGGGCTCGCTGTCCGCCTCGGTCCTGCCATGCGAAGCCGCGATGGCCTTCAAGAAAGCCTGGCACTCCCCGGCGGCTAGGGCGGCCGCTTCCACGACTTGGGGCAAGTCCAGGCTCTTGGCCAGCGCGGCGGCGTCCTCGCAGACGCGGTTGAAGCGGCCGGCCGGCAGATGGATGCCGAAATGGGAGGAGGCGGCTTCCTCGAAAGTATGGGCTTCGTCGATGATCAAGGCGTCGAAGGAGGGGAGCCGGGCCCCCGAGAGCAGGAGGGCATGGTTGACGACCAGGATGTGCGAGCGCTCGGCGCGTTCACGGTCCTTGCGGTAGAGGCAGGAATCCCAGAACCGCCCGTTCACCTGGCAAAGGTCGGAGTCACGAGCCAGGCGCGTCCAAAGCCCTTGCGGCACGGTGCAGGGCAGGCGGGAGCGGTGGCCGGTGTCGGCCGTCTTGGCCCACTTCGAAAGCTCGAGGGCCGCGCCCTCCTGCGGCAGGCGCGAGAGCTTATGGGAGCAAAGGTAGTTGTCGGCGCCTTGGAGCATGGCGTACTTGAGCACCTGCCCCTGGTCGCGCAGGACGCGCGCGGCCATCGGCAATTCCTTTTCCAAGATCTGCTCTTGAAGAGCGCGCGTGTGGGTGGAGATGACCACGCGCCGTCCGGTCTCCAGGGCCCAGAGCGCGGCGGGCAGGAGATACGCCAGGGATTTCCCGACGCCGGTGCCGGCCTCCACGACCAAGCCCTTGTTGTCGCGCAGCGCGGCGGTCACGGCCGCGGCCATCTGGAGCTGCTGAGGCCTGGGCTCGAAGCGGGGGTCGGCTTGGGCCAGCGCGCCGCCGTCGGCGAAGAGGGCGTCGGCGTCGAGCAGGGCCATGCTGGGATTATATATGTTAAAAGATACGGGTGACCAAGCTCCTGCTGGCGGCTCTCATGCTCTGGGCCGCCTCCGCCCGGGCCGACGATGCTTTCGCCCGGGACGAGGACCTGAGCGACTCCAGGCAGGCGGTCTCCGGCGTCGGCCTGCGGGCCGCTTATCTGGACGACTGGGGGCCCGGCGTCCAAGGGCGCCTGCGGCTGGACAAGGCCACCGTCGGCGAGCTCTCGGTGGACTATCACCGCCATACCGTGCCCGTCCAGGCCTCCCTGCTGGGATATTTCAACCCGGACGCGAAGGCGTCTATGTACCTGATCTTCGGCCTGGGCTGGTACACGGTCCATTATCCGCATACCGGCGCCGGCCTGTCCTTCGTGCTGAGCGACCATTGGTCGCTGGACGCCTCCTACCGCTTCCTCTTCAGCGGCGTCTATCGCCTCAGCGACTGGAAGCATCCCTTAGGCGACCATTACGGCGTACGCGGGCACATGGCGACCATCGGGCTCAATTACCGCTTCTATGACCCTCGCTGAGATCGCCGGCCGCTTCGCCGTGCCGGGGCGCTTGGTGACCGTCGGGCCCATGGCCGGCGGCAACGTCAACGATACCTTCCTGGCGGTCTTCCGCACGGCGTTCTCCGAGCAGCGCGCCATCCTGCAGCGCATCAACAAGCGGGTCTTCCGCAAGCCGGCCTGGGTGATGGCCAACCTGCGGGTGCTCACCGAGCACGTGCATCGCCGGCTCGACCGCGAGGCCGCCAAGGCCGACCGGGTCTGGCAGCTGCCCCAGGTCATCGGCGCGAAGACCGGACGCGACTACTTCCTTGACGACAAGGGGGAGTATTGGCGGGCTTTGAGCCTGATCGCCTCGGCCAGGTCCTTCAACACGGTGCAGAGCCCCGAGCATGCCCAGGAGGCGGGCGCGGTCCTCGGGCAATTCCACCGGCTGGTCTCGGACCTCAAGCCCGCGAAGCTGCGCGACACCTTGCCGGGCTTCCACATCACGCCGCGGTATCTCGAGCGCTACGACTTGACCCGCCGCAAGCTCAAGCTGTCGGGGGAGGCCGGCCGCCTGGATGACTTCATCGAGCGGCGCCGGCCTTTCGCGGGGGTGCTGGAGGCGGCCCGCGCGCGCGGCGAGCTGTCCGAACGTCTGATCCACGGCGACCCGAAGGTGTCCAACATCATGATCGACGAGCTGACGGGCAAGGGCACGAGCATCGTGGACTTGGACACCGTCAAGCCCGGGCTGACCCATTATGATTTCGGCGACGCCCTGCGCTCGATCTGCAACCCGGCCGGAGAGGAAGCCGAACAGCTGGGCACGGTGAATTTCGACGTCTCGCTCTGCGCCTCCTTCATCAAGGGCTACATGACTTCGGCGCGGGATTTCATGACGAAGCAGGACCGCAGGTATCTCTACGACTCGGTCCGCCTGATCACCTTCGAGCTCGGCTTGCGCTTCTTCGAGGACCACCTGGCCGGAGACCGCTACTTCAAGGTCCGCTCGCAGGAGCACAACCTGCAGCGCGCGCGCGTGCAGTTCAAGCTCTGCGAGTCGATCGAGGCGCGCGAGTCGGCGATCCGCGCCGTCCTAGACCGTTAAGGTCATCTCCCAGACGAAGCGCGCCCCGGGCGCAAGCGCCGTCATCCTGGTGTCCGGCAGGCCATGCCAGGGCTCGAGGCAGAAGAAGGACTTGCCGGCGTCCGACCAGAACACGAAGTAGGCGTTGGGGCGCTGCGTGACGCGGACGGTCAGCCCCTTGGGGTCGCGCAGCTCGGCCCAGCACTGCCGGGGCGGGAAGCTCCCCAGCACCATATCGAAGAGCGCGGGGTCTTCCTTCAAACCCCGGCCTTCGGCGTATTCGGCGCGGCGGGAGTCCCCGCTGAGCATGCCCTCGCCGGTCAGCTCGAGTATCTTGTGGGCGGGCGTCGCGACGCTGCAGTCGCCATGGGGCAGGGCGAGGGTGAGGTGGCTGCCCAGCGAAAAAGGCATGGGCTGGGAGTTGCTCGCCGCCGCGACGACCTCGGCCTTGGCCGACAAGCCGCCCGGGATGTGGGCGTAGGTCACGGTGAGCTGATAATCGAAGGGATATAAGGACCTGGTCTGCGGGCCGCTCTGATGCCGGACGATTATGGGGGAAGACGACAGCGCTTCCCAGGCATGGTCGCGCGCGAAGCCGTGGATAGGCATGCCGTCCCTGCTGCGGCCCACCGCGGGGAACAGCCAAGGCGCGCGCCCGCGCCAGCCGGTCTCGGAGAGATGCAGCAGCTCTTGGCCGCGGACCTTGACGCTGCAGAGCTCGCCGCCTTTGGCGGGGTCGACGGAGAACTCGAAACCGGTCGCCTTGTCCGCCAGGGTCACCATTGCCAGAAGATTCTAGCAGAAGCCCGAGGGGTGGGGGGCGCTATATGCCTAGGCCGTTTCCGCAAACCTCGACGGAGGGTTTTGGCACCGCCCGGTGTCAAAAGGGACTGTCGAGGATGGGGGAAACCATCCTGGTGACCCAAGCTGGCCGCGCCTTATTTGGGAACGCTGCGGTCGCGCTTCATCAATGAGAGGACGCGCATGAGCTCTTCTCCGGTGAGGGAGCCTTTCAACTCGTCGAAAGCTTTCTTAGCCTCGGCGTCGCCTTGCTCGGCCGCAAGCCCCAGCCAGGAGCAGGCCTGCACCCGATCGCCTTCCAAAAGAGATCGACCAAGCCCGCGTTGGGCCTCGGCCAGCCCTTGGAACGCGGCTTTCTTCAGCCACCCGCCGGCTTCCTCGCCGCCCATCTGCGCCAAGGCGTAAGCGGAGCGTGCCTGGCCTTGCTCGGCGGCGCGCTCATGCCAGAGGCGGGCGCGGTCGTCGTCTTGAGCCTGGCCCAGGAGCCCGAGGCGATAGGCCTCGCCGACGCGGTAGCGGGCGCCGGCGTCTCCGGTCTCGGCGGCGGTGAGCCACCAGGTCCAAGCCTCGGCGGGATCCTGGGAAAGCTCGGCCAGCCTGGCTTGGGCCGGGCCATAGCCGGAGCCCGCGGCCTTTCTGAGCCACGCCAGCGCGGGCAGGACAGATCCTTCGCCGTGAAGCCTCTCGGCCAAAACGAACTGGGCTTCAGCGTGGCCGCCCTCGGCGGCCTTCTCGTGATCGCCGAGGCGGAACTGGGACTCGGCGTCGCCTTGGGCGGCGGCTTTCTCATACCAAGCCCGGGCCTCGTCCGAAGGCTCGAGCAGGCGTCCTAGGTTGCGCTGAGCCCGGGCATAGCCCTGCTTAGCGGCCTTGAGCAGCCAGCGCTTGGCCAAGGCCTCGTCCTTGGACACGGCCAGGCCGGTGAGGTACATGCCGCCGAGCCGGTCTTGGGCGGGGGCGTAGCCGAGCTCGGCGGACTTGGAGAACCATTCGAAAGCCCTGTGGTCGTTCTGCTCGACGGCCTTGCCCCGCAAGTAGAGGGCGCCCAGCTCGTATTGAGCCTTGGCGTCGCCCCGGGCGGCCTTAGGCTCGAGGTCGGAGACGTCCTGCGCCCAAGCGCAGAACGGCAGCAAGACCAGCAGCGCCGCTAGCGGCAATCTTTGACGATGACTTGTCCCCGGACGTAGGGGGCGAGGTCCTCGCAGCGGATGCTGTGGGCGGTGAGGAGGGTGCCGACTTGGGAGGTCTTGAGGTCGCAGCGGTCTACCTGGGCGCAGATGTCGCAATCCTCATGATAGTAAAAGGCCTGGGTGGTCGTCAGGAGCATCAAAGAAGCCCCGGGAGCGTACTTGCTCATGGCGGCGTCGCAGGCGGCGGTGGGCAAGGGGGTGACGCTGCGAAGGACGGCAGCCGCCTTGAGCGGGCCGGCGGCCTCCTTGATCACGGCCAGGCCGAGATGGACGGAGCCGCCGGAGGCGAGCTGGGCGTTGAGCGCGGAGCCGAAATTGCCGATCCAGCCCTTATCCTTGGAGAGGAGGATCTCGGAGCGGTCGGAGCCGGGGGTGGTGACGAGGGTCAGGGCGTAGCCGCCCTGCCCGGTGTAGGTGCGCTCCGTGTAGGAGGCCTCGGTGCAGCTGGTGTAGGCGAACGCGAGCTCACGCTTGTCGAGGCTGAGCACGAAGTCGGTCTGGAGCTCTTTGGCCTCGGCGCAGGCGTACCTGGAGAGCTTCACCTGAGCGAAGGCGGGGGCGAGGAGCAGCAGGGCGAGGGGGAATAGGTTCATGCCCCTTATTCTACCAGCGTCCGGGCGCTTTGCTATAGGCCCTGCGGCCCCGGCGGCCTAGGCCCTCAGGGCTGAAGGCTGGCGGCGAGGTTGACGACGGCGGCGGACTTGGAGTGCTTGCCGCTGAGGACGATGGCCATGGCCTCTCGGTTGGCGGGCTCTTCCTTGAGGACGTTCTCGGCCGCCTTCAGGGCGACGAGGGCGGGGTAGGCCAGGGTGACGTCGTCGCCGGAGGCGGAGGGGGCGGGCTTGGCGCAGTCGGCGAGGCTCAAGCAGGGAGGCTCGGCTGCGACATCCATCAAGAACTGCCAGTCGGCGGCCTCCGCGAGGTTCTTGCCCAAAAGGTAGACGATGGTGCCGCGATCGTTGAGGGCCTCGCGCGGGAGGCTTTTATATTTCGCGCGGAAGGCCTCCTTGGTCCGGCCGGTGAGGTCGTTGAAGGCGGAGTCGAGGCGGGGGTCGTTGTCGCTGCGCTTGCCGAGGACGTCCTCGAGGGCTCTGAGCTGGGGCTTCGGGGGCAGGAAGAACCAGGCGAAGGCAGTGGCGGCCAGGCTTAAGGCGAGAAGGGCGAAGGTCCTCATTTCTTGGTCTTGAAATCCTCTTCCATCTGCTTGCGGGCGTCCTTGCCGGTGACGCGCTTGAGCTGGTCGTCGGCGTAGAGCCCGGCATCCATTCTAACTTTGTCGGTGCAGTTGGCGCAATGGAGCTGGATGTTCTTGAGCATGATGGTCGACGAGCCGTAGGAGCCCAAGGGCGTGCCGTCGCAGGCGGGCTCTCCCGCGAGCAAGGCGCCGGTCCAGATGCTCTTCATGTCGCTGCCGTCCTTATCCTTGAAGGGCGTGGGGCAGGAGTCATGGTGCCAGTTGCCGTTCTGGCTCTCGGTGTGGCGCGACTCATGGAAGACGACCATCATGCGCGAGACCTGGGGGTGCTTGAACTTGATGAAATTCTTCGTCAGCCACATCTTGGAGGGGTCCATGAAGGGGATGACGCAGGCCACCGCGTTGCCGCCGCCGCAGGAGTTCATGCCGATGGCCGAGACCCGGGTCTCGAAGAAGTTTATGTAGGTGGGGCCGTCGACATCGCCGAAGATCTTCTTGTGGAGAGGGGTGGCGCCGGAGCCTTGGATGGTCTTGATGAAAGCAAGGTCGTCCTTCATCTGCTGCTGGATGTCGGCGGGGACGTTGCGGTCGAAGGTGAAGCCGACCTCCTTCATGATCTTGATGCCGAAGGTCTTGAGGGCCTGGGCGGCTTCCTGGGGAGTGAAGTAATAGAGGTCGGACGGGGTTTTGGGGACGAACCTGGGAAACTCAAGGGCGGGGGCGGTGCCGTCGAAGACGTTCTTGGCTTGGTCGGCGCGGGCGGAAACGGCGAGCAGGGCGAGCAGCACGGGAACGAGTCGGATCATAAGCCTCCTTGGGGTAAGAGGAGTTTAGGGCCGGAGGACCCACCCGGGGAGGGCCCTAGGGCCTAGAGGCGGCTAGGTCCTTTGGCCCCGAGGCCTTCCTCGAGTTCGCGGGTGGTGGGCAACAGTTTGTAAACCGACACGCCCATGGGCTTATGGGAATCGCGCAGGGCGTACTCGGCGATGGTCAGGAAGTCGAAGACGTAGGGGTCCTTGATGGCCTGCTGGACCAATTCGGATTGCGGGGGCGACAGGGCGGCTTGGAAGTTGGTGACGGCGCTGCCTTGGCGCTTGTGGAGCTTTCTCTCGATATGATGGACAAGGACGCTGCGGGACCAGCCGTGGGCGAGGGCCTGGCGGGCGTACCAAAGCCGATCGGATGAGGTTTCCAGCTTCTCAATGAGCACGATGTTGTGATACCAAGGCAATTGCAGTAAAAGCTCGGAGGCCCTGCGCGCACCCAATATGCCCGCAGGCTGCGGGCATATTGCGGGAACCGATTCTCCTGCAGCCTGCGGGAGAATCGGACCGACTTCCGACCACGCCCGGTAAAAAGCCCGCATGTGCTGGATGTTCTGCCGGGAGAAACCCTTTGTCTGCCGCCCAAGGTCCCAGTAAAGGGCGATCATCTCTCGGTTGACGGAAAACACCGCCTTCAAGCGGGCTGCTTGTATACGCGCCTTCAGCTCCCGCAGGAAGCGTGGGTAGTCCGAGGGCAGTCCAGCGGGAGAGGGGCTCACACTATATATACGATTGAGGCCCCCAAAAAGTTCCCCTTCCGTCGGAATCAGCTAAGTAACCACAGCCGCCTCGATGCACCCAGGCAGGTCGTTGGCCGGGACGTTCACGAGAGAAGAGACTGCATAGGGCTCGAGCACCTGCTCGGAAGGCACAAGCAGGGCCATGAGCTGCTCCGAGGTGGCGCCAGGATCCAGCCGGAGGGCTTGGCCCTTGGGATCTTTCCAGGTATCCCAGAGGCCGGCCATGGCGAAGGGTTCCTTAGACTCGAGCACGATGCGCATCGGGGTCTTGCCGGAAGGGTCTTTGCGCCACTCGTAGAAAGAGTCCGCGACTACTAAGCAGCGGTTCTGGGTGAAGGGGCGCTTGTAGCTGGGCTTCTCGGCGACGGTCTCGGAGCGGGCGTTGATCATCTTGTAGGCGATCTTGGGGTCTTTGGCCCAGGAGGGGATGAGGCCCCAGCGGAAGTGCTTGAGGGCGCGGCCGGCGTCTTCAAGGACGACTCCTTGCCGATATGGAGGGCAAGGACGTTGCTCGACCAGCCGTGCTGTAGAGCTTGGCGGGCGTACCAGAGACGATCCTCGGGAGATTTCAACTTCTCGATCAGGATGACGTTGTGCCACCAAGGCAATTCTGCAATAGAGCGTTGCAGAAAGGCGCCGACCAATTTGCCAGGAGGCTCCTGGCATTCTGCTGTCAATTTGGCAGGAGGCTCCTGCCAAATTGGCGCGCTCAATTCTCCAGGAGGCTCCTGGAGAATTGGACCAAGGTCAGGCCAAGCACGGTAGAATGCGCGCATATACCAGATATTTTGCTTCGAGAACCCCTTTATACCTGGGAACGCCGCACGGATATCCCGAGAGAGCCGCTCAATCACCGAGGTGCCCCAACCTCCGCGCTTCTGGCGCTCGACTACGCGCCGCCCGAGGTCCCAGTAGAGGGCGATCATTTCCCGGTTGACCGAAAGGACAGCCTTGACCCGGGCCGCCTGGATGCGGGCCTTCAACTCGCGCAGGAAGCGCGGGTAGTCCGAGGGCAGTCCGGCGGGAGTGGGGCTCACACTATATATACGATTGAGGGCCCCAAAAAGTTCCATCCCGCCGGAAGCTCCGACGGAGATCAGTTACAGAAGACCGGGCAGCTCAGCCGCCGCCGGGGCCGCCTCGATACACCCCGGCAAGTCGTTGCCAGGAGCGTTGACCAGCGAAGAGACGGCATAAGGCTCAAGCGCCTGCTGGGAAGGCACCAGCAGCGCCATGAGCTGCTCCGAGGTGGCGCGAGGATCCAACCAGAGGGCTTCGTCCTCTTGCCTCAGAATAGCGGGCATGCGGTCGTGGATGGGGCGCATGACGTCGTTGGCGGGGGTGGTGATGATGGTAAAAGTGTTGAGGGCTTGGCCCTTGGGATCTTTCCAGGTATCCCAGAGGCCGGCCATGGCGAAGGGTTCCTTAGACTCGAGCACGATGCGCATCGGGGTCTTGCCGGAAGGGTCTTTGCGCCACTCGTAGAAAGAGTCCGCGACTACTAAGCAGCGGTTCTGGGTGAAGGGGCGCTTGTAGCTGGGCTTCTCGGCGACGGTCTCGGAGCGGGCGTTGATCATCTTGTAGGCGATCTTGGGGTCTTTGGCCCAGGAGGGGATGAGGCCCCAGCGGAAGTGCTTGAGGGCGCGGCCGGCGTCTTCAAGGACGACGGGGGCTTCTTGGGAGGGGGCGATGTTGTAGCGGGGTTTGAGGTCGGGGAGGTCGGTGGCGGAGAGTTTGAAGCGGAGGCGGAGGTCTTTGAGCGGGATGGTTTGGGTGTAGCGGCCGCACATTATCCCATCCAGTAGAATTGAGACGTTCTTTGGTTGATTGATCTGTTGACATCTC
>CAZEAE010000034.1:0-35223 GCA_964510095.1 uncultured Elusimicrobia bacterium | reverse complement strand
TAAAACCGGACATTTCTACTGAACGGAGACCGGACATTTCTACTGTAATGTGACAAAGCTATGGTATCTATTTGACAAAGGAGCCTCCACAGGCTACACTCTTGCCCATGCCCATCTTCGCGCTGGCCCTGTCCTTGCCGCTTTTGGCCGCCTCCGCGGGCGCCGCCGAACCCGCGCCCGCGCGCCTGCTCTCGTCCTTGGGGGCCGTCACGATCGAGTCCGCGGGCCAAAAAAGATCCGGCAAAGCCGGCGCGGTCCTATCCTCCGGCGACGCCGTCTCCACCGGGGCTGGCGCCACCGCGCTCCTGGAGCTTGGGGATTCCTCCAAGCTCAAGCTCGGCGAGTCCAGCCGCATCGTCTTGACCCTTCCCGGCCCCGGCTCTCGCCATACGCAGGCCCAGCTCTCCTTCGGCAGCCTCTTCGCCAAGATCGCCAAGCGCTTGCCCGGCGCGGAGTTCCGCGTCCGCACGGAATCCTCCGTGGCCGCGGTGCGCGGCACGGAGTTCTTCACCGCCTTCGGCCGCAAAACGCGCGGGCGCAAAGACCTCTGGCTCTGCGTGAAGGAAGGCGCCGTCGAGGTCTCCACCGATGCCTCCGGCAAGGGTGTCCTCGTGCCTGAAGGCAAAGGCATCCTGATCGAGGGGGAGCGAGACATCAGCGAGCCCCGGGAGTTCGACTGGACCAAGAAGCTGAATTGGAACATGGACCCCGAGAGCGGCTCGCTCGAGGATAAGACGGACCTAGGGGCGGCTTACGCCGACCTGCTTGACCAAGACTATCGCTGACCGCCGCGGGCCCTGGGCCGCCGCGGCGCTTCTCCTGGCCTGCGCCTGCGCGGCCTCCGCCGCGCCCGCGCCGCCGGCGCCGGGAGGCCGGCTGGCCGAATACGAGGCCTCGCAACGGCTCTTCGGCCGCAAAGGCATCCTCGAACCGCTCGCCGAGCTGACCGAGCGCTGGCAGTACACTGACCAGCGGCTCTCCCGCTCCCTGATGCTCGGCTCCTATGCCCGAGTCGAAAGGCATCTCAAGCTCGGCGCTTTCTACCGCTTGCAGTATGGAGCGCGCCATGACGACGACTGGGAGCGCGACAAGCTGGGGCGTTGGGGTTGGCGGGATACGATAGACCGGCCGGAGCACATCCTCGTGCTCGACGCTACGCCGCGCGCGGAGCTGCCGGGAGGCTCCTGGGTCGCCTCGCTGAAGGTCCGGCTGGAACGCAACTTCTCCCAGCGGCGGACGATCCTGCGAGCGCAGCCGGAGCTGGCTTGGTTTTGGATGGAGGGGCTCAAGCCTCGCGCCACGGTCTTCGTCCGGCAGGAGACCGATTTCGCGCTGGATTTCGGGGAGACTTCCGTCTGGCAGCGCTGGTACTACCTCGCCTCCCTCTGGCATGCCCGACCGGCGCTTTCGCTTGGCCCTTCCCTCGCCCTGCGCGAGGAGGTCTGGAGCACCTCGGGGTCCTACCGGAGCGTCTCCGGCGCGGGTCCGCCCGGCTATCAGACCCTCTACCGCGCCTGGGTCCTGGGATTTACCGCCATCCTCCGTCTTCGCTGATCAGGCGCGCAGCAGGATCAGCCGCCGGGCGGGGAATGAGACCTCGGTGAAGCCGTGGCGCCGGGCGATCCAGCGCAATGACGCCTGTGAATAGAAGACCAGATGCGTCGGGTCTTTGCGATAGGACCAGCCGGCGAAGTCGATGGCGTCGTCCCAGAGCCAAGTCATGATCCCCAGCCAGCCTCCCGGCTTGAGGAGCCGTTTCAGGCGCTCGAATTCCACCTTAGGCTCGCGCATGTGCTCGACGACCTCCGAGGCCGCGATAAAGTCATACTTCAGCTCGAGCACGTCGCGCTCCGGGTGGAAGTAAGTGTCATAGAGCTTCATGTCAAAGCCGGCCTGGCCCAGCATGTGGGCCAGCACGGGCCCCGTGCCCGCGCCGAAATCCAGGCCGCGCGCCCCCGGCGCCGCCTTCGAACGCAGCTCGTCGTAGAGGCCGCGGACGAAATCCTGATACCGGGGGTCCAAGACGTCGTTGTTGTGCGTCAGGTAGCGCGCCTTTTCCTGTTCCGGCGTCATCCAGCAGGCCCGCTCCAGGAAGCGGACATCGCAGGCGGGGCAGTGATGATAGCGGCGCGCCCTATCCTCGAACAAGGGCGAGGCCTCGCCGCCGGCGCAGAGCGGGCAGGCGGGCTTCATTCGAGTATCAGGGCCAGCAGTGCCGGGCGCATCCAAGGCTATTGTACAAGAAACCTGAATTGCTAGTATTGATGCATGGTGAACCTGCTCGCGCTCATCCTGCTCGTCGCGCCCCTCTCCGCCTCGGCTTCGCTGCGGCGGTATCGTCCGGAGTTCTCGCGCTTCCGGGCGTCCGCGACGATGGCTTGCCCGCGCGTGGAGCCCTCTCATGTGGATAACACCCAGGGTTACGCCGACGGCTTCAGCTCGGGGAAGTGCTACGTGTCCATCGGCGCGATGTCTTCGACGCATCTCATCTATCGGAGCTACGGCTTCTTCAGCGACGGGATGCTCATGGTGTTCAGCTCCTACGGCGACGGAGAAGACAGCAACCCGAACCTGACCTCGGCGCGCGAGTTCTACTTCTTTCCGCGCCGCGGCGCGATGGCGCTGGAGATGGACCAGGCCGCCGGCACGGTGTCAGTGGTCATGAGCGACGGCGGCCGAGCGCGCATCGACCCGGCTACGGCTCAGATCAAGTCGCTGGACCGCGGCTCCGTCACGGTCTCTCCCCGCGTCGACTCCGCCGAGCGCGGAGGAGTCGAGATCCCGGACTATGCGGGCCTCATGCTCGACGCGGGCTTCCGCATGGGGGAGTCGCCCTCGGGCCGTCCGGACGCGTCCTCCACCTTTAGGGACGCGCAGGGCCGTCTTTGCACGCTCAAGAACCGGGAGCTCTTCGCCTACGCCGATGGAGAGCATGAGCTGAGGTTCACGGATGCCCAGCTCTCCGTCTGGCTTAAGACTCGCTGCCCGGCCTTGACCCCGGGATTCTAGGCGGCTGAGCATACAGGTGTTGGTCTGATCGACAAAGTGTTGTAGAATAAGCGCAACGCCGGGGTAGCTCAACGGTAGAGCAATCGCTTCGTAAGCGATAGGTTGAGGGTTCGAAACCCTTCCCCGGCTATCTCTTTTATGCGCCCATGACGTCCGCCAAGAAGTCCCTGCTCGTCGTCGCGCATTTCGTCTGCCCGCTGCTGTTCTTCACCAACCTCACCCGCAACCCCTACATCTCGCAGATCGCGCTGCTCAACATCACCCTGGCGCTGGCGGCGGCGGCCTACCTGCTCTCGGGCGTCTCCGGCAAGGAGCCCGTTCTCCGCCTGCCCCGCACCCCCATCGACGCGCCGCTGGCGTTCTTCTGCTTCATCGCCCTGCTGAGCTGGGGCGTCGCCTATCTCGGTCATGCGCCCTTCTTCCAGCCCTCGATGCGCAGCGAGGGCGCCCGGGCTTTCTTGTTCCTGGGAGTGAACTGCCTGGTGCCCTTCTATCTCTCCGCCTCCTGTCCCCAGGAGGACGGGGGCAAGCCCGGCGTCGAGCTCGGGCCTTGGGTGGCCTTCGTCTTGGTCTGGGGCATCCTCTGGTTGGCCTTCCCTCAGCTGCGCGGCCGCCCCGCGGCGTCCGCCGATGTGTGGGGCCAGGTCTGGGACGGCTACGGCGGCATGCTCTGGGCGGGGGGGCTGGCGGCGGCGCTCTGGCTCTGCCGGCGCGGCCGCGCGCTCGACTTCCTGCATCTGGCTCTGGCGGTGGGCTTTCTCGCCTCCGTCTACGGCGTCATGCAGTTCTTCAATTTCGAGATCGTCTGGCCCACGGTCCTCAATCCATACGGAGGACGGTCGGTGTCGACCTTCGGCAATCCCAACTTCCTGTCATCCTACAACGTCGTCCTCTTCCCGCTCGCCTTGGCGCTCTTCCTTCAGGCTCGGGGCCCCGGCGCCCAGATCGTTTACGGCGCGCTGGCCCTGGCTCTGGAGGCGGCGCTCCTGTGCAGCATGACGCGCTCTTCCTGGGTCGGAGCCCTGCTGGCGGCGGGGATGCTCGGCCTGTCCACAGAGCTGCGCCGCGGCGCTAAGGAACAGCCCCGGCCCGCCGGCCTTCTGGCCATGCTCTGCTTGGTCATGGCGCTGGCTTGGCCGTCTAGCTCGATCTCCAGCGGCTACACGCCGAGCGTGATCGGGCGCTTGGCCGAGGTTGGGCAGGCCGTAAAGCAAGAGGGCCCGTACAGCCCCTGGCATCAGCGTCTTCTGATCTGGACCTGCGCCTGGCTAATGGGCGCCGAGAACCCGATCACCGGCAAGGGTTTCGGCAATTTCGAGCTTTTTTACCCCTTTTATCAAGGGCACATGCTCAATATGTTCGACTTCGTCCGCCCGATGCGCACCCATGCCAATAATGGACATAACGAAGTCATGGAGACCTGGGCGCAGATGGGGCTGCTCGGAGTCGGCGCGCTGGTCTGGCTTTGGACCACGTTCTTCACGGCGGTGGCGAAGTGGAGAAAGACTCCTGATAAAGAAGCCGATCTCAGGCTGGCGGCTTGCGCGGGGGCGGCGGGGATGCTTGTCGATAACCTTTTAAACGTCTCGCTTCATTTCGCTGTCCCCGGCTTTTTGTTCTGGTGGGTTGTGGGGTATACCGTCAATCCGGGCCGATCCAGACCAGACGGTTGGCGAGCGGCGGCTTTGCCGCCGCTCGCTGGGAAAATAACGGCTGTTTGCGCATCCCTCTTGCTTGCTTATATCTCATGGACTTGGGTGCGCGTCTGGAACCGCGAGACGCATTATTTCGCGGGCTTCAAGATGCTCCGCCAAGGGACGATGGCGGCGGCGGTCAAGCAGCTGGAGCTCTCGCGGGATTGGGGCCCGCGCGAGGTCAACGCCCTTTATGAGCTGGGAAACTCTTATGCCCGGACCCAGCAGCACCCTCAGGCGGAAGCCGCCTTCCAGCAGGCGCTGCGGGCCAACGCCGGCTACGATGAGATCTATTACAATCTCGGCGCCATCTTGAGCGGGCCCGGCAAGGACGTCGAGCGCGCCATCCGGTATTTCGAGATGTCTTGGTGGATCAACCCGTTGTCGCTGGAGGCCTATAACAGCCTGAGCGCGCTTTATCTCCGCGACCCCGCCCGCAACCGGGCCCGGTGCGCGGCGATGCTTGAGCGGGCGGTCCATTTCTACCCGGCCAACGCGGGGTTCTTGCACAATCTGGGCTACCTGTATGCCGGGGCGGGCGATTTCGAAGCGGCCGAGAAGGCTTATGTGCGGGCGCTGACCGCGGCTCCCGACATGACGGCCACCGAGCAGTCCCTTCAAGCCGTCCTGCAGAAGTCCGGACGCCCCAGGCCGCCCATCCTCGCCGGCCTAGCCGACCTTCGCGTCTTGGACGGCCGCATCGCCAAAGGCGACTACTCTGACGCGTCCTTGGCCCTGGCGCTCAAGTCGGCCGAGCATTTCCCCCAGATGGCGAAAGCTCGTTTTCTTGCCGGCAGCCTGCTGCTGGTCCACAAGCGCCCCGCCGAGGCCGTGCCCCACCTGGAATGGCTGACCGTCCATGAGCCGCGCCACGTGGCCGGCTTGAACAACCTGGGGACGGCGTACATGGCCCTGGGCCGCATGCCGGAGGCCGTAGCCGCCTTCAAACGCGTCCTGGAGAGCGAGCCCCAGAACGCCCAGGCGCGAGAGCGGTTGAAAGCGCTTGGGGCGCTGTAATAAATCAGAAATGGTTTTTCACTAAAATTTAACCATTCGAGCCTATTTACGATACAATGAGACCCTTTAAGGGAGCCATCGTTGCGGCTGCCGCCTTATTCTTGGCGGCCGCCGCGGCTTGGGCTCAGATCGAAGACGAGGCCGGTCAGGGCTCGAGTCTCAGTCGGCCGATGAAGAATGCGATCAGATTCTATGAGAAAGGCGACGACATGCAGGCGATGGACCGGTTCATGGAGATCCTGACGAAAGGAGATCCTGCCGAGCGCTCCATGGCCAACGAGTACATCAACCTGATCAGCCACCGGATGAGCTCGGGCGAAAAGGACTTCAAGAAGCCCGCGCCGCCCGTCAACGCCACGCGCGTGGAAGAAGTCCCCGCGCCGCAGAGGCGGCCGGAGGCGCCCGCGCCCTCCCGCCAGACGGGCCCCGAGGTCGTCTTCGAGCCCGGGGGAGAGAGTCTGGCCTCGACGCCGGCCCGTCCCGGGCAGATGCTGCCCACCGCGCCCATGGCGCCGCGCGCGTCCCCGGAGAGCGCCCGTAGCGACGGTCCCCTGCCGCGGGCGAACAAGGCGCTGATGCAGAAGGAGATCAAGGCCAAGATCCGCAGCAACGTCGAGCGCGCGCTCAAGGAGCTTCGGTCCATCGAAGATGTGCGCGTCGTCATGATGGAGAACGGCGACCCCCGCGCTATCGGCATCCCTTCGCCCCTCTTGTTCTCCTCGGGCATCGCCTTCCAGAAGGGCGCCGTCAAGCTCCTTGACGCGCTCACCCGCATGGCCTTTGGGCTGGGCAGCACCCAGGTCGTCATCCTGCCGGAGGGCACCGCGATAGGCGACGCCAAGGTGCTTGACATGCGCAGGACCATGGGCATCAGCGCGCACCTCTTCTCCGCCGGCATCGCCCCGCCCCGCGTCAAGGTCAATCTGCTCAGCACCCAGGTGGAACTGCCCAAGGGCCTTCAGGACTTCAAGGGCATCGTCGTGCTGTTCGTCTACAACCAGCCACTGGGGCTGGTCGTGGAAAGTTCGATGGGAGAGGAAGCCGGGCCGCCGCTCTCGCTGGGGGTCTACCCGGCGGCCTTCCGGCCTGATCGCAACGAGGGCGTCGTCATCGAGTTCTCGGTCTCCGACCCTCCGGCCGGCTTGGTCTCATGGAAGTTCCAACTGCTGCAGCCTTCGGCGGCGGCGGGCGGGGACTTGGCCCCTTTGCAGGAGGTCCTGGGCGGCGGACCCGTGTTCCACCAGATATACTGGAACGGGAGGCAGAACTACTTCGGGCCGCTGCTGCCCGGCGGGCGCTACGAATGCCTCTTGACCGCCACCGACACGAAAAACCGGCAGAGGACGCTGCACCGGTGGATACAATTGCTCGATGAGGGGCAGAGTTCTTCAGTGACGGCGGGCTCGGGCGGCAGCCCCGCCTCTGTCGCGCCAGGCGGCGCGGCGAAGGGCGTGACGATCGGGAAGGGGGCCGCGCCGCCGGCGGACCTCCAGGACGAGGACGCCAAGCCGGAGAGTCTGATCAAGCAATCCAAAGGCGTCGAGATCGGCAAGGGGAAGAAAGCGGCCAAGAAGCCCGCCAAAAAAGAGAAGGCCGAGGCGGCCGCCGAGGAGCCTGCGAAGCCCGCCGCCCCGCCGCCCGCGGCGGCTAAATCCAGCAAGCCTTCCGGGAATTACGAGGTCACCTTCAACAAGGACTCCCATCAGATGACCCCTGAGGGGGAGAAGGTCTTGGCCAAGGTGGCCGAGACGGTGGCCTATTATCCGCTCGAGCACCTCAAGCTCGTCGGCTTCGCCCAGTCCGCGGAGCCCGGGGGCGCCGCGCTGGCGGAGCGCCGCGCGCAGTTGGTGGCCGGCCTCTTGATCAACAAGTACCAAGTCGAGCCGAAGAAGATCCAGGTCAAGTCCAGCGTCGCGGAGACTCCGTCTTATAAGGTCGAGGTCTATTTCGTGGGGAACGATTAGTGGCTGATATCGACGAGCTCATCGGACAGCTGGCCTTCGGGCAGACGGCCCCGAAGCTTAGCTCCTGCCTCGGTCTCTATCTGAGCCCGGAGACCGTTTACATCTCCGAGACCCATTTCGCCAAGGATAAGCTCGTCGTCGACCATCTGATCCGGATCCCGGTCCCGCCGCCCGACGCGGCCAAGGGCGACGACAAGACGCCGGGGCCGGGCACGGCTTCCACGCTCAACACCGATTTCTTGATGGACAACGCGAAGCTGGGCGCGCTCATCCGCCAGTCCATGTCCCAGGTCCGCTGGAACAGCAAGACGGTCATGGTGACCCTGTCGCATCATCTCGGGCTGCTCCGCTACTTCACCATGCCCGCCATCGAAAGGCGCTTCTGGAAGTCGTCGGTCCCTCTCGAGGCCAAGAAATACATCCCGATCCCTTTCGACTCCCTCAGCCACGACTACCAGGTGATCCCGCTTCCGCCCGACGCCGCGGGCAAGGCGCGGCAAGGCGCGCTGATCGCGGTCACGCAGGAGAAGAACCTCGCCAACATCAAGACCCTCCTCGAGGGGCTGGGGCTGACGGTCGCCGGCATGGAGCTGGCCCCTTGTTCGGTGCTGAGGATGTGGCACTCGGTGGAGAAGGCGGCCCAAGACACGCCTTACGCCCAGGTCCATTTCGACGGCGGCAACGTCCGCATCCTGGTGTCCGACAAGGGCTTGCCCGTGTTCTTCCGCGAGGTCTTTCTCGGGGCGGACGCCGCCGTCGCCGACCAGCGCAAGATCGACCTCGGCGGCTGCATCACCTTCGCGCAGCGCCAGCTGGGCGTGGGCAAGCTGCCCCAGATCCGGATCAGCGGCTCGAGCAACGTGCTGGCGGCTTGGCAGGAGGCCTTCACCCAGGAGACCGGCATCCCTTCCGTCGTGCAGGACACCGCCGGGCTGCTGGGCATCAAGGGCGGCGATTGGGGGGGCTATGCCGCCATCGGCTCCTCCCTGCGCCATCTGGCGCCGACGGCCATGACCCTCGACCTCGGCGCCATCGGGCGCATCACCGATGAAGAGAAGCACGTCGCGCGCGACATCCTGATCATATCGCTGGTCCTGGCGGTCGTCATCGGCGTCTACGGCATCACCCAGAACATGCTCCTTAAATACCGCTCCCGCGACCTGGCCAACTATAAGCGGGAGCCGGAGATGGAGATGATGGTCGCGGGCAAGGCCAGCGCCGAGGTCGATAACATGCTCAAGCTGATGGGCGAGCAGGCGGCGATGGTCGGCGACATGGGCCAGGCCACCTCCAAGCTCACGAGCTTTTTGACGGACATCGTCGCCAGCCTTCCCGAGAAAGTCTGGATCAACAGCATGCTCTTCGGCAATCCCATCCATCGGACCGAGAGGATCGGCGCCACCATGAGCCTCGGCGGCCATGCCGTCGCCCCGACCACCGGGCAGGAGCAGGAGCTGGCCTTCAGGTTCAAGGACGCGTTGATGAACACTCCCGTGCTCGGCAAGAATTTCACCGACCTGCAGCCCGCCGTGAACGCCAAGACGGCCACCGAGGATGAGAAGACTTCGGCGGCCGCCGCCGCGGCCTTGGACCCGGGGGCTTTCACCGAGAAGCAGGAGCAGCGCACCTCTTTTACGATCACGGGGACCGCCAAGCGGTAGCGACATGGACAAAGACGACTTCGTCAAACTCGGCAATCAGCTCGTAGACGAGATCATGATGGTGCGCTCCACCATGCAGGACAAGGGCTGGCAGCGCTTCATCCGCCCCCTGGTCCTGGGCGGGTTCTTCCTTTTCGGAAGCTACTACCTCCTATATGCCCCGCCCGTGAAGAAGCTCGCCAAGCTCGACGGCAAGATCCGGGTCGCCGTGACGACGGCCAAATACGCCGATCAATACAAGGAGCTCAAGCTCAGGCTCACGGCGGCCTACGCTCTGATGCCGGCGCCCAAGGACCGCAACGGCTTCCTCTACTCGGCGATCCTGGATTCGCTGAAGGCCGAGAACATCGTCGCCGACGGGCTGCAGCCTCCCAACGAGACGGAGTCCAACGGCCTTATCTTCCAAGAGATCACGATCACGATGACGGTGAAGTTCTCAGAGCTCTATGCCTGGATGGCTCGGGTGGAGAGCCTCAAGCCGATGGTGCATATCTCTTCGCTCCAGCTCACCAAGAAAGCCGATCCGGTCGGCCTGAACCTGGTGGTCTGCACGTTGAGCACGGTGATACCCAAGACCCGCTATTAAGATGGCGACCAATCGAAGCTCTCTAAGCTGGCTGATCCTGGTCCTGGCCTTGCTCATCCCTGGTTTCCTGTTCTATAACTGGTGGTCCCGGATGGACCGCGCCCGCAAGCACGACCTCAACGTCAAGGTCCGCACCCGGCTGGGAGACACGCCTTTCGCCGGCGGAGGCGCTCCAAAGACCAAGCTGACCAATCCGATGGCCGCGGCCGATCCCGCCGCCGTCGCGCCCGGCGGGCTGTCTCCAGCGGCGCCGGCTTCCGCCGCCGTCACGCCCTTGCCCGGCGCGGCGGCGACGTCTGCGCCTGCGCAGACGGCGGCTCAAGCCAGCGAGCCCCAGCAGCCTTCCGCGGCCCCCGCGCCGGAGCAGCCTCCGGCCGCGCCGGTCGAGCCGCCCCTGGACGCCGCGCCGGCCGTCGTCGTGCCCCAGCGAGACCCCACGCTTTCACCGTACGACGTCGTGCGCATCGAACGCAAGCTGCTGGAAGAGCAGATCCGACTTCGGGAGATCGAGGAGGCCGCCAATAAGAAAGTCCGCAAAAAACTGCCTCCGAAGGATCCCGATCCCCGGACGCTGGTGGACCTGCAGGGCATCGTAGAGACCATGGACGGCAATAAAGCCATCGTCAACGGCGAGATGGTGACGGAAGGAGACCTGGTCGGCAAGGTGAAGGTCCTCAAGATCACCTCCCAGGGCGTCGTGTTCGGTTTCAAGAACCAAAGATTTACGAAGTCGGTCAACAAGTAGGCTCCGGGGGGACTCCATGACACATCATGCTGAGGCGGCGACGGGAAGCAGGCAGGCTCTGCGCAAGTTCGCGGCAGCGGTCCTCGCCTTGCAGACGCTGCTGGGCTCCGCGACGCCGGTCTGGGCGCAGCGGCGCAGGGGAGAACCCGAGGCCAACCCGCAATTCCAGCAGCAGATGTCCTCAGGCCAGGGCTCCGGCGGCCCCGTCGGCGAGGCCGGCCCGGCCGAGCCCGAGGCGGGCGCGGCCCCGGAATCGCCCGAGCCCGTTCGCGCCGTCCAAGGGGTCCAGATCGGCACCGTCAGCCAAGCCAAGCCCGCCGGCACCGGGCAGGTCACGCCTTTGGAGACCCGCGTCACCGTCCGGGTCAAAGGAGCGCCGCTGGCGACCTTCCTCGACACGATCTCGGCGCAGGCGAAGGTCAACTTCATCATCACCGAGGGGCTGGAGACCAAGCGCGTCACCGCCTTCCTGCAGAACGTCACGGTCCGAGAGGCGCTCCAGGTCCTGCTGGAGATCAAGGGCCTGACCTACCAGCAGATCGGAAAGAGCAACACGTACGTGGTGGCGCCGCGCTCCAAGGCGGTCGAGAACGTCATCACCCGCATCTACACGCTCTCCTTCATCCCGCTGATCCCGGTCGAAGTCGCCGCTGGAGCGACTTCCGGGGCGACGCCGACCTCCGCGGGAGGCGGCGGCAGCGGCGGGGCCGGCGGCGGGTCGAGTCCCGGCGGAGGCGGGGGGGCGGGAAAGGCCGACACCGGCATCGCCATCATCGATGTCCTGCAGAGCGTGCTGTCCAAGAGCGGCCATGTCGCCATCGAGCCCCGGACCAACGCGCTGATCGTCACCGACATCCCGGAGACCTTCCCGCAGGTCGAGCAGATCATCCAGGAGCTCGACAAGAAGGCGCCGCAGGTCATGATCGAGGCGCAGATCGTGGAGATCGACTCCAACCGTTCCAAGGACCTCGGCTTCGAATGGGGCGGCCAGGACGGCGAGATCGGCTCCTTCACCGCCGGTCGCCGCGACACGGCCTTTCCGCTCAATATGCCGCGCGACGTAGGCAGCGCCAAGTTCTTCGACCCGGTGACCAACGTCATCTCCGGCCTGGGGGAGTCCAAAGGCAAGGAGGCCGAGGCGACCAACGGGACGGCGGCCAATGCCGGCACTATCTTCGGCAGCAGCCTGCAGACCAGCATCCTGGACCTGACCGCGCTCAAGATCACGCTGCGGGCCTTGGTGGCGCGCTCCGAGGCGCGCTTCCTGGGCAAGCCCAAGATCCTGACGCTCAACAACAAGAGCGCCGTCATCGCGATCTCGTCGAACGAGGCCGTCGGACTGCAGGTCCAAAGCGGCAGCGTCGGGACGACCGGGGCATCGACTACGACGGGCGCCGAACGCGTGCAGACCGGCTTGGTCTTGAAGGTGACGCCTCAGATCAACAAGGAAGGCTACATCACCATGCTGATCCAGCCCAGCTTCACCAACGTGAAAGAGTCGAGCATCTCCTCCCAGCGCGCGCGCTTCTTCGACCCGATCAGCCGAGGGGCCTCGACGATGGTCCGCATCCGCAACGCCCAGACCTTGGTCATGGGCGGGCTGCTGCAGTCCAACGAGACCAAGCTCACGCGAAAAGTCCCGATCCTGGGGTACATCCCGCTGCTGGGGTGGCTGTTCACCAGCACCTCGAGCCGGCGCGCCAACACCGACCTGGTCATCTTCATCACGCCTACGATCGTGAGCGACTGACGGAGGGTGCGGCCAGCCCTTGACTTTCCCTGGGGTCCGGCTATAATCCCATTGCGATGGCCATGAACCAGAAACTAGAGCTTGGAGACATCCTGGTCTCCAGCGGCGTCATCACCGAGGAACAGCTCGCCAAGGCCGTCAAGGCCGCCGCCCAAGCCAAGGCCGGCCTGGGCGAGACCATCGTCAAGATGGCGTTCGCGAAGGAAGATCAGATCGCCATCGCCCTTTCCAAGCAGCTGGGCATTCCTTATGCCTCGCGCGAGAACAAGATCCTGAAGGTGGAACGCGGGCAGGGCCTCGAGAAGATCATCGTAGAGAACTACGCTCGCGAGCATATGGTCCTGCCGCTCTTCTTGGACGACAAGGTCCTGGCCGTGGCCATGGCCAACCCCGACAACGTCATGATGCTCGACAACCTCCGGCTGTTGACCGGGGGCCTGGACATCCAGGCTTTCGTGGCCAGCAAGACCCAGATCCTCAAGGCCATCGACGAGTTCTATCAAGGCGGCGGCGCCAGCCTCATCGAGAAGTCGATGGAAGGCGCCGACACCTCCGTCGAGATCGAGGAGTCCTCCGACCCCTCCGACGCCCGGCTGGACCTCGACCAGGTGGTCGCCGGTGCCCAAGGGGCGCAAGTCGTCGCGATGGTCAGCGCCATCCTCAAGCAGGCCGTCTCCGAGAGGACCTCGGACATCCATCTGGAGAGCTACGACGAACGGATCTCGCTGCGCTTCCGGATCGACGGGAACCTCTACGAGCGCATGGCGCCCATGAAGAAGGACTTCCTGGCGGTCGTGTCGCGCCTTAAGATCTTGTCGAAGCTGGATATCGCCGAACGGCGCCTGCCTCAGGACGGGACCTTCTCGATCAAGGTCCAGAACCGCAACATCGACCTTCGCGTCTCGATCTGCCCGACGGTCTTCGGGGAGAAGGTCGTCATGCGTATCTTGGACAAGGGCGCCGTCGAGCTCAACATCGACAAGATCGGCTTCGAGCCCCGGCAGAAGGAGGACTTCCTCAAGGCCGCCCATTATCCCCACGGCCTGATCTTCCTGACCGGGCCGACCGGCTCCGGAAAAACGACCACCCTCTACTCCGTGCTCAACACCATCAAATCCCCCGACATGAACTTCATGACCATCGAGGACCCCGTCGAGATCAAGATGGAGGGCTTGAACCAAGTGCAGGTGCGCGCCACCATCGGCCTGACTTTTGCCGCCGCGCTGCGCTCCTTCCTGCGCCAAGACCCCGATGTCATATTAGTCGGTGAGGTTCGTGATCAAGAAACGGCCCAGACCTGCCTGCGCGCGGCTTTGACCGGCCATCTCGTCCTCTCGACCCTGCACACCAACGACGCCATGGCCACGGTCGTCCGGTTGATCGACCTGGGTATCGAGCCTTTCATGCTGTCGAGCAGCTTGGCGCTGGCGGCCGCCCAGCGCCTGGTGCGCATGCTCTGCCCCGCCTGCAAGAAGCCCTATCAGCCGCCGGCCGCCGAGGTGGAGATGGCGATCCGCGACGCCATGCTCGAGAAGCCTCCGGACATGTCCTTGATCACCTTCTACGAGCCGAAAGGCTGCGACAAGTGCGCCCGTACGGGCTATGCCGGAAGACGGGCCATTTACGAAGTCTACCTGATGACGCCCGAGATGCGCGAGATCATCTACAAATACGGCGGCGACCTGCAGCGGCTGCGAGAGGCGGCCGCGCGTACCGGCATGTGGAACATCCGCGCCAGCGGTTTTCGAAAGGTGCTGGCGGGGCTCACCACGATCGAGGAAGTCCTGTCCGTGACGACCGGCGAATAACGCCGCCTTTTTCAGGTAAAACACCGCTCCGCCGGCATTGACAAATGCCGCAACCCCTGTTAAACTCCTAAAGAATGGGCCGCTTCGCGTACACCGTACAAGACAGCAAGGGGGAGACGACCTCGGGGGCGCTCGACGCCAACGACGAGAACGAGGCGATCAGTTCCCTCCAGGGGAAGGGCTATTTCATCCTTTCCATCTCCGCCGACAAAACGGCTAAGACCTCGGGCGGAGGCAAGGCGCAGGCCGCTCAAGGCGCCGGCGTCGCCCTGCGGGACCTGGTCTTCTTCGCCGAACAGCTCTCGACCCTGCTCAACGGCGGCGTGCCGTTGGTGCGCGCGCTCTCGCTTCTAGGCGAACACTCCGCCTCGAAAGGCCTGCACTACGCGCTGGGGCAGGTCACCAAGGACGTGGCCAGCGGAACGGCCCTCTACAAGGCTCTCGAGAGGCATCCGAAGGTGTTCGACACGCTCTGGGTCTCCCTCGTGCAGGCCGGCGAGATGGGCGGGCAATTGCCCAAGGTCCTCAAGCAGATCGGCGCCTATCTTTCGGCGCAAGCCGAGCTCCAGGGCAAAGTCATCACGGCGCTGGCCTACCCCGGAGTCCTGGCTACGATCTCCGGCGGCGTGCTGATCTTCTTCATCGTCAAGATCGTGCCGGTCTTCGCCGAGATCTTCGCCAGCTTCCAGGTCAAGCTGCCGCCGCTGACCCAGGCGATCATCCTCGTCTCGAACCTCCTGCTCCACCACCTGGCCTCGCTGATCTTCGTCGTCGTGGCCGCCTGGTTCATGTGGAGCGCCTACACGGCCACCGAAGTGGGCAAGATCACCAAATGGAACATGATCTTCAGCGTGCCTTTCTTCGGCGACTTCATCAAGAACATGATGGTGGAGCGCCTATTGACGACCCTTTCGACGCTGATAGAGTCCGGCGTCAGCATCTTGAACGCGATCTCCGTGCTGGAGGGGGTCTTCGGGGATAACCCCATCTTCCAGCGTCTGCTCAAGGCCGTGAAGAACGACGTGGCCAGCGGCAAATCGATCTCGCAGGCCTTCAAGAAGACCGGCGTGCTGCCCCCCCTGGTGACCGAGATGATGTTCATGGGCGAGGAGTCAGGGAAGCTGCCTGACATGCTGGTGACCTTGTCCGCGTTCTATAAAGAGCAGATCGACCAATTCACCCGGCGCTTCACCGCCATCATCGACCCTATCCTGGTCGTCGGCATCGGCGGGCTGGTCGGGACCATCGTTTTGGCCGTCTTCTTGCCCATTTTCAAGCTGTCCAACATGGGGAAATAGCTTCAGCCGCACGGAGTCAGGAAATGTCCACAACTCGACCACACAATGCTCATGCCGCGGGGCTACACTTTAGAGTAAGCGACCGGAGGAACGTGACCAGGAAAAACCCGCGAGCGGGCTTCACCCTCATCGAGATGATGGTCGTCTGCCTGATCATCGGCATCCTGGCCGCCTTCGCCATCCCTTCTTATCTCAAGTCGGTCGAGACCGCCAAGGCCGACGATGCCGCCTCCGCCATGAACATGATCGCCACGACGAACAAGATGTTCGCCTTGGACCATTCCGGCCAATACGTGACGGGCCCTTTCCCGGCCGTCGGAGGCGGGTCCTGCGGCGCCGGCGCCTGCCCCACATCCAGCTTCACCAACGCCTGCCATCTGGTCTGGTGCAAGTACCTCGCCGATCAGGATTGGGGGGCCAAACCCTATGACTATGCCGCCTCCGGCAACGTCACCGGCACAGCCGCCTGCAGCCTTTCAGGCACCGGGGGGTCCAGCATCATCGGCTGCGCCCGGCGCCGGCCCGGCGCGTCGCCGGGCACCGGGATCTCTCCTTACAACGCTTGGGGCTACGGTTACGACGTCAACGGCAGCGTGGCGATCTTCGGCGGCGCGCCGACGCCGACGCAATAGCCGCCGCCGAGGCGGACGCTTTATGCCTGAAAGAAGCCGTGCCGAATCGGGCTACACGCTCGTCGAGGTCGTCATCGCCATGCTGCTGACCTCCATCATGGTCAGCTCCGTCTTCAGCGTGGCCCTGACGGCCAAGCAGAGCGGCGGCAAGGCCGAAAGGCGGCTGATGGCCACCCAGGTCAACCGGCAGATGACCGGGATGCTGCGCAATTTCGTCACGGCCGACAATTCGGCGGGCTCGCTGCCCGGGCCCAATACGGGCGTCAACCGCTGGTCCATGGACAACGCCGCCGCCACCCCGCCGATCAACGACACGAGCTGCCTCAACTGCTACGCCCTGGATCCGGGCTCGCATACGGTGACGGGCATCCTGCCGAGCTGGTTCGCAGGCCCTCCCTTCAACGCGACGCTGGAGTACTACGTCGCGGGCACGGTGGCGGCCAACCCGCCGTTGACGGCGACCACCAGCCCCTCGGTGAACGTGACGGTCAACTGGACGGAACCGTGAGGCGACGGCCCTCCCGCGCGGGCTTTACGATCATCGAGCTGGTGATCTCGATGAGCATCTCATCGCTGGTCCTCATCGGGGTCATCGGCGTGGCCTCGCAGATGGTGCGCTTCCAGATGGAGGGCTCGCGCAAGGGCGGCGTGACGGGGTGGACGTTGATCAGCCTTTCCAAGATGAACATGGAGCTCGAGAACGCCACCTCGCTCTATTGCCCCGGCACGGGCGCCTCTCATACCTGCACCGGGGGGCTTTCGACCGCCTATCTCAGCGGGTGCACGAACTACTCGCGCGACCTCGGCTCGCGCATCGACGCGGCCTCGAACAACACTTCATTCTATTATTGCGTGGCGGCCGCGGGCACGCCCGCGACGATGTCCCTGCTGCGTTATGAGCTCACCGGCGCCGGCGTCGCTTGCCCGATGCCGGCGCCGGCCGCCTGCGGCACGACCACTCCCTTCGAGGTCTACGCTCGGGATTTCTACCCCATCGACCCGCTGACGCCGTTCTTCCGGCGCGCCGACGACGTCTCGGGCGTCGAGCTGAACTATATCGTCGGCATCGCGACTCCGACCACGAACACGCCGAACCCGGTCTACATGAAGGTCACGACGAAGATCGGCATGAACAAGAATTACACGGCGGTGGCGGATTGACCATGAGCGCCAAAGGCTCCGTCATGGTCCATGTCCTGATCACCTCGGTGATCGTCTCGCTGATCGCCGCCGGGCTGATGCGGATGTCCTTGGCCCGGGCTACCGCCACCTCGCGCGCCAACGAGGGGGCGGCCACGAAGAAGAAGGCGGAGACCGCTTTTGCCCGGATCTTGCCGTATTGGGCCCAGAACGGCCTCTGCTCCAGCGGCATCCCGGGCGGCTGGTCCTGCTCCGGCTCGGTGGTGGGCAGCTGCGGCTGCACCTGCACCAATGCCGTCGGCAACCAGCCGGTCATCAACACCGCGACGGTCGGCGGCAGCTGCCAGCTCCTTATAGTCGCTCCGCCGCCGTGAGGGAGCTCATCGTCACGGCCGACGACTTCGGCTACGACAGCGCGGTCAACGAGGCGGTCTGCGCGGCTTATCGAGACGGGGTGCTGCGCTACGCCAGCTTGATGGTCGATCGGGGCGCGGCGGGCGAGGCCGTGCTGCTCGCTCAAGCCAATCCCGGGCTGGGCGTCGGCCTGCATCTTGAGCTCTGCGCCGACCATCCGGCCTATTGGGGCTTGAGATATTTCTTCGGACGCCAAGACCGCGCGCGGCTGGAAGGGGAGATCACCCGCCAGATCGAGAAGCTCTTGAGCTTCGGCCTCAAGCCGACCCACGTCGACGGGCATTTCAACATCCATGTCCACCCGGTCATCTTCCCTTTGCTGGCGCGCCTGGCCTTGCGCTACGGCATCCCGCGCATCCGCCTGCCGATGGGGGAGCTGCGGCCGAGCTTGAGCTACACCGCCGATTATTGGCGCTCGGAGGCGGCCGGTTCGCCGGTCCGCGGGGTCAGCCGCAGCCCTCTGGCGGGGCGTCTTGCGGTCGGCGGCGTCTTCGGGGCGCTCGGGCGCGCGCTAAAGGGCTCGGCGGCCGGCTTGAGCGCGCCGCCCGCCTGGGGCTTGCTGCATTCGGGGATGATGACGGAGGATTATATGCTCTGGCTGGTGCGCCGGCTGCCGGAAGGGGTCAGCGAGATCTATTTCCACCCGTCCAGCGACCCCGCCTCGGCCGTCAGCCTGCGCCCGACGGCGACCCATCATACGGTCACCGAGCTTGGGACGCTGCTGAGTCCTCGCTTGAGGCAGACCCTGGCTCAGGAGGGGGTCCGCTTGGTGGAGGTGGATACCGCCGACGTTGATGGACCGCGTACATGATGAAGCCGGCGCCGGCCCATATAAGCTCACGGGTGTGACGGATGATGCCTAGCGCCAGACCCTGGCTGGCGGGCAGCCCTAGCCCCGCGAAGATCGCCGTCTTTCCAGCTTCCTGAGTCCCGAGCTTCGCGGGAACCATGAACATGAGGGAGTCCACGACGTTGGAGAGCGTCTCCACGGCCAAGCAGGTGACGAGGGGCAGGGGATGGCCCAGGAAGTGGCAGATCAGCATCACCTCGGCGGCGCCCCAGGCATAACCCAGCACGAAGCAGGCCGTGGCCAGGGCGAAGCGCCCGGGGTGCATATCGAGGTAATCCCTCATCCGAGCCCTCATCGCTCCCGGGTTGCCCTTGAGCGGCCAATAGAAGGTTCCGTCGGCACGCCGGCGAGTCAGCAGGACCATCGTCAAGCTGACGAAGAAGATGACCGTGACGGTGCCGGCGTAGCCCAGGATTCTCTGTCTTCCTTGGAGCAGGTCTAGCTGGCCCTGGAGGACGAAGACCATGCCGAGCAGGATGAAGAGCGCCTGACCCAGCGCCTGGGCGAATTTGGCCACGGCGACGCTGGAATTCTTGACCTCGTCGGATTTCACCGGCCCCAGCAAGCCCGGCCGGATCAGCTCGCCGGCGATTGTGCCGCTGGGAGTCAGGTAATTGACGCCGTCGCCGGCGATGCGGACGTAGACCAGCCGCCAGAAAGGGACATCGGGAGCGTCCTCGGCGCTGAAGCAGAAGCGCCAGCCAAGGGCGTTGAGCATATGGTCGAAGATCTGGAAGGGCACGATCAAGAGCATCCCCAGCCCGACCTGGGAGATCTCCAGCCAGACCTGCCGGGGGTCGAACCTCCACAGGAGGTAGAGGAGGGTGGCCAAGCCGGCCGCCAGGATGAGGCGCTGGAGGTTCTTCAGGCCGTTAAGGCTCGACCGTAGCGGCCGTCGCCACGTCGAGGGGGCCCCGGGCCGGGACTAGGCGCCCGCGGGAATGGATCGTATAGAGCTGGCCGCGCCAGAGCACTTCATTGGAGCGGAAGCCGGAAAGCCAGGCCGCGAAAGCCAGCCATTCGCTCAGCGGTAGCAGGAGCAGGGGGAGCAGCGGCATCCTTGCGCCGCCGGCGCGAGAGACGCTCCAGGTCGCCAAAGCCTTCACGCCCCAAAGGCTCAGCATAAGGGCGGCCAGACGAGCGTCCCAACCGAAGAAGGCGAGGCTGGCCGTCGAAAGGGAGAAGCCATGGAGCAGGACGGACCCGCAGTAGCCGGCCGGGTTGCAGATGCGGATCGTGCGCGACCATCTCGTCTGGTGCTTCAGCAAGGCCGCGGCGCTGGAGATGTCGGGGACGGACTCGACCATGACCTCGCAGAACTCTACGCGATAGCCTGCCTCCGCGACGGAGGCGCCCAGGGCGAAATCGTCGGCCAGATGGTCGGCGAGGTTGCGGAAGCCCCCGGTGGCGTCGAAGACCTCGCGGCGCACCAGGATGGCGGCCCCCATCGCGAAGCGCATGCCGAAGGCGCCGGCGGCCAGGGCCTGCGGCAGGAACTGGGCATTGACCGAATGGGCCTCCATGATGCCCCATAGATCCGAAGGGACCGAGGAGCGGTAGAAGCAGCTGGCAAGCCCCACCTTCGGGTCGCGGAAGGGCGCGACGGCGCGGCGCAGGAAGTCCGGGGCCACCCGGATGTCGGAGTCGGAAAGAAGGAGCAGCTGATGCTTCGCGTAGGGATAAGCGTTGGCGATGTTGTTGATCTTGGGGTTCCAGCCGATGCGGTGGGAGGAAACGACGACTTCGATATCGCAGGAGGGGAACGCATCCCGCAGACGGGCGATCACGCCGAGGGCGGGATCGTCGGGGCTGGAGACGGCGAAGAGGATCTGGAACGACGGATAGTCCTGGACGCAGAAGCTCGCCAGGTTCGCGTAAAGCTCGCGATCCTCGCCCTTAAGGGGCTTGAGGATCGTGACGGGCGGTAAAGGGTAGCCCGTCGGGCCCCTGCGGCCCAGCATCCGAAACGCGGCGGCGGCGGCCACGAAGGAGAAGAGCGTGGAGAAGACCGCGCAGGCCTGGGCCGCCAGGAGCAAAGCCGACTTGCCCAAGACGAAGGCCACCAGCGAGAAGAGCCCGAGGATCTCCCAGTCCACGATGGATCCTAGGCGACGACCTTTTCCTTGGGCGCGGGCGCCTTCGTCCGGGACTCGGGAGCGTCCGTGCGGCCGCTGAGGTAGCTCAAGAACTCCTTGCCTTCGCGCAGGCGACGGCGGCGCTCCGCCGGGTCCTTGGCCATGCTGACGAGCATCCGGAAGATCGGCCTGGGCCGGGCGTAGAACTTGGAGTAGAAGCGCTTGACGCCGGCCTGGATCTGGGCGGAAGAGAGGCCCGGGTACTCGATCGTGCACGATTGAGTGCCGTCGTTGCGTACCAGGGTATTGGCGTCATACCATTTGTTGGCCATGGCTTGGCGGTAGAGCTCCGTGCCCGGGTAGGGGGCGGCCAAGGATACCTGGATGGTCTCGACATCGAGGGCGCAGGCGAACTTGATCGACTCCTCGATGGTCTCATGGTTCTCGCCGGGCAGGCCGAGGATGAAGGTCCCGTGGATGATGATGCCGAGCTTGCGGCAGTTCTTGGTGAACTCCTTGGCGATATCAAGCCTGATACCCTTCTTGATGTTGTTGAGGATCTGCTGGTTGCCGGACTCGTAGCCGACCAGGAGCAGGCGCAAGCCGTTCTCCTTGAAGGTCTTGAGGTACTCGTAAGGGACGTTGGCCCGGCTGTTGCAGGACCAGGTGATGCCCAGCTTGCCCAGGCCCTTGGCGATGGCGGCGGCGCGGGGGAGGTCGGCGGTGAAGGTGTCATCGTCGAAGAAGAACTCCTTGACCTGGGGAAAGAGCTCCTTGGCGCGGGCCATCTCGGCGACGACGGCGTCCGCGCTGCGGGTGCGGTAGACGTGGCCGCCCACCGTCTGCGGCCAGAGGCAGAAGGTGCAGCGCGCCGGGCAGCCGCGGCCCGTGTAGTAGGACATGTAGGGGTGCTGGAGGTAGCCGATGTAGTAATTCTCGACTTTAAGGTCTCTCTTATAGACGTCTAGAACACTGGGGAGAGCGTCCATGTCGCCGATGAGGCGGCGGTCCGGATTATGCTTGAACTCGGAGCCTTCGCGGTAGCTGATGCCGGCGATCTCGGCGTAGGGGCGGCCTTCGGCGACTTCGAGTAGCGTGTAATCGAACTCCTCGCGGGCGACGAAATCCACGGCGGCGCTGGCTTTGAGGGATTCCTCGGGCAGGACGGCCACATGGGCCCCCACGAATCCGATCCTCATGTCCGGATAGGACTCTTTGAGGGTCTCGGCCACCTTGACGTCGTTATCGAACGACGGGGTCGAGGTATGGAAGATGCAGAGTTCGAAGCCTTTGGCCATCTGGAGGACCTGCTCCAGGTTGAGGTCGTCGGCGGGGGCATCGATGAGCTTGGAATTGGGGATGAGGGCGGCCGGCTGGGCCAGCCAGGTGGGGTACCAGAACGATTTGATCTCCCGACGGGCCTGATAACGGGCTCCCGCGCCTCCGTCAAAACCGGAATAAGACGGGGGGTTCAGGAACAAGGTCCTCATCGTGGCCATTATGTCTCCGTGCGGCTGGGGGTCGAGATAACGGAGTCATTTTACCAAAATCCCGTCTGGAAAACAACGCGTTTATCTGTTAGACTGCTTTAAATGGTCTCCCGTGTCGCAGTGATGGCGCTTTTTGCACTGGCGGGGGACGGCCTGGCGGCGGATTGGGCTTGGCATGAGACGCTCTCTCCCCATTTCCAGGCCTCCCATGAGATGCCTTGGATGCCGCCAGGGTTCGTGTTGAACCTGGAACGGATGCATAACAAGCTCCGGAGGGACCTGTCGATGTTCTCTCCGGGCATGGCCAAGGAGAGGCTCAAGGTCTACCTCTACAAGGACCAGGCTTCCTACCTGGCCGGCGAGTTCAAGCCGCCGTCATGGTCCAACGGCGTGGCGATCTTTGAAAAGAAGGCGGTGGCCGTGATGGACATGGAGGATCGCCGCAAGCTCCTGGAGGTCATCAGCCACGAGACGACGCATCTGCTCTTCCAGGGCTATTGGCAAGAGAACGGGAAAACCCCTCCGGCCTGGCTCAACGAGGGCCTGGCCATGCTGGAGGAGGCGGAGACGCCCGAGCAGCCCGAACGCGGCGACTGGTACGGGGCGATGGCCTTCCAGGACCCGGCGACCTTCCTTCCCATGGAGGACTTTCTAAGGATCACCCCCACCAAGGATCTGCACAACAAGGACAGCGTCGGCATCTGGTATATCCAGGCTTACTCGGTCGTCCATTTTCTGCTCAGGACCCATTCCCGGCTCCAGTTCAAAGACTTTTGCGGCCGGCTGCGCGACGGCAAGGAGCTCAAGGAGAGCCTCTGGCTGGTCTATCGCTACTCGAACGTGGAGAAGTTCGAGGATGCCTGGCGGGCTTGGCTGGCCAAGCCGGAGCACCGCAAGAAGGTGGCGGCCGTTCAGGCCATGGCGCGGGCGGCGCCCTCGAGCAAGAAGGACAAGCCGGAGAAAGGCTCTGCCTTCGCTCCGATGAAGTCCTTCAAAAGCTTGCGCGAGTAGTCTCAAGGAGGGCTTCCTTGAGGTAGCGGCCCGTATGGGAGGCCGGCTGCCGGGCGACCTCCTCAGGCCGGCCTTCAGCCACAAGCCTGCCGCCCTTGTCGCCGCCCTCCGGCCCGAGGTCGATGAGCCAATCCGAGGATTTTATCACGTCCATGTTGTGCTCGATGACCAGAACGGTGTTGCCGGAGGAGACCAATCGGTGGAGCACCTCCAGCAGCTTGTGGACGTCGGCGAAGTGCAGGCCCGTGGTCGGTTCGTCAAGGATGTACAGCGTGCGCCCGGTGCCCCGGCGGGAGAGCTCAGCGGCCAGCTTGACCCTTTGCGCCTCGCCGCCTGAAAGCGTGGTGGCGGCCTGCCCGAGCTGGATGTAGCCCAAGCCCACCTCTTGGAGCGTGCGCAGGACCCGGCTGATCGCGGAGTGGGCCGAGAGGAACCTCAGGGCTTCATCGACGTCCATGGAGAGCAGTTCGGCGATGTTCTTACCTTTGTAGCGCACGGCCAAGGTCTCATCGTTGAACCGCTGGCCTTTGCATTCCTCGCACTTCACGTAGACGTCGGGAAGGAACTGCATCGAGATGCAGAGCGTGCCGTCGCCCTCGCAGTTCTCGCAGCGGCCGCCCTTCACGTTGAAAGAGAACCGGCCGGGTTTGTAGCCCCGGGCCCGGGATTGGGGCAGCAGAGCATAAAGGTCTCGGATAGGAGCCCAGAGGCCGGTGTAGGTCGCCGGGTTGGAGCGCGGGGTGCGGCCGATCGGGGTCTGGTCGACGACGATGACCTTGTCGAGCTGCTCGACGCCTTGCATGTCCTTGTGCGCGCCCGCCGTCTCGCGGGCGCCGTGGAGGCGTTGGGCCAGCCCTTTGTGGATCACCTCGTGGACGAGCGTCGACTTGCCGGAGCCGGACACCCCCGTGACGGTCACGAACATGCCCAGAGGGATCTCCACGTCGATGCCCTGGAGGTTGAACTGCTTGGCGCCCAGCACCCGAAGGCTGCCTTTGGCCTCCCGCCGCCCGGGACGCACGACCGCATCCATCCGCCCGTTGAGGTACTGCGCGGTCAAGGATCTGGGCTCGGCCAGGATCTTAGAGAGCGGGCCCTGCGCCACGATACGCCCGCCGTGGACGCCCGCGCCGGGACCGATGTCGACGATCCAATCGGCGCTGCGGATGGTCTCCTCATCGTGCTCGACGACGATGAGCGTGTTGCCGATGTCGCGCAGGCGCCTGAGGGTGGTCAGCAGGCGGCTGTTGTCGCGGGGGTGCAGGCCGATGGAGGGCTCGTCGAGGACGTAAAGCACCCCGGTCAGGCCCGAGCCGATCTGCGTGGCCAGATGGATGCGCTGGGCCTCGCCGCCGGCCAGGGTCTCGGAGGCGCGGTCGAGGTTGAGGTACTCCAGCCCCACGTTCATCAGGAACTCGAGGCGGCAGACGATCTCTTTGAGGACCTGCCGGGCGATGAGGCGTTCGCTCTCCGACAAGCTCAGCGCCTTGAAGAAATCAAAGGCCTTGGAGACCGGCATCCGGACGAGCTCCGAGATCGAGCGGTCGGCCAGCTTGATGGCCAGGGCTTCGGGCTTCAGGCGCGCGCCCAGGCAGGTCGGGCAGGTCCGTTTGCGCATGAAACGGTCCGTGATGGCGCCTTTGACGTATTCCGACTCGGTCTCGGCGAAGCGGCGCTCGAGGTTTTTGACCACTCCTTCGAATTCTTGCTCATTCTTCGCCCAGGAGGGCTTATAGGTCCCGCCGCCGTAAAGGATGATCTGCCGGTGTTTGAGAGGGAGCTTCTGCCAGGGAGCCCGGATGTCGATGCCGTGCTGGCGGGTGATCTGCTCCAGGATCTCGGTGTAGTAGCCGGACCAGGACTTCTTCCAGCGGTTGGTCCGGGTCGTCACGGGGTCCGACCAGGCCGAAAGCGCGCCGCCTTCGATGGAGAGGCTGGGGTTCGGGATGACCAGGCGTTCGTCGACCTCCGTCTTGAGCCCCAAGCCGTCGCAGGCGGGGCAGGCGCCGTAGGGGGAGTTGAAGGAGAAGAGGCGGGGCTCGAGCTCCGGCAGGCTGATCTGGCAGTCGGGGCAGGCATGATGCTCGCTCATCAGGGCGCCTTCGGAGGGCTTGCCGACGGGCTCGACTCGGACCAAGCCCTTGGATTCACGCAGAGCCAGGTCGAGGGAGTCGGCGATGCGTTGGCGCTCCTCGGGGACCGCTTTGAGCTTGTCCACGAACAGCTCGATGGTATGCTTGTTGTACCGCGACAACGCGGGGATGTCGTCGAGGCCGTGGTTCTTGCCGTTGATGCGCACCTGGGAGAACCCGGAGCGCTTGAGGCGCTTGAAGAGCTCCTCGTAGGTGCCCGTGCGGCCGCGCACGAGGGGGGAGTAGATGGCCACCGACTGCTGGTCGTGCTTGCGCAGCACTTCGTTCAAGATCGCCTGCGGCGACTGCTGCTTGATGCGCTTGCCGCATTGCGGGCAGTGCGGATGGCCGACGCGGGCGAAGAGCAGTCTCAGGTAGTCGTAGATCTCGGTGACGGTGGCGACCGTGGACCTGGGGTTGCGGCTGGGGTTGCGCTGTTCGATGGAGATGGCCGGCGACAGCCCCTCGATGAGGTCGACATCCGGCTTATCCATCATCTCCAGGAACTGCCGGGCGTAGGCCGAGAGGCTCTCGACGTAGCGCCGCTGGCCTTCGGCGTAGAGCGTATCGAAGGCCAAAGACGACTTCCCCGAGCCGGAAAGCCCCGTGATGACGACGAGCTTCTCGCGGGGCAGCGTCAGGCTGATGTTCTTGAGGTTGTGCTGGCGCGCGCCGCGGATGACGATCTTGTCCATTGTTTTGTCGACGGGGAGGCGGAGGACAGTATAGCATTTTGGTTTTGGATGGAACTTTTCGAGGGGGTCGGTCGTATATAAGGGTGAGGGGCGCGGCGCGGTGCCAGGGATGAAGTACCTTTGGTGACAAGTGTTGGGGGAGGGGGAATGGACTATCGATTGTTGACGGACGATGACTTGGTCGCCAGGCTTAAGGCCTGTGTCGGCAAAGAGAATGAGGACGTCGCCGCCGTCATCGAACATCTCATGGAGTTCGACCGCCGGCGTCTGCATTCTCGGGAAGGCCAACCTTCTTCCTTCGTGTACTGCACCAAGGTTTTGGGCTACGCCGAGGGAGCTGCTTACCGGCGAATCTATTGTGCGCGAGCGGCGCGAGCGTTTCCTTCGATCGTTGGACTTCTGCGCGAGGGACAGATCCATCTGGAAGCCGTCGCGCTGCTTGCCCCTCGATTAGATGAGGACAATTGGCAGGAGCTTTTGGCGTGGGCCAAGGGCAAAAGCTGTAGAGAGATCGAATTCAAGGTAGCATCTTTAGCTCCTCGCCCCGACATCGCCGACTCAATCCGGACGGTCCCAGCCCCGCCGGCGCCGTCGGCCTTGGAGTCCAATTGGAGCCTCGACTCGGCCCTAGCACCTGCCGAACCGGCGCCGGTGCTCGAGGCGCGCGCCATCATCAAGCCGCTCTCCGAGGACCGCGTCCACTTCGGCTTCACGGGCGGCAAAGATCTCCTGGAGAAGATCGACCGTGCCAAGGAACTTTTGCGACACAAACACCCTCATGGGAGGCTCGAGGAAGTCATAGATGAACTGGCGGAAGCTTTTTTGGACCGGAAGGATCCTCAGCGCCGCATCGAACGGTTGACTCGGCTAAAGAGAGCCAGCGCGCCCAGCCGCTGCCTGGAAGAGACCCGGCGCATCCCTCAACGGATCAAGGATGAAGTTTGGAAGCGTGACGAGGGTCGATGCGTGTTCGCCGCCGCGGATGGACAGCGCTGTCCCGCCAAAGCCGGCCTGGAGTTCGACCACATCGTGCCCTGGGCTTTGGGCGGCCGGTCGCACGACACGCGCAACATCCGTCTGCTCTGCCGCGCGCACAACCAGCTGCAGGCACGCAGGTCCTTCGGGGGGGCGTTGACGACGGACCGCAGAGGAGGCGCTAGCGGCAGGCCGCCGGCGAATCCTTGCTGAGGAGCGTGTCGTGCCGCTCGGACTCCACGGGCTCGGGGTAGTCCAGGGTGTAGTGCAGGCCGCGGCTCTCTTTTCGGGCGATGGCGGCCTTGATGACGGCTGTGGCGATGACGGCGATGTTGCGCAGCTCGATCAAATCAGGCGTCAGCAGGAAGTCCCAGTAATACTGGTCGATCTCGGCGTTGAGCAGCTGCATCCGGCGCAGGGCGCGCTCCAGGCGCTTGTCGGAGCGCACGATGCCGACGTAGTTCCACATCGTGCGGCGGATCTCGTCCCAATTCTGGGCGATGACGACGGCTTCGTCGGATTTGACGGCCGTGCCGGAGTTCCATTCGGGGGGAGCGGCTCGGCTCAAGGGCTCCCAGGACGGCTTCTGGTCCCGGATATGCAGGAAGATGCGGTGCGCGAAGACGCAGCCCTCCAGAAGCGAGTTCGACGCCAGCCGGTTGGCGCCGTGCAGCCCGGTGTGGGAAGCCTCGCCGACTGCGAAGAGACGCGGGATGCTGGTGGCCCCGTGGACGTCCACGTGGACTCCGCCGCAGAAGAAATGGGCGGCCGGGACCACGGGGATCGGCTCCTTGGCCATGTCGATGCCGAAGCTTTTGACTTTCTCGTAGATGTTGGGGAACCGCGATGTCAGGTATTCCCGGCTCTTATGGGTCATGTCCAGATACACGCACTCATGGCCCGTCCGTACCATCTCCGAATCGATCGCGCGGGCGACGATGTCGCGGGGCGCGAGCTCTTTTAACGGGCTATACGTCCCCATAAAGGGCGTGCCGTCCTTGAGGAGCAGCCGGCCGCCCTCGCCGCGCAGCGCTTCGGAAAGCAGGAAAGACTTCGCTTTAGGGTGAAAGAGACAGGTCGGATGGAATTGGACGAACTCCATGTTGCCGAGCGCGGCGCCCGCCCGGTAGGCCATGGCCATGCCGTCGCCGGTGGCGATGTCGGGGTTGGTCGTATACAGATAGACCTTGCCGGCCCCGCCGGTGGCCAGCACGGTCGCCTCCGCGCCGAAAGGCGCGATCGTCCCGCTCGCCCGCTCCATCACATAGGCGCCGGCGCAGCGGCCTTGCCGGTCCAGGATCAGATCGACGGCGATGTGGTTCTCGAAGAACGAGATGTTCTGGTCGGCCCGGCAGGTCTCGAGCAGCGCGCGTTCGATCTCGCGCCCGGTGATGTCTCCGGCATGCAGGATGCGCCGCTGGGAATGCCCCGCCTCCAGGCCCAGGTCGATCTGGGCCTCCTTCTCGCTGAAGCGGACTCCCAAGGACTGCAGTTCCCGGATGCGTTCGGGCGCTTCCCGCACCGTCAAGCGGACGATGGCCTCGTCGCAGAGGCCGGCGCCGGCCTTCAGGGTGTCGGCCACGTGGCTTTCGAAGCTGTCAAGCGCGCCGACGACGGCGGCGATGCCGCCTTGGGCGTAGTTCGTGTTGGACTCGACGGCCTCCTTCTTGGTGACCAGCGCGACGGTCCCCAAGGCGGCGAGCTTGTGGGCGCTCAGCAGGCCGGCGATGCCGCTGCCTAGCACGAGGAAGTCGTGTCGGTTCTGGGCCATTTTGACTGGGAGGGCAAAGTTTATCATAATCTGGGTAGCCTCTCCTCTATGATACGGACATTCGGCTCCCATAAGCCCCGCCTGCACCCCAGCGCCTTCATCCATGAGGCTGCCGAGCTCATCGGCGACGTCCGCATCGGGGCCCAGGCATCGGTCTGGCCCGGCTGCGTCCTGCGCGGCGACGTAGACGGCATCAGGATCGGCGAGCGCTCCAACATCCAGGACTTGACGGTCGTACATTGCCGCGAGGGCAGCCCGGCGGTCGTGGGGCGAGGCGTCACGGTCGGCCACGGGGTCATCCTCCACGGCGCTCGCATCGGCGACGGCTGCCTGATCGGCATGGGGGCCATCGTGATGGAGTGCTCGGTCGGCCGCCAAAGCTTGATCGCGGCGGGCGCGATGGTTCCCAAGGGGATGAAGATCCCGCCCCGCAGCCTCGTCATGGGCTTGCCGGCCAAAGTCGTCCGGAAGCTCAACGCCGAGGAGCTGGGCGTCCTCAAGCGCAGTGAGGACAGCTACGTGGCGCTCTCCGCCCGGCACGCGGCTTCTTCGCGCATCGTGTCCTGATGCTCGTCTTCCTCGGAGGCTTCGCCGCCGGCGCCGCGGTCTCCGCCGCGGTCAGCATCTGGATCTTCCGCCGGCGGACGCAGATGATGGGCCGCTTCTTCTCTTTCGCCGCCCATGAGATCAACTCCCCGATCACCGCCATCAACATGACGATCCTCAACCTCTGCGGCGGCGTCTTCGGCAAGGTCGGCGACGAGCATCTCAAATGGATGGAGATGATGAGGGAGCAGGTCGGCCGCCTCAACGGCATGGTGGGGGAACTGCGGGACATGATCCATCTCCAGCTCCGGCGGGATTTGATCACTCACATCGAAGACGTCCCGGCCGAGGACGTCATCCACGCCGCGCTCGGGGGCGTGCGGACCGGCTTCGCCCAGGCGGGCGTGGCCGTCGAGCTCGAGCTTGCCGAGGGCCTGCCGAACGTGCGCGTCGACCGGGACCGCGCCATCCGAACCCTGACGAGCCTGCTGTTCCATTGCCGGAAGTTCCGATCCGGAGGAGACCTCAAGGTGAGCGCCTTGCCTCGGGCCGGCATGGTCGTCGTCTCGCTGGAGTATCGGGGTCCCCGGCTCTCCGCCGCGGAGGTCCGCGACAGCCTTGACGTCTTTTATCCCGCCCTCCAGCGCCAGGACCACGTTCTCAGCGCCACCGGCCTGGGGCTTGGCGTGCTCAAGACCTTGATCGAGCTCCAGGGTGGCCGCCTGACCTTCGAAGTGCGGGACGGCCTCACCTCCTTGGCCCTCTTTTTGCCGGAGGTCCCGCGTTGAGGCGCGCCCCGAGCGTATGCTAGACTGAGCCATGGCCGAGAGCATCCTCATCGTCGAAGACGAATTCGAGATCGCGGAGAACCTGCAGGCCCTCCTCTCGGCCAAGGGCTATCAAGCCAGCGTGGCCCGCGATGGGGCCGAGGGCGTGGCGATGGCGCGCAAGCTCCATCCGGACCTCATGCTCCTCGATATCATCCTGCCTAAGATCGGCGGTTTCGATGTCTGCAAGCTTTTAAAGAGCGACCCGAAGACCAAAGACATCCGCATCATCATGATCACCGGCCTCAACCGCAACAGCGACGTGGAGCTGGCCTTCCAGAACGGAGCCAACGACTACATCTTCAAACCGTTCGACTCCGCTCGGCTCTTCAAAAAGATCGAAAAGGTGATGTCGACGCAGTGAGAGCCGCGGCGGGCGTAGTGCTTTCCCTATTCTTTGCTGCGGCGCCGGGGCACACGGCCGCCCCGGCACCAGCCGCGGAAGGGAAACTATACGCCGCGGCTGGCAAGGTCGACATCACACCGGACCTCAAGAACGAGCGGACCTGGCTGGCCGGCTTCGGCGCCATGGGCCGCCGGCCCGCCGGCGTCCATGACCCGCTTTACGCGCGCGCGCTGGTCCTCTCCGACGGCGAGCGGACCGTCGCCTTCGCCGTGGTCGACGCCGTCGGGATCTTCCGCGAGGATGTCGCCGAGGTCCGGCGCCGCTTGGGCTGGGACGGGGTCAAAAAATACCTCTTCCTGTCGGCCACCCACACCCATTCGGGACCAGACACCAGCGGGCTTTGGGGCCGCTGGCCGGCGGTTTCGGGGGTCAACGAAAGCTACCGGCAGCGCACCCTCGACGCGCTCGTAGGCCTGGTCCAAGGGCTGGCGGCAGAGCTCAAGGAAGCCGAGATGTCCGCCGTCCGGCGCGACCTCGACCCGCGCGGGCTGTGCGCCGACAGCCGCGACCCCGTCGTCATAGATCCCGAGCTCGACGCCGTGCAGGTGAGGGCCAAGGCCGGCGGCGCCGTGATCGGCACGCTCGTGCGCTGGTCCTGCCATCCGGAGGTCATCGGCCGGAAGAACCTTTTGATCAGCGCCGACTATCCGGGAGCGCTTTGCGCCAAGATCGAAGACCAGACCGGCGGGGCTTGCATCTTCCAGACCGGGATCATCGGCGGACTCATGACTCCCGACATCGCCGACGGCCTGTCGGTCGCGGAGGAATACGGAGAGATGAAGCGCATCGGCGAGGCGGTGGCCGACGCCGCGCTCGGCGCGCTCAAGGACGCTCCAAGGGTAAGCCGCGCCGCGATCGCCTTCAAGACCAAGACGGTGCGGCTGCCCGTCCAGAATTCGCGCTATTTGCTGTTCCTTCCCAATCTGGCCTTCGGGCACCGGATCTTCGACCGCGACGGCCGCATCGTGGGGCGAGGGGCGCGCTGGGGGCTGGCTTTGCGCCACCTGTTCTTCTTCCCTCTCGCCGAGCGCCTGCGCCCTTGGGTGGAAACCGAGGTCTCGCACGTGCGCGTCGGCGCGCTGGAGTTCCTCGGGATCCCCGGCGAGCTGTTCCCGGAGCTGGCCATCGGCGGCTACGACGGCCGCTACCGTTTCGGTCACGACCTGACCCGCCCGACGAACCCGAATCCGCCGAGGCTAACCGCGGCCCCCAAGGGGCCGTATCTCAGGGATAAGATCAAGGCGGATGTCGGCGTGCTGGTGGGCCTGGCCAACGATGAGGTCGGCTATCTTATGCCGGATTATGATTTTCAGGCCCGGCCCAGCCGTTCCATGGAGCCGCGCATGCCGGGCACCCACTACGAGGAGACCAATTCCATCGGGCCGGCGGCTTCAGGGCTGCTGCTCAAAGCGTACGACGAATTGCTGGCGCCTTAACCGACTATCGCTTTGGTCAGATGGTAGCCCGCCCAGGCCAGCCCATAGGCCAGCGCGAAGAATCCGGCGAACTGGACGGCCGGCCACTTCCACCCGCCCGTCTCGCGCCGCACGATGGCGACCGTGGAGATGCATTGGATGGCCACCGCGAAGAAAAGCAGCAGGCTGACGGCCGTGGCCAGGCCGTAGCGCGGGTCCCGCCGAAGCGCCTCGATGAGGCCTTCCGAGGCACCCGCCTCTTGGCCCAGGGCGAAGAGCGTCCCCAGCGTTCCCACGAAAACCTCCCGCGCGGCCAAGGAGGAGATCACGGCCACCGAAAGGCGCCAGTCGTAGCCGATCGGGGAGAACAATGGCTCGACGGCTTTGCCCGCCCGGCCGAGCACGCTGTTCTCCAGCTGAAAAGCCGCCGAGGACCCTTCCGGTGCGCGCGGGAAGAAGGACAGGCACCAGAGGACGATGCTCAGGATGAAGATGACGCGCCCGGCGCGGTTGAGGAAATGCCAGACCCGGGTCCAGACGTAGCGGCCCAGCTCCCGGGGCATGGGGAGGCGATAGGGGGGCAGCACCGTGATGGGGGACGGGTGCGGCTCATAGAGGGAGGTGGCGCGCAGGCCCAGCGCCAGGAGCAGAGCCATGACGATCCCGAAGACGTACATGCCGGCCATGACGACGCCTTGGCCGCTGAAGCCCCAAGGCTTGAATGACAGGGGGACGAAGGCGGCGATGATCAGCGTGTAGACCGGCAGACGCGCCGAACAGGTCATCAAGGGGCAGAGCAGCAGCGCGGTCAAGCGGCGCTTCTCGTTGGGGATCGTCCGCGTCGCCATGATGCCGGGGATGGCGCATGCGAAGCTGGACAAAAACGGGATGAAGACCTTGCCGTCCAAGCCGAAGGGCCGCAACGCCCGGTCGACCATAGCGCCGGCGCGAGGCAGGTACCCGCTCTGCTCCAGGAAGCCTATCATGGTGAAGAGGATGGCGATCTGCGGGACGAAGACGGCCACCGCCGATATCCCGGCGATGGCGCCGTCGCAGAGGAAGCTGGCGAGCAGGGGCCAGGGGATCAGCGGACGAAGGCCGTTGGAAAATGCCGCCAGTCCTGAAGAGATCGCGTCCATGACGGGGTGGGCCCAGGTGAAGAGCGACTGGAAGACGAGGAACATGATCGTCGTCAGGATGAGGGGCCCCGCCGCCGGATGGAAGAGCGTGTGGTCGAGCTTGATGGAGCGGGCGATGGTGTTGAGGCGGCCGGCGCCCAGGCCGGTGACGGCGGCGGCGCAGGCGCGCCGCGCGGCGGCCTGCGCGTCGCGATGGGTCTGGCGCAGCAGCTGACGGGGCGCGTCGCGCAGGTCCATAGGCGCTGCGCCTGAGCCTTCTCGGGTTTGGAGCAATGCCTCCAAGCGGTCCAGCCCGCGCCCATGGCGCGCGGAGACCAGGGCTACGGGCATGGCGGCTTCGCGGGCCAGCCGTGCGGCGTCGATCCTGATGCCGTTGAGCTCGGCCTCGTCGATCATGTTGACGATCAGCCCGACGTGATAACCGCAGGCCTTCAGGCTCAGCGCCAAGGCCAGGTCGTTGACGAGGTTGCTGGCCTCGGCCACGCATAACACTCTCAGCGGGCGTCCGGCCGCGGCCACCTCCGAGAGGAAGTCGAAGGAGACTTGTTCGTCCTGGGTCTCGGCCAGGATGGAAAAGGTCCCGGGCAGGTCGACGAGCTCATAGGTCTGCGAACCGACGTCATAAGCGCCGACGGCCTTTTCGACGGTGCAGCCCGCGAAGTTGGCGACGCGCTGGCGCAGGCCGGTCAAGGAGTTGAAAAGGGTGGTCTTGCCGGTGTTGGGCCGGCCCGCCAAGGCGAGGACAGGGGGGGTCATTGCGGGGAAACCATGATGCGGCGGAGCAGCCAGGCGTCGAGAGCCAGCAGCTGGGGGCCGACCTGGCATTCGATGGGATCCTGCAGCGGCGTGCGCATGATCTTGATGACGATCGCCCCTTCGTCGATGCCGTGGGCGGAGAGCCGCTCGAGGTCGGAGACGCTGAGGCGGTCGAAGCCCGTGATGAGGACTGGGGTCTCGAACAAGGCGGCATCGAGTGTCATAACGGGTCTAGCATACCACTATTGAGACTCGATTTCAATAACGGACGTCTTGCGCGGCGTCTCGTGTTGTATAATCAAAGGATGGATCCCGCTGAGAACCTAGGCCGTGCAAAGGAGCTTTTGGACATGGGCAGGCCTAAGGCGGCCCTGCGCCTGCTCGGCGGGGCGCCGGCACTCATCCGCCCAGAGCGTGATTTTTTGCGCGCCGAGGCGCTGAGGGCCCAAGGCTACTTCGCGAAGGCTTCCGAGGTCTACCGAAAGCTCCTGGCGCGTCCGCCCGCCGCCGATCGGGCTCTTTGGCTGGATTGCTGCTTGGCCTTGGCCAGCGTGCACCGCAGCTTGGGTGCCGTGAAGCCGGCGCGGCGCCTATGGGCGCGTGGACGCTCTTTGATGCGCACCCGCGGGTTGTCCTCGTACTCCGAGCGCTTCGAACTCGAGGATGCGCTCATCGACCGCGCGGCGGGCCTATATCCTAGAAGCATCGGCAAGCTGAGCAGGCTCTTGGATCGGTTCCGGGCGGAGCGTGATTGGTCGGCCGCCGGTTTCGTCCTATGGGCGTTAGGCGGGGCGCGGCGCTTCTCGGGCGACCTCGAGGGCTCGCGGCGGGATTTCTCGGCCAGCCTGGCCTGCGCGCGCCGCGGCGGCGATGCGGCCGGCATGGCCTATGCCCTCTTCGGGCTGGGGGGGGTCCTGCGGATCCAAGGGAGCTTCGATCGCGCGCGCGCCAGCTACGCCGAGGCCTCGCGGCGCCTTGCGCGGACCGACGACGTCTTCGGGAAGGCCTATGCTCACTGCGGCTTGGCCAACGTCCTTCGCCAGAAGTGCCTCTGGTCCCTGGCTGAACGGCATTATAACCTCGCGCATAAGCTGTACTCCTCCCTGGGTGACGCTGTCGATCTGGCCTACGTGGATTGGGGGCTGGGGCAGGTGCACCTGCGGCGGGGGGAACTCAAATCCGCGGAGAAGCGTTTTCGCCTGGCGCTGGCGGGTTTTGCGGCCTTCGACGAGCGGCGCGGCGAGGTTTTGAGCGAGCATTCCCTGGCCGCCGTGCTGCATGCGCTGGGGCGCACCGCCCAAGCCGAGGCCCTCTTCGACCGCGCCGTCCGTCGCGGCCGCCAAGCCGGCCTGCATGCCCACCTCGAGATCTACACCTAATAGGGGTCAGGCCTTGCGTTATTCCCGGTATTCAAGCG
>CAZEAE010000033.1:0-37821 GCA_964510095.1 uncultured Elusimicrobia bacterium | reverse complement strand
GCCATCGACCGCGAGACCCGCAAGGTCCTGGCGATCGGGGCCGAGGCCAAGAGGATGCTGGGCCGCACGCCGTCTTCGATCATCGCGGTGCGGCCGCTCAAGAACGGCGTCATCGCCGACTTCGAAGTGACCCAGGAGATGATCAAGTATTTCATCCGCAAGGTGCACAACCGGCGCTCGCTCTTGCACCCGCGGATCGTCATCGGCATCCCGTCGGGCATCACGGAAGTCGAGCGGCGCGCCGTGCAGGAATCGGCCGAGCAGGCCGGCGCCCGCGAGGTGTACCTCATCGAGGAGCCGATGGCGGCCGCCATCGGAGCCGACCTTCCGATCTCCGAGCCGCACGGCAACTTCATCGTCGACATCGGCGGCGGCACCACCGAGGCCGCGGTGATCTCGCTGGGGGGGCTCGTGGTCTCCAAATCGCTCGACATCGCGGGCGATGAGATGGACGAAGCCGTGATGATGCATTTCAGGCGCAAGTACAACCTCCTCATCGGCGAGACGACCTCGGAAGACGTCAAGATCCAGATCGGCTCGGTCTTCCCGCTGAAGGAAGAGAAGACGATGGAAGTCAAGGGCCGGGACCAGGCCACCGGCTTGCCTAAGACCGTGCTGATCACGTCGGAAGAGGTGCGCCAGTCGCTGATGGAGCCGGTGCAGCTCATCTTGGACGTGATCAAGAATACGCTTGAGGAGACTCCGGCGGAATTGGCTGCGGATTTGGTGGACCGTGGGATCATGTTGGCGGGTGGGGGCTCGCTGCTGAGAGGTCTTCCAGACCTCATCCGGCAGGAAACCGAGCTGCCGGTGCACCGCGCCGCGGACCCGCTCAGTTGCGTTGCGATGGGCACGGGGAAGTTCCTCGAGGAGCTGGACCATATCACGGACCGGCGCCCCGACTTCGTCACGTCCTATCGTTTCCGCGGTCGCTGATTCCCCTCGTAACTTGACGGCGCCGCTCCCTTAAGAGGGATAGCGGCTTAAGACCGCCTCTGCGGTCGCTCATGTATCGCGAAACTCGCGTAGCTAACTATTTTTTAGCGGCTTTTTCAGCGATCTCGCTGGTCCTTCTGTCGCTTCCGTTGACAGGCCCGGTGCGGTCGTTCAAAGCCTGCCTCGTCTACGTCCTGGATCCCGTGGCCTATCATGGGGCCCAGGGCGTGGCGCGCCTTGCCAACCTCCCGGCGCGCACCGTCAGCCTCATCCTCGCCGATATCGAGAACCGGGAATTCCAGACCGAGGTCCGCAAGGCGGCTCTTCTGAAAGCCGAGATCGAGGCGCTGCGCATCGAGAACAAGCGGCTTTCCCAGGCCATGGGGCTCAAGGTCCCCGGCGTGCGCGGCGCGCTCTGGGCGCGCGTCATGGAGCGCGATCCCCTGCATTGGTACCGCAGCCTCATGGTCGACGCCGGCGCCGAGCAGGGGGTGCTGGTCAACAGCCCCGTCCTCGGCCAGCGCGGCGACACGCTGGTCGCAGTCGGGCGCATCGTGGAGGTCCGCGCCAAATCTTCCGTGGTCCTGCTCCTGACCGATGAGCTGTCTTCCGCGGCCGCGTATCTGTCCTCGACGACCCTCGAGGGCCTCATCCAGGGGCAGGGGGGCGCGGTGCTGCGCATGAACTATCTCCATTCCGAGGCCGCGCTCTCCAACAAGGACGATGTCTATACCTCTCCGACCTCCGCCACCTTCCCGGGCGACATCCTCATCGGCAAAGTCTCGCGGGTCAATCCGCGCGACCCGTTCTTGACCTTCCAGTCCGTCGAGGTGGATCCCGCCGTCGAGGCCTCCGCCCTTAAAGAAGTCGCCATCTTGAGGCCGGCGGTCGAGGGAGGCAAGACGCCATGACCCGGATCTTGCGCCTGGCCGTGCTCTTCGTGGTCTCCATGTTCCTGCAGTGGTGGTGGTCGGCCCATCTCAGCCTCTGGGGGCTGGCCCCGCAGATCCTTTTGGTGCTCACGGTCTGCGTCGCCGCGCGCCTGGGCGCGGTGGCCGGGATGTGCTACGGCTTCGCTTGGGGCCTGTTCCTAGACGTCATGCGCGCCCAGCTCTTCGGGGCCAACGCGCTGGCGCTGGTCCTCGTGGGCTACGGCACGGGCTCGGCGCGGCGCCAGCTCGACGTGGTCAGCCTTGCCTCCCAGGCCATGGTGGTCTTCCTGATGACCTGGGCCTACTTCTTGGTCACCGGGCTTTGCGGACTGGTCTTCATGCGGACCTTCCTATGGGTCGGCTGGCAGGCTTTCTTGTTCGACCCGCTCTATAATTGCGCCTTGGTCCCTTTTGTCGCGCTCTTCTGGGAAGCGCTGGTGGGCAAACCGTGATCGCGGCTAAGTCCGCCGTGCTCCAGGAGCGCATAAGCGCGCTGTGGATCGTCATCGCGCTGGCCGGGTCGATCATGGGCTTGCGGCTCGTCCAGCTCCAGATCATCGAGAACGCCGAATATGTCCTGGCCGCGGAGCGCAACCGTACGCAGATGATCTATCAAACGGCGCCGCGCGGCCGCATCTACGACCGCAACGGCGTCCCGCTGGCCACCAATCAGGCGGCTTTCTCTCTGATCTATCTGCCCGGCAAGCGCAAGGACCACCATGACCTCAAGCCCTTGGCGCGCTCATTGGCCAAGGAGCTCAAGAAGGACGAGGGCGAGCTCTTCGATACGCTTCAGGCGGCCGTGCGCGAGGAGAGCGCGCTGCGCCTGGCCGAGAATCTGCCGCCGCAGACGATGTTCCGGCTCTCGGAGCTCAAGACCATCTATCCGGGCGTCGACCTCATCGTCGAGGCGCGGCGCTACTATCCCTTCGGCCGTTTCGGCAGCCACCTGCTCGGCTTCATGGGCCGCATGGACCCCCGCGAATGGCGCGAACGCAAGCTCAAGGGCTATCGGGTCGACTCGCGCATCGGAAGGCTGGGCCTCGAGCGGGTCTTCGAGGATGAGCTGCGCGGCCGCGACGGCGGCATCCGCATGGAGGTCGACGCTCAGGGGCGTTTGAAGCGCATCCTGGAGCGCAAGGCCTGGGAGCCCGGCAGCAACGTCCATCTGACCCTCGATGCCGCCGCCCAGAAGGCCGCCGACGAAGGCCTGCACGATTCCACGAGCAAGCGCGGGGCGGTGGTGGCCTTGGACCCCCGCACCGGGGCTATCCTGGCGCTTTCCTCCTCGCCCGATTTCGACCCCAACGATTTCCAGTCCTCGGACCCCGCGGTGGTGAAAAAGATCTCCTCCGACATCCCGGAGTTCAATCTTGCCATCGCCGGCGCCTATCCTCCGGGCTCGATCTTCAAGATCATCGTCGGAGCCGCCGCGCTCAACGAAGGCCGCGTCACGACCGAGGACAGCGTCTTCTGTCCCGGCTATTTCGAGCTGGGCAGCCACATCTTCCTCTGCTGGAACCACAAGGGGCACAAGAAGGTCTCCTGGCTCCAGGCGCTGGCCCACTCCTGCGACGTCTATTTCTATCGGATGGGCCTTAAGACCGGCGGCAGCATCATCGAACGCTACAGCCGCATGTTCGGCCTGGGCGCCGAGACCAAGGTCGCCTTGAGAGGCGAGAAGCGGGGCCACCTGTTCGGGCCGCAGTCGCGAGGCAAGAGCGGCAAGCCCTGGTACGACGGGGACACGGTCAACCTCTCCATCGGCCAGGGTGAGCTGCTGGTGACTCCCATGCAGATGGCGCTGATGATGTCGGCCATCGCCAATCGCGGCACGCTGTGGCGGCCGCACTATACGGAGCGGGTCGTCTATTCCGACGGCCGCCCGGAGTACAAGCAGCTGCCCGAGAGACTGGGAGAGGCGCCGCTCAAGGAGCGGACCTGGGACGACCTCCAGGGCGCCTTGCGCCTGGTGGTCTCCTCCGGCACCGGGGTCGCGGCGCGCATAGACGGCCTCGAGGTCTTCGGCAAGACCGGCACCGCGCAGAATTCCGGGGGCGACGACCACGCCTGGTTCGTCTCTTACGCCCGGCGTCCCGGCGAGAGCGCTCAGGTGGCCGTCGCGGTCCTCGTCGAGAACGGCGGTCACGGGTCTTCCGCGGCCGCGCCGATCGCGCGCGCGGTGATGATGGCCGCCTACGGCCTGAGCGACCATAAGGCGGCACCGGCGACAGCCCTTCCCCTTTTGCCGAGCCGGCCCGCGCTCCTGCCGGCCCTGAGGGGGACTCGCTGATGCCGTCGCGAGCGGACTCCGGCGCCAAAGGCCGCGTCGATTGGGTCTTCATGAGCGCGGTGCTGGGCCTGATCGTCTTGGGTACCATCGCCATGGTTTCAGCCGCCAGCCCGCTGCCGCTCTATATCTCGATCCTGCAGCGGCATTTTTTCGCGCTCTTCATCGGGATCCTGCTGTTCCTAGTCGGCCTGGGCTTCAATTACCAGATCTTCCAGGACCAAGCGAAGGCCCTTTATATCTTCGTGCTGATCCTGATGACCGCCGTGCTGGTGGTGGGCACCGTCCATAAAGGCCAGAAGTCCTGGATCCATCTGGGCTTCCTGACCTTCCAGCCGGCGGAGCTGGCGCGCATCGGCGTCATCCTGGTCCTGGCCAACTTCCTGGACCGGCGGGCGCGCAAGACCGCGGACTTCTCCACGGTCTTGTGGGCTTTGGCTATCGCCGGCCCGGTCATGGCGCTGATCATGAAGCAGCCGGACATGGGCTCGACGGTGACCTTCTTCCCCGTCATCGTGGCCATGCTTTTCTGCGCCGGCGCCGACCTCTGGCACCTCGTCACCGTCTTCGGCTATTGCTTCATCGCCGCCGCCGTGCCGCTGATCTTCACCTACTGCCAAGTGCGCTACCCGGGAGCGGCCGCGGGCACCTGGCCGTGGCTCGTGCTGCAGACCTCGCGCATGGGCGTCGGCACGGTCGTTGCCATCGCCCTGTTCACGCTCACCGGCCTGGGCGCCTGGCGGCTGTCCATCATGATGAGGCTCAACGCCCGGCCTCTTTATTTCCTGATCCTGCCCCTCATCCTCAGCGGGGGCCTCTTATCGGGCATCGTGATCAATCGTCACCTCAAGGGCTACCAGCGCAACCGCTTCGTGGCCTATGTCGCTCCGCAATCCGACATCCAAGGCGCCTCCTACAACGTCCACCAGGCCCAGATCGCCATCGGCTCGGGCGGCCTTTGGGGCAAGGGGCTCTTCTCCGGCACCCAGGGCCAGCTTGGGTTCTTGCCCGAGAGGCACACCGATTTCATCTATGCCGTGGTGGGCGAGGAGATGGGCTTCTGGGGCGCTCTGTCGGTGCTGGGGCTCTACATGCTGCTGATCTGGCGCATCATCACGGCGGCGCGCTTGGCGCGAGACCGCTACGGCTTCCTGGTCTGCTGCGGCATCGCCGCGATGTTCGCTTTCAATCTGTCGCTCAACGCCGGCATGTGCCTCGGGCTCATGCCGGTAGCCGGCATCCCGCTGCCTTTGATCTCCTACGGAGGCTCGAGCTTGATGATCACGCTCGGCGCCCTGGGGATCGTGGCCAACGTGTACGCGCGCCGGTATTCGCTGCTTTAGACGTTTGTCTAAACCCATTGCTCAAGGAGACATGATGTCCACCGACAACAAAGATCTGCAGGAAGCGCCGCAAGCCGGCATTCCCGAGATTCCCAGCCCGGAGGCCCCTAAGGTCCAGGCGCCGGCCGCCGTCCAAGCCCCGGAAGCGCGTCAGCCTGAGCGTTCCGAGGAATATCCGCGTCCGGAGGCGGCGCCCGAACGGGATATCGAACAGCCTGCTTCGGCCGCGGCGGCCGGCGAGGACTTCGATGACGGCGATGATGAGGGCCCCGAGGAGACGCCCGCGGCCATGCCCGCGGGCGCGGCGCCCGCGACGGGGCTTCCCGTCGAAGGGGCCTCTGCCGCGCAGGCGGCGGCGCCCCAGGCGCCCGGCGCGCCCGGCGACCGAGGAGTCCAAGGACAGGGACAGGGGCGCGGCCGCAGGCGTCGCCGCGGACGCGGCGGACGCGGCGGCGGGGGCGAGCGCGGTCAGCAGGCCGGTCAGGGGCAACAGGCCGGACAAAGCCAGCCGCAGGTTCCGCAGCCTGGACAGGCGCCGAGGCCTGAAGGCGAGCGCGGCGGGCGCGGCGGCGACCGCGGCGGCGACCGCGGTGGCGACCGCGGCGGGCGGCAGCCTGGCGAACGCCACGGCGAGCGGCGCGGCGAACGCGGCGAACGCGGCGAGCGCGGCGGGCGAGGCGACCGCGGCGACCGAGGTGAACGACGTGAGCGGCCTCAGCAGGAGTACACCCAGCGCGGCGAGCAGCGTCAGTCCAAGCGCCCGGTCAAGCGCGAGGTGTTGGCCAACACCAGCTTCGAAGAGACGCGCATCGCCATCGTCGAGGACGGCCGTTTGGCGGAGCTCCATTGGGAGCGCAAGAGCACGCAGAACATCGTCGGCAACATCTACAAGGGCACCGTCGAGAACGTCCTGCCGGGCATCTCTTCGGCCTTCGTCAACATCGGCTATGAGAAGAACGCCTACCTCTATATCTCCGACGTCCTGGGCGAGCGAGGCGCGGCCATCGACAGCACGCTCAAGAAGGGGCAGCAGATCATGGTCCAGGTCGCCAAGGAGGCCATCAGCACCAAGGGCATGAAGGTGACGATGGACATCAGCCTGCCCGGGCGGTACCTCGTCTTTACTCCATTCCAGAGCTACGTCGGCATCTCCAAGCACATCGCCGAACCCGAGGAGCGCAGCCGGCTATCGACCATCGTCGACCGTCTGGTGGCCGAGGTCCTGGGAGGCAAGGGCGTCGTCGTGCGCACCGAAGCCGAAGGCGCCACCGCCGAGGAGCTCGAGCGCGAGGTGAAGTACCTGGCCGCCATGTGGGCGCAGATCCAGAAGAAGTTCGAGACCGACCCCTCGCCGGCGCTGCTGCACAAGGACCTGGACCTGGCGCTGCAGATCGCGCGCGACATCCTTTCCGACCAGGTCTATGTGTACCTCGTCGACAACAAGGAGACCTTCAAGAACATCGTCGACTTCGTCAACGGCATCGCGCCGGAGCTGGCCGAGCGGGTGCGTCTCTACGAGGCCAAGACGCCCATCTTCAAGGCGTTCAACCTGGAAGTCGAGATCGAGAAGCTGCGCAAGACCAAGGTCCCGCTGCCCAACGGGGGGTCGATCATCATCCAGGAGGCCGAGTCGCTCTGCGCCATCGACGTCAACACCGGGCGCTTCACGGGCTCGAAATCGCAGGAGGAGACGGTCACCCAGACCAACATCGAGGCCGCCACCGAGATCGCCCACCAGCTGCGCCTGCGCAACATCGGCGGCATCATCGTGGTGGACTTCATCGATATGCGCAAGGCCTCCAACCGCAACAAGGTCATGGAAGCCTTCTCGCAGGCGGTCAAGGGCGACCGCGCCAAGATCCGCATCCTGCCCATCACGCGCTTGGGCTTGATCGAGATGACGCGCGAGCGCAAGCGGCAGTCGACCGTCAGCCTGATCACGGAGGAGTGCCCCGAGTGCAAAGGCGCCGGCCGCGTGCTGGCTTCCGAGACCATCCGCATCCGGGTCCAGCGCGAGATCTGCGAGATGACGGGCGGCCGGCCCGGGGGCCAGGTGCGCATCCTGCTGCACCCCGCGCTCCATGAACTCTTCCGCGCCCAGCAGCCGCAGATCGAGAAGAACGTCCAGCGTTCCGTCAAGATCCAGGCCGACCCGCAGCTCCACTGGGAGGATTACCGCATCGTCCTAGAATGAAGAGGCACCTCCTCCTGACGTTGGCCGCCCTCTGGCTCTTCGTCCCTGCTTTTGCGGGGGCCGATGAGGTGGAGGTCGTCCTGTCGGGCAAGTACCAGGACCCCATCGAGGCCTACAAGGTCGGTTCGAGCTATTACCTCAATGCCAAGCAGGCCGGCGGCGTCTTCGGCGGACAGGTCTATTGGTATCCCGTCTCCGGGCGGGTGCAGATGAGCTTCCGGGGCCGTCAGCTGCAGCTCTTGGTGGGCTCTCGCGAGGCCACCGGCGCCGGAAAGCCCTTCAAGCTGGACTCGGGGGTGCTGCTGCGCTCGGGCCAAGCCTTCATCCCCTTGGGCTTCTTCCTCTCGGAGGAGTTCTCCGAGCTATCCGGCATGGAGAGCGAGTTCAATGAGCGCACCAAGCTCCTGACGATCGACCGGCGCAGCAGCGTGGGGCCGCTGCGGTGGTTCTCTTACGAGGACCATACCCGCATCGCCCTTGAGCTGGGCGAAGGCCTCAAATACAGCGCGACGGGTCGCGGCGTCTCGGCCGTCGAGCTCTCCGTGCCGCTCGGCGTCATCGAAGCCCCCGAGCAGGGGAGGATCTCCGACGGCATCATCGAGTCCTATGCCCTGCGCCAGGACGCCAAGCTGGCTCGTCTGGAGGTGCGCCTCGCCAAGCCCGGGCTCTCTTGGAAGGTCCGAGAGCTGCAGAGCCCGAGGCGCCTGGCGCTCGATGTCGAGCTTTTGGGCGAGCGGACCGTCGAGCCGGAGAGGGCGGAGCCTCCGCCCAAGCCGGCCCCCGCGGCCGTTTCCGCGGCCGAGAAGCCGCGCATCTTGAGCGCGGCGCCGGCCATGCCCGCCAAGCGACGGATCGTCGTCGACGCGGGCCATGGCGGCAAGGACCCGGGCGCCACCGGCCGCAGCGGCGCTCTGGAAAAGGACATCAACCTGGCCGCCGCCCTGCAGTTGGCCCGCCTCTTGCGCGAGGAGGGGCACTTCGAGGTCATGCTCACCCGCGACGACGACACCTTCGTCCCTCTCGCCGACCGCTCGCGGCTGGCCGACGAGTTCGGAGCCGACCTGTTCGTCTCCTTGCACTGCAACGCCTCCCCGGACAAGAAGGAGTCGGGCTTCGAGGTCTATTTCCTGTCGGAGACGGCCACCGACCCCGAGGCCCAGCGCCTGGCGGAGCGCGAGAACGCGGTGCTGGAGCTGGAAGGGAAATCCCCGCAGGACGAGCAGGCCTCCGCCATCCTGCAGGCGATGGGCCGCACCGAGGACATCAACGCCTCCTCCGAGCTCGCGTCCTTGGTCTCGCGCTCCTTGGGCCGCCGCGTCGACCTTTTGGACCGCGGCGTCAAGCAGGCCGGCTTCTACGTCCTGCGCGGCACGCACGCGCCCGCGATACTCTTCGAGATGGCCTTCGTCAGCAACCGCCAGGATGAGGCCAAGCTCGGCTCCAAGAAGGTCCGCCGCAAGATCGTCGAGGGCGTCTACGCGGGCGTGCTCGATTTCGCCAAGAGGCGGGGCTGGGCCGTCAGATGAGGACCAGCGCGGCGCGCCGTCCCATCGGGATCTTCGACTCCGGCATCGGAGGGCTCACCGTTTTCAAGGCCTTGAGCCGCCGCATGCCGGCCGAGGACCTGATCTATTTCGGAGACACGGCCCGCGTGCCATACGGGTCCAAGTCGCCGGAGGCGGTGACGCGCTACTCCCTGGAGGTGGCGCGCTACCTGGCCGCGCGGCGCGTGAAGCTCCTGGTCGTGGCCTGCAACACCTCCTCTGCCATCGCGCTCAAGCGCGTGCAGGCCTGCCTCGACATCCCCGTTCTGGGCGTCATCGAGCCGGGCGCGCGCGCCGCGGCGCGGGCGTCATCCTCCGGGCGCATCGGCGTCGTGGGCACGCAGGCCACCATCGACTCGGGCGCTTATACCCGCGCGCTCAAAGCGCGCCGGCCGGGCGTCTTCGTGACGGCGCAGGCCTGCCCGGTCTTCGTGCCGCTCGTCGAGGAGGGCTGGTGGGTCCATCCGGCCACCACGGCGGCGGCGAGGCAGTATCTGGCTCCGCTCAAAGCCGCCGGCGTCGACGCCTTGATCCTGGGCTGCACCCACTATCCGCTGCTCAAGGCCACGCTGCGCCGGGTCATGGGACCTAGCGTGCGTCTGATCGACTCGGCCGAAGAGACGGCCTTGGAGGCCGAAGGACTCTTGGGTCGCTTGGGGCTGCTGAAAAAAAGCGGGCGGGGCTCGCGGCGCTTCACGGCCTCCGACGCGCCCGCGCGCTTCCTGCGGCTGGCGCGGCGCCTGGGCGTGGCCGTAAAGAAGGTGGAGCTGCACCGGTTCGACTGATGAAAGAATCTATACGCAGGATCGGCTTGGCCAAGGCGCGCGTCGACAACGGCTTCTCGCTGGTGGGCCGCACGCTCGACAGCAAGGATGTCGTCTCGCGCGTGCTGATGCTCTTGGCCAGCCGCACCGTCGCGGTGGCCAACGCCATCATGCTGTTGGGCCTCAACAACCACCCCAACGAAGGCCTGCCGCTGCTGCGCTCCCTCTTCGAGCTGGCCGCTCACATGCGCTGGGTCTGCGAGAAGGACAGCCTGCGGCGCGCCGAGGATTTCCTCGAGGAGCATAAGAACCCGGATTGGCAGGACCTTTGGCCCAGCCGCCGCCTGCGCGACCGGATGAAGGAGTTGGGGTTCGGCCGGGCGCTGGAGGAGAAGGCGCTGCTCTCCTGCTACGACCATATCCACGCCAACGCCCTGGGGCTGCCTTGGGGCCATGTATTCGAAGAGCATCGCCATGCCGGCGCTACCGCCGAGGATCTTTTGAGCACGACGGCGCTTTTGATGGGCCATGTGCTCAAGTCGTTGGAGAGCCGTTGGCCCGGGAAGTTTCCCGGAGCCGATGAACTGTGGGATAATGTGAGAGGAACCAGATGATGAACGAGGAAAGCAAAGGCGGGGAGAGCAAGGGCGGCCAGGGTCAGCAGGGCCAAGGCGGCCAGAGCCAGGGCGGCCAGGGCCAGCAAGGCCAAGGCGGCCAGAGCCAGGGCGGCGGCGGCGGCCAGCACCGGCACGGCGGCGGCGGGCGCAACCGCAACCGCCACCGGCGCGGCGGCGGCCAGCATCACCCCCAGCATCATCAGGGCCAGCAGCAGCGCCACAACGGCGGCCGCGACAACCGCGGCGGCGGCGGGCCTCGCCCGCCGGCGGCCCCTCCGCAGCGCAGCGAGGCGGAGAAGCTCTTCATGTCGAAGACGCCGGTCGATCCCTACGAATGGATCCAGCTGGAGAAAGGCTCCACCGACCCGTCCATGCGCGCCATCGACGTCTTGTCGCCCATCGGCAAGGGCACGCGCGGCCTGATCGTGGCCCCGCCCAAGGCGGGGAAAACGACGTTCCTCAAGCAGATCTCCAACGCGGTCGCCATCGCCAACCCGGAGATCAAGCAGTTCTGCCTGCTCATCGACGAGCGCCCCGAGGAGGTCACGGACTTCAAACGCTCGGTGCCGGCCGAGGTCTTTGCTTCGTCCTCCGACCAGGCCTACGAGCGGCATGTGGCCGTGGCCGAAGGCATGATGAGGCAGGCGGTCGAGGCGGCGTCGAGCGGCCAGGACGTCTTCATCCTGCTCGATTCGCTCACCAGGCTGTCCCGGGTGCACAACCAGTTCGCCACCGGCAGCCGCACGATGTCGGGCGGCCTGGATTCGCGCGCCATGGAGGTGCCGCGCAGGTTCTTCGGCGCGGCGCGCAAGCTCGAGGAGGGGGGGTCTTTGACGATCCTGGCCACCATCCTGGTCGACACGGGCTCCAAGATGGACGACATCATCTTCCAGGAGTTCAAGGGCACGGGCAACATGGAGCTGGTGCTCTTCCGCCAGGCGGCGGAGATGCGCATCTTCCCGGCGCTCAAAGTCCGCGACACCGGCACGCGCAAGGAGGAGAAGCTCTTCCCCAAGGAGATGATCGAGAGCATCTACAAGCTGCGGCGCCTGATCGGCGGGATGGGGGACCTGGAGGCGATCAAGGCTTTCACGGAGATGCTGCGGGTGCATAAGACCAACCATGCGCTGCTCGCGGCCTTGAGATGAGCGCCAAGGAGGCGGTGGCGACGGACCAGGCGCCCAAAGCGATCGGCCCGTATTCGCAAGCGGTCCGAGCGGGAGGGTGGGTGTTCGCCTCGGGGCAGATCCCGCTGACGCCCTCGGGCGAACTGGTGGAGGGCGGCGTGGCCCAGCAGACCGAGCGCTGCCTGCTCAACTTGAAGGCCGTGCTCGGCGCCGCCGGCCTTTCCTTGGAGGACGTGGTCAAGACGACGGTCTTCATGACGGACTTGTCGCAGTTCGCCGCGATGAACGAGGTCTACGCCAAGCATTTCGCGCCGCCTTTCCCGGCGCGAGCCACCGTGCAGGTCAGCGCCCTGCCGAAGGGCTCCGGCGTCGAGATCGAAGCCGTGGCCTGCGCCGCAAGCCAGTGACCTGGCGGCGCGCCGCCGCGGCGCTGCTCCTGGCGCCGCTCTTGAGCGCGGCGGCGCTTTTAGGCGGCCTGGAGGTCTTCGGCCAGCTGAGGCATCTGGCGTTTCCCTACCTTTGGCTTTTCTTGATCCTTGAGCTCCTCATCGAGCGCTACCGCCTCAACGACGCGCAGGTCTTCTTGGCCGGGGCGGTTTTTTCGTTCTTGTACTCGGGGCTCTATACCAAGGCCATGCACGACGGCTTGGCGCTGACCGGGCTCGATTGGGTGGCGGTGCTGGGCGGGCCGCTGGAATGGGGCATGTTCTGCGTGTTGTGGTTCCATCTGCTGGCGGCGGTGAGCCCGCGGTCGGAGGGTTCCTCCGGACCGCTCTGGCCGAGCCTGCTGTTCATCGCGCCTTTGACGCTGTGGGCCGTCGGCGTCTATCTCCTCAAGACGGTCCTGGGGCATTACCAGGCCGAGAACGCGCTGGACCCTTTTTACCTTTTCTCGGACGCGCTTTTGCTGGCCATGGCCTGGCTGGTGCTCAAGAGGCTGCAGACCCTGCCGGCGGCCGGCGCCGCGGGCGCCAAGAACTCGCCGTGGATCTGGCTGTGGGTGGGCCTTGGGTTGTGGCTCTTGGGCTCGGGCTTGCTGGCCCAGGTCTGCGAGGGCCTCCCGCGGGCGCTGCTGCTGATGGTGCAGGCGCTTTGGGGCGCGGGGTGGGGGATCTTCCTTTGGACGTCCTGGCGCGACCGATCGGCCTACGACGACACCCCGGTGCGGCGCAGCCGGCCGGTCTTGGCGGCGGCGGCGCTGCGGGTCTTGGGCACCATCGTCCTGCTCAAGCTCTTCGGCCCGGGCTCGGAGGACCCGCGCACGGCGCTGTGGTCCGGGGTCCTCTGCGACCTGCCTTCCAAGGTGCTCTTCTATTACGCCTTCCTGACCTCCAGGCTCGACGTCTGAGCCGGCATGGATACGGCTGATTTTTCATTGACAAGACGAGGGGCCTTGCCTATACTACGGGTGCTTTCCACAGAACTCATAGCGCAAGGAGAACGAATGAAAAAGAGCATGCTCAGCGTAAGCGCGGGCCTGATCGCCGCGGGGTCTTTGTTCCTGATGGGCTGCATGACCTATCCGCTCACCATATCGCCTTCGACCAAGCCTATCACGGCCAACGACATCGTCACCGAGATCGGCCCGGCCAGCGGCTCGGCTTGGTACACGATCATCATGGGCTTGCCGGTCGGCGAGCAGCATCAGGTCGGACCGGCGTTGAAGCGCGCCCTGGAGTCCTCCGGCGGCGATGCGCTCATCGAGGTCAAGATGGAGTACCACACGTACAACCTGATGTTCGCGACGATCCTGCGCACCGACATCTACGGCACCGCCGTCAAGATCAAGAAGGGCGGCGCTCGCTAGTCCGATCCTCCGCCCGGTCCCCGGCGCCTGAACGCGCCGGGGGCCGGCGGAGTTTTTTGCCTTTCTCACGGAGAACGCCATGAGGATCACGTCCTTGCTGCTCTGCGCCGCTTTCCTGACCGGCTGCCAGGCTTCCCTGCGGCCCTTGAAGACGACGGAGCCCGCCGCCGGCCTCAAGACGGCCCTCCAGCCGCTCAAGAAGAAGGTCCCCGTGCCCATCTCCCTGCAGATCGAAGCTCCCGACAGCATGCCGACCTGGGGCGGCAAGTTCACCTACCCCGTCAAGGCGTACTTCGAACGGGCCTTCCATGACGCGGGCGAAGCGGCATTCTCCGAGGTGGTCTCCGCCGGCGAGTATGCCTACACGCTGCAGGTCCAGGTGCTGTCCTCGCAGCTCCGCGACAGCAGCGCCTTCGGCTCTTCGAACAAGAAGGCGAGCTTCCAGGCCGAGGTCAACACGCTTCTGCGCGACCCGGACGGCAAGATCCTGCAGAACAAGAACTTCTCGGGCACGGCCGACAGCGTCTCCGACGGCGCGAGCGTGCCGGACGCGGTCTGGGCCCTGAGCTACCAGCTGGCCAACGAGTTCGTGGGCGTGGTCAAGAACGCCCCCTGGCTGCGCGGGGCGCTCAACCCGGCTCCGAAGGTGGCCGGCGCGGCCGGCAACCCGGCCGAGATGCAGGCGATGATGGACGCGGCCGCGCGGCGCGCGCTGGAAAGCAAGAAATCGGCGGAGCCCGAGAAGCCGCAGATCACGTCCGACGTGGACAAGCCGAAGTTCCAGATGCCGGAGGACCCCAACCTCTTCGCCCTCGTGGTGGGCATCGAGAAATACTCGAGCATCCCGGAGGCGCCTTACGCGGAGCGCGACGCGGTGGCCGTGCGCGACCATCTTCTGGCGATGGGTTATCCTCAGCGCAACATCATCCTTCTGACGGGGGACAAGGCCACCAAGACGGGTTTGACCAAGAACCTGGAGACATGGCTGCCCCGGAACACGACGGAGGACTCCTCCGTGTTCTTCTACTATTCCGGCCACGGCGCGCCCGACGTCAAGAACGGGCAGGCTTATCTGGTTCCTTGGGACGGGGACCCGCAATTCCTGGAGGACACGGCGTATCCGATCAAGAGGCTCTACGAGAAGCTGGGCGCGCTCAAGGCCAAGCGCGTGGTGATGGCGATGGACTCCTGCTTCTCCGGGGCGGGGGGGCGCTCGGTGCTGGCGAAGGGCTCTCGGCCCTTGGTCAACAAGATCGAGAAGATCTCGGAGGTGGACGACAAGATCGTGTCCTTCAGCGCCGCGGCCGGCGATCAGATCTCCGGCACGATGGACGACCAGGGGCACGGGGCGTTCACCTATTTCCTCCTCAAGGGCCTGGGCGGCGAGGCGGGCGCGGGCGGCAAGGTGACCGTCAAGGCGCTCTACGATTATCTGAGCCCGAAGGTGGCCGACGCGGCAAGACGGCAGAACCGCGACCAGACGCCGCAGCTGATGTCCGCCGAAGAGGCGGGCGCGCAGCGCCTCCGCTAGATGACTAAAGGATTCCCGCCTCAGATCAAGTACATCGTAGGCAACGAAGCTTGCGAGCGCTTCAGCTTTTACGGGATGCGCTCGATCCTGGTGATCTTCATGGTCGATTACCTGCGGATGGCCCAGCCGGACGCCAAGGCGGTCTATCACCTCTTCGTCAGCGCGGCCTACCTTTTCCCGCTCTTGGGCGGCTATCTGTCGGACCGTTTCTTGGGGAAGTACCGGACGATCATCTCGCTCTCCCTCGTCTATTGCGCGGGGCACGGGGTGCTGGCGCTCTTCGAGAACAAGCAGGGCTTGTTCTGGGGCCTGGGCTTGATCGCGCTGGGCTCCGGCGGCATCAAGGCCTGCGTATCGGCGCACGTGGGCGACCAATTCACGGATAAGAACAAGCATCTCGTGAAGAAGATCTTCGACATCTTCTACTGGGCGATCAACTTCGGCTCGTTCTTCTCGACCTTGATCATCCCGTGGATCCTTCCCAAGTACGGGCCGGCTTGGGCGTTCGGCATCCCGGGCATCCTGATGGCCTTGGCGACGTTCGTGTTCTGGCTGGGCCGCGACATGTACGTGCACGTGCCGCCGACGCGCAAGACCGGGGCGGTGGGCTTCATGCCGGTCTTCATGTACGCGCTGACGCACCGCAAGAAGGGCCGGGCCTTCTTCGAGGGCGCGCGGGGCAAGTTCAAGGACTCGGACGTGGAGGCGGCGCAAGCGGCGGCCAACGTCTTCAAGGTCTTCATCACGGTGTCGATCTTCTGGGCGCTCTTCGACCAGCACGGCTCCAGCTGGGTCCTGCAGGCGCAGCAGATGGACCTGAACGTCTGGGGCATGAAGCTCGAGGCGTCGCAGATCGCGGCCTTGAACCCGATCATGGTGATGATGCTCATCCCGATCTTCGGCTATGGGATCTATCCGGGCATCGAGAAGCTGGGGTTCGAGATGACGCCGCTTAGGCGCATGTCGGCGGGCATGCTCTTGGCGGCGTTCTCTTTCGTGGCCGTCGGCCTTTTGCAGATGCCGATCGACCACGGTCACCGGATCTCGGCGGGCTGGCAGGTGATCCCTTATCTGATCATCACGATGAGCGAGGTGATGGTGTCGATCACGGGCCTTGAGTTCGCCTACACGCAGGCGCCGCTGTCGATGAAGAGCACGATCATGAGCTTCTGGCTCCTGACGGTGTTCGCGGGCAACCTGGTGACGGCTTACATCTCGAAGATCAACGTGTTCGAGGGCTCGGCCTTCTTCTTCTTCTTCGCCGGGCTGATGGGCTTCGTGTCCTTGATCTTCGTTTGGACGGCGTCGAGGTATAAGGTCAGGGATTACTTCGAGAAAGCCGGTCCGGCCGTCGACCCCGCCATAGCCGAGACGTAGCCCGGCTCGCAACTACTGATTTATAATTTATTAGTAGTTGTTGACATGGGGCGAATGTCATGATATACTAATTAAAGATAAATTAGTATATATGAAACTTCCTCAGCCTGCTCCCGCCTGGCAACAAATACTTGAGGAAAAACAATCCGAATTCAATGAGGCTTTAGGGCGGGCTGATTTTCACGAGGCGGTCCGAAAAAGCTGGGGCGAACGCTACCCTTATTGGGACGAGTTGAAATATTGGCCCACCCCTGCGGGTCTTTCTCCAGAGCTCGTTTGGTCCTATCGAGAATTGACTGCGGTCACCGCGCGCAAGTACTTGCCTTTGCAAGACGTGGCAGGTAAAGCCTTTTCGTTTTGGCTGCCGGATTCCGCGCAAGAATGCCTGCACTATATCGACAAGCATGCCGCCGGCCCGGTCTTGAGTGATGGAAGGCTGATCCACTCCAAGGAACGCTACATCGCGCGTTCCCTGACCGACGAGGCGATCGCCTCCAGTCAAATCGAAGGGGCCGCGACGACAAGAGAAGCGGCTAGGCGCCTGCTTCAGTCCGGCCGGCTCCCGGTCGACAAATCCGAACGGATGATCGTCAACAACTACCGGGCCATCGAGCGCATCCGAGAATTGAAAGACGCTTCTCTGACGACCGAGGCCGTTCTGGAGCTTCATGCCATCCTGACGGCCGGGACCCTGCCGGATGAGGCGGCGGGACGTCTGCGACAAAGCCCGCAGGATGACGACATCGTCGTGGAAGACGCCGACGGCGCGATCCTTCACCGGCCTCCGAAGGGCGAGACCCTTCCTGGGCGGCTCGAGGCGCTCTTGACGTTCGCCAACTCCAAGCAGGAAGCCTCGTTCATCCACCCTGTCATCAAGGCGATCATCCTTCATTTTTGGATCGGGTATGACCATCCTTTCATCGACGGCAACGGCCGCACGGCCCGGGCAGTCTTCTACTGGCATCTTTTGCGGCGAGACTATTGGCTGTTCGAATACATCTCGATCTCGCAGATCGTCAAAAGGACCGACGCGCAGTACCGGCGCGCCTACCTTCATTCGGAGGCCCCCGGGGGCGACCTGACCTATTTCATCATGTACAACCTCCGGGTGATCCGGCTGGCGATCAAGGAGCAGCTTCAGTACATCGAACGCAAGAGCGCGGAGCTCGAGCGCGCCGGCCTGACGCTGAGGCGGCTGCCTGACCTTAATCACCGCCAGCGCGAGCTTCTCGTGCATGCGTTGAAGAACCCGGGACATCGCTATACGATCAAGACTCACCAGAGCCTCCATCAGACCGCTTATCAGACGGCGCGCACGGATCTCATCGCGCTGCAGAAGAAGGGGTTCCTTGAGGCGGTCAAGGACGGCAGGCTGCTCGTCTACCTGCCGACGGCCCGCGTCGCAGAAGCGCTCAAGACTTTTTAGGATCGCCGCCTTCCTTAAGAAGCCCATCTAGGCCTTTTTGGTCCCAGGGCCCTAGGCCCATTTCCGGCCCGATTGCGACCCATAGGGCCCAAGGCCTGTTCCAGGGAACTTGGGATAATGGCTCAATGCGAAGGCTTATCTCGCGTCTGCTGGCCTCGGCGCTTTGCGCCGCCCTCATCTTGGTCTCACCGGGACTTGAGGGCTACCAGGCCTTCGGCGCCCAATTCTCCGGCAGGACCGCCCCCATCCGCGTCTCCGTCTCCGTACCCGGTCCCTCCGGCCTCTCCGCCGCCCCTGTCGCGAAACTCGCCTTGCCTTTGGCCGCTCCGGGCCTCAGCCTTACCGCGCCCTCTGCCTCCGTCGCGCTGAGCTTGGCTCCGGCGCTCTCCGTCTTGCCCGCTGCCGCCAGCCCCGCTCTCCTGAATGCCCCTGACGCGCAAGCCTTCGGCAAGCTTTCCGACGTCCAAGCCGCTTTCAGCGAGGCGGTCAAGCCCGAGGCCAGCCCGGAATCGGCCCGCCAGGCCGGAGCGAGCTTCGACGGCGCCATGCCCGTGCAGGACGTAAGCGTGCAGATCGACGGGCCTGCCGCCCCGCAGCCCTCCTTGTCCCCGGCCGGCGTGGTTCCCGCGCGCAAGGGAGCCTTCGACCGCGGCGTCGCTTCCCTAAGAAAGGCCATCACCAGCCCCAAGAACACCCTGCGCTCCGCTCTCATCATGGGCGCCCTTGGCTTCATGATGGTCACGGGCCTCACCGCCAAGGTGTTGCCCGCCTTTGTCCCGCCGGCTTCCGTCATCCGCATGGTCCAGCAGGCCGCTCCGGCGCAAGGCGCTCTGATGGGCCCGCCCGTGGTCCAGGACGCCGCGCCGCAAGCGCCCGCCCCCGTCCAGGGGCCGGTCTCGGCCTCGGTCTCCATCGACCGCCAAGGCGTCACCGTCGGCGAGCGCCTCCATATCTCGCTCACCTTGAAGAACAACGCGCCTTCGGCGGTGACCTTCAGCTCGCTGCGCTCCGCTTTGCAGGACGCTATCCCCGAGGACCTCGAGATCCAGGGCGCGGCCGGAGACGAGCCCATCACGCTGGCCCCGGGCCAGTCCAAGACCGTCTCTTTCGAAGTCATCGCCTTCGCCTCGGGCGACCTCAAGCTCACCGGCGCCGTCGTCGCCGTGCCGGTCTTGGGGGCCGATGGCCAGGTTTCCGAGACCACGATCATCCTGCCCGAGTCGGTGCTCAAGGTCAAGACCGTCCTGACCCCCGATTGGAAGGAAAAGGGCCTGCGCGACATCGCCGGGGTCCTCAACCGCGGCTTGCCGTCCTTGGCCTGGCTGGCCGCCATCCCGCTGGCCTTGATCCTGCTCATAGGCGTCGAGCGCTTGATCGCCGCGCGCCGCAGCCATCCGGGCGTCCCTTCGTCCCGCTTGCCCCTGCTCATCTTGACCGATGAGCGCATCGACGCCCTTGCTGCCGGCAAGGCCGAGCGCGCGTCCTTCTACGCCGAGCTCTCCGACATCCTCGGGACCTTCCTCGTCGATTTCCACGGCCTGCCGGTCAAGCAGCGAGGCGCCCGCGCTCTTGCCGCCGAGCTCGGGAGCATCCGCTCCCTGGCCTCCGGCCCCCGAGCGGTGGCGCGCGCGCTGCTGCTGCGCGCCGAGGAGGCCCGCTTCGACGGCAAGCCTGAAGACCCCGAGCAGCGCCGGCGCGACCTCATCGCCCTGCGCGCCCTGGTCGACGCCGTCAGCGGCCGCCGGGAACCTTCCGGCGAGAAGGGCGAGGGGCGGCTGCGCGACTTGCCCGGCGCCGCCATGCTCACGTTCGGCAGCCCCTGGGCGCTGGCCCTCCTGGTCCCTTACGCCGGGTTCCTGGTCTGGAGGTGGCTGAACCGCTCGAGCGCTTCAGCCTACAACCTCCCTTCGGCCGCCTCGCTGCCGGCCAAGAAGTCCTTGCGCCAGCGCCTCTCCTGGCTGCCGGGTGCGCTGCGCATGACGGCCATCGGCCTCATCCTCCTCGCCCTGGCGCGGCCTCAGCTAGGCGTGACCCGGCAAGAAACCTTCACCCCGTCGACGGATTCCGTCATCTCGCTGGACCTGTCCGGCTCGATGGACGAGTCCTTCTCCGGCAACGGCGGCCCCAGCAAGCTCAAGGCCGCCGAGGACGCGATTGCGACCTACATCACCGAGCAGCGCCGCGGCACCGAGAACCGCGTCGGCATGGTCACCTTCTCGGACAAAGCCTACCTCGACGTCCGGCTGACCACCGACTACGACGCCCTCATCGCGCACCTCAAGGAGCTCAAGACCTCCGGGAGCACGGCCGTGGGCAAGTCGATGCTCACCGCCATCGGCCACTTCGCCGAGATCAACATCCTCGAGCTCAGCGACCTCAAGGACCCCCGCATCCAGCAGATCAAGACCATCCTCGAGAAGGAGGGCATCGGCGCCGCCATCGAGTTCGCCAAGGCCGACCCCGACCTGCTCGACAAGGTCCTGCGCCCCGACCGCAAGAAGATCGTCGTCGTCTTCACCGACGGGCAAAGCAACGAGGGCATCCCGCCGCTGGAAGCCGCGGAGATCGCCAAGAAGCTCGGCGTGCGCATCTACACCGTCGGCATCGGCGGCCCCAACAACGCCTCCGGCTTGGATGAGAAGACCCTGCGCGGCGTGGCGGATCTGACCGGCGCGCAGTACTACCGCGCCGACGACGCCGCGCGCATGCAGCAGGTGCTCGTCGAGATCAGCCGGCTCGAGAAGAGCCCTTCCAAGATCATCTCGGCGGTCTCGGTCAAAGAATACCAGAGCTGGCTCGTCCTGCTCGCTTTCCTGATGCTGGGCTTGGAGCTGGGGCTGGTCAACACGCGCCTGCGCTCCTTGCCTGCGGTCGCTTTGATGATGACGCTGTCCTTGAGCGCGCCCACGCTGCCGCAGAGCTCGGGCTTGCCGCAGCAGGTCGCAGCCCAGGCCCAGCTCGGCGCGCCGCAGGGGAGCTTGGACGTCCTGCCCTTGACCAAGCTGCCGCCGGAGCTGGCCGCCGGCAACAAGCTCTACGCCGAAGGCCGCTACGAAGCGGCCCTGAAGAAGTACGCCGAGGCCTTGGCCCAGCATCCCGACGTTTCCGAGCTTTACTTCAACATGGGCAACGCCTATTTGAAGCTGGGCGACGCCGAGCGCGCCGCCGCCAGCTATCAGAAGTTCCTCGCCGGCAAGCCCGATGCGGTTTTGGCCTCCAAGGCCTTCTTCAACCTCGGCAACGCGGCTTTGATGAAGAAGGACGGCGAGCAGGCCGTCGAGCTATATAAGGAAGCCTTGCGTCGCGACGCCGCCAACGGCGACGCCAAGTGGAACCTGGAAGCGCTCAAGCAGCAGCAGAAGGAGCAGGAAAAAGACGGCAAGCCCAAGGACGGCAAGCAGAAGGGCAAAAAGGGCCAGAAAGGGCAAAAGGGGCAGCCTGGCGACCAGAAAGGTCAGCCCGGTGATCAGAAGGGCGACCAAAAAGGCGGCCAGCCCGGCGAGCCCGGCGACAAGAAGGGCCAGCCCCAGCCCGGCGACGGCAAGGACAAGGAAAAAGGCGCAGAGCAGCTGGGCGACAAGCTCGGCGAGCAGGAGAAAGGCGACGCCGAGGCCGCGCGCAAGGGCATCACGCGCAAGGGCAACGGCAATTGGGGCATGCTGGCCATGCCCATGGCGATGGGCGGCGGCACCGCGCTGACCTTCGGCTCCTCCTTGGTCTTCTGGTGCCTGGGCATCGGCCTGCCGCTCATCGGCGCCTTGATCGCCTACGGCCTCTATAAGAAGCTGCGCGCCGCGCGCGCGCTGTCTCCCGGCACGGCGCCCAAGTCCTTCGCCTCCTGGTGGGGCAGGAAGGCCTTCCTGAGGAAGTCCGCCCTCGTCGTCGGGGCGGCCGGCCTCTTGGCGATGGCCGCCGGCGACCCGCGCAGCGGCTTCAAGGATGAGAACCTGAACTTCGGCGGCAAGGACATCGTCGTCGCCGTCGACGGCTCCCACAGCACGATGTACGCCGAGGACGGCCGCGCCGAGAAGGCCAAGAAGGAGCTCGTGGAATTCATCACGCATCTCAAGGGCACCGACCGCGTCGGCCTCGTCATCTTCGCCGGCTCGGCGCGCACCGCCTCGCCCATATCCATCGATTACGGCAATTTCGAGTTCAAGATCAACAGGCTCGAGATCGAAGCCCGCGGCCTCAAGGAAGGCTCCGACCTTGGCGAGGCCGTGAAGTTCTCCGCCTCCTCGTTCGAGACGGTCAAGAAGGTCGGCGACCGCCAACGGGTCCTGATCGTCATCTCCGACGGAGACATCTTCGACTCCGAGATCGAGGAGGCCATCGCCGCCGCCCAGCAGCACGGCATCACGATCTACACGATCGGGGTGGGCTCTCCCGCCGGCACCAAGATGAAGGTCCCTACCGAGGACGGCAAGGGCACGGAGTACATCATCGACGGCAAGACCGGCCAGCCGGCTTTGACCATGCTCAAGGAGGCCCCGCTGCAGGCCATCGCCCAGCGCACCGGCGGCGCCTATTTCCGCGCCGACAAGGACGCCTCCATCCAGAAGGTCCTGGAGCGCGTCGCCGAGCTGCAGAAAGGGCAGAAGAGCGACACCATCAAATCCCCTAACGGCGTGGCGGGGATCTTCTTGCTGCCGGCGGCCCTGCTGCTGCTCTTGGACCTCTTGATGAAAGGCGCTTCCGTCCTTAAGAAGGAGCCTTCCGCGGCGCCGAAGAAGAAGGCCGTCGCCGGCGGGTCTCGCCCCGGTCCGGGCGCCGGCCTCCTAGGCGCGGCGCTTTTGCCGCTGTCGGCATGGCCCGAGATCCTTCCTTTCGCCTTGCTCTTCACTTTGGGGGGCGCGCTCTTGACGGCGGAGATCTGGACTCGCGGAAGCTTGTCGCGCCGGCTGCGCTGGGCTTGGGGCCGCCGGCTCAAGATCGTCGACAAGGGTCTGGCCGCCGACCTGGGCTCGCTTTTCGACGCGCGCGAGATCGACCAGGCCCGCTTGAGATCATTCCTGGCCGATTGGCGGGCCGCGCCGGAGCCGGCGCGCAAGCAGCTCACGGCTTTGGCCGCCGCTGACGTCCAGCTCTGGCGCGAGAAGCTGATCATCGCGGCCTTGGCCGGCGGGACGCTTGAGACCCGGGAAGGCGTCTACGCCGCCTTGGCCGCCGGCCCCAGGCGCCACCTGGAGCCGCTGGAGCCGGCCATCGCCCTCCTGCTGTCGCGGCGCGCCCAGCTGCCTTGGATGGAGCATATCGACGCCGCCGAAAGGCTCGACCGGCTGGCGCGGCTCACCCTGCCGCCCGCGGCCGCGGCTCCCAAAGAGCGCATGAGCTTCCTGCGCCGCACCGCGCTGCTGGCTTCCCTCGTCGTCCTGGGCGCCGGCGCCACGATCGGCGGCGCGGCGGGACTTAAGACCTTCGAGTTCTTCCAGGCTCGCGAGCAGGCCGCCCAGGTCTCCCTGCAGATCTTCTACGGAGAAGATTCCTTCATCTTCGCCAACCGCTACGCCGACGAGCGCATCAACCAGTTCGTCCTGCCCGCCCTCAGGCGCTGGGACCGCGGCGGGCGCGCCGCGCAAGCCGAGCTCGAGCTGGCCATCGCCGTGCTTCAGGAGTCTCCCGACCCCAAAGCCGACAATCTGCTCGAGGCCCTCTTCAAGCGCGCCGACCTGCTGCCGCTGTCGCCCAAGGCCGAGACCGCGCTGCTCACGACCTTGGTCCAGCGCGAGAACCCGCAGGTCTGGGCGTTCATCGAGGCGCAGCTGGTCCTCACCGCGGAGAGCCCGCGCGCCGTGGAGCGCATGACCCGCATGATGGAGATCTCGGCTTCGGCCGGCACCGAGAAGGGCTTCCAGAACGTCTTCCATTTCCTCAAGAGCCCCAACCCCCAGCTGCGCGGCCAGGCGGCGTCGCTCATCTACGGCCAGCTGACGGCGCCTAAGAGTTTGCCCCAGTTCTTCCAGCGGCTCACCGCCGTCCAGAGCGTCTATGCGGCCGACCCGAGCATCAATCTGTGGGTGGAGATGTTCCTGCTGCGCCATGCGGGGGCCGCCGCCGCTAAGGATTTCGACTTCACGAAGGCCAAGCCCCTGCTCGACCGCGTCTTCGACGCCGCCGCGACCATTGACGCGGCCCGGCCCAAGGCCCTGGCCGCCGTCAAGCCGGGAGAGGAAGAAAAGGTCCCGCCGTCTTTCCTAGAGACGGCGCTCTCCTTGGTCGAGAACGCTCAGGAGGGCGCCGTCCAATCCTCGGGCGCGGTGCCGCCCACGCTGGCCGAATTGAGCAAGTACGCCGTCAACCGCAACGCCACCAAGCTCATCCAGGAAGCCGAGAAGCAGTTCCCCGGCCTGCATGCCAAGCTCATCGCCGCCGGGGTGGTCAACCCCGACGTGGAGGCGCAGTACGATGAGCGGGATTACGAGGGCTACGGCGGCAGCTCCGGAGGCCCGTCCTACCGCCAGCTTTATAAGCTCGCGCAGCTGCGCGCCGCCGCCGAGATCATCGCGGCCGATGCCGCCGCCGCCAAGGACCTTAAGATCGAGCAGCGCGAGCTGGCTCTGCGGGCCGCGGCCGCCTTCGCGCGCTTCGAAGGCGCCGGCAAGGCCGCCGGCATGCTGGACGGCGGCTCTCCCGCCGAGAAGGCCGCCGACGAGGTCAACGCCCTCCTTAAGGAAGGCGCCTCCGCTTTTTCCGGCAACGGGCTCCTGGGCGCGCTGCGCGCCGCCGGTCTGGCGCCGGACAACGGCGCCGTCGATGAGAGCGCCTACAAGGAGGCTTATGCCGCCGACGACCTCGTAAAGCTTTCCGCGCTGCTGCGCGGCGTCGCGGCCTCCGGCCAAGGCTGGGATTATCAGGGCAAGCCCCGGCCGTTGAGCTGGAGCGAGAAGAAGTACCTGGCCGCGGCGCTCTCCCGCCTGGAGGCCTTGCAGGCCAAGCATTTCCCCGCCGCCGTCCAGAAAACGCCTAGAGCAGGCGACCCGGCGCTATTTGCCTCCTTCGACGTCCCCGGCCAGGAGGCGCTGCGCGCCGTGCGCGTCGCCCTGGCCTCCGAGGCCCGCGCCAAGGACGGCGCTTTCCAGCTTCAGCTGCTCAAGTATCTCTCCGCGCATCCCGACGGCATCGACGCCGAAGCTTGGGCCCAGGTGGTCAACGCCGCCGTGGCCGCGGGCCAAGGCCGGCAAGCCTGGGCGCTGCTCGCCAAGACGGCATCGACGGCCCCGGCCGGCAGCCCGATGGATGAGCTGGTCCGGCAGCAGGCTCAGTCCGCCTTCAAGAGCCTGGTCCCGCGCGCCGAGACGGCTTTCGACGGCCTCAAGAAGGAGCTCGTCAGCCGGCAAGTGCGGCCGACGGATTGGCAGCTGCGCGACCGCTACAACCTCCTGCAGATGAGGGAGCTCTCCGCCGCCATCGACCACGCCGCCGCCGCCGCTCAGGCCAAGGGCCCCTTGAGCGCGGCGCAGCAGGCCTTCGTCAACGAGGTTCGCGAGGTCCTGCCGCAGATCATCCTCGCCGCCCGCGCCGCCGGCGAGCGCGCGGGCGACACGCCGGGGGAGCGCGCGGCTTCTTCCGTCAACCAGACGCTCTATAAAGGGTACCAGCTTTTCCCGGGCCAAAGCTTCCTGAAGGCCCTGCGGGCGGCCGACCTCGCTCCCAAGGGCACGGCCGTCGATATCGACAGCGGCTACTTCCCGACCTACACGCCCGAGCAGCTCAAGCAGGTCTCGCGGTTCTTGGACGGCGTGCTCAAGAGCGGCATGGGCTGGGATTCCGACGACAAGCCCCGCAAGCTCGAGGCCAAGGAACTCGAGTACCTTCAACAGGCGAAGCGGGATGTCGAGCGGGCCATCAAGGATCATCCGAAGGCCGCCCCGCTGCATGGTCTCGCCGCGGTCGGCCTCCTGGCGCTGGCGCCGGTGCTCTCGCCGCTGGCCATCCTCTTGGGGCTGGCCGTCCTGGGCGCCGCGGCCTGGGCCGCGCTGCGCTTCTTCGGAAGATCCGCCCCCGCGCCGGCGCCGGAAGCCCGCGCGCAGGCGCCTTCTTCGGCCGTGCTCGAGCGCTATAAGCGCGTGGAGCTCTCCGCCAAGAAACTGGCCAGCTCGGTGACGGGCGGCACTTTCCGCTCGCGCTTCATCGGCGCCGGCGGCACGGAGTTCGCCGAGGCCAAGCCCTATCAGGGCGAGGACCTGCGCGAGATCGATTGGAAGACCTCGGCCAAGAAGGACGAACTCTACGCGAAGAAGTTCGAGCAGGACAAGGACGTGCCGCTGGTCCTGCTCATCGACCTCTCGGCCTCCTCGAAGTTCGGCACCCGGGGCGCCGACAAGAAGACCGTCATCGAGGAAGCCGCCTCCGTCCTGGCGCTGGCCGCGGCTCACCATAACGTCCGCGTCGGCGCGATCTTCTTCACCGATACCGTCGAAGGCTTCATCCCGCCCCAGGGCGGCCAGCGCCATGCCTGGGAGATCGTCCGCCAGCTGATGACGTTCGAGCCCAAGGGCATGCGCACCGACCTTCGCCCCGCGATGAGCCTGGCCCTCGATCGGCTGACCTCGCGCGCCATGGTGGCCGTCGTCTCCGATTTCATGGCTCCCGACTTCGCCCCCGGCCTGGCGGCCTTGTCCAAGCGGCATGACCTGCGCGTCCTCCAGGTCTCCGATCCTTCCGAGTCGCGGCCTTTGCAGGACGTGGGCCTCTTGCGCGTGCGCGACGCCGAGACCGGGGAAGAGCGCGACATCGACACCTCCGACGCCGCTTTCCGCGCCGCGCAGGCCGCCGCGGTGGCCCAGCGCGAAGTCTTGCTTTCCGAGGCCTTCCGCGCCGCCCGCGCCCGCCCGATACCGCTTTCCACCGACGACGATTACCTGGAGGAGCTGCGCAGCCGGTTCCAGCCTAAGAAAGACAAAGGAGCATGAGATGAACACGATGCAGACGACGTCCCGCACGATATTGGCGGCGGCCCTCCTGGGCCTGCTGCGCGCCCCGGCCTTCAGCGCTCAGGCGCTGGTCCGCCCGTTGGTCCCGGCGACCTTGACCGGCTTAGGCGCACCGGCCGTCACCGCCGCCCCGGCCTTGGGCTTGGGGATGACCCCGACCTTGGCGCCGGCGCCGGGCCTGACGCCCGCCTCGGCCTTGGCGCCCGCGCCGGCGGCCTCCCCGCTTTCCGGACTGCAAGAGGCCCTGCTCACCGTGCCCGACCTCGGCAAGGCCGAGGGCGCCTCGGCTTACTCCTCAGGCCTGCGCTTGGAAGACGCCTTGACCGGCTCGCAGTCCATGGGAAGGGGCGATGCTGCCGCGCCTCAGGATTTTGAGTCGAGGGTCAAAGCGCATTCCGCCATCGTCAACAAGATCCGCGCGGAGATCGGCAAGGTCATCGTCGGGCAGACCGAGATGATCGACGCCATCATCATGGGCATGATCGCCGGCGAGCACGTGCTGCTCGAAGGCGTGCCCGGGGTCGCCAAGACCCAGACGGTGAAGGCTTTCGCCGATGCCACCGAAGGACAGTACCAGCGCATCCAAGGCACCCCGGACAAGCTGCCTTCGGACATCCTGGGCGCCGAGATCCTCCAGGAGGACCCCGCCACCGGGCAGAAGTCGATCAAGCTGGAGAAGGGCCCGATCTTCTCGAACATCCTGCTCGTCGACGAGATCAACCGCATGATGCCCAAGACGCAGTCGGCGCTGCTGGAGGCGATGCAGGAAGGCCGGGTCACCATCGGCCGCAGCTCGCTCGAGCTGCCCAAGCCGTTCCTCCTGCTGGCCACCCAGAACCCCATCGAGCAGGAAGGCACCTACCGCCTGCCCGAGGCTCAGCAGGACCGCTTCATGTTCAAGGTCCTGGTCAAGCGCCCTTCGAAGTCCGAGCTCAAGGAGATCATGAACCGCTTCAGCTCGAAGGAGAATCAGCCTCGCGCCTCCAAGGTCACCGACCTAGACGAGCTGGCGCAAGCGCGCGCCCTGGCCGACCAGATCCCGGTGGGAGCCGAGGTCCAGCAGTACATCGTCGACCTCATCGAGGCCACCAACAACCCCGACCTCCCCAACCTGGACCTCAAGGGGGCCGTCGAGAACGGCGCGTCTCCGCGCGCGGCGATCTTCATGATGAAGGCGGCGCGCATCCACGCCTTCCTGGCGGGCCGGGCTTGGGTGGGGCCTGCCGACGTGCGCGCGGTGGCCACCTTGATCCTGCGCCACCGCATCATGCTGACCTATCAGGCCGGCGGGCTGACCGCCGACATGGTCGTCGAGAGGATCCTCGACGTCGTCCCCGTCCCCCGCTTGAAGAGATAGCGGGCCGGGCTTCTAGTCGGTGATGCTGACGTCGCCGGTGAGCTGGCCGCTGCCCGACAGGTTGACCCAGCCGTTGTTGTTCCAGCCGCTGACGTGGATCGTTCCGCTGACATAGCCCTGGCCGATGTACTTGCCGTCCTTATAGAGCGACACGGAGACGTTGGGCCGGACGTAGCCCGAGACGTGGGAAGAGGGGCCGTTGAGCCAGAAGTGCTCGCTCTGGTTGATGCTGAAGTAGCCGCTGGTGATCTTCCCGTTGTCGCCTTCGACCCGGGTCGAGCCGTTGAAATGGATGAAGGCGCTGCTGCTGCCGCTGCCGACGTGGGCGGAGCCGTTGAGGCTGATGTTGCCCGACAGGCGCACGTAGCGGGCGGCCTTGACGCCGGGGGCGGCGACGGCTTTGCCCGCGACGGCGTCTTTAGCGGCGACGGGAGCCAGGCGCGGCTGGAAGCCGGCCAAGCCCGAGAAAGCGGCGTTCGCGGCGACAAGAGAGGCCAACAGGGTGGAGTTCATGAGCAGATTCTAGCACAGAATCCACCGGGCCGGACCGCGGCTACTTGTTGATGCCGATGAGCTCGACTTCGAAGACCAGCGTGGCTCCGGGCGGGATGGCCGGAGTCGGCGGGTGCGCGCCGTAGGCGATGTCGGTGGGGCAGATGAGCTTGGCTTTGGCGCCCACCTTCATCTTCTGGATGCCTTCGGTCCAGCACGGGATGACGCGGTTGAGCTCGAAGTCGGTGGGCTCCCCACGCTTGTAGGAGCTGTCGAACTCGGTGCCGTCGATCAGGGTGCCGCGGTAGTGGGCTTTGACCGACTCCGTCGCTTTGGGAGACTCGCCGGTGCCGGCCTTGCTTTCGATGTAGATCAGCCCCGAGCCGGAGACCTGGGCGCCCGGCTCCTTGGCGGCCTTGTCGATGTAGGCTTGGGATTTCTTCTTCTCCTGCTCCATCGCGGGCGCGAGCTTGACGGCCTGGGCCGCTTGCTGCGCCGTCTGGCGGACCTGGACCCAGTTGTTGATCTGGGGGCCGTAGGTGCCGAGGTCGAGCTTGAGCTTGCCGTCTCCGGCCTGGTCCTTGAAGCCCATCGTGACGAATTTCAGCTCGGCGGGGGTCAGCTTGAAGGACGCGATCTGGCGGGCCACGGCGGCTCCCAGCGCGTAGAGGACCTTCTGCTCCTCGTTCTGGAAGACTTCGGACTTGGCGGCGGACGCGGGCGCGGCGGCCTTGGGCTGGTTCAGGTCGATCTTGATCGTGCTCGTCGAATCAACGGCAAAACAGGGCGCGGCGAAGAGCAGGGCGGCCAGGGCGGTCTTGAGGGTCATGGGGTCTCCTATGGATGCTGTGCGGCGAAAAAGCATAGCAAAGAAGCCGCGGGCGGTTCTAACGGACCTTGTGGATCTTTTGAACTGGCCCCGGGGCCAGTCGCGACGGGTACCGGTAACAGTTGGGGCGACTTTGGTGTGCTGATATTAATAGAATACGCCATGGCTAAAGACCCGTTCCTCGAAGCCGCGCTGGAAGAAGCCCGAAAGGGCTACGCCGAAGGCGGCATCCCCATCGGCTCGGTGCTGGTGCGCGCGGGCCGGATCATCGGCCGGGGGCACAACCGCCGGGTCCAGCAGAACGACCCCATGGCCCATGCCGAGATCGATTGCCTCAAGAACGCCGGCCGCATCGGCCGCTACCAGGACACCGTCATCTACTCGACGCTCATGCCCTGCTACCTCTGCTCGGGCGCCGTCGTGCAGTTCGCCGTCCCCAAGGTCGTGGCCGGCGAATCGGCCACTTTCGCCGGTGGGCCCGAGTTCATGCGTGCCCATGGGGTGACGGTCGTCGACTTGGCCGACGAGGAATGCATCGCTCTGATGCGCCGCTTTATAGCCGAGAAGCCCGAGCTCTGGAACGAGGATATCGGCGTCTGAGCCGATTTCTGCTGGCCGCGTTCTTTTCCTTCGCCGGCTTGATGCACTTCCTCAAGCCCGGGTTCTATCTGGCCCTCATGCCGTCCTGGGTGCCTCGGCCGCTGGCAATGGTCTACTTCACCGGCGCCTGCGAAGTCTTAGGCGGTCTCGGCCTTTTGATCGCTCCGCTGCGTCCGGCGGCGGCTTGGGGCCTCATCCTGCTGCTGGCCGCCGTCTTGCCCGCCAACGTGAAGATGTTCCAAGACGAGCGCCGCAAAGGCTGGACGCCGGCGGCGGGCTTCTTGGCCTTGAGGCTGCCGCTGCAGGCGGTCTTGGTCTGGTGGGTCTGCCGCGCCGGGCTTTCCGGCTAGCGGCGGTCGCGGCTGCGGCTGGCCTGGCGCAAAGACAGCGAGCGCTGCTGGCGACTGAAGCCTTCGAGGCCGATGCGGTCGGCCAGCGTGGGGTCGTCGGTGAAGGGGTTGCGGTTCCCCTGGAATTGCTCGACGAGGTCGTTGCGGGTCTTCTCGAACTCGGTGGGGGGGAAGGCTTTGTTCCATCTTAAGAACATCTCCAGCTTGGAGTTCCAGAAATTGTCGCCGAAGCCGCCGTTGGTGATGTTCTTGTCGTAATGGCGCGTGTAGAAGTAGAGCATGGCGCGCGCCACCCGGCCCTTGACCGCATCCGGCGGCTCGAAGACGCCTTGCCCGCGCTTGGCCCCGGCGGCGTTGGAGTAATCGCCCTGGCCGCGGACCTCTCCGAAGGGCATGTGGCCGCGGACGCCGTTGGGGTGGATGAAGGTCGCCATCAGATGGTGGAGGTCCGAGCGCATCGGCAGGCGCTTGTCGAAGAAGGACTGCGGCCAGATATGCTCGGTGTTCATCCCGTCGCGGTCGTTCCAGCCGTCGTTGTTCTGGTCGCCGCGCTCGGGATAATCTCCCCCATTCTCGCTGGTGCCGGCCACGAAGATGCCGGAGTAGGCGTCGATGACGCCGCGCACGCCGTGGAGCGTGACGTTGTCGGCCTTGGAGAACATGTAGTGCCGGGCGGCGTCGTAGTCATGCGCTTTGTAGTTCCGTCCCGACGTCTCGTGGAGCTTCTCGAAGAGGGCTTTGCCGGCCAGGCCGTCGGTCTCGGAGGCGCGTCCGGCTCCCGGGGGCGCCGGGGCGGCGGGGACTCCGACCGCCGCCGACGGGACGCGGCGGCCGTCGAAGATCGCCGAGAACTGGGCCTCCAGCGGCAGCGCGGAAGACTGGATCGCTTTCTGAGCCGAGATGCCTTCGGCCATCGCCGAAGCGGGGGCCAGCGTGGACGGCACGTAGACCCCCGCCGGGGTCTGGAGCCAGGACTGTGCTTGGAAGGCGGCCGGCGCCAGGGCCGGGGCGACCAAGGGGGCGGGGGCGGCCAGGAGGCTGGGCGCCGAGAGCGTGAGAGTCTGCGGGCCGGAAACGCTCAGGCCGGGAGCGTATGTTCCGGGGACCACGACGATCGGGTTGGCGCCGGTGCCGCGGATGGCGGTCGCTTCCCAATTGAAGCGGACCGTCGCCGACCAAACGGGAGCCGCGCCTAAAAGGAGGGTGAGCAGCGCGGCGCTGACGGGGCGTCGGATCACACCAAAGAATACATCCTCCGCGTCGCTTTCGCCTGTGTCCTTGGGCCTAGGCCCGCTTGGGTCTTTAGGCCCACTGCAGGCTTCGCCTCTATGGTATAATCGGCTCTCGATGACATTGACCGAATTCAACCTCCTGCCCGACCTCCTTAAAGCCGTCAAAGCCATGGGCTTCACCGCCTACATGCCCATCCAGATGCGCGCCATCCCGCCGGCCTTGGAAGGCAAGGACGTCCTGGGCTCGGCCCAGACCGGCAGCGGCAAGACCTTGGCCTTCGTCCTGCCCATCCTGCAGAAGCTCAACCTCTTGAAGCAGTCCGACCCCGTGAATGCCGCCAAGCCCGCCGTGCGCGCCGTCATCCTGGTGCCCACCCGCGAGCTGGCCGCCCAGGTCGAGACCGCCGTGCGCGACCTGGCTCGCTTCACCCCGGTCAAGTGCGTGCTGGTCATCGGCGGCACGAGCTTCCATGCCCAGGAACAGGAGCTCAGGCGCGGCGCCGAGATCGTCGTGGCCACCCCGGGCCGCCTGCTCGACCACTACCGCAGCCGCACGCTGCACTTCAACGAGGTCCGCACCGCGGTCTTAGACGAGGCCGATCGGATGCTCGACATGGGGTTCATGCCCGATATCCGGCGCATCATGTCCAGCCTGCCCAAGGACCGGCAGACCCTGATGTTCTCGGCCACCATCCCTCCCGAGGTCGAGCGCGTCGTCGGCGAGTTCATGCGCACGCCCGTGCGCATCGAGGTCGACCGGCCGAACAACCCGGCCGCCGGCATCACGCAGATGCTCTATCCCGTCACCCAGGACCAGAAGTCCGAGCTGCTCCTGGCTATCCTCAAGAACACGCAGATCACGTCTGCGGTCATCTTCACGCGCACCAAGCACCGGGCCGACCGGGTCGCCCGTTTCCTGGAGCAGCGCGCCATCCCGGTGGCGGTGCTGCACTCCAACCGCAGCCAGGCCCAGCGCACCAACGCCATGGACAGCTTCCGCGAGCAGAAGCACCAGATCCTGGTCGCCACCGACATCGCCGCCCGCGGCATCGACGTCAAGCACATCAGCCACGTCATCAACTTCGACGTGCCGCAGCATCCCGAGGATTACGTCCACCGCATCGGCCGCACCGGCCGGGCCTTCACGGTCGGAGACGCCATCACCTTGATGGACCGCGAAGAGGAGAAGTACGTCTCCCAGATCGAGTCTTTCATCGGCGCCACCATCCCGCGCTGCGCCTTCCCCGACTTCCCCTACAAGGTCGCGCCGCTGCTCAAGTCCTACAAGGTCCCGTCCAACCAGCACTTCCGCATGCGCCGCACGATCGCGCGCTCCAGCGGCTCCCGCTTTCGGCGCTGAGATGAGCCGGCTCGGCGCGGCGGTCGCGCTGCTGCTGCTTTGCTCCTGCGGCGCGCCGCCCCGCCGCCCTGCCGCCGAGGCCGCGGCGCCCTTGCGCGTGGTGTCCATGGACACGGAGATCGTCTTCGACGCCGAAGGCAGCCCGAGGCGGCCCTATGTGATGGAGCTGACGCGGGTCGTGATCCGGCTGAGGAATGTGGGAGGCGCGGTCCTTTCCCCCCAGGCCATGGAGGCGGAGCTGGCGGAGCCGGAGATCGCGGATTTCGAGGTGGAGAACCCCGCGATGTACGCCTCCAACGGCGGCTATTGGAACCCGATGGCGGGCCACGGCCTGGTTCCCGGCGGGATCGCCCAGGTCTGGGTGCAGGGTCAATTCACGTCCGCGGGACGCAAGAGCCTGTCGGTCAAGACCGGCAAGGGGACCTTCTCCGCCGAGGCCGTCGTGCTGCCCGATCCCGGCTGCAGGGACAGCGACGGCGGCAAGAACAGCGCCGAGCGGGGCTGGGCCATCGGCACGACGGCCTGCGCGCCGGGGCTTGAATGCCTGATGAAGGTCCGCCGCCAGGATTCCTGCCTGGGCGTCACGTTGACGGAGTATTTTTGCCAAGGCGAAGGCGAGGCGGCCCACGTCTCTTCGGAGTCGGTGGCCTGCCCCAAGGGCTGCGGCTCCGGCGCCTGCTTGAAGTAGCTAGCGGACGCCGAGCTGGCCGCGGCTCACTTCCCGCCACCGTCCCGGGCTCAGCCCGGCCAAAGTCAGATCCCCGATCGCCCGGCGCACCAGCCTCAGCGTGGGACAGCCCACGGCCGCCGTCATCCGCCGGACCTGCCGGTTGCGGCCTTCGGTCAGCGTCAGCTCGACCCAGGCCGTCGGGACGCTCTTGCGAAATCGTATCGGAGGCACCCGCGGCGGCAGCTCAGGTTCCGTTTCCAGGAGTCTCACTTTGCAGGGCCGGCAGGGCCCGTCCTTGAGCTTGGGCCCGGCGGCCAGCTTTTTCAACGCCTCCGGCGTGGGCAGCCGTTCGACTTGCGCCCAGTACGTCCGGGGATGGGCGAACTCGGGGTCGGTGAGGCGGTGATGCAGGGCGCCGTCGTCGCTGAGCAGCAGCAGGCCCTCGCTGTCGTGGTCCAGCCTCCCGCAGGCATAGACGCCCTTGGGCAGGCCGAAGTCGGCCAAGGAGCCGTGGCCGTCGGCGGCGGTGAACTGGGAAAGGACGCCGTAGGGCTTGTAGAAGGCGATGATCAAGGCGCTCCATTATAGAAGTTTTCTATAATATCCTTCCCCGCCATGATCACGCTGCGAAACGTCCACAAGTCTTTCGGCCATCAGACCATCTTCGATGGCGCCTCGCTGCAGATCAACACCGGCGACCGCTTCGCCTTGGTCGGGCCCAACGGCGCGGGCAAGTCGACCCTTTTCCGCATACTGCTCGGCGAGCAGGAGCCCGATTCCGGCGACGTCTTGCTCAAGCGCGGCGCGGTGGTGGGCTACCTGCCGCAGGAGAACCCTCCGACCTCCCCGCTGTCGGTCGTCGAGGAGACGCTGTCGGGCCATGACGACCCCGATGGCCGGCAGACGGCCAAGGGCAAGGCCATCCTGATGGGGTTGGGCTTCAAGGTCGTCGATTTCGAGAAGCCCGTCAACACCTTGAGCGGCGGCTGGGCCATGCGCGTGGCGATGGCCAAGCTCCTGCTGCTGCAGCCCGACCTGATGCTGCTCGACGAGCCGACCAATCACCTGGACATCGACTCGTTGTTCTGGTTCCAGAAGTACCTCCAGTCCTACCCCGGCGCCATCTTCCTGATCTCGCATGAACGCGCCTTCATCAACGCGGTCTGCAACGTCATCGTCAGCGTCCAGGACCAGACGCTCAAGGCCTACCACGGCGACTACGAGCACTTCCTGGCCGAGCGCGAGGCGGAGCGGGAGCGCGTCGTCTCGGCTTGGAAGCAGCAGCAGATCGAGATCGAGGACATGAAGGACTTCATCGCGCGCAACCGGGTGCGCCATTCGACCGCGGCGCGCGCGCAGAGCATGATCAAGCGCCTGGAGAAGCTGGAGCGCATCGTCTTGCCGGTCGAGTCCAAGACCGTCAAGATCCGCTTCCCCCAGCCGCTGCGCACCGGCGTGCGTCAGCTGGCGCTCAAGAACCTGTACAAGGCCTACGGCCCGGTGAAGGTCTACGAGGGGCTCGACTTCGAGCTGGAGCGCGGCACGAAGATGGCCTTCGTCGGCCATAACGGCGCCGGCAAGTCCACGCTGCTGAAAGTCCTGGCCGGGGTCATCCCTTTCGACTCAGGCGAACGGCTGCTGGGCAACGACGTCAAGGTGGGTTATTTCTCCCAGCACCGCGAAGGCCAGCTCAACATGGACAAGACCGTCCTGCAGGAGGCCATGGCCAACGACCGCATGAACCCCGACCTGATGGTGCGCACGGTCTTGGGCACCTTCCTGTTCCCCGGCGACTCGGTCTACAAGAAGGTCTCGGTCTTGAGCGGCGGAGAGAAGAGCCGCCTGGCGCTGGTCAAGCTGCTGCTCGACCCGCCCAACGTCCTCTTGATGGACGAGCCGACCACCCATCTGGACATGGCTTCCGTCGACGCGCTGGTCGAGGCCCTCAAGGAGTTCGAAGGCAGCATCTGCGTGATCAGCCACGATATCTACTTCCTCAACGCCTTGGCCGACCACGTCGTGCACATCGACCAGGGCAAGATCACGGTCTATCCCGGCAACTACGAGTACTTCAAGCACCGGCAGGCGCAATGGCATGAGGAGAACCCGCAGGCCGTCGAGGTCCCGGAAGAGGAGCCGGCTCCGGCGCCGGGCGCGGGCCCGGACCCCAAGCGCGAGCGCCAGCGGGCCAAGCAGGTCGAGCGCCTGCAGGCCGAGCTGGCCAAGCTGCACGCCTCCCTGGAGACCTTGGCCGCCCAGCTCTCGGACCCGGAGCTATACGCCGATTACGCCAAGGTCCAGGTCGTCGGCGACGAGATGGAGACGGTGCAGGCGCAGATCCAGTCCAAGGAGCAGGAGCTGGAGCGGCTGCAGGCTTAGCGCCGCAGGGCCGCGTCGCGGCCCGCGTTGTAGTGCTCGGCCAGCTCGAAAGGCCGGTCCAGCCAGAGGCGGAAGCCGCCTTCGGGCTTGGGGCTGACGTTGAGCGCCACTTTCTTGAGGGCGGTCCCGGCCCAAGAGAGCTCCAGGAGCCGAGCGTCCTCGCCGGCCACGGCGTCGATCTTGATCTTGTCTTGACCGGCCTGCTGCAGCAGCAGCCAGGGCCGCAGCAGGCGGCGCAGGGCCGGGCGCAGGGCGGCGGCGTCTTCCACGTCCAGGGCCAGCGGGGGATTGGCGCAATCGCTCAGGGCCACGCAGCCGGCCTGGGGCTTGGCGGTCATGCCCGGCAGGGCGGCCACGGACTGCGGCCCATCCTGGGGCGCGGGTCGATCCGACATGGCGTCTCTCAGGTCGCTTTCGGGCGCCATGGCGTCGGCCAAAAGCCGGGCCTCCGAGGATATCTGCGCGATCTTCCTGGCGACCAGGGGCTGAGCGTCGAGCCAGGCGCCCAGACGGGCTTCGGTCTGATGGGCTGGCACCGAGCCGCGCAAGGTCAGCGAGGCCGGCGGCTGGGCGGCAAGGGGAGCGGAGAGCAGGACGGTCAAGGCGGCTGATATTAGGCTCATACCTCATTATAGCGCGGAGGCCGGCCTTTGACCTGGGCCTTTGGGCCTAGCGCGGCCTGGGGCTAGAGACCCCTGCCGCCGGCCCGGCGCAAAGGTATCCTTTAGGCATGAAGAGCGCGATGACCGTGCTGGGAGCGGTGGCGGCTGTCATGGGCGCGGGCTATATCGTAGGTACCATCGAGAACCGTGAGCGGGCGGCGTTCCAGATCCCGGATGCCCCGGCCGGCTTCGAGCAGCCCGCGGCGAGGACTGAGCCTGAGGGTGAGCCCGCGCAGGAAGAAAGCGGCCTGACCATGCCTTTGCGGGACTCCGTGGCTTCGGTCCCGGCGCTGGCGGCGCCGGCGGCTTTCCTGCCCTCCGGCCGGATGCCGGCGGCGGCTCCCGGGGCGGGGTCCAAGGCGGCGGCGGCGCAGTGGGTGACGAGCCGGTCGCAATTCCAAGCGCTGATGGCGGCTCCGGTGCGCTTCATGGTGGACAAGACTTTGCTGGGCAAGCCCTCGGGCTTCGCGGCTTTTCTCAAAGACCCTAAGCGGACCGCGGCCTACGTGGGCCACCCTTTGATCAAGGGCGCGTTGGATAATCCCATGGTGATGAAGGTCCTCCTCAACAACCCGGCGGTGGTGCAGGGCTTCCTTTCAAGCCCGGCGATGCAGGACCCCGGGACCATCCGTCTTCTGGCGCAGAGCCGGCTTTTCGACACGCTGGTCCAGAGCCCGGGGGTGCGGGCGATGCTGTCCGACCCGGTCTTCATGCAGAAGACGCTTTTCGGCGCTCAGACGATGGCTTGGATGGCGAAGCACCCCGAGGCGGCGGGCGCTTTCACAAAGCTAAAGCCGCAAGGCTAGCCTGAAATTTTCAGTTGGTTGAAATTCGTCCCGACAAGCTGTACTGTCGGGGCGAATCACGCGCCCGAGGCGCGTAAAAGATGCCGTTGTTTGGCAGCTGGCTTGGGACTGTTCCCACCTTTCGGCGTTGCCCGGCCTCTTTGTAGACATAACGTCGAGGATGAGTGGCGGCGGCTATCAGGATATTCCTCACCGAGCCGCCGGCCGCTCTATCCATTGAAGCTGTGAAAAAATACCGCAAGCGAACGTAACATAGCGATATC
>CAZEAE010000032.1:23217-39477 GCA_964510095.1 uncultured Elusimicrobia bacterium | reverse complement strand
AGTGTCAACAGATCGGAGCCTTCGAATGTTTCATTTTGAACTGGACAGGACAGCCGTCCAAAAGCTCTCCCAAGCCGGACTCAACGTCCAAGAACTCAGCGGAGGAGTCGCCGCTTGGATCAAGGCCAAAGGCCCTCTCGAGGTCAACCCCTGAACCTAAAGGGCCTCTGCCGGCAGCCGGTCCTGGGCGCTTTCATCGCCCTGACCCTTGCTGCCCCCATAAGCCAAGCCCAACAAGGCTCCATCTGCGCCGGCGTCAAGCTTGAGATCCTCCAAGAAGCCACCTTGGAACGCGAAGCCTTCGACGCCAAGCTCCAGATCGACAACAACCTCCCCGACACCCCCCTCACCAACCTCCGCATCAACGTCTTCGTCAAAGACGACCAAGGAAATCCTGCTGATAGCGCCTTCTTCATCAAGCTCAGCACTCTCGCCGGCACCAACGCCGTCGACGGCTCCGGCGTCGTTCAATCGAGCTCCAGCGCCGAGATCCGCTGGCTCATCATCCCCTCCACCGGCGCCGGCGGCACCTCTCCCCTAGGGAAACGCTACTCCATCAAAGCCTCCCTTACCGCCATGTCCGGCACCACCCCCCAGACCCTCACCACTTTCGACGACTTCATCACCGTCAAGCCCCAGCCCTCTTTGCGCTTGGAATACCTCCTGCCCTTCGAAGTGTTTGCCGACGAACCTCTGACCAATACCCTCGAACCCATCGAACCCTTCCCCCTGGGAGTCCGCGTCACCAACGTCGGCTTCGGTATTGCGAAAAACTTCCAGATCGACTCCGCCCAGCCCAAGATCTTGGACAACGCCCTCAACCTAGCCATCGACTTCAAGCTCCTCGGCACCGTCGTCGGGTCCAAGACCATCCCGGACACCCTCCTCGTCCCCTTCGGAGATATCCCCGCCTCCGGCGTCGGCCAAGCCTCCTGGATCATGGCCACCACCCTCTCCGGGCGCTTCGTCGAGTTTACGTCCACCTTCACCCATGCCGCCGAGCTCGGAGGCCAGCTCACTTCCCTCATCCAAAGCGTCACCACCTATACCCTCATCCACGACGTCCGCGTCGCTCTGCCTGGGCGAGACGCCACCCCCGACTTCCTGGTCAACTCAAGGACCTCTCGGGACGCCATCGAGGGCATCCTGGACAATGGCGGCGACCTTCCCGTCGACTTCATCCTAGAATCCGACCAGCCCCAGCCTATCGCCGTTCAGAACGTCTTCGGGACTTTGTCCGGGGCCCTGGGCGGCACCAGCGCCAGCCTGACTTTCACCTTCGACCAAGGCATCAGCTCCAACGTCTGGGTCCATGCCTCGGCGCCCTGGCCCTACGGCGCCCGCGCCTCTCTGGCCGCCGTCGCTTCAGCCGATGGGCGGGCCTTGGACCTTAAGAACGTCTGGCTCTCCAAGCACTTCCGCAAGTCGGACTCCGGGTTGGTCTACCGCCTGCACCTGCTGGACCTCACCAGCGCCGCCAGCTCTTATACCCTCCAGTTCAGCCCCGATGGCCTGGACGAGGCTCCAGGGGCCGTCACCGACCTGGTTGCTCATGCCTCCGGGGATGGCTCCTTGGCGCTCTCTTGGACCTCCCAGGGCGAAGATGGGGCCGTCGGCGACATCCTGGGCGGACGCCTGCTGGTCCAGTCGGTCTTGAGCACCTCGACCGCGCTTGCGCCCAACTTTGCCCAGGTCAACGTCACCACCAACGTCTCCCCCGGGCAAACGCGCAGCCTGGCGGCGACGGGCCTCGTCGGCAACGCCACTTTCTTCGCCTATCTCTGGACTCAGGACACCGGCGGGCAGTTCTCCCCCATCTCCAACGGCGCCACGGCCTATACCCTGCCCAACCCGCCGCAGGCGCTGAGCTTCGGCACGGTCACCGCCCGCGAGGTCCCCGTCTTCTGGCAGGTCGGCAACAACCGACTGCCCATCGAGTACGTCATCTCCGCCGACACCGACTCCGCTTTGCCCGCGGCGGTCGAAAGCCCGGTCTTTGATTCTTTCACGGATAGCTTTGTCTTCGACCTGACTCCCAACACCTCGTATCAGTTCTTCGGCCAGGCGCAGAGTCCTGAGACGGGCGCGGCGCCCCGGCTGTCCTTGCTGGGCAGCACCGTCACGCTGGCCGCATCTCCCATCGCTAAAGCCTTTGCCTCCGTCTTCCAAGCCAGCATGACGGCCGTCTGGGGCGTCAACGGCAATCCCGAGTACACCGAGTTCTGGGTGGAACTGACGACCGCTTCGCCCAGGCTGCCCCAGCCCAAGGACTCCGGGCATACGGACTTCTCCAGCGGCTGGGTCCGAGGCTCCAGCTATACCTTCCAAGGCTTGTATGCCCAGACGTATTACCAGGGGCGCGTGAAGGCCCGCAGCTTGACCGGCAGGGAGACCGCTTGGGTCGACCTTGGAATCCAGCGGACGGCGCAGGACGATTTCCTGCCGCCTAGGAGCTTCTTGGACCTTGGGGGCAAGTCTTATGGCGATGTGCCCCTCTTCATCACTCAGGCCACCACGTTCTCGTTGTCCGCGGTCGACGACCAGGCGGTCATCCTCGACAGCGTCGGGGTCGGCGGCATCTTGACCTTCGTCTCCTTGGATAGCGCCGCCTACGCCGCGGCGCCGATCAGCACGTTCAGCTTCGCGCCCGGTGCGCATTCCCTGGCCTACTACAGCGTCGATTGGCTGGGCCAGAGCGAGAGCAGCCGCACCTTGCTCGTCTTCGTCGATACCGCCGCGCCCGTCACCCAGCTCTCCTTCGTGGGCGGGGCCCAATTCTTCCGCGCCCAAGGCAGCGTGCAGTTCGTCTCCGGACAGACCGCCTTCGCCTTCCCGGCCGGCGATCCCGAGATCGGCGGCAATGCCTCGGGCGTGCAGGAGACCTTCGTCTCCACGGGCGCGGCTTTCGTCGCCTACACTTCCACCCTGCCGGCTCGCGCAGTCCAAGGCGACCGGACCTTCCTATTCGCCAGCATCGACAACGTCGGCAACGAGGAGTTCCCGACTCAGGTCCAGGTCTCGGTGGATACCACCGCTCCCGTGTCGCAGTTGGTCCTGGCGGGCGCCGCGGCGACCGCGCCGGACGGCAGGCTCTTCGTGCGCTCCGGCACGACGCTGGCCTTCACGGCCGCGGACGTGTCGTTCCTGCGCTCGGAGCTCAAGGACGTCCTTTTCGCCGTGGACGGCGCCGAGCTTTCGCCCTTCGTCGCGGGCTTCTCGCTGACGCCGGGCGTCCATGCCCTGCGCTGGGCGGCCGAGGACAACGTCCTCAACCGCGAGCTGCTGCGGCTGACCAGCTTTTACGTGGACGACACCGCTCCGGCCGTGGCTATCGTTTCCCCCCAGGAGGGCCAGACCTTCACGGCTCCGGTCTCGCTGGAGATCAGCGCCGGCGCGACGGACAACTTCAACGCCATCCGCAGCAGCCAGGCCGTGCTGGTCCAGCTGGAAGACCGCGGCGTGCCCAGGCAGGACCGCCCGGCCGTCCTCAACGTGGCCGGCGCCCAATCCTTGAGCGCTTTCGGCTTGGATGACGGCCTCTGGGAGCTGAGGCTCTCCGCCACCGACTACGCGGGCAATACCGCCTCGGCTTCAGCTGTCTTCGACGTCGTCTACCCGAACGATTCCCTGCCCCCGCGGACGACTCTGGTCTTGAGCACTCCGAACGGATCCATCATCAGCCGGCGGACCTTGATCAGCCTGCCGGCGGTGGACGACCTTTACTCCGTGGGGGACGGTTTGGGCTACGGCGTGGCTTTGACCTCGGTTTCTATCGATGGCGGGCCCTACAGCCCGTATGCGGGGCCCTTCAGCCTGTTCACGCCTGGGAACCACTCGCTCAGCTTCCAAAGCGCGGACGCGCAGGGGCATGTCGAAGCCCTGCAGACCGTCCAGCTGGTCCTGGAAGGCGGCGGCCCCGCCTTGGCGTTCTCTTCCCCCACGGAGGGCGCGGTCCTGGCCGCCGACACTGTCACGGTCTCGATCTCCTATTCCGACTCCAGCGGCATCGATGAAGGCTCGGTGCGGCTGTTCCTGGACCGGGAGGAGGCGCCCCTTCAGGCTGTCGTCGGCCCTTCCGGGGCCGCGGTGACCGTCCCCTTGATCGCTGGGCCGCATGCCGTCTACGCCCGAGTCGCCGACCGGGCCGGCAACGTCACGACAGCCGCGGTCGACTTCACGGTGTCCGGCTCCGGGCCCAGGCTGCAGGTTACCGCCCCGGTGGAGCTGTTCTCGAACCTCGCCGCGGCCTCGATCAGCGCCGTCTACTCGGCGCGCTCGGTGGGCCTCAGCACGAGCTCGCTGGAGGCGTCTTTCGACGGCGTCTCCAAGAAGAGCCTCATCACCGTCGACCCCGGCCTGACGGCGCAATGGGGGCTGTCTCAAGGCCCGCCTGGAACGGATATCTCCGAGAACGGCCTGGTGGCCGGCCACGGCTATCTCTACACGGTGGGCGGGCTGCGCAACGGCGTCAATATCGCCGACGTCTACGTCGCCAACGTCTTCCCCGGACTTCCCCCCAATTCTTGGACCGGGGCCGGGGCTCTGCCGGAACCGACGTCCTATGCCGGCGTCGCCCTTCATGACAACGCCCTCTACGTGATGGGCGGCCTGCGCGACGGCGGTCCCACTCGGGACGTCAAGTTCAGCCAGGTCGCTCACGACGGCGCCATCGGGCCTTGGGACCTCGCGCCTTCCCTGCCGGAGAACCAGGCCCGGTTCGGCCAGGCCGGTGCGGTCTCATCCATCGACGGGACGGCCTATCTCTACCTTGCCGGCGGCTGGTTCAGCCAGAAGCTGGAAGCCGAGGGCGAGAACCTGGTCGCCCGGGGTATCCTCGTCGCTCCGATCTTAGCCGACAAATCCCTCGGGTCCTGGACGATCACGGAGTCCCTGCCGGCGGGCGCAGGCCGCGGAGACGCCGCCGCCGCGGTCTCGGGCCACCGCCTCTACGTGCTCGGGGGCAGGATCCTCGGAGGCAATAGTTTCAACGGCATCCTCCAGCACCGCTCCGTCTACATCGGGACGATCGGCAGCGCAGGCGCCGTCACCGGCTGGGCGCAGGGCCCGGACCTGCCGGCGGGACGTTCTCATGGCGCGGCGCTGATCCGAGACGGGGCGCTCTACCTTATGGGAGGCATCGGCGAGGACTACCTGGGCACCTCGACGGTCTTCAAGGCGGCGATCCAGCCCGACGGCGCTCTGGCGGCCTGGGAGACCATGGACTCCATGGGCGCCGCCGTCGACCTGGGCTCAGGGGCGCAGGATCGGGGGACTTTCTACGTCATGAACTCCTCCGGCCAGCTCAATCATCTGGCGGTCCCGCGTCCCGCCGAGACGGCGCATCTGGACTTCGGCGTCGGCGGCCTGACCGAAGGCGTGCATCAATTCCTGGGCTCGGCGTCCGACCTCCTGGGACGCTCCACCTCCGGCCAGCGGGCCTTGTCCATCGATGTCACCGCTCCCACGGCCGGCTTCGAGATCCTTGGCTCCTCTCGCGTCGTTTCCGGTGTGCTTCGACTGGCCGCCCAGACGCCGGCGCGCTTCACGGGCGATGATCCCGTCTCCAACGGCGTGGCCTCCGGCGTGAAGCAGTTCTTCCTTGGCATCGACATGGCGGCGCCCGCGGCGCTGTCCTCGGCACCTTTCACCCTGCCGGGCGGACCCCATACGCTGGAGTTCTACGCCCAGGATAACGCCGGCAACGGCGGCGTCCACACCATCTCCTCCGTCTTGATCGACGGCGCCCCGCCCGCCGACGTCACGGACTTGGCCGTGACCGCGTCTTCCGACACCACCATCACCCTGGCTTGGACCGCCCCCGGCGAGGACGGCTCCTCCGGACCCATCGAATCAGCCGAACTCCGCGTCCAATTCTCCACCTTCACGCTCTCCTTCTCCACGACCGCCGCCCAGATCGTCCGCTCCTTCACCAACCTCACCCCCGGCTCCACCCACTCCCTCGAGGTCGACGGTCTCCTCGGCAACCGCCCGTACTCCTTCGCCCTCTGGACGCGCGACACCCTCGGCAACTGGTCGGCTGTCTCCAACATCGTCTCGACTCATACCACCGGCGACGGCTCCGACAGCACGCCCCCCACGACCACCTTGTCCTTCCTGGGCGGCGTCCAAGTCTCCACCGGAACCCGCTTCTACGCCTCCGGGCCCACCGAGTATCTGCTCAGCGCCGTCGACGCCGGCGGGTCCGGGCTGGCCCAGACCTACGTCTCGCTCGACGGCTCCCCTTTCTCGATCTACTCCGGCACCATCGCCGCCCTGCCCGAAGGTTCCCATGCCTTCTCCTTTTATAGCGCCGACCAAGCCCTTAACTCGGAAACCACCCGCTTCCTAGAGGTCTTGGTCGACACCGCGCCTCCCGCCAGCGTCACCTTGGTCGCAGGCTCCTCCTACACCGCCCAGAGCGGACAGGTCTTCTTCTCCACCAGTGCGCTCGTCTCGCTCCAAGCGGAAGACCCGCTGTCCAACGGCGTCGCCGCCGGCGTCGGAGCCATCTACTACGAGATCGACGGCGCCACGGCCAGCTACAGCGCGCCCTTCGGCTTATCCGCCGGCACCCGCACCCTGGACGTCGCCGCCCAGGACCGCGTCTTCAACTTCGAAGGCCCGCGCCGCTCCAGCTATGCCGTCGACGGCTTGCCGCCTCGGACGCACTACGCCGGTCCCTTGTTCATCACCACCCAGACGCTCATCGGCCTTTCCTCCCAGGACGACCTCGGCGTCATCGGCGACGGCGCGGGCGCCGGCGTCCTGGAGACCCGCGGCTCCATGGACGGCGACGGTTTTGGCGAGGTCCCGGCCTCTTTCAATATCGACGAGGAAGGCGTCCATCTCTTGAGCTTCTTCAGCCGCGACCGAGTCGGTAATGAAGAAGCCGTCCAGGTCGCCACGGTCACGGTGGACGCCACGCCCCCGGTCACGGCCCTGGAAGTGCTCGGCTCTTCCCGCTCCTTTGCCGGCTCTCTTTATCTGGCTGGGACCACCCAATTGCGCCTCCTGTCCGAGGACCCCAGCTCCGCAGGCGTCGCCTCCGGCGTCCAAAGCGTCTTCCTCAGTCTGGATGAAGGACCGAGCGTCGCCGCCTCGTCCGCGGCCTTCAGCTTGGCTGGAGGCACCCATACGGCGGCCTTCTATGCCGTCGACGCGGCCGGCAACGTCGAAGGAATCCGGACCGTGCTCTTGCAAGTCGACGTCGTGGCGCCCGCCGCCGTCTCCGACCTCGGCGCGGCGGCGGCCTCCGAGACCGCCGTCACCCTCTCCTGGACGGCGCCCGGGGAAGACGGCGCTCAGGGCGTCATCGAAGAAGGTCAAGTCCTGGTCCAGTACTCGACTTACAGCGTCAGCTTCAGTCCCTCTTCGGCCCAAGTCCTTGCGGCGGCGCCGAACCTGACGCCGGGAACGACTCAAAGCCTGCTGGTCTCTTCACTTGAGCCCGGCACCACCTACACCTTCGCCCTCTGGACCCGCGACACCCTCGGCAACGTCTCCGAGGTCTCCAACGCCGCCTCCGCGTTGACGGCCGGGTCTGGCGCCGAGCGCGTGCCGCCCGTCACGACGGCCTCCTTCGTCGGCGGCTTGCAGATTTCCACCGGGACCGGCTTCTACGTGTCGAGCCAGACCGCTTATGCGCTCCAGGCCTTCGATCCCGGTCCGGAGGCCTCCGGCGTGGCACAGACCTACGTGGCCGTCGACACTGATGTCTTCTCCGTCTACGGCGGCACCCTGGCGCCTCTCGGCGAAGGGCCTCATGAGCTGGCTTACTTCAGCGTCGACCTGGCCCTCAACCGCGAGACCACCCGCTTCCTGGAAGTCTACGTCGATGCCGCCCCGCCTCAGACCCGGCTCGAGGTCCTGGGCTCCAGTTCCACAGATGGCCAGGGCCGCTTGGTCGTTTCGCCCGGCACGCCGCTCCGGCTGATCTCCACCGACGCCGTCGCCGGGGTGGCCGGGGTGCGCTTCCTGCTGGACATCCCCGAAGGGACCTGCCCCACCGGCCTCTTCGGCCCGGCCGACGGCCAGCAGCCCGCCGGCTCTTGCGGCAATCCCGCCTATTCCGGCGACTTCTCCTTCCCGCAAGGCAGCCACAGCATGCTCTTCGCCGCTGAGGATGCCTTGGGCAACCGGGAGGCGGAGCAGACCGTCGAGTTCTTCCTTCCTAACTCGGGCAACGGCGGAAGCGCCCTGCGCGCCTTGGCCTTCGACGGCTCGTCGCTGCGCGCCATCCAGGAGGACAACGGGACGCTCAAGCTGGCCAGCTACGGCACGGACGGCGCTTTCCAGAACTCCGCCGAGCTGCCCGGGGCTCAGGCGCAGACTCAGTGGAGCGTCAGCTACGGCTCCGCCGGCGTGGCTTACGCGGTGGGCGGCACCCCCTCGGCTTCCGCGGGCTTGGACTTGGCCGTCTACCGCGTTTCCGCCGGGGGCGTCCTGCTTTCCAGCGTCTCGCTCGACACGGGCCTCCTGGGTGACGATTACGCCTTGGACGCGGCCGGCGACGCCTGGATCTCGGGAGCTTATCAAGACGGCCAGACCTTCCGGTTGGGCTTGTGGAAGTACTCCCCGCAGTCCAACACCGTGGCGCTCACGGCCAGCTACGCCGGCGGCGCGGGCTTCGACGTCGGCAACGGCTTGGCCCTGGACGCGCTGGGGCGGATCTGGGTCGTCGGTTTCTCGTCCAACGCGGCGGCGGCCGGTCCCAACAAGCTGGACCTGGCGCTCTGGCGCTTCTCCCCCTCCGGCACCGAGCTGGAGGCGGGGCCCTTCCGCCTCCCGGGCTACGGACATGACTTGGACGGCGAGTTCAACGCGCGGGTGGCGGTCTCCCCCCAGGCCGTGGTGGTGGCGGCGACCCGGCTCAACGCCGCCGGCAACAACGACCTGGGCTTGGCCGCCTTCGACCTGTCCGGCGGCCTGCTGGACGAGAAGGCTTGGCACGGAGCCCCCGGGGAGTCCGAAATCCCCAATGCCGTCGCCTTCGGCGAGGACGGCTCGCTGTGGATCGGCGGCGGGTCGGGTTCGCAATTGGCCGTCTGGCGCTACGACGATTCCAGACATTTTATCTCGGCGCAGACCTTGCCCAATGCCGGCTGGGCGTCAGGCCTGGTCCGGACCGAAGTCGCCACTTGGCTGGCGCTGCAAAGCTCAAGCGTTCCCGTGCGCTTCGACGGCGGCTCCGCCTTGGCGGGCGCCGAGGGGCTTGAAGACTCTTCCCCGGTCGACAGCCTGCCGCCTCGAACGACTCTGTCGATCGGGGCGCCCAAGCTGGCCGGCCTCCCGGTCCTGGTCAGTTCGCGCACCGTGCTGACCTTGAGCGCCGTCGATGATTTTTCCGTGATCTTCGACAGCGCGGGCATGGGCGCAGAGGCCACCTTCGCAGCCGTGGACTCCACTTCGGCCTTTACCGCCGCCTCCACCTTCACGCTGACGGGCGACGGCGTCCATACGGTCTATTACTACAGCCGCGACGCCGCCGGCCATGACGAGGCCCTCCAGAGCGCTTCGGTGGCGGTCGATCAGACCCCGCCGGTGACCTCTTTCGCCGTCCTTGGCAGCTCCGCCGGCGAGGCCGGCGCCTGGGTCTTGGCCTCCGGCGCCAGCGTGGCCCTCCTGGCGGAAGATTCCTCCGGCGTGGCGCGCACGGAGTACCAGCTGGACGCGTCCACGGCGCTCTACGCGGGGCCCTTCGCGGTGGCGCCGGGCACCCATACGCTGAGCTTCGCCTCCTCGGATATGCTCGGCAACGAGGAATCCGTCCAGCAGCGCCTGCTCGACGTCCGGGTCTCCAGCGACTCCGGGAACCCTCCGGTCTCCGGCATCGCTTTCCCGGCTCATGGAACCACCGTGGTCTCCCTGCTGAGCATCTCCGGCACCGCGTCGGGCGACGCGGGCATCGCCTCGGTCCAGGTCAGCGTCCAGCGTCTAGCCGACGGCCGGTTCTGGGACGGGGCGGTCTACGTCGCCTCCGAGACCTTCGTGACGGCGTCGGGAGCCGGCTCTTGGACGCTGGAGTCCCCGACGGCCATCCACGCCGGTACGGGCACCTATGTCCTCACCTCGCGAGCCGTCGACGCCGCGGGCCGGGTCCAGCAGGTGTTCCCAGCCGGGGTCGCCAGCGTCACCGTCGTCAGGGTCGTGAACCCGGCCGTGGCCGTGGCCGTGACGGGCCGCTCCTCCGACTCGCTGTCGATCGCCTGGTCGGCCAACGGCAACCCTCCTGGGACCCGCTGGTACGTGCATATGGCTCTGGGCGACTGCCAAGGGGCGAGCTTGGAGGGACCGGCCGCGTTCCTCTCTCCCCTCGCCAGCCAGCCCTTCGCGACGGTGAGCGAGCTGCAGCCCGGTTCTGCCTATCAGTTCCATGTCCACGTCGTCGACGCCGACGGCTCGGACCTGGGCACGCCCAGCCCCGCGGTCAATCTCACGGTCAACACTCTCGCTTCCGGCTCGGAGTCCGACCCTCCATTCAAAGTCTGCGACGAACTTGATGCCGCCAACGGCGGCTACGCGCTGTCGATCGACGCGGCCGGCAGCCTCTGGGAGGTCGACGCGGAGAACGGCCGGTTCCGGCTGGCCAAGTACGACTCTTCGGGCGCCTTCCTGGCCGCCACGACGCTGCTCTCCAGCGCCACCACCAGAGAGGCGCATTGGAGCCTGAGTTTCGACCAGGCGGGCGCGGCCTACGTGGTGGGTAATTCCACCGGGGAAGGGAGTTCGCGGATCACCGTCTACAAGGTGGCTTCCGACGGCGCTTCCCTGCTCTCCAAGACGACGATCCCCTCCGCGGCGCCCGGCCGGACCGACTTCGCCCTGGACACGGCCGGAGACCTGTGGATCGCCGGAGCCACGCAGGACTCAGGCGGCTCGGTCAGCCTGGGCTTGTGGAAGTTCTGCCCGCATTCCAGCCTGCTGACGCTGGCCACGACCTACGCCTCCGGCGCCGGCTTCGACGCCGGCTTCGGCGTGGCCCTGGACACGGCCGGGGCGATCTGGGTCCTGGGCTACTCCGGCGACCCCGCCCGCGCCGGCGCGGGCTTGGAACTGGACCTGGCGCTTTGGAAGTTCGCCTCCGACGGGCGCAGCTTGACGGCCGGGCCGTTCCGGCGCCCGGCCTATATGTCCCGGACGCACGTCTACGAGCTGACTGACGCTAACGTGCGCTACGCCGGCGGCTTCTTGTACGCGGCCGCGGCGCGGCTCAACGTCGCGGGCAACCTGGACCTTGGCTTCCTGAAGTATGACCTGTCCGGCGGCCTGGTGTTCGATAAGGCTTGGCACGGCGCCGAGCCGCTCGATGACGGGCCGCAGACCTTGGACTTCGACGCCGCCGGGAACATCGTCGTCGCCGGCCGGCCGCGGAGCCAGGGCGCGGATCTGGGCGTCTGGACCTACGCCGCGGACGGCGCGCTCTTGTCGGCCCAGACCGTCGAGGGCCTGGGCGACGGCAAAGCGATCTCGATCCGCGGTTCGAACACGTGGCTGGCGTTGGGGGCTCTTCGGGTGCCTTACCAGTTCACCGGGGGCCTGGCTTTGGCCGGCGCGGAGGGCGTGGAGGGGCAGACCGACTTCACCCCCCCGGTCAGCTTGGTCAGCGTGGGCGCGCCGTCTTTCGCGGGCTCCAGCGCCACCTACCTCACGCCGTCCACCCCGGTGACGTTGACGGCCTCCGACGCCTCCTCCGGGGTCCAGCGCATCGAGATCGGCCTAGGCGGCGCCTTCACGTCCTACGTCTCCACTTTAACCTTCCCCGAAGGCGGCCATGCGCTGCGCTACCGCGCGGTCGACTACGCCGGAAATCTGGAGGCGGTCCAGGCGCTGGACCTGCTCTCCGACGGCACGCCGCCGGTGACGACGCTGGCGCGCACGGGCTCGACGATGACCTTGTCCGCTCAGGACCCCGGCGCCGCGGCCTCCGGAGTGGCTTCCATCCTGTACGCGGTGGACGGCGCATCCGCGACTTATAGCGCGCCCTTCGTCCTTGGTCCCGGCACCCATACCGTCTCCTTCTCGGCCACCGACCGCGTAGGCAACGCCGAGGCCTTGGTCTCGAGCGCGGTCGTCGTGGCCTCCCCCGCGCCGCTGGCCCTGCTCAATCCCACGACCGGCCCCATCGGCATCCCCTTCACGCTCACCGGCATCCCCTTCGGCGCCTTCAACGGCACGAGCACGCGCGTCAAGTTCGGCGCGGCCTTGGCGCCCATCAGCGTCTGGAATGAGTCGTTAATCTCCGGCACCGTGCCGGGCGCGGGCCTGGCGCCGGGGACTTACGCCGTCGTCATCGAGCGCCAGACCGGAGCGGTCGTCGTCTCCACCTCGGCCGGGACCTTCACGGTGACCGCTCCCCAGATCGCCACGATGACCCCTTCCTCCGGCCCCATCGGCATCCCCATCACGCTGACCGGCACCAGCTTCGGGCCCTTCAACGGCGCCAACACCCGCCTGCGCGTCGGCGGCTCCACTGCGCCGATCAGCGTCTGGAACGATACCACCATCTCAGCCACCATCCCCGGCGTGGCCCCCGGCCCTCAGCCGCTGGTGCTCGAGCGCGCCACCGCCGACGGCGGACTGATGACCTCCGAGGTCTTCACCTTCACCGTGACCACGCCGGCCTTGCCGCCGGGCACGACTAGCCCCGCTTTCATCGGCGTCTCGACCGGAGGCGCGACGGCGCTCTGGCTGGCGGGGGGCAATCCCGCAGGCGTTGAATTCTTCGCGGAGCTGTCGACCTCGCCGTCTCGCGCGCCGGTCTTGGCCGTCAGCGGCTGGATGAGCGCTACGAGCTTCGCCTTCACGGGCCTTCAGCCCGCCACGACCTACTACGGCCAGGTCAAAGCCCGCAACCGCGCTCTTGCCGAGAGCGCCTATGCCGACTTGGGCATAGTCAAAACCGCGCCCGCAGACAACCTGCCGCCGCGCACGTCCCTGGTCGCGGGCTCGCCGCAATTGGGCTCCGACCCGATCTACATCGCCACGACCACGGTCCTGAGCCTGTCCGCCGCGGACGACAAGGCCATGGTCGGAGACGGCTTGGGCCTCGGCGTGGCGGGGACTTTCTTCGCGATTGATTCAAGCAGCTTTACGGCTTATTCCGGGACTTTCACACTCGTGGACGTCGGCACGCATACGATCCGGTTCTACAGCGTCGACGTGCTGGGCAACGCGGAGGCCGCGCGCGGCACGCAGGTCGCAGTCGCCGCGCCGCCGGCCGCCGTCGCCGACCTTTCCATCGCCGCCGTCGACGCGTCCTCCGTGACATTGCGCTGGACCGCGCCGGCCTCGACCGTCCTTCAGCTCACTTACGACCTGCGGCGCGCCACCTTCCCGATCACGGCGAGCGATTTTGCCGCGGCGACTGCGATCCCCGCGCCGGCCGCGGCGCCGCCCGGCAGCGTCCAGAGGGTCGACGTCGCCGGCGTCACGGAGGCCTCGTTCTATGCCGCCCTCGTCGTCCGAGACGGCCTCGGCGGCGTTTCGCGCCTGAGCAATGTCGCGGGGCTCACGCGCGGCACGGTGACCGTCAACGGCTTGCCGGAACTCTTGTTCTCGGCCAATCTGCCCGTCACCGCCGTCCTCTTGTCGTCGATGACGGGCAAAGGCGCCCTGGCGATCGCCACGGCGCCGGCTTCGGGGCTGATGTTGGTGAGCTCGATCTACGAGCTCGGGCCGGACGGCGCAGTCTTTACCCCGAGCGCGTCTTTGACCATCCGCTATTCGACCGCGGCGCTCGCCGGAGTCGGCTTGGTCTCGACCGACCTGCTCATCTACCAATACGTCGCGGGCGCGGGCTGGGCGGCGCTCTCGACTCAGACGCTAGACGCTGCCGCACAGACCCTCACCGCGGACGTGCCCAGTCTCGCGCCGATCTTGGCGCTGCTCGGCAAGTCGCACCTGCCTCCGGCCCTGGCGCTCGCGCCGGCCAACGGGAGCATGGTCACGACCGAGACGCCGCGGATCACGGCGGCCTATTCGGCGATCGGCCCGGGCGTCGCCCCCACCTCGGTGCGCCTGACGCTCGACGGCGCCGACGCGACCGCCGCGGCGGTCGTGACCGCCTCCGAAGCGAGCTTCAGGCCCACCGCCGCGCTCTCTCAGGGAAGTCACACGGTGACAGCCGCGGTCGCCGACTACGCGGGCAACGTCGCGACGATGAGCGCCACGTTTCTCATCGACAGCATCCCGCCGCGGACGACGTTGCTCGTCGGAACCCCTCGGTCCGATTTAGCGGCGCTCTTCGTGACCACGGCGACCCCGCTGGCCTTGGCCGTCTCCGAGGACGCGCGGACCTTCTTGGCCGTCGATGCGGGCGCCTTCGCTGCATACTCGGGCACTTTTACCCTCGTGTCCCTCGGCACGCATACGATCCGGTTCTACAGCATCGACATGGCGGGCAACGTGGAGGTGGTCCGCGGCACGACTGCGGCCGTAGACGGCCTGCCGCCGCGCAGCTCGGCGGCCTTCGGCGAGCCAAAGTTCATGGGCGCGCGGCTTTACCTGAGCTCGGCGTCCTCCATTCAACTCTATTCGGCCGACGACCTCGCGGTCGCGGGCGACGGGCGCGGGGCCGGGGTCGCCCAGACTTTGCTGTCCGTCGACTCGGCGGCCTTCTCGGCCACAACCTCGGCGTTCAACCTTTCGTCGGAAGGCGAGCACGTCCTGAGCTGGTTTAGCCGCGACCTGCTGGGCTATGCGGAGATCGTCTCGAGCGCCTCGCTCGCCGTCGACCTGACGCCGCCGGTCAGCACGGCGACGATCGGCGCGCCCCTGTTCATCGCCGCAGACGCCGTGCGCTACGTAACGCCGGCGACGCCGGTGGCGCTGACGGCGGCAGACCCCGTCGTGAGCGGCGTCGCCTCCGGCCTCGGTCGCATCGAGGTGTCCGTCGACGGCGCGCCGTTCGCGACCTATGTCGCGACGCTGACCTTCGCCGAGGGCGCTCACACGCTCCTGTACCGCGCGCTCGACCGCGTCGGCAACGTCGAGGCGACGCTCACTTTGCGGCTGCGGTCCGACAACACCATGCCCGTCACGGCGCTTGAGCCCAGCGGCGCGTACTTCGCCGAGGGCGGCCGAGACTTCGCCCCGCTTTCGTTTGCCTACACGCTGCCGGCCCAGGACCCGGTCGCAAGCGGCGTCGCCTCGGGCGTGGCCGCGACCGTATTGCGCGTGGACGAGGGCCCGCTGACGCGCTATGCCTCCCCCTTCGGCTTGAGCGAGGGCGTGCGCCGAGTGGACTTCCAGAGCGCCGACAACGTCGGCAACCAGGAACTGCTCAAGTCCGCGACGGTGTATGTAGACGCCGCGCCTCCCGTCACCGCGCTCTCGATCGGCTCGCCCCGGTACGCCTCGCCCGGCGGGACGCTGTTCGTGGGTCCCGCCGCGCCCTTTACGCTCGCTTCGCAGGACCCGGTCGTAAGCGGCGTCGCCTCGGGCGTCAAGGTGATCTCGGCGCGCATGGACCAGGGCCCTTACTCATTCTACAGCACGACCTTTACGCTCACGCCCGGCGACGGCCTGAGAACCGTGGGCTGGTTCGCGGCCGACAACGTCGGCAACGCCGAGACGCCTCAGGTCTCGACGGCCGCGCTCGACGAGACGTCGCCGCTGACGACTTTGCTCGTGTCGGGCGGCCGCCAATTCGCCGGTCCAGACGCCGCGACCTTTTACGCCTCCTCGGACATGCGTCTAATCCTTATCGCGACCGATCCCGCGGTCAACGGCGTCGCCTCGGGAGTCGCCTTCACGCGCTGGCAGGACAACGGCGGCGCGTTTGAGACTTATCTCTCCAGCCTGACGCTCGCCGAGGGCGCGCACAAGCTCGGCTATCAAAGCGCCGACAACGTGACGAACTTGGAGGTGCTGCGCAGCACGACCGTCCTCGTCGACGCGACCGCGCCGGTCACGACCGCCTCCATCGGCTCCCCGCGCTTCACCGCCCTGGACGCAACGATCTACGTCACGCCCAGCGCGCCCATCGCCTTCTCGGCGGCTGACCCGCTGCTGCCGACCGGGCAGGCCGGCTCGGGCCTGCATCATATCGAAACCTCGCTCGACGGCGCGCCCTTTGCCCCTTTCGGCGCCGCCCTTTACCTGCCCGAAGGGCGGCACGTCATCCTCTTTCGCGCCGTGGACAACGTGGGCAACGTCGAAACGTCGCGATCCCTGGACATCCAGTCCGACGCCACGCCGCCGCTCAGCGCGCTCTCGATCGGCTCGCCCCGGTACGCCTCGCCCGGCGGGACGCTGTTCGTG
>CAZEAE010000032.1:0-23117 GCA_964510095.1 uncultured Elusimicrobia bacterium | reverse complement strand
TCGACGGCGCGCCCTTTGCCCCTTTCGGCGCCGCCCTTTACCTGCCCGAAGGGCGACACGTCATCCTCTTTCGCGCCGTGGACAACGTCGGCAACGTCGAGGCCGAGCAGTCGCTGGCCATCCAGTCCGACGCCACGCCGCCGCTCACCCAGCTCTTGATCTCCGCGCCGTCGGTCGCGGCGGCCTCGTCGACGGTAGTCGGACCCGGCACCGCGCTGAGCCTGTCGGCTCAGGACCCGCTGTCGAGCGGCGTCGCCTCGCAAGTCAGCGATACGTTCGTGAGCGTCTCGACCGGCGCCTTCGCGCCCGCTCCAGCCGACTTCGCGCTCTCCGGCGAGGACGGGCCGCGCGTGATTTCCTTCTACAGCCGCGATAACGTCCTCAACGAGGAGCCGGTCAAGCGCGCCACGGTCCTGCTCGATGCCACGCCGCCCGCAAGCACGGTGATGATCGGCGCGCCCCTGTTCATCGCCGCAGACGCCGTGCGCTACGTGACGCCGGCGACGCCGGTGGCGCTGACGGCGGCAGACCCCGTCGTCAATGGCGTCGCCTCCGGCCTCGATCGCGTCGAGGTGTCCGTCGACGGCGCGCCGTTTGCGGCCTATGTCTCAACGCTGACCTTCGCCGAGGGCGCTCACACGCTCCTGTACCGCGCGCTCGACCGCGTCGGCAACGTCGAGGCGACGCTCACTTTGCGGCTGCGGTCCGACAACACCATGCCCGTCACGGCGCTTGAGCCCAGCGGCGCGTACTTCGCCGAGGGCGGCCGAGACTTCGCCCCGCTTTCGTTTGCCTACACGCTGCCGGCCCAGGACCCGGTCGCAAGCGGCGTCGCCTCGGGCGTGGCCGCGACCGTATTGCGCGTGGACGAGGGCCCGCTGACGCGCTATGCCTCCCCCTTCGGCTTGAGCGAGGGCGTGCGCCGAGTGGACTTCCAGAGCGCCGACAACGTCGGCAACCAGGAACTGCTCAAGTCCGCGACGGTGTATGTAGACGCCGCGCCTCCCGTCACCGCGCTCTCGATCGGCTCGCCCCGGTACGCCTCGCCCGGCGGGACGCTGTTCGTGGGTCCCGCCGCGCCCTTTACGCTCGCTTCGCAGGACCCGGTCGTAAGCGGCGTCGCCTCGGGCGTCAAGGTGATCTCGGCGCGCATGGACCAGGGCCCTTACTCATTCTACAGCACGACCTTTACGCTCACGCCCGGCGACGGCCTGAGAACCGTGGGCTGGTTCGCGGCCGACAACGTCGGCAACGCCGAGACGCCTCAGGTCTCGACGGCCGCGCTCGACGAGACGTCGCCGCTGACGACTTTGCTCGTGTCGGGCGGCCGCCAATTCGCCGGTCCAGACGCCGCGACCTTTTACGCCTCCTCGGACATGCGTCTAATCCTTATCGCGACCGATCCCGCGGTCAACGGCGTCGCCTCGGGAGTCGCCTTCACGCGCTGGCAGGACAACGGCGGCGCGTTTGAGACTTATCTCTCCAGCCTGACGCTCGCCGAGGGCGCGCACAAGCTCGGCTATCAAAGCGCCGACAACGTGACGAACTTGGAGGTGCTGCGCAGCACGACCGTCCTCGTCGACGCGACCGCGCCGGTCACGACCGCCTCCATCGGCTCCCCGCGCTTCACCGCCCTGGACGCAACGATCTACGTCACGCCCAGCGCGCCCATCGCCTTCTCGGCGGCTGACCCGCTGCTGCCGACCGGGCAGGCCGGCTCGGGCCTGCATCATATCGAAACCTCGCTCGACGGCGCGCCCTTTGCCCCTTTCGGCGCCGCCCTTTACCTGCCCGAAGGGCGGCACGTCATCCTCTTTCGCGCCGTGGACAACGTGGGCAACGTCGAAACGTCGCGATCCCTGGACATCCAGTCCGACGCCACGCCGCCGCTCAGCGCGCTCTCGATCGGCTCGCCGCAGTTCGCCCTTTCGGCGTCCACTTTGCTGGTCAGCTCGCGCACGACATTCTCGCTCACGGCAGTCGATCCCCCGGTCCGCGGCGCGGCGTCCGGGGTCAAGGACTCGTTCTGGCGGGTCTTGGACCTGCTCCCGAGCACGGCGACCTTCCAGGCCTACGCCGCGCCCTTCTCGCTCTCGGGCTCCGACGCGGTGAAGGTGATCGAGTTCTACTCGCGAGACAACGTGCTCAACGCCGAGACGCCCAAGTCGGCCGCGGTCCTGCTCGACTCGACACCGCCCGAGGCCGTGCTGCTCTCGCCGACCTCCTGCGACGCGGGCATCTGCCGCGTGGTCAGGGGCCGCTTCCCCGTCCTGGGGACGGCGCGAGACCTGCACTTCGCGTCCTACACGCTCGAGGCGGCGCCGGGCAAGGACGCCGCGGCGGGCTTCGCGTTCATCAGCTCCGGCACGGTCGCGCTCAGCTCAGCCGCGCTCGGCGTCTGGGACACCGGCGCGCTCTCGGGCTGGCAGACGCTGCGCTTGACCGGCACGGACCAAGTGCAGAACGCCGCCTCCTCCGCGCTCAACGTCTTCGTGGGCGACCCCGCGACCTTGCTCGTCCTGGGCGGGCATGAGACCTTCAACATGCCCGAGGGCGTGGCGGTCGGGACGGACGGCAAGATCTACGTCGCCGACCGCGACAACAACCGCGTCGCCGTCTTCTCCAGCACCGGGGCCTTCCTGGCCTCCTTTGGAGGGCGCGAGCGCGACGAGGACGACGATCATCCGCGCTCTTCGACCGCGACGCTGCGGCTCAAGCAGCCCTCGGCCGTGGCCGTGGACGGCGCGGGAAGCATCTACGTCGCCGACACCGGCCACCATCGCCTGCTCAAGCTCTCGCCCGCCGGCGCGGTCCTGCTCGACCTCGGCCGCCGCAAGGTCGAGCGAGAGGACGATGACGACGATAAGGAGAAGGCCGAGCGCAACGCCCAGTTCAAGGCGGGCGCGGGGCCGGGAGAGTTCAAGAAGCCCGCGGGCGTGGCGGTCGGCTCGGACGGGCGAATCTACGTCTCGGACACCAACAACCACCGCGTGCAGGTGTTCTCATCCACGGGCGTCTTTGCGCTGGCCTTCGCCATGCCTCCCCTGCCGCCCTCCCCGGAGGACGACGAGACGGAGCCCAAGGATAATGACGACGAAAGCCCCGAGTTGGGCAAGCCGGTCGGCATCGCCCTCGATTCCGCGGCCAACATCTACGTGGCCGATTCCAAGGGCCGCCGGGCGCTGGCCTTCGATCCGGCGGGACGGCTTTTGCTGACCGTGCCGGTCTCGGGAGGCAAGCCAGGCAAGAGCGCGCGGCCTGTCGGCATCGCGGTCGCGCCCTCGGGCAACTGCCTCTTGGTCTCGGATCAACAGAGCGGACGCATCGTCAAGTATGACTTCCAAGGCAACCTCAACCTGAGCTTCGGCGGCAAGGAGCGAGAGGACGGCGGGCGCCGCCGGGCTTCGTCCATCAAGCTGCGCAAGCCCTCCGGCCTGGCCATGGACGCCGCGGGCGCGCTTTACGTCGCCGACCGCAACAACGAGTTCATAAAAAAATTCAGCCTGCCCGACGGCAGCGCGACCGTCATCATGCCACCGCAAGGTCCCGACGAGGACCACAACATCGCGCGCGAGGTCATCGACCGCGAGGATGGGGGACGCGTCGAGCGCAAGGACCGCGCCGCCGTCAGCATCCCTCCCGACGCCTTGCCCGAAGACCTGAGGATATCCGTCACCACGCCGACTGCGGCCGTCGCCGCCGAGAGCCGCCGAGGCGCCGACGACAAGAACATGAAGGTCGCCTCGCCGCCGGTCGAGTATCAGCCCCACGGCACCCAGTTCGAGAAGCCGGTCACTTTGACGATCCCTTATAACCCGGAGCTGCTCGCGGCGCAGAACGCAGGCGACGCCGGCCTCAAGGTCCACTATTGGAACCCCAAGAAGAAGACCTGGGAGGAGCTCGACTCCACAGTCGACAAGCAGAGCCGCGTCGTGCGCGCCAAGACCACCCACTTCTCGCTCTACCAGGTCTTCACGGGCACCGCGGCTGCGGCCGAGTTCTCGCCCCTGGCCGCCGACGCAAGCTTCGGGCTGAAGGCGGCCTACGCCTTCCCCAACCCCGCCCGCGGCGTGGGTTCGGCCACCATCCGCGTCCAGCCGGGCCGAGCCGACTCGCTGCAGGTGAACGTCTACGACGTGGCGGGACGCAAGGTCCACTCTTCCTCGAACTTCCGCAACCTCGGCGCCTTCGACGACGGCAACGGCCTCGGCGCGCAGTTCACCTACGAGCATATCTGGGATCTCTCCGGCGTCGGCTCGGGCGTCTACGCCTACATCATCACCGCCTACAAGGCCGGCGAGAGGGACATCCATCGCAGCGGCAAGCTCGGGGTGATAAAATGAACACGATCACGAGGCTGGCCGCCCTGTTCCTGCTGCTCGCGCCCGCGGCCGGCGCCGTCGAGACCGCGGCGTTTCTCAACGTCGGCGCCGGCGCCCGGGCCCTGGCGCTGGGCAGCGCCTACACGGCGCTGGGCGAGGACGCCGACTCGCTCTACTGGAACCCCGCCGGCATCGCCGGCCTTGAGAAGCGCCAAGTCACGCTCAGCCACGCCGAGCTGACGCAGAAGACGCGACAGAACTTCTTCGGCTACGCGCAGCCCACGTCCAACGGCGCCTTCGGGGCCTCTTTGAGCTATCTCAGCCACTCGAAGATCGACGGCCGCGACGCCGCCGGCCGGCCGACCGGCGGGTTCGAGGCCTCGGACGCCGTCGTGGGCATGAGCTACGGCCGCAAGACCGAGTTGGCCGAGCTCGGCGCCACGGTCAAGTACATACGCACGCACATCGGCTCGGCCGAGGCGCAGACCGTAGCGCTCGACGCGGGCGCGCGCAAGCCGCTGGGCTCCTTCATCCTGGGGGCGGCCATCCGCAACCTCGGGCCCGGCCTCAAGTTCGACTCGCAGCGCAACGACCTGCCCCTGCGCCTGGCCCTCGGCGCCGCCTACAAGCTGGCCGGCGGCCATGCCGCCTCGGCCGAGCTCGCGAACGGGCCTCGCGGCGCGGGCTCGGATGCGGGCATCGGCGGCGAGTTCCAGGCGGTCAAGGACTTCTTCCTGCGCGGCGGCTACACGACGCTCAGCCGGGTCCCCGGCGGCTCGAACTTCGACGCCGCGCGGGGGCTGACGCTCGGGGTGGGCTTCAACAACCGGCGCTGGAGCCTCGACTACGCCGCGGTCACGATGGGAGAGCTCGGCAGCGCTCACCGCTTCACGTTCGGCGCCCGGTTCTGAGCCCGCCCTGGGCCAGGCCATGTCTCCGAGGTCAGCGTGGGCACGGAGTACGCGATCTTGTCGAGCTTCGTCCTGCGCGGCGGCTACGCCTCGGGCGGGGCGACGTCCGGGGCGGTGGCCGGGCGGTTGTCGGGCATGGCGGCGGGGTTCGGGCTGAAGATGCACGGCTACTCGCTGGACTACTCGATGTCGCCGTTCGGGAAACTGGGGAGCGTGCAGCGGTTCAGTCTGGGGGCGCGGTTCTAAAAATTCTGTGGATTTCCTTTGGGTAGAACAGTAGTGCCCAGAAGGGTGTAACGGATCGGCGCGGCGACGCGCCGTACTCCGCGGCTGCGCCGCGGAGTTTTCGACGACGAACGGCTGCTGGCGACTAACTTGAGACCAATCTCGCGCGCGGCTTGCCCTCAAGGTCCGATTGAATTATAGCCCTGCCCTTTCTGACACACCAACCGACGGCCCCAGACCGACCCCAGCTTACTCCGCAAGGCGGAGATCCTGCTGTCCAGCGTATGGTACCAGCCGTCCGCGTCTTCACGCCAGGCCGCCGCCCACAGGCTTTCGCTGGCATGCAAGACGTTCGGCCGGCGCAAAAAAATATCGAGCAGGGCCGTCTCCTTCGCGTTCAGCGGCACATGGAGCCCTTCTACTTTCAAGCGGGCTGACTGCGGGGAGAAGCTCAGGCCGCCAAGGTCGTACTTGCGCGAGCTCAGGCGGTCCCGGTGGCGCAGGAAGCCCGTCCACGATGTCGTCCTCCGTCAAGAACAGGTCCACGCCCGCGTCCAGCGCCCGCGCCTCGTCGGCGGGCTCCGCCGCGCTTCCGCCAGTCCGGCTTCGGCGCTGCACGCCACTACGCAGTTCATGCCGGTCTGCCCCAAGCGACGGCTCAGCATCCGGGCGAAATGCTCCGAGTCGTCGATCACCAGGATGGATGACATGCGGACCTAACATAGCTGTTTGGCTTGCCTAAAGCAACCTCCGCTCCCGCCCGTGTGTATCATTACACGGTGGCCTCATCCAACGAGGTGTTGCGTTAGCCGGTGGAACGCGGGGTGTTATACAAGAAAATAAAAGGAATCTGGGAAGTCGTCCCCGAACCCCTATCGGCTATCGCCGATCAAAATCTACTTTCTATTTTCCTGCACCTACGGGCTCATCTTGAAGATGGGCGACGGTCATTGCCGGATGCATGCGCTGCTGATCACCGAGAATGACAAGTGCTACGACCCGCAGGCCGTCGACTCGACGCTCTATCTCGACGGTAAACCGCTCAAGGATAAGGCCGCAGCGTCATTCCTGAAAGGCACGAGGGCGGCTTGGATCCCGCCGAGCATGTCCAATGGAGCATCATGCGACCTCATCGTCAAGACGCCGGCGCTGTCAGTGAAGGCCCAGGTAGGCCTTCTTCACCGCGGGATCGTCGAGCAGGACGGAGGTGGGCCCCTCGGCGACGATGGCGCCTGTCTCCATCACGTAGGCCCGCGCGGCGGTCTGCAGCGCGCGCTTGGCGTTCTGTTCGACGAGGAAGATCGTGACGCCTTCTTTGTTGATGCGCTGGATGATCTCGAAGATCTTGTCGACGACGACCGGCGCCAGGCCCATGGAGGGCTCGTCGAGCATCAGCACCTTGGGCGCCGCCATCAGCGCCCGGCCCATGGCCAGCATCTGCTGCTCGCCGCCGGACAAGGTCCCCCCGAACTGCGTGCGCCGCTTGCCGAGCACGGGGAAGAGCTCGAAAACGTGGGCGTATTCCTGCTCGAGGTCCTGCTTGGTCCGGGAATAGGCGCCCATCTCCAGGTTCTCAAAGACGGTCAGCCGTGGGAAGATGTGGCGGCCCTCGGGCACCAGGGACATCCCCCGGCGCATGATCTCATGGGACGGCAGGCCCCCGATCGACTGGCCCTCGAAGAGGACCTGGCCCTGGTCGGGCTTGAGCTGGCCCGCCACGGTCTTGAGCATCGTCGTCTTGCCCGCGCCGTTGTTGCCGATCAAGGCCACGATCTCGCCTTGGCGAACCTCGAGGCTGACGCCCTTGAGGGCGTGGATCTTCTTCCCGTAAACGGCATGCAGCCCTTTGAGCTCGAGCACCTTCTCGCTCATGCGCCCTTCCCGAGATAAGCCTCGATCACGCGCGCGTCGGCGACGACCTCTTTGGGCGTGCCTTCGGCGATCTTCACGCCGTAGTCGAAGACCACGACGCGGTCCGAGATGTCCATCACGACGCGCATCTGGTGCTCGATCAAAAGCACGGTGACGCCGCGGGCCTGGATCCTTCGCACCAGCGCGACTAGGTCCTGGCTCTCGGTCGGGTTCATCCCGGCCGTCGGCTCGTCTAAGATCAAGAGCTTGGGCTCGGTGGCCAGCGCTCGCGCGATCTCCAGGCGCCGCTGGTTGCCGTAGGAAAGGTTCTTGGCCAGGATATTGCCCGAGGAAAGCATGCCCACGAAACCCAGGAGCTCCTTGGCCGCCGTCTCGATGTCGGCCTCCTCCTGCCTGAAGGCGGGCAGGCGCAGCAAGGGGCCGAGGATGCGCTGATAAGACCGGCAGTGGCGCCCCACCATCACGTTTTCGAGCGCCGTCATGTTGTGGAAGAGCCGGATGTTCTGGAAGGTGCGCGCGATGCCTAAAGCCGTGATCTCATGGCAGGCCAAGCCGTTGATCTTGCGGCCCTGGAACTCGATGGAGCCGCGCGTGCCGGGATACACGCCGGTCATCACGTTGAAGAACGTCGTCTTGCCGGCGCCGTTGGGGCCGATCACGCTGACGATCTCCCCTTCGCGCAGGGTCAGGTTGACCTGATCGATGGCCTTGAGGCCGCCGAAGTGCTGGGCCAGGTCCTTAGCCTCGAGCAAGACGGCGCCGGCGGTCATTGCAGCGTCTCCAGCTCCGCCTCGCGGCGCTTGGACGGCAGCAGGCCTTGCGGCCGGAACAAAGTGACGAGCACCAGGATCAGCCCGAAGAACAGGTAGCGGTAGTTGATCCAGGCCGACGAGAGGAAGGCCTGCATCAATTGCGGGCTGCCGCTCAGGATCAAAGCGCCGAGAAGCACTCCCGAGACGGAGCCCATCCCGCCCAGCACCACGATGGAGACGATCAAGATCGATTCCCAGAACACGAAAGACTCGGGCGTGACGAACCCTTCCCAGTAGGCGAAGATCGCTCCCGCCAAGCCCGCGAACGCGGCGCTCAGCGTGAAGGCCAGCAGCTTGAGCTGCGCCACGGGTATGCCGGCGAGCTTCGCCGCCACCTCGTCCTCTCGGATGGCCACCCAGGCGCGGCCTATGCGGGAATCCTCCATCCGCTTGGAGGCCAAAACGCAGAGCAGCACCGACGCCACGATAAGATAATAGAAGTAATCGTTGTTCCTAAAAGCCAAGCCGAGGACCTTCAGCTGAGCCACCTGCATGCCTTTCGGGCCGTTGGTGATGGCGTCGAGGTTGTTGATGACCAGACGCGCGATCTCGCCGAAACCCATCGTCACGACGGCCAGGTAATCGCCGCGCAGGCGCAGGATGGTCACGCCGAGGGCGAGGCGGACCAGCATCGACATGGCGATGGCCAATGGGAAGATGATCAAGGGCGACAGGCCGTACGCGGCGCCGATGGCCGCCGTATAGGCCCCGACGGCATAAAAGGCGATGAACCCCAGGTCGAAGAGCCCCACATAGCCCAGCGTGAAGTTGAGGCCCAGCCCCAGGATCATCGACAGGCCGACGATGCCCCCGACGCGGACCAAATAGGAGAGGTCGGTGCCCTTGACCAGCAGGGGCAGCAGGAGCGCGGCGGCCAGCAAGCCCCACTTCTTGACGAAGCTGAGCATCGTACTAGACCTTCTCGGCCATCTTCTCGCCGAGGATGCCGGAGGGCCGGATCAGAAGGACGATGATCAGCACGCTGAAAGCGATCACGTCGCGCCACTGCGCGCCGTTGGGAAGATAACCGGCGGCCAAGACCTCGAGCAGGCCCAGGATGAAGCCGCCCAGGACCGCGCCGCGGATGTTGCCGATGCCGCCCAGCACCGCGGCCGTGAAGGCCTTGGCGCCGGGCAAGAAGCCGAGATTGTATTTTATCGACCCGTAGTTCATGCCGTAGAGCACGCCGGCCGCGCCTCCGAGGGCGCCGCCGACCAGGAAGGTCAAAGCGATGATGCGGTTGGAATCGATGCCCATCAGCCCCGCCGCCTCGATGTCGTCGGAGCAAGCGCGCATGGCTTTGCCCATCTTGGTGTGCTCGACGAAGAAATGGAGCAGGAACATCAGGAAGATGGCGGCGACGAAGATGATCAGCTGCAGCGAGCTCACCGTGGCGCCGGCGACCTCGTACTGCCGCAGCGGAATGATCTCGGGGAAACGCAAGGACTGGGTGCTGACCCAGAGGAAGACGACGTTCTGCAGGATGATCGACACGCCGATGGCCGAGATGAGCGGCGCCAGGCGCGAGATGTGGCGCAAGGGCCGGTACGCCAAGCGCTCGACGAGGACGTTGAGCAGGCCCGCCCCGGCCATGGCCGCGGCGAAGAGGATGGCCAGCCCTAGGATGCCGCCGCCGACGGCCGGCGGCAGGCAGGCCGCCAGCCCCAGGGCGATGAAGGACCCCAGCATCAGGATCTCGCTGTGGGCGAAGTTGATCATCGTCAGGATGCCGTAGACGAGCGTGTAGCCCAGCGCGATCAGCGAGTAGATCGCGCCCAGCGTCAGGGCGTTGACGAGCTGCTGGAGGAGCAAGAGGTCAGTTGGCGGTCGGGAAGGTGCGGTCCTTGGCTTGGGCCCTGGTCATCGTGATGATCTTGTTGAGGGTATCGCCCTTCTCGTCGAAGGTCGTCGTGCCCAAGAGGCCGTTATGGTTGGTCTTGCGCAGCTCCTCGATGAGCTTGGCGTTGTCGGGGCCGGACTTGTCCAAGGCGTCGAAGATGATCTGCGCGGCTTCATACCCGAAATGGTCGAAGGGCTTGATGTCCTCGGACGCGCCGGTCCAGCGCTTCTTATAGTCGGCCATGAACTTCTGGGCGCTGGGCAGCTGCTCGACCGGTACGCCGACGATGGTCAGATAGGCGCCCTCCGCGGCGTCGCCCGCCACGTCGAAGAGGCTGGGGGTCTTGGCGCCGTCGCCGGAGAAGAAGGGCGTCTTCATCCCCAGCTCTCGCATCTGCTTGACGATGAGCCCGGCCTCGGTGTAGAGGCCGCCAAAATAGAGGCCGTCTGGCTTGGCGTCCTTGATGCGGGTCAGCAGGGCCTTGTAATCCTTGTCTCCGACCGAGATGCCGTCCTCGGTGACGATCTTGCCTCCCAGCGCGAGGAAGGTCTTCTTGAACTCCTCCGCCAGGCCCTGCCCGTAGGTGGTCTTGTCGTGCATGAGCGCGATCTTCCGCTTGCCAAGCTTCTCGTAGGCGAACTTGGCCGCGTAGGGAGCCTGCACGTCGTCGGTAGGCACGACGCGGAAGATCATCTTGGGGCCGGACCAATCGGCCGAGAGCTGCTGCCTGGTGACCTCGGGGTTGGTGGCGGCCGGCGAGATCATGGCGACGGGGGCCCGGGCGTAGACCTTGGCCGCCGGGACGGCGCAGCTGGAGTTGTAGTGACCGATGACGGCCAGGATGCGCTGGTCGGAGACGATGAGGTTGGCGACGTTGACGGCTTCCTTCGGATCGGCGCGATCGTCGAAGGGCGCGGCTTCGAGCTTATAGGGGAAGCGCTTGGCGGCGTTGGCCTCTTCCACGGCCATCTCGACGGCGCGGCGCAGGCCCTGGCCCTCGGTGCCCATGTCTCCGGTCAGCGGCACGGCGACGGCGATACGGACGACCTTCTCCTTGGGGCCGCAGGCGAAGGCGCCGAGGAGGATGGAAAGGGAGAGGAGCAGAAGCTTCGAAGTCGTCTTGCGGATATCCATTTTGGGCCAGGCCTCCAAGAACATCGCTAAGCGCCGAAGCGCGGTGCTCACTATACTCAAATTCAAGCGGGTCATGCAAACGAGGTGGTGTGGTCGACCACACTACTGCGTCCGGACATAGCCAGGTCATGGCGAAGTTGAAGATTCCCCAGTATAATCCAAATGAGTGTCAAAAGCCCCTTTTACTGGGAATCATTCTTCTATCGTCTCATGCCGCTATCTTGGCGGGGCCGTTCGTCGTTTACGGCCTAAACCTTGACAATCTCCCAGTTCACCGTTAAACTAGGGATATGCAATACACTGTCGTATTTAACAAGAGCAAATATGGATATGCCGTGAGTTGTCCGGCGCTTCCCGGCTGCCATAGCCAAGGTGACACCAAGGCCGAAGCCCTGGACAATATAAAAGACGCTATAACCGTCTACCTTTCGATGGTCGCCAAAGAAACCCGGGGCGAGAAAACAGCCAAAGTGACCGTCCCGGCCTAGTGCTGTTCACGGACTTATCTTCGGACCGGGTGGTACGCGCCTTCAAGAAGGCAGGATTCTCCGTGATCTCCGAAGGCAAGCACATCGGCATGTCCGATGGGACCTATCATCTTACGATCCCGCGCCATGTGCGCTTGAACCCTTACACGCTGAAAGGAATCATCAAGTCGGCAAATCTGACGGATGCTGATTTCAAAAAGCTGCTCTAGGCTGACCGCCATGCTGAAGCTAAAGAAGATGCGTAAAACAAAGTTGGGGCAGGAGCTCATCGCCGGTCTTAACGACGCGCTGGCGTATGAGCGCGGAACGAAAAGGCTTCGCACGACCAGCCTCCGGATACTGAAAGGCCTCCCCAAAGGACGCAGCTCCTCTAGCCGGCGGAAGGTAACTGTTACCGGTAACAGTTGCGATTAGAGATCGACTAAACGCCCGCTTCCCTGAAAGCCCCTCCAACTGTAGCCGGCTACACCCGTCCGCCCCCCCCGTCTTACCTTCCCAATGGCCGAGCTATCGTGCTATAATAGACGACCCATGATAAAAGAGCTTGTTTCCGGCTGGCTGACCCCCGCGGGCCGTATCTATAGGAAGCCGAAGGACTGGGCCGACAACCTCCGCCCCGAACTGGCCTCGCTGCCGACGGAAGTGCCCACCACCCTCTCCGAAGCCATCCGGAAGTCCCAAGAAGCCCTGCTGCGCAAGCAGAACAAAGACGAAGGCTACTGGTGCGCCGAGCTCAAGGCCGACACCACCATCTCCTCCGACGCCATCATGCTCCTCAATTTCCTCGGCCGGGGCAGCTCGGTCAAGGTCCGCAAGCTCGCCAACTTCATCCTCAGCGAGCAGCTGCCGGACGGCGGCTGGCCCATCTACAAGAACGGCCCGGCCGACATCTCCGCCACGGTCAAGGCCTACTGGGCCCTCAAGTTCGCCGGCCATGCCCCCAGCGAGCCCCGGATGGCGAAGGCTCGCCAGAAGATCCGCGAGCTCGGAGGCGTCCACCGCGCCAACAGCTACACCAAGTTCTACCTCGCCCTCTTCGGGCAGTACGATTGGCGCGGCGTGCCCACCATCCCTCCGGAACTGATGCTCTTCCCCAACTGGTTCTACTTCAACATCTACGAGATGTCGGCCTGGACCCGGTCCATCGTCGTCCCCCTCTCCATCGTCTGGGCCTTCCAGCCGGCCGTGCCCTGCCCCCCGCAGGCCGTGATCGACGAGCTGTTCCCCGATACCCGACGCTACATCCCCATGAAGGAGGCCGTCGCCCCCCACGGCTTCTTCTCCTGGACCAACTTCTTCCTCATCTGGGACAACGCGCTCAAGGCCATCGAAGGCAACGGCGGCCATTGGATCCGCGTCTGGGCGCTGCGCCTGGCCGAGGACTGGATCTTAGAGCGTCTCCAAGACAGCGACGGGCTCGGCGCCATCTATCCCGGCCTCGTCAACACGATCATCGCCATGAAGTGCCTCGGCTACCCCGATACCGACCCCCGCCTGGTCGCTCAGCTGCAGGCCCTCGACCGATACGAACTGCCCGAAGAGCAGTCATCGCAGTGGCAGCCGTCCGTTTCCCCGGTCTGGGACACCGCCATCTCCGTCATCGCCCTGGCCGAATCCGGGCTCGAAAGAGACCACCCCGCCCTGGTCAAAGCCGCCGAATGGCTCATCTCCAAAGAAGTCAAGATCGCCGGCGACTGGAAGATGACCAACCCTGAAGGCCCCATCGGCGGCTGGCACTTCCAGTTCAACAACGCCTTCTATGCCGATATCGACGACACGGCCATGGTCATGCTCGCCCTGCGCCACGTCTACCTCGATGAGCCCCTGGCCCAATCCCGCGAGAAGGCCTGCCTGCGCGGCCTGCACTGGACCCTGTCGATGCAATCGGTCACCGGCGGCTGGGCGGCCTTCGACAAGGACAACACCAAGGTCGTTTTGACCAAGATCCCTTTCGCCGACCACAACGCCATGATCGACCCGCCTTACGCCGACGTCACGGCCCGCGTGCTCGAGCTCATGGGCTACATCGGCTATGACCGCGGGTACGGGTCCGTGGACAAAGCCGTCAAGTTCCTCAAGAAGGAGCAGGAGGCCGACGGCTCCTGGTTCGGCCGCTGGGGCGTCAATTACATATACGGCACCTGGCAGTCGCTGCGCGGCTTGGCCGCCATCGACGAGGATATGCGCCAGCCCTACGTCCGGCGCGCCGCCGATTGGCTCAAGTCCGTCCAGCTGGAAGACGGCGGCTGGGGCGAGACCTGCGCCACCTACGCCGACCCCTCCCTGAAGGGGAAGGGGCCGTCGACTCCGTCTCAGACCGCCTGGGCCATCATGGGTCTCATGGCCGCCGGCGACTACGGCGACGCCGTCAAGCGCGGGGTCGACTATCTCACCCGGTCCCAGCGCGCCGACGGCACCTGGGACGAGACCGAATACACCGGCACGGGCTTTCCCAAGGTGTACTACCTCGAGTACACGATGTATCGCGATTACTTCACGCTCCAGGCCCTCGGCAACTACCGCCGGGCGCTGGCGGAGCGCAGCCTCGGCCGCTAGCTTTTTCAAGGAGAGAACCCCTCATGCCCTCACCCATGTCCCTGCAGTTGTCGGTGTTCAAATATCTGGTCGCCCAGAAGCTCAAGGGCGTCGAGCGCTATCCGCTCGTCATGATGCTCGAGCCCCTGTTCGCCTGCAATCTCGAGTGCGCGGGCTGCGGCAAGATCCAGTACCCCACCGACATCCTGCGCAAGCGCCTTAGCCCTCAGGACTGCTGGGACTCCGTGGAGGAATGCGGCGCGCCCATCGTTTCCATCGCCGGCGGCGAACCCTTGATCCACCCGCAGATCGACGAGATCGTAGACGGTCTCATCGCGCGGGGAAAGTTCATCTACCTCTGCACCAACGCCATCCTGCTCGAGAAGAACCTCCACCGCTTCAAGCCCAGCGACCATCTGATCTTCTCCGTCCATTTGGACGGCGTCGAAGCCACCCACGACCGCATGGTCTGCCAGGACGGCGTCTACAAGACCGCCATCTCCGCCATCTCGAAAGCCAAGGAACTCGGCTTCACGGTCATGACCAACTCCACCATCTTCCAAGGCGAGAGCTCGGAGGAATTCCGCCGGTTCTTCGACGAATGCATGGAGCGGGGCTTGGACGGCATGATGATCTCCCCCGGCTACGCCTACGAGAAGGCGCCCGGCCAGGACCTGTTCCTCAAGAACGCGCAGACCAAGGCCTGGTTCAGCGAGACCCTGAAGGACTGGCGGACCAAGGGCTGGGACTTCAATCATAGCCCGTTCTACCTCGATTTCCTCGAAGGCAAGCGCGAGTTCGACTGCACCCCTTGGGGCAACCCCCTTCGCAACGTCTTCGGCTGGCAGCGGCCCTGCTACCTGATCAACGAGGGCGGCTACGCCAAGACCTACAAGGAGCTGCTGGAAACGACCGATTGGTCCAAATATGGCCACGCCTCGAAGAACCCGAAGTGCGTCAACTGCATGACGCACTGCGGCTTCGAGCCCTCCTCGGTCACCGACGCCTTCTCCAGCTTCTCCAAATTCTTCGAGCTGGTCCGCGACTTCGCCACGATCCAAGGCCCGAAGAAAGCCCAAGGAGCCTACTCCCGCAAAGCGCCCACCTACGAAAAGGCGTTGGCGGAGGCGTCGAAGAGCTGATGGACTCGGTCTTCGTCACCGGCGGCACCGGCTTCGTCGGCGCCAACCTGGTCAGGCTCCTCCTCGAGAAGAGGTTCAAGGTCAAGGCGCTGGCCCGCAAGGGCGGCAACCGGAAGAACTTGGAGGGTCTGGACGTCCAGATCATCGAGGGCGGCCTGTCCGACAAGGAGGCCCTGCGCTCCGGCTGCGCCAGTTCGCGGTATGCCTTCCACGTCGCCGCCGATTACCGCATCTGGGTCACCGATCCCGCGGCCATGTATGAAGCCAACGTCCAGGGGACCGTCAACCTCATCGAGGCGGCCGGCCAGGCCGGCTGCGAGCGCATCGTCGTCTGCTCGAGCGTGGCCGCCGTGCGTCCGCCTCACGACCGGACCCCGGCCGCGGAAGACTCCGCCTACGGGTCCGAGGACGAAGTCATCAGCCACTATAAGAAGTCCAAGTACCTCGGGGAATTGGAGGCGCTCAAGCTGGCGGACGCCGGCCTGCCCGTCGTCGTCGTCAATCCCGCCGCGCCGATCGGGCCCTATGACATCAAGCCCACGCCCACCGGACGCATCGTCGTCGATTTCCTCAACGACCGCATGCCCTCCTACATCGACACCGGCCTCAACGTCGTCCATGTCCAAGACGTCGCGATGGGACACTACCTGGCGGCCCTGAAAGGCCGCGTCGGTCAGCGCTACATCCTGGGAGGCGACAACGTGACCTTCAAGGAGCTTCTGGATATCCTCGCCTCGGTGACCGGTCTGCCGGCGCCCCGCTTCAAGACGCCCTACGCCGTGGCCTACGCCTTCGGGGCCCTGGACACGGCATTCTCGCGGCTGACCGGCAAGGAGCCGCGGGCCCCTCTCGACGCCATCAAGATGGCGCGCTATTACATGTGGTTCGATTCCTCCAAAGCCAAAGCCGAGCTCGGCTACGCCCCTACCGGCGCCCGGCAAGCGCTGGCCGACGCCGCGGCCTGGTTCTCAGCCAACGGCTACGCCAAGAAGGCCCTGGTGGCATGAAGACGATGGCGCCCGCCTCCACGGTCCTACTTTGCGCCGCCACGCGCTGGGAAGCGGCCCCGCTAGCGGCGCGCCTGCGCGGCCGCGCCACGGTGCTGCAGACCGGCATGGGTGCGGCGCGCACCGCCGAGGCCCTCTCGCGTCTGGAGGGAGGCTTCTCCTTCGTCCTCTCGACCGGCTTCGCCGGAGCGCTGCAGCCCGGCATGGAGACCGGCGATCTCGTGCTGGACATGCAGGGGCTCGACCTCGAGCTCGTGCAGGCGGCCCGCGCCGCCGCCGAAACGCTCAAGTTGCGCTTCCATTTCGGGAAGGTCGTCGACGCCGAGACGCCGCTGTCCGCCCCCGAGGACAAGGCGCGCCTGGGCCGCGAACGGCGCGCCAGCGCCGTCGACATGGAGTCGGCGCAGATCCGCGCCTGGGCCGAAAGCCGCGGCACGCCTTTCCTCGTCGCTCGCGTCGTGCTCGACCGCGTCGACCAGCGCCTGCCCAGCCGCGTCCCCGAGGGCGAGGACGCCTGGTCGCTCTTGCGCTACGCCGCCCAGAACGTCGCCGAGCTCCCCCTGCTGCTGGCCACGGGCCTGCGCCAGCGCCGCGCCATGCCCAACCTTTCCGCCTTCCTCGACCGCTTCCTGGAGTCCTTGTGAAGGCTTCCCTCAGGCGACACGTCGAGTCGCGCTCGGCCGCCGTCGAGAAGACGATGGCCGGCCTGCTCCGCCGCAAGGATCAAGAGCCCGAGACCATCCGCAAAGCGATGAGCTACTCCCTCTTCGCCGGCGGCAAGCGCCTACGCCCGGTGCTGGTCATGGCGGCGGCCGAATGCTGCGGCCTGCCGGGCCGCAAGGTCCTCAAGACGGCGGCCGCCCTCGAGATGATCCACACCTATTCCCTGATCCACGACGACTTGCCCGCCATGGACGACGACGACCTCCGCCGCGGCAAGCCCACCAACCACAAGGTCTTCGGCGAGGCCATGGCCATCCTGGCCGGCGACGGCCTGCTGACCTACGCCTTCGAGGTGGCCGCCGAGAACGCCGCCGCCCTGGGCTTGCCGGCGCGCGCGGCCTCGGAGCTGGTACGCGTCATCGCCCGCGGCGCGGGCACCCGCGGCATGGTAGGCGGCCAGGTCGCCGACCTCGAGGCAGAGGAGTCGCTGCCAAGGCATCGCAACCTTAAAGACAAAGCCTTGGGCCGGGCCCTGGAAGCCATCCATCTGCGCAAGACCGCGGCCCTGATCATGGCCAGCCTCGACGCCGGCGCCGTCGCCGCCGGGGGCACTCAGGCGCAAAGGGCCGCCCTCCGCCAATACGGCCGCGCCATCGGCCTGGCTTTCCAGATCGCCGACGACGTCTTGGACGTCATCGGCGACAAGAAGAAGATGGGCAAGAAGGGCTCCGACGCCCAGAACGCCAAGCTGACCTACGCCTCGCTCTACGGCGTAGAGAAGGCTCAGGCACAAGCTAGGTCGCTCATCGGCCTGGCGCACCGCCGCCTGCGCCCCTTCGGCGCGCGCGCGCGCATGCTGCACGAGCTGGCCGACTACATCATCACCCGGGACAAATAGAAGAAAGAGGACCCCCCTATGGAACTACTCAAGAACATCGACATCCCTTCCGACCTGCGCAAGCTCAAGCCCGGCCAGCTGCCGCAAGTCTGCGCCGAACTGCGCCAATACCTGCTCGAGACCGTCTCCAAGATCGGCGGGCACCTCGGCTCGAGCCTCGGTTCCGCCGAGATCACGGTGGCCCTCCATTACGTCTACGACACTCCCGCCGATCGCCTGGTCTGGGACACCGGCCATCAGACCTACGGCCACAAGATCCTCACCGGCCGCCGCGAGCGGCTTACCAAGATCCGCCAGTTCGGCGGCATCTCGGGCTTCCTGAAAAGGAGCGAGAGCGAATACGACGCCTTCGGCGCCGGCCACGCCTCCACCGCGATCTCGGCCGCCCTCGGCATGGCGGCGGCCCGCGACCTCAAGGGCGAGAAGAACAAGGTCGTCGCCATCGTCTCCGACGGCTGCATGACGGGCGGCGAGTCCTATGAAGGCCTGCAGAACGCCGGGATGCTCCAGTCGGACCTCCTGGTCATCCTCAACGACAACCAGATGTTCATCTCGAACCGCGTCGGCGCGCTAGGCACCTTCCTGACGAAGCTGCTCACCTTAGGCGCGGTGCGCAACGCCGAAGGCTCGATCAAGAAGTTCCTGGAGCGGTCGAAGTTCTGGGGCGCCAGCATCCTGAAGGTCGCCAAGCGGGCCAAGGTCCTCCTCTTCCCCGGCATGCTCTTCGAAGAGATGGGCTTCGCCTATTTCGGCCCCGTCGACGGGCACGACGTCGAGCAGCTCGCCAAGATCCTCCAGCACGTCCGGAGCCTGAAGGGCCCGATCCTGCTGCATTGCGTGACCAAGAAAGGCAAGGGCTACGCCCCGGCCGAGGCCGACCCCTACACCTGGCACGGCCCCGGCAAGTTCGACGTGGCCACCAGCAAGTTCCTGAAGACGCCCATCGTCAAAGCGCCTGCGCCGTCCTACACCGCCGTCTTCTCGAAGGCGCTGCTCAAGGAAGCGGAGAACGACCCCCGCATCGTGGCCATCACCGCCGCCATGCCCGAAGGCACGGGCTTGGACGCCTTCCGCGACCGCTTCCCCCGCCGTTATTTCGACGTCGGCCTGGCCGAAGAGCATGCCGTGACCTTCGCGGCGGGCCTGGCCTGCGAAGGCTATCGCCCGGTCGTGGCCATCTACTCGACCTTCCTGCAAAGAGCCTATGACCAGATCGAGCATGACGTCTGCCTGCAAAAGCTGCCCGTGATCCTTTGCATGGACCGCGCCGGCCTGGTCGGAGAAGACGGCCCGACGCACCACGGCGTCTTCGACTACAGCTACCTGCGCATGATCCCCAACATGACGGTGATGGCCCCCGCCGATGAGAACGAACTGCAGCACATGCTGCGCACCGCCATCGCCTTGAACGGCCCGGTTTCCATACGCTATCCGCGCGGCGCCTCGGTCGGAGTCGCCATGGACCCGGAGCCCAAGGCCCTGCCGGTGGGCAAGGGCCAGCGCCTCAAAGAGGGCAGCCAGGTCACCCTGCTGGCCATCGGCAACATGGTGCACCCCGCCCTCGAAGCGGCGGTAGCGCTCGACGACCTGGGGATCTCGACCGGGGTCCTCAACATGCGCTTCGTCAAGCCGCTCGATGATTGCCTGCTGCGGGAGGCGGTCGGCCACGCCAGCCACCTGGTCACCATCGAGGACAACGTCCTGCAGGGCGGCTTCGGCAGCGCCGTGCTCGAAGCGCTGTCTTCGCAGCCGCACAAGGAGGTCAAGGTGCTCCGGCTAGGGCTTCCCGATTCGTTCGTCGAGCACGGCGCGCCTCATCTGCTCTATGACGCCGTCGGGCTTTCGGCCCCCAAGATCGCTCAGCGGGTGGCGGAATGGGCGGGCGCGTCCCGCGCCAAGGCGCCGGATCTGGCGCGAGCCCGCTAGGAGGACCATGACCATACAAACTCAGCCCAAGCTGCGGATCGAGAAGATGGTGCTGGCCCGCCTGCGCGGCTTCTGCGCCGGCGTGGTGCGCGCCATCGACGTAGTCGAGAAGGCGCTCGAGATCTGCGGCGGCAAAGTGTACGTGCGCCACGAGATCATCCACAACCGCTACGTCGTCGACCAGCTGCGCGCCAAAGGCGCCGTCTTCGTCGAGGACTTGGCCGGCATCCCCGCCGGCTCGACCTTGATCTTCTCGGCCCACGGCGTAGGCCCAGACGTCGTGGAGGAGGCGAAGAGGCGCAAGCTCAACATCATCGACGCCACCTGCCCGCTGGTGACCAAGGTCCATCTGGAGGCCATCGCGCTGGCCAAGCGCGGCTACACGATCATCCTCATCGGGCACGAGGACCACGTGGAGACCATCGGGACCATGGGAGAGGCCCCGGAGCACATCCGCGTGGTGGGCACCGCCGCCGACGCCGAGAAGGTGTCGGTCCCGAACCCCGAGAAAGTGGCCTACCTCACGCAGACCACTTTGTCGCTGGACGACACCAAGGACATCACCGACGTGCTCCACCGGAGGTTCCCCCGGCTGCACGCTCCAGCCAAGGACGACATCTGCTACGCCACGCAGAACCGCCAGAACGCCGTCAAAGCCCTGGTGCCCCACATCGACCTGCTGCTCGTGCTGGGCGCGCCCAACAGCTCCAACTCGCTGCGCCTGAGAGAAGTCGCCGAATCCAAGGGCATCCCTTCGTACCTCATCGAACGCGCCACCGACATCAAGGATGAGTGGCTCTCCACGGTCAAGACCCTCGGCCTGACCGCCGGCGCCTCGGCCCCCGAGGTCCTGGTCCAGGAAGTCGTCAAGCTCTGCCAGGAGCGCTACGGCGTGCGCTCCGTCGAGGAGTTCGAGACCGTGGAGGAGGACGTGGTCTTCTCCCTGCCGTACGAGCTCGAGAAGATGATCAAGGACCGCAAGCCCTCGTGACGCGCTAACCCATGATAACAGGAAAATGGCTTCAGCCCAGGCATGCCAGCGAGGAAGTCTTCGAGCGGGATTTCCCGCAGGGCGAGCTCACCGGCCTCGACGTCTATTGCCCCGGCTGCAAGGGCTACACGAAGCTCAGCCGCAAGAACCCGATGGGACGCATCGCGGGCTGGTGCAAGAAATGCTCCAGAGGAGTCTGTCCATGAGTTTTTTCGACGCGACGGAGACGCTGGAGGAGACCAAGGAGAAAGCCGCCGAGGACGTCGAGGAAGTCCTCGACGAAGAGGAAGCCGAGGAAGACGAGAAGGACCCGGCGAAACTCAAACAGCGCAAGCCGCCTTCCGAGGGCATGTGCAAGCGCTGCGGGGAGAACAAGCCCATCAACCGTCTGATGCTCTGCTATCCGTGCTGGGTCAAGACGGAGCTCGAGAAGAGCGGCTGGCATGAGGGCGAGCCCCATCCGTCCGAATGCCACTGCGAGGGCCTGAAGGACCACCAGCGCAAGTCCGATGGCAACTAAGCCCGGGGCCAGGCACCACAGTTGTTCGGTTATTGGGCCCCTACCTTAGTCTGATCTGACCCTGCTCGCCGGCCTGGAGCAGCTGAGGGGTCTGGTCCCGGTTGTGCCGGCTGGCGGCGTCCTGGACCTTGGGGACCAGGTAGTCGTAGAGCCCCTTGACCGTCACGCCCCCGGAGGCGTCGGCCGCCGCGCCGTTGAGGCCCCGAAGCAGGTAGTAGGTGAAGGCCCCATGCGACTGGCCCTCCAGTGCCCCTGATATCTGGTTCTGGTCGGAAGCCGTCAGGGCGACGACGTTGTCGGGGACCTCGCCCAGCTCGAGCTTGTTGACCAGCGGGCGCGCGTCCTTAGCCAGCACGGAGCGCCCCCCCGCGCCGGAGAAGCAGGAGTCCAGGGCCACGATGACCTGGCGCGCCTTGAGGGCGTTGAGGTCGGCGTAGAGCTTCTTGACCGGATAGGCGGTCTTCGCCAGGAAGTTCGGGTCGCCGTCGACCGGGACGAGATAGGCCTGGCTGGAGTTCGGATCGGGCGCGCCATGGCCGGAAAAGTAGAAGAAGACCCGGCTTTCAGGCTTCACCATGCGCGGCAGCCAGTCCTGGAGATAAGCCTCCAGCTGGCTCTTCGACGCCCGGGCGCCGGCCAGGTATTTGATGTTGCGCTCAGGATAGCCCAAAGCGATCAGGTGGGCGCGCACCGCGCGGGCGTCGCGCTCGGCGAACTGGGCCTCGGGCAATTCGTTGGAATACTTCTCGACGCCGACGACGACGGCGAAGTCGTCGGGCGACTCCGGGCTCTTGTAGCGGGGGCGGTCGACGTCCTCATCGTCGGAAGGGGCGGCCGCCGCGGGCGCGGACTTGCCCTTGACGGTGACGACGTTGAGCTCCGGAGCGGACTCGCCGATGGCCAGACCCAGCGGGACCTTGGCGTTGGCCCGGCCGCGCGCGCCGCTCAGCGTGACCGCGATCGGCAGGGTCTTGCCCTTGAAACGGTTGTTGACGACGAACTGGAACTCCGCCCGCTTGGACGCTCCGGGCTCCAGGGTGCCGAGCGCCACCGAGATGTCTCCGGAAGCGAAGATATCCGCGCTTCCCAGGTCGAGAGCGGCGGTGACCCCCTGCGCGGGGCCTTCGCCCGTGTTGACGATCGACAGCGAGACCGAAGTCACCTCTCCCGCGCTGACCACGCCGCCGCCGCCCAAAGACACGGCGGAGACCTCCAGCTTGGGAGCCTTGAAGGCTCGAGTCTCAAAGCGCACGGCCTGAGGCGCGGCGTCGAAGCCGTTGCCTTCCTTGACCTCGGCCTTGAGCTGGACCTGGCCGGCGGCGAGGTCCTCCGAGGCGGTGATCGCCGCTTCCTTGGTGACGGATTGGCCGGGTTCGAGCTTGCCGAACGCCACGCTGGCCGGCACCGACAAGCCCCGCAGGCTTTCATGGCTCAAGACCAGGCGGACGGCGTAAGCGGGCCCCTTGCCGGAGTTGGTCGCCGTCACCGACAGCGTCGCCTGCTCGCCGGCGTCGAGCGCGTCGTTGCCGGAAGGCTCGCGGAAGGCGACCTTGGCCGCCAGGCGGGGCGGCACGGTGGGCTTGGGCACGGCCTCGGCGCGCGGCAGCGGCGGGCCCGAGCGCGACTGGGATCTTGGTGAAAAGAAGCCCACCGCGTCGGCGCTGCCGTAGGCTTTGATGTTCTTTTCGACGACCGCCGGGTCAAGCTTGCAGAGTGCGAACATCGTCCCATCGGAGGGGTCTTTCCAGTGATCGACGATGATGGCCTCGTGCAAGGCATTGAAGCTGTGAAAAAATCGGAAATCCGATGTGGTTCGGAATCGGAGGATTTC
>CAZEAE010000031.1:0-40992 GCA_964510095.1 uncultured Elusimicrobia bacterium | reverse complement strand
GCTAGCCCTCGCAGAACACCAGTTAGAATTGGCCTAAAAATAGGGGTGACGTCGCATAAGCAGACTGTTCGAACAGCAGTACATCTTTCGCGTCCCCAAGTATCAGCGAAGCTACGCTTGGTTCGAAGAAGAGGCGAGCGATTTCCTAAAGGACGTCGAGAAGTGCTATCTGGCACGGTCTGCCGGCAGACCTCGGCACCATTTTTTTGGCGGGATTGTTAGCGTCGAACAGGCAATCCCAGGATCAACTCGGAGAAATTACGATCTTATCGACGGGCAGCAACGCATCGCGACCTTTGCAGTATTGGTCGTGTGCCTGCTCAGAGAGTATGGGGCCCTAGAGGCAATTTCCCGGACCGCTGGCGACCAGCCAAACGAGCAACTTGCAAGAGATAGGGCCAAAAGGTTGCGCGAAAAATACCTCAAATACGAAGATGAAGTGAATCGTATCACTGTCCAAATTGATCGGCTGGAACTTTCGGAGCCTGACAAACTATTTTTCAAGGGTATTATCGACGGCAATCCATTGCCCGAGTCCCGGGACTCCCATAAACGCCTCAACTATGTGCTCACGGAAACCGTTGCGCGAGTAAGCTCCACCATTACCGCCCTGCCCGGAATCACGGACAAACTCGACGCGCTCAAACACTTGGAGGATGTGTTGGATGACTGCACCGTCATCCACATTGTTACGGATACCCGGGACGAGGCCTACCGACTATTCCAAGTATTGAATGATCGAGGCACAAGCCTAACTGATGGCGACCTTCTCAGAGCCTCAACCCTTGAACTGCTCAGCGACCCGGCTCACGCGAATCAGCAAGCCCAGGCCGAATCAGCCTGGAATGAAATCCTTAGCGACCCGCCCAACGCGATCGAGAACTTTCTTCGTTGGTACTACTCCTCCACGAAAGGAGTTCGCCCCAGCCAGTCGGGGCTCTTCGACGATTTCTTGGATGCGTTTTTTCCTCAACATCGGAATGCCACAATAAGCGCTGCGGACGCGGCCGCAATCCTGGATAGGATCAGCGAGATTAACGTCGAGCTTAAAAACTGCAGGAAGCTCTTGGATGGGAGCTGGCCGTTCGCCCTCGCCGCCCCGTGTACGCAATGGCACGCAGATCGTCTTCGCCTTCTCGTTAAAGATCTGGGCCACACCCTTTGCATGCCGCCTCTCCTGGCAGCCTGCAAGCTCAGTCAAGACAAATTTTCCGAAGTTGTGCAGATTCTTGAGCGGTTCATCTTCCGTTATAAACTCATCTCCAACCTCCATGTTGGCCCGCTAACCAAAGTATATTTTGATCAGGCAGTGGCAATCCGCGCGAATCCCGCCACGTACTCCGTAGCGACGTTGCGCACGCAACTGGCCAGATTACAGACCACCCGCGCCACCGACGCGATATTCAGCAGCAATCTGCAATTGCTTGCGTACAACCCGGATGGTGGAAACAAGGAACTTAAGTATCTTCTGATGACCCTCGAACACTTCTTGAGGTGGTTCCGGGCGGGCGGCCATGGTGACCCGCAGTGCATGGATACTACGCGCGTTTTCGATTTCTCAAATACGACCATTGAACATGTTTACCCTCGAAATGCTGGGGCTGCGATTAAAGACCCCGCGTTGGAGCCCCTAAAACATTCTCTCGGGAATCTTTCTTTCCTTGGCCCAGCCGACAACCAGACCCTCGGGAATTCCGATTTCAACACCAAGAAGCCAGTCCTTCTCGGCTCGTCCGTCACCCTAAATCGAGAAATTGCCGCCAATGCGACTTGGGATCCGACTACGATAGCCGCAAGAAAAGCAGACTTGCTGACGATGGCCCTTAAAGTCTTCCGGGCTTAACTTTAAGGGGCCGCACGGCTACGCCGTACGGGGTTCAGTGGAGTAGCCTTCGCGATGTATATCGTCGCTTGCGTAAAGATACGCATTCCCCTTCCTTTGGAATCGAACCTTCCCGCATTCGCGCAAGTGCATCAAAGCGCAGCTGTCACACTTCAACATGCGCATCGCTTCATCACTGCGTAGCCATTTTTTCTTAGTAGCCATCTATCTTGCTCGAGGCTCCTTGCTTCCCCCAAGGAGCTTTCCATGTTGCAGGTGGATCGACTTGAGAAGTGGCCGCAGTTTTCTGGTGCGGCCTCCGCCGATGTATGATGCTTCGATTATATAGCCGGGAATCTCCTTAAGCCGACACCAAATCAGCGCCTGAATCCCAAATAAGACGATTCGCGAGCTCAGATCGATAATGCAAACCGGAATTGGGTGCCCCTCAGCATCGTCAGGCAATTCAAGTCCGCCATGGGCGAAAGTATTTCTAATTTCCTGGACGACGCGCATCCCGCCATCAACGGCCGCGGCACCAGGTCCAAAGTTAAATAAACCAATCAGGTCGCGATTATACGCTGAATGTTTGACGTGTTGTTTCAGCCGGCCAAGAACACATCCCTCAAAGTGCTCGAACTGTCTGCCAGTAAAGTGTTGGAGGATATAGGCTCGGGCCTTCTGGACGGCACTCTTTTCAGAACCGCGGGGCGTGATTAGCTCAGCCGCCGCCTCGAAAGAGCTCCAGATCAAGCTGAATCTTGTGAGAGCTGAAAAGAATTTTTTTTGAAGCTTGTCGCGACCATCGAAGTATTCTGTGGCCGACTCACAAAGACCTTGGTCGTCAAAAAGGCTCGCCCGATCCAACATGGCATACTCGATGGAACCGATACCGGCAGCAGCGCTCAGCCATTCACCCGTTGAATGCCACTCGGGCATCAATCCCGGGTCCCCGTCTCCATACTCCTCCGGGTCATCGCTCTCGGGCAGGTGGGAGGTCAGCGCGAGAGCGACATGCAGTGTATGGGTTCGGAGATTCTTGAGCGGGCAATCCGATGGGGCATCTCCGAGTAAAACCGCGCCATTCTCAAACTTTACCATTGTAGCTCAGGACGCCCATCGCAATTAAGCCCACTTGTGATTGAGCAATTACAACAAAGAATTCTATCTTTTTTCGCATCTCTCACATGAATGGGGCGGGATTAAAAACGAGAAATGAAAAGCTCCATCTCCTATGTAAACCGGGCCCAGCCCACGCACTCGCCTGCCAAGCTCGCAGCGCCACTGCGGTCCGTGGAACTAATTTCTCCCAATTACGTAATAGCTTGAAGCAGAACTCCAAGTTCTGTAAAATAGTTCGGATTTAAGTTAAATGGCTTATAAGAAGGGGTAGCTATGGACAAAATAGTACGTGCAGCCATCTACACCCGCATCTCCAATGAGGAGAAGGCGCGGAGCGAGTCCAACTCCCTCGACGCCCAACGCGAAATCTGCGAGCACTATATCGAGGTACAGCGGGAGAAGGGCTGGAAGTTCTCCAGCCTCTATGAGGACCCCGGCTTCTCTGGCAAGGACATGAACCGCCCTGCGATGCAGCGACTCATGGCCGATGTGCGGGCGGGCAAAATCGACGCCATCGTGACCTACAAGTTGGATCGACTCTCGCGATCACTGAAGGACACTTACTCCTTCTTGGAAATGCTGAAGACCAAAAACGTGGCCTTCGCTTCAGCGACGCAAAGCATCGACACCTCCAACTCGACCGGCCTCTTGATGGTCAATATTCTGGCGAGCTTCGCCCAATTCGAGCGCGAGATAGGCGTAGAGCGCACTGCCGCCAGAATGGCAAGCCGCGCAGAGAAGGGACGCTGGAACGGCGGCTGGTATCCGATGGGCTACGACTACGACAAAGAGAAAAAGATGTTGGTCGTGAGCCCCGAGCATTCCCCGTCAATTCGCAAAATTTTCCAAATGGTCAGCGATGGTTTCAGGCCGGCCGAGATCAAGAACAAGCTCAACGCCCAAGGAAATAGGACTGCGGCCCGGATGGTTGTTCGCAAAAATGGTCAAGCCAAGCAGGTTGGGCGCCAAAAGTTCGACGAGGATCACGTCATCAACATAGTCCGAAATCCTGTCTACAAGGGCTTTGTGAAGCATAAGGACAAGATTTTTCCAGGCCAGCACAAGGCCATCGTCGACGAGGCAATTTGGGTGAAGGCCAATAACGCTCTCAATGCGCGGTCACCGAGAATCCTCACGCACAAGGACGACCACGTCCATGTCCTGAAAGGACTGCTTCAGTGCGGAGAGTGCGGCTACGGGATGACGCCCTATCCCGCGGGGAAGAAGGATAAGGACGGGAACCCGTACCTCTACTATTCCTGCATCGCCATTCATCCCGAGGGCAAGGACTCCAAGTGCACGGTTCGGGCCTTACCCGCGCGCGAGATTGAAAACGCCATCAAGGACGCTTTGCGGAAGGTCGGAGAGAAGAAGCATATCCTCGATGACATGATTCGGGAAGCCAACCACGAGTGCCATGAGAGCGTTCAGCCCCTGCTGAAGAAGCAGAAAGACCTGAAGGATACCATCGACGAACTGACGCAGCAGATTCGCCGGCTTGTAGATGTGTTCAAGCAACAGGATTTAGTCTCAGCCGACTTGAAGGCCGAATACAAGAAGCTGCTGGAGAGCCGTGAACAGGCTCAGACGGCCTTGGAGAAGCTGCAGATAGACATAGACCGTCGGCAACAGAAGTCCTTAGACGCGGAAATCATCCGAAAGAGCCTCCTCTACTTCGATAAGACGGTGGGAGCCCTGTCCTTGGAGGACCAGAAGGAGCTAATGCAGTTGCTCATCAAGGAGCTTGTCGTCCATCCCTACGATCCGAACCAAGAGAACGGGAAGCTGGGAGCAAACGCTTTTGCCACACAGATCAAGACCCGCTGGTACAAAATAAAACTCGCCCTCTACGAGGTTCCTACGGACGCGCTGAACCAGGAAGGGGCGAGTTCGGAAAACGACCAAAGTGGCTGCGGGACTAGGACTCGAACCTAGAAAAGGGGATTCAGAGTCCCCTGTGATACCATTTCACCATCCCGCAATAAAACGCAATGCTTGCGTCGCCTTATTTTAGCACATTCCGGCAAGTTTTAGGAAGTAGGTCCCCAGCAGCGCCACGAGCAGCATTGCCGTCGAGAAAGAGCCCTGCAAAGCCAACGGGAAATCCGCCGAGAAAGGCTTGCCCCGGCGCAGGTTGGCCGCTCCGAACACCGCCCAAGCCGTCCAAAAAAACAACACCGGCAAGCCCAAGGGATGCTCCCGGACCGATTCGCCCCACTGCCCCAGGAAAGCGCGCAAAAGAGCATGGCCCATGCCGCAGCCGGGGCAAGGCACGCCCCACCAGAACTTGAACAGGCACAGGCTCGGCGTCTGCGTCGTCGCCCAGGCCGCCCAGCCCAGTTTCAGCGCCAAAGCCCAGCCCGCCAAGCCCGCCCAAGCCGCCAAAGCCAGCTTATCGAAGGGCTTCACGGAATCAGCTTGTTGAGCTCATGCTGATAGACCGCGTCGGTGATCACCGACATCCCGAAGCAGGCCATCACCAGGCCGATCAGCGGCAGGTTCTCATCCACGACGCGGCCCTGGCCCTTCAGATAGGCGCAGAGGTCCGAGCCCATCCGGTACTCGAAATAGAGATGGTAGAGCCCGCACGTCACGATCGTCAACAGGATCCACCGGACGAAATCGTATTCCGCGCGCCCCAGGAGCTCGTTCATAGCCTTCATCTGGAGGTAGTTCCAGTAGATGTTGTACATCCCGCAGGTCACCACCGAGAGCACGATCCCCACCCCGATCTTGACGAAGTACTCCGCCGACAGCGTCTTGACCGGTTCGCTCATTTAGCCGCCCCCTCGATCTCGCCTTGGATCGCCGACCAAGCTTCGCCGGCCGTCTCGACGAACTTGAACAAGCTGAGATCGCCCTTGGAGATCAGCCCCATCCGCTCGAACTCGGCGAAGTCCAGGATGTTGTTCCAGTAGCCCTTTGCGCCCAGCAGCACGATGGGCACCTTCTGCATCTTGCCCGTCTGCATCAGGGTCAGCACCTCGAAGAGCTCGTCCATCGTCCCGAAGCCGCCGGGGAAATACACCAGCGCCACCGCGCCGTGGCGCAGGCTCATCTTGCGCGTCGAAAAATTCTCGAAGTCGAAAGACAGCCCTTCCGTCAGATAAGGGTTCGCCGACTGCTCATGGGGCAGTTTGATGTTGAAGCCCACGCTGGGCCCGCCCGCCTCATGGGCGCCGCGGTTGGCCGCTTCCATGATCCCCGGGCCGCCGCCGGTCACCACCGCCAGCTGGCCGCCGCCCAGACGCGCCACCAGCTGCCCGAACTTGCGGGCTTCTTCATAATACTTGGCATTAGACACCGCGCGCTTGGCGTCTTTCAGGAGCTTTTTATCCTCGGCGGACTTCGGCCGGGCCGTCACCTTCCCAAGGACGGCGCTGAGCGCCTCCTGCGCCTGGGAACTCGGCAGGATGCGCGCGCTGCCGTAGACCGTGATCGTCGCCCGGATGCCGTGCTCGCGCAGCCGCTTCGGCGGCTCTTCGATCTCGCGGACGATCTGCCTGGTGTCGGGCGCCGGCGCGATGTTGACATGCGTCGGCAGGTCGAACAACGGCAGGGCCGCCAGCACGCGCGGCTCCAGCTGCTTGACGATATCCAGGGAATGCGACAGCGCGAAGTTCTCCCACAGGGAGGCGGCTTGCGCCACCTGGCGCGTGCGCACCAGCTTCTCGATCTTTAGGTAGGTCCTTTCGCCTTCCACCTGCTCGCGCAGGTCATGCAGCGGCATGCCGGGCCGCGCCCCGCCGTGGACGCTCTCGATCTTGTGAAGGACCTGCTGAGCCATCTCGTAGCGGCCCGCGCCCACCAACGAACGCAGGTTGGAGATGTGCCCCGGATCGATCGCCGAAGGGCCCTGTGCGGGGCCGCTGTCGAAAGATCCGTCGGCCCGGCGTACGAAGACTTTCAGGTCGCCTCCCGCGAACACGAACACCTTGTCGACCACCACCGTGGCCTTCTTGGCCCAGGCATTGAGGTCGCTGCGGACGCTCTCCACCGGGACCTGAGACTCCTCCGCCAGGTCGATGGCCGCCGCGCCATGGCCCAGGCCGTGACGCCGGCCGTGCTCCAGCACCTGCGTGTTGGCCTTGTTGATCAGGAACGTGAAGTCCACGTTCTTGCCGATCAGGCTCTTCATCTCCGTGACCACGCCGCCCACCACCAAGTCCGGCGTCTTGCCGTCCTCGCGGACCAGCACCTGCAGGTCCTTGCTGATGGTCTGGATCTTCTTGATCAGCGTGACCTCATGCGGCTGCAGCTCCGGTATGCGCGCCGCCAGGCCCGGCTTGGCCGACAGGTCGATGGCGGTGAAGCGCCCGCCCAAAGCGTCCTGGTAGGTGTAGACGTAGTAGGGGGCCATGTTCTTGAGGTCCCGCTTGAGCTGAGCCTTCAAATCGTCGGAATTCTGCCCCGAGGGGATCAGCCGCTCGATATCAGCCGAGGTCTGGACCATGTCCACCGAGACGCTCTTGACGCCCGGCGGCAGCTTCGGCGAGTCCGAAGGCCCGGAGATGTCCCCCGCCGCCGGCTGGGCAGCATGATCGAAATAGCGGGTGAAGCTCGCCGAAGGCGAAGCGCCCTCCGGTTTGACCGCGATGGCTTGCGCCAGGTTCTGCAGGCCGGAGAGCGCGCTCAGCGGCAGCGCCTGCGCCTCGGCGGCGGGCAGGACCGAGACGGCGGAGGGCGCGATGGAGACCGCGGGCGTCAATTGCGGAGCCGCGCCCGGGATCAGCGAAGGAGCCAGCGTCGGGACGGCGCCAGGAGCCGCTAGAAGAGGAGCGGAGCCGCCCGTCAGGGAGGGCGCGGCCGCCGCCGCGGGAGCGGCGCCATTGACGGGCAAGACGACGCGGACATTGCCGATCTGCGCGGCCGAAGCCGGGAGGCCCAGGAGGAGGGCCAGCAGGAAAGCGGGGCCGCGGCGCATAAGCATCGGCTAGTCGGCCGCCGCCAGACCTGCGTACTGCCGGTTGACCTCGCGCAGGATGGCGCGCAGGCGGGCGTCGGTCTCGCGGCCTTCCATATTGCGGAAGATCGTCTTGATGCGGTGGCGCAGCTGCGCGTCGGCGCTGATGGACCAGCCCAGGCGGCGCAGGGAGTTGATCAGGATGTAGCGGTAATCGGCGTCCTTGTCGTTGTCCCGGTAAAGCGAGTCGACGTCCCGCTCCAGCGGGTCGACGAGCTGTTCGTTGACCCGGGCCATGAGCCCGAAGGAGCGGGCGATGGTATCGCCGCCCCGGGCCCTAAGGAAAGTGTGGAAGAGCATCAAGGACAGGAACTTCTCCTGCCGGTCCTGGGCCCGGCGCATGGATTCCATGGCCGTGATGACCACTTTCTCCTCGACCTGCATGTCGTTGGGCAGGCGGGCGGCGGCCTCCGAGAGGCCGCGCAGCGCGTAGACCCGGTAGCTGGAGAGCTGGTCGTTGGCATCGACCAGCGCGGCGTCGGAGAGGGCCAGGATGGCGTCTCGCTGAACGAAAGAATCTCTGAACCAAGAGGAGCACTTGCCCAGAGCGATCAAGGCCTTGCCCCGGACCTCGGGAGGCGTGAACCCGGAAAAATAGGCGTCCTTGAGGGCGCCGACGACGCGCAATTGCTCGTCGCTTTGCAGGCCGCCGGCGCGGTTGACGATGGCATCGAGGACCTCCATCTGCTCTTTACGATCGCGGCTGGAGCGCAGGGTCGCCAAGAGCTCATCGATGGGCGGAGCTCCGATGTGCTCGATCTCGGCCAGCTGGACCTCGAAGGCCGGTTCCGCGGCGGAGGCTGAGACCGAGAGCAGGAGCAGCGCGGTGGCTAGTTTCATAAGGAAAGAGTACCAGCCCGCGTCGAACGGCACATGAGGCGAAAGGCCTTCCCCTATAGGGGTCAAAGGTCCCAGGGCCTGGAAGGGGCATACTTGATATACTACGCCCATGAGGATGATCCTGGCCGGCGCCCTGCTGCTGCTCGGCGGGTGCCGCAGCGAGCTGCCTAAATATTCTCAGATCCCCGATTTTCAGCTTACCGCCGTCGATGGCGCCGATGAAGGGCCCTTGGCGCGCCAAGACCTGCTGGGCGCGCCTTGGGTGGCCAGCTTCCTGTTCACCAGCTGCCAGGGCCCCTGCCCCCTGCTCGCGGCGCGGGTCGCAAGGCTCCAGGACGCGCTCGACGCGCGCGTGGGGCTTCTGACCTTCACCGTCGACCCCAAGACCGATACGCCGAGGGTCCTCGCCGCCTATGCCCGCAAGGTGCAAGCCCGGCCCGGCCGCTGGCGGTTTGCCACCGGCCGACCCGCCGTGCTGGCCAAGCTGTTCGCCGAGGGCTTCAAGGTCGCGGCCGTCACCGATCGGGGAGCCCCGGCCGCCCTGCGGGTCACGCATTCGACCAAGCTCGTGCTGGTGGACGCGGAAGGCTTCGTCCGCGGCTACTACGACTCCGGCGACGCCGCCGCGCTGGAAGCGCTCAAGCGCAACGCCCGGTCGCTGCTCCCTTAGCGGCCGGAACCCCTCGGCCCGTCGCCTTGCCGGGACCTTCCCGATTTGATAACATTCCTAAGACGGTATTCTTACCTATCTGCTCGGGGGTGAAAGATGGCGTTCTTCATTGGCCGTGACCGGGAAGCCCGCAGGGCCTACGGGTTCGATGAGATCGCCCTGGTCCCGGGAGACGTGACGGTCAACCCCGACGAGGTCAACACCAGCCTCCAGATCGGCAACGTCAAGCTCGAGATCCCCTTCCTCGCCTCCGCCATGGACGGCGTCGTCGACGTCCCCTTCGCCGTCGCCATGGGGAAATTCGGCGGCTTGGGCGTCCTCAACCTCGACGGCATCAACACCCGCTACGACAAGCCCCGCGAGGTCGTCGCCCAGATCGCCGGCGCCGGCCCCGAAGAGGCCACCAAGCTCGTCCAAGAGCTCTACCGCAAGCCCGTCAAGGAAGACCTGATCGCGGCCCGCATCGAGGAGATCAAAGCCGCCGGGGTGCCTTGCGCCGTCTCCACCATCCCGCAGAACGCCGCCAAGTACGGCCCCGTCGCCGAGGAAGCCGGCTGCGACGTGTTCGTCGTGCAATCCACCGTGGCCACGGTGCGCCACAAGGCCACCCGCTACACGCCCTTCGACATCAACAAGCTCTGCAAGAAGCTCAAGATCCCCGTCATCGTAGGCAACTGCGTCACCTACTCGGTGGCCATCGAGCTCATGGACGCCGGCATCGCCGGCCTGCTCGTCGGCGTCGGTCCCGGCGCCGCCTGCACCACGCGCGGCGTGCTGGGCTTAGGCGTGCCCCAGGTCACGGCCACGGTCGACTGCGCCGCCGCCCGCGACTTTCACTTCAAGAGGACCGGCAAATACGTGCCCATCATCACCGACGGCGGCATGTCCACCGGCGGGGACATCTGCAAGGCCATCGCCTGCGGTTCCGACGGCGTCATGGTCGGCTCGGCTTTCGCCCGCACCAAGGAAGCGCCCGGCCAGGGCTACCATTGGGGCATGGCGACCCCGCACAGCAACCTCCCCCGCGGCACGCGCATCCACGTCGGCGTCACGGGGTCCTTGGAAGAGATCCTCTACGGGCCCTCGCGCCTCGACGACGGCTCGCAGAACCTGGTCGGCGCCCTGCGCACCTGCATGGGCTCCGTCGGCGCCTCCACGATCCGCGAGATGCAGACCACCGAGATCATCATCGCCCCCTCGATCAAGACCGAAGGCAAGATCTTCCAGCGGACCCAGCGCATCGGGATGGGCAAATAATGGCGCAGACCGGCCAAGTCCTCATCCTGGACTTCGGCAGCCAATACACCCAGCTCATCGCGCGGCGCCTGCGCGAGCTCGAGGTCTACGCGGAGATCCTGCCTTTTAACGCGTCGGTCGAGCAGATCAAGAGCCGCAACCCCAAGGGCATCATCCTCTCCGGCGGCCCCGACAGCGTCCACCGCAAAGGCTCGCCTCGGCCGTCGCCCGAGGTCTTCACGATGGGCCTGCCCATCCTCGGCATCTGCTACGGCATGCAGCTCCTGATCTCGCTGCACGGCGGCAAGGTGCGGGCCGCCAAGAAGCGCGAATACGGCCATGCCGACCTTTCGCTCATAGCCGAGAGCCCTTTGTTCGCCGGCCTGCCCAAAGACCTGCCCGTCTGGATGAGCCACGGCGACGGCGCCGAGCGGCTCGACAACGGCTTCAAGGTCCTGGCCCGCACCGGCACGGCGCCGTTCGCCGCCATCGCCGACGAGGGCAAGGCCTGGTACGGCGTCCAGTTCCACCCGGAAGTCGCCCACACGCCCCAAGGCGCCCTGATCCTAGAGAATTTCGCCCGCCGCATCTGCCGCTTCTCGGACCGCTGGGACATGAAGTCGCTGCTCGAGCGCCAGCTCGCCGAGATCAAGGCCCAAGTCGGAGGCGGGCAGGTCGTCTGCGCGCTGTCGGGCGGCGTCGACAGCTCGGTGGCGGCCGCCCTCATCCACCGGGCCATCGGCAAGCGGCTGCACTGCATCTTCGTCGACACCGGCCTGCTGCGCCTGGGCGACCGCGAGAAGGCGGAGAAGATCCTGGGCAAGTCCCTCGGCCTCGACCTCAAGGTGGCCGACGCCTCGCGCTTATTCCTCAAGCGCCTGGCGGGGGTGTCCGACCCCGAGCGCAAACGCAAGATCATCGGCAAGGCCTTCATCGAGGTCTTCGACCGGGAAGCCAAGCGCATCAAGGGCGTGTCCTTCCTCGCCCAAGGCACCCTCTATCCCGACGTCATCGAGTCGGTCTCCGTCCACGGGCCGTCGGTGGTCATCAAGAGCCACCACAACGTCGGCGGCCTGCCCAAGAAGATGAAGCTCCAGCTCGTCGAGCCCCTGCGGTTCCTCTTCAAGGACGAGGTCCGCAAGCTCGGCAGGGAGATGGGGCTGCCCAAGGACCTGCTGGGAGCGCATCCGTTCCCCGGCCCGGGCCTGGCCATCCGCGTCCTAGGCGCGGTCACGCCGCAGCGCCTCGACGTCCTCCGGAAAGCCGATCTCATCCTCCGGGAAGAGCTCCATGCTTCCGGCTGGTACGACAAGGTCTGGCAGGCCTTCGCCGTGCTCCTGCCCACCAAGTCCGTCGGCGTCATGGGAGACGAGCGCACGTATGAGAACACCCTGGTGCTGCGCAGCGTCGACAGCGTCGACGGCATGACCGCCGACTGGTCGCGCCTGCCGCACGAGCTTTTGAAGAAGATCTCAAGCCGCGTCGTCTCCGAGGTCAAAGGCATCAACCGCGTCGCCTACGACGTCACCTCGAAGCCGCCGGCCACGATCGAATGGGAATGATGGGGACCAGCTTGCTCGTCAAAAGCGACATCGAAGGCCTGACCCTGCTGCGCCGCGGCAAGGTCCGCGACGTCTATGACCTGGGCGAGAAGCTCCTGATCGTCTCCACCGACCGGCTCTCCGCCTTCGACCACGTCCTGGCGACGCCCATCCCCGATAAGGGCAAGATCCTGACGCAGGTCAGCGCCTTCTGGTTCGAGAAGACCCGCGCGATCGTGCCCAGCCACTTCCTCACCGCCGACTTGGCCGAGGTCCAGAGCGCCCTGCCCAAAGGCGTGCGCCTGGACCCCGAGGACTACGACGGCCGCGTGATGCTCGTCTGGAAGGCCCAACGCTTCGACGCCGAGTGCGTCGTGCGCGGCTATCTGGCCGGCTCGGGCTGGAAGGACTACCAGAAAACAGGCCGCGTCTGCGGGCATGCGCTCCCCGCCGGGCTGCTCGACGCGTCGAAACTCCCCGAACCGATCTTCACGCCCGCCACCAAGGCCGACGAAGGCCACGACGAGAACATCTCGCGCGAGGCGCTGGCGCGCCTGATCGGCGAAGGCCACGCCCGCGAGCTCGAACGCCTGTCCCATGCCCTCTACGCCTTCGCCGCCGAGCACCTCAAGCCCCGGGGCATCATCCTGGCCGACACCAAGTTCGAGTTCGGCCTCCGGGAAGGCAAGATCATCGTCATCGACGAGATGCTGACCCCCGACAGCTCGCGCCTCTGGCGCGGCGACACCTACAAGCCGGGCGGCTCGCCGGAGAGCTTCGACAAGCAGTACGTGCGCGACTATCTGGAGAAGATCCGCTGGGACAAGCAGCCGCCCGTGCCCGCCTTGCCCGCAGAGGTGGTCGAAGGCACGGCGCGCCGCTACGAGGAATTCCTCAAGGTCGTGCGCTCATGAGCGAGAAGCTCTCCTTGAAGGCTCCCAAAGCGCCTCCGCCGGGACGGGTCTCGCCCCGCTACGTCGTAGACGTCCGCCTGAAGTCCGACTTCACCGACGCCGAGGGCGCAGCCGCGCTGTCCCTGCTCCACGGCCTGGGCCTCAACACCGCCCGCGATTGCCGCGTCAGCCAGCTCTATGAGCTGCGCGGCCCCCTCAACCAAGGCCACATCCACACGGCCGCGCGGGAGCTTCTCTGCGACCAGGTCACCCAAGAATTCCGGCTGGCCTCGGCCGCGCCCCCGCCCTCCAACGGCATGAACCGCTGGCGCGTCGAGGTCTGGCTCAAGGATTCCGTCACCGACACGGTCGGAGAGAGCGTGTCCCAAGCGCTGCGCGACCTGGGGCTGCCGCCTTTAGAATCCGTACGGCGCGGCAAGGCTTATCTCATCGGCGGCAAATGCAACAGGACCCAGCTGGAGAACACCGCGGCCCGCTGCCTCGCCAACCCGGTCGTCCACCGCTTGACGGTGACCGAGGAGCACCCGTGAAGGCGCTGATGGAGGAGACCGTGTCCGAGACTTTGGCTTTCAACGGCCTGGCACCCAAGGAGCTCCAGGGCCTGGGCTCGAAGATGAGCTGGTCGCTCAACGGCGTCGAGCTGGCCGCCATCCAGGCCCACTTCAAGACTCAGAAGCGCGAACCCTCCCTGGCCGAGATCGAGACCATCGCCCAGACCTGGTCGGAGCACTGCAAGCACAAGACGTTCACGAGCCCCATCCGCTACACCGGGCCCGTGGGCGGCGCTTCCGGCAAGAAGACCAAGCAGATCAAGAGCTTGATAGAAGAAACGATCTTCAAAGCCACCAAGGAGCTCAACAAGTCCTGGTGCCTGTCGGTGTTCAAAGACAACGCCGGCGTCGTCTCCTTCGGCCCCAAGTGGGCCTTGGCGTTCAAGGTCGAGACGCACAACCACCCCTGCGCCGTCGAACCCTACGGCGGCGCCGAGACCGGGGTGGGCGGCGTCGTCCGGGACATCATGGGCGTCGGCCTGGGCGCCAAGCCCGTGCTCAACACCGACGTCTTCTGCTTCGGCCGGCCGGATTTCAGCGGCGCCTTGCCCCCGGGCGCGCTGCACCCGAAACGGACCCTGCGCAGCGTGGTGGCCGGAGTCCGCGACTACGGCAACCGCATGGGCATCCCGACGCCCTCGGGCGGCCTTTGGTTCGACAACGACTACCGCCTCAACCCCCTGGTCTTCTGCGGCACCGTGGGGCTCATGCCCGCCTGGGCCGTGGGTAAAGAGGTCAAGCCCGGCGACCTGATCGTCGCCGCCGGCGGACGCACGGGCCGCGACGGCCTGCACGGCGCCACCTTCTCCTCGGCGGCGATCTCGGAGAACGCGCCGGTCTCCGCGGTCCAGATCGGCCACCCCTTGAACGAGAAGCGCCTCTTGGACGCCCTCCTGACGGCACGCGACCGGCGCCTTTATCGCAGCGTCACCGACTGCGGCGCGGGCGGCTTCTCGTCGGCCATCGGCGAGCTGGCGGCCGACTGCGGCGCCCGCGTGCGTCTCGAGACTGCCCCTCTCAAGGCCTCCGACCTCAAGCCCTGGGAGATCTGGCTTTCCGAGTCCCAGGAGCGCATGGTCTTCTCGATACCGCCGCGCTCGCTGAAGGCCTTCGAAGAGGTCTTCGCCGCCGAGGGCTGCGAGACGGCGGTCTTGGGCGAGTTCACCTCCAGCGGAAGGCTTACGGTCTCGCATGGCGCAGACCTCATCGTCGACCTCGACATGGGCTTCCTTCACAAGGGCCTGCCCAAGGTCGAACGCGTCGCCGTCTGGGACCAAGGCAAGCCCTTGCCCATCAAGGGCTGCGCGACGAAGAAGACCCTCCCCCAGCTCCTGAAGGAATGCTTGAGCCATCTCAACGTCTGCAGCCGCGAGTGGATCATCCGGCAGTATGACCATGAGGTCCAGGCCGGCACCGTCATCAAGCCGCTGCAGGGCATCCGCCACGACGGCCCCGGCGACGCCTGCGTGATCTGGCCCCATGCCGGCACCGGCGACGTCGACGATTTCGCGGGATTTGCCGTCAGCCACGGGCTCAACCCCTCCTACGGCAAGACCGACCCCTACCGGATGGCCTTGGCCTGCATCGACGAAGCGCTGCGCAACCTGGTCTGCATCGGCGCCGACATCAGCCGGAGCGCGCTGCTCGACAACTTCTGCTGGGCCAGCCCGGAGAACCCGGCGCAATTGGGGGCGCTGGTGCGCGCCGCCCAAGGCTGCTATGACGGCGCCAAGGGCTTCAGCGCGCCCTTCATCTCGGGCAAGGACAGCTTCTACAACCAGTCGAAGGACGTCAACGGGAAGGACCTGGCCATCCCCGGCACGCTGCTGATCTCCGCGCTGGCGCCGCTGGCGGACGTCCGCAAAGCGGTGACGATGGACATCAAGGGCCCCGGCAACGCGCTCTACCTGGTAGGCTCGACCTCCGAGGAACTGGGCGGATCGCTCTTCAACGAGGTCTGCTGCCAGTCCGGAGGAGACGTGCCGGAGGTGGACCTCAAGCGCGCCTTGGACAGCTTCAAGGCCGTGCAGTCCGCCATCGCCAAGGGGCTGGTGCTCTCGGCCCACGACCTCTCCGAAGGCGGCCTGGCCGTGGCCATCTCCGAGATGACGTTCACCGGCGAGTTCGGCGCCGCCATCGACTTGGACGAGGTGGCCCGCGCCGCCAACATCTACTCCAACGAGCTCTTGTTCTTCTCCGAGAGCCCGAGCCGCATCCTCCTCGAGGTCAAGCCCGAGGACGAAGCCGCCTTGGTCAAGGTCCTCAAGGGCGTCTGCGCCAAGCGCATCGGCGGCACGGTGGCCAACCCGATCTTGAAGGTCATCGGCTTGGACGGCCGAGTCATCCTGGAAGAGCCCCTCGAGGGGCTCAAGGCGGCCTGGCAGGGCACGCTGCCGCGGGAGCTGGCATGAAGAGCCCCAAGGCTTTGATCCTGCGCGCGGCCGGCACCAACTGCGACCTGGAGACGGCCAACGCCGTCAAGGCGGTGGGCGGCACGCCCGAGCGCGTGCACATCGACCTGATCAAGTCCGGCAAGGTCAAGCTGATGGACTACGATATGCTCATCATCCCCGGAGGGTTCTCCTTCGGAGACGACGTAGCCGCAGGCCGCATCATGGCCAACCAGGTGCGCCTCTACCTGCGCGACCTGCGCCAGTTCGTCCGCCTGGGACGCCCGGTGCTGGGCATCTGCAACGGCTTCCAGGTCCTGGTCAAGGCCGGCATCCTGCCCATCTCCAACACCGCCGAGCAGACGGCCAGCTTCACCGACAACGACTCCGGCCGCTTCGAGTCGCGCTGGGTGCACCTGCGCCTGAACACCCAAAGCTCCTGCCTCTTCTTCGCCGGCCTGCCCGAGATGATCGAGCTGCCGGTGGCGCACGGGGAAGGCAAGCTGGTATTGAAGTCCCCGCGCCAGCTCGAAGAGCTCAAGAAGACCAAGGCCATCGCCATGCAGTACGTCTCGGATGATGGCAAACTTTCCGGGTATCCCTATAACCCCAACGGCTCGGTCTTCAACATCGCCGCTTTGACCAACCCCGAGGGCAACTGCCTGGGCCTCATGCCGCACCCCGAACGCTTCACGACGCGCTACCAGCACCCCAACTGGACCCGGCAAACCTTCATCAAGGAAGGCGTCGGGCTCGAGATCTTCCGCAACGCCGTCAAGTACTGCCAGAGCTGAGCGCCCTTCCCCTCAACACGCTCTGGCAGCTGCGCTAAAAGAGCATCCTGCGAGACAGAATGGCTGTTATCGTGAGCGCTGGGCCTAAAAGCCGAATTCCCGGATGTGCTTGAGCTTCTTGTCTACCCGGAGACGTTTGCAGGCCTGCAGCAGGAGCGGCTCGTCCAGCCGGGCCTTCTGCACCTCGAGAAGGCTCTTGGCGTCTGCGATGTCCACGGCGCCGCCGGCGGAGAGCTTCATGGCGATGAGATCCTCGGGGCAGGCCACGGGGATCGTCCAGCCCCCGAGGTCGAGCTCGACGGCCCGGCGGAGGACGTCTTGGTCGAATCCCTTCGTCGCGACGAGGATGTCGACCTCCGGCCTCTCGGGCTGGCCCTTGAGCTCGAGCCGCACCATGTCGGGGATCGGATCGTCGACGCCCCCCCTACGCCGATCGACGGAATAGCCGAGCTTTTCGAAGCGGCGGGCTAGTTTGGCGTGATCCTCCAAGAGGACGACGGCGAGGAGGTCGAGGTCCCGCGTGGCGCGCACGACGCCCCAGGCGATCACGGCCCATCCTCCGATCAGGGCATGAGGAAGCCCGAGCCCCTTGAGCGCCGCATGGGCGGCCTTGAGGTCCTCCAGAGACTCTCTAGCGCGAGGCATCGGCGGGGGCGCGCCAGAGCTTGAGAATAGCCGTCCGACTGAATCCCCGATGGCGCATACCCGCGTTGAAGAGGACCCAGGCGTCCGCGCGGCAGGCTTGGCCTTGGGCGACGCGCTGCGCCGGCGAGAGGCGCCGCGAGCGCGACAGGGAGTCGCGCTTAAGGCTCGACCGGAGTTTGGATGCTGCCATGGGTTCCTCGATAATAACTATAGCAGGGAAAGCCCGTGCTTTCAAGACTTCGACGGCGCACGACCCGGCGTCAGGGCTTCTTCTTCGCCAGCGCCGCCCGGAGCCCCTCGCCGGCCTGCTGGTGTCGCATCCACTCGTCGGCGTCCGGGTCGCGCGGCAGCTGAAGCGATATGCGGCGCTCGGCGAGCTTCACTTCGCCGATCTCGACGCCGATCGACGCCCCCACCTTTTGACGCTCCAGGTGGAACTCCGGATGGTCGGCGACCTGCGACTGGTGGAGCAGCCCGACGACGCCGGGCTCCAGCTGCACGAACAGGCCGTAGGGCTCCTTGCGGGTGATCTTGCCCTCCACGACCTGCCCGGCGGCGTACTTCGCCCAAGGATCGACGACGGCGGCGGCGGGCGCAGCCGCAGGCTTCTCGGAGGCCTGTTTGAGCGAAAGCGAGATCTTGAGCCGCCCCTCCACCGTCTCGTGCTTGAGGATCTTCACGGCGATGGATTGGCCCACGGTCAGGAGGTCCGACGGCGACCCAAGGCGCGACCAAGCGAGCTCGGAGACATGGGCCAGCCCCTCGACTCCGGGCAGCAGCTCGATGAAGGCGCCGAACTTCTCCAGGCGGACGACCCTCCCGGGCACGATCGACCCGTCGGGGTTGCCTTCGAGGAAGGCTCCGACGGCGCGCGCCTGCTCCTCTTCCAGCAGCTTCCGGCGCGAGACGACGACGCCTCGCCCTTCCTCGGAGAACTCCGTGATGCGAAAGACCAAGGTCTTGCCGACGAACTCCGCCCCCGTCCCGACGCTCCGGAGGTCCAGCTGGCTGATCGGGCAGAACGCGCTCTTGCCCTTCACGCTCACGCGCACGCCGCCCTTGCAGACCTCGACGACGCGGCCCTCGATGGGCCGCCGGCTCTCGAAGGCCTCTTTGAGGTCCTGGGCGATGTTCTTATCGGTGGGGTGGATCGAGAGCCGGATCTCCGAGGGGCGCACGGAGGTGACGAACAGGTCGATGGGCTCGCCCGCCTTGCGGCCCGCGAGCTCGACGGCGGCCACGACGCCCTCCTTGCCCGGCCCCAGCGCCACGACGGCGTCCTCGCGGCCCAGGGTGAGGATCTCCGCGCGGACGCGGTCGCCGGGCGCGAAGGTCCTCTCCGCCGCTTCCAGGGAATCGTCCAGCAGCTTCGAGAAGTCCTCGCCCGGCCCCTCTTCATGGTCCGCCATGCCCTCAATCAAAGGACATTTGAGGTCCGGATACAACCCCGTCCGCGGCTGCATCCGCTATAATACAGGGCCTCACGGGCAAGACGACTGTGGCGATGAAGATAAAGATCTGCGGGATCACGAATCACGAGGATGCCGTCTGGGCCCTCAACGACGGCGCGCATTTCATCGGCGTCGATTTCCGCAGGCGGAGCCCGCGGCGCGTCCTGCCGGCCGAAGCGAAGAGCTGGGTCCCCGCGATGCCCACGTTCGCTTCCGTGGTGGGCCTCTTCGATGACGAGAGCCCCCAGGAGATCGCGGAGCTCGCCGCCGAGATGAACCTCAAGGGCGTCCAGCTCAACGGCCCCCAGACGCCCCAACGGCTCAAGGCCCTGCGCCGCGCCTTGACGATCACCGAGTGCCCCCCTTTCATCATCAAAGGCTTGGCCTTTCCAGGCCCGGAGACGCTCGAAGACATCCCGCGCTGGGGCGACTCGATCGACCATGTCCTGCTCTATGACCCCGCTGAAAGCAAGCCTGGCCTCAGCCCGCAGCCCTTCGATTGGGCGCTGGCCGCCGCCGCGGCGTCTTACGGCAAGCCGGTCTTCTTGGGCGGAGGCCTCACCGCCGAGAACCTGGGCGAAGCCGCGGCGAAGGGCCGGCCCTTCGCTCTCGACGTGACCTCCGGCATCGAGAAGTCCACCCGGCGCAAGAACCAAGCCAAGATGCGGGCCTTCCTCATCGCCGCGCTGCTGGGACGCTGAGGAATTGGTATCATACGCTCAAATCCCATTTCCATGAAGACGCATCCACATCCCGCGCCCCCCGCGCCGCCGCCTCTCTTCCACCCCAAGATCCTGACGACGCTCAAAGGCTACGATGCCGCCGCTTTCCTCAAAGACGCCACCGCCGGCGTCATCGTCGGCATCGTCGCCCTGCCCTTGGCCATCGCTTTCGCCATCGCCTCGGGCGTGACCCCGGACAAGGGGCTGGTCACGGCCATCGTCGCCGGCTTCCTCATCTCCGCCCTGGGCGGCTCCAAGGTCCAGATCGGAGGACCCACCGGCGCCTTCGTCGTCATCGTCTACGGCATCGTCGAGCGCTACGGCGTCGACGGCCTGACCCTCTGCACGCTGATGGCCGGAGTCATGCTCATCGCCATGGGCGCCTTGCGCCTGGGGGCCGTCATCAAATTCATCCCGTACCCGCTGACGGTGGGCTTCACCGCCGGCATCGCGGTGATCATATTCTCGCAGCAGGTCAAGGACCTGCTGGGCCTGCAGACGGGCACGCTGCCGGCCGACTTCCTCGACAAGTGGCAGGTCTACCTGCACGGCATGCACACGGCCAGCCCGCCGGCCGTCGGCCTTTCCGTCCTGTCCTTGGCCATCCTCGTCTTCTGGCCCAAAGTCAGCCGACGCGTCCCGGCCTCGATCGTCGCCATCCTGGGCGTGACGGCGCTCGTCCACGGCCTCGAGATCCCGGTGGAGACCATCGGTTCGCGCTTCGGGTCCATCCCCTCCCATCTTCCGGCGCCCCACCTGCCCGACGGCGCCCTCCCGCGCCTGCGGCTGCTCATCAGCCCCGCCTTCACGGTGGCGATCCTCGGCGCCATCGAGTCGCTCCTGTCGGCGACGGTGGCCGACGGCATGATCGACAGCCGCCATCGCTCGAACACCGAGCTCATCGCCCAGGGCATCGCCAACGTCGCCTCGGCCTTGTTCGGCGGCCTCCCCGCCACCGGCGCGATCGCCCGGACGGCCACCAACGTCAAGAACGGCGCCGTCACGCCGGTGGCCGGCATCGTCCACGCGCTCACCCTCCTCTTGATCATGCTCGTCTTCGGCAAGTGGGCGACGCTGATCCCGCTCTGCGTGCTGGCCTCGATCCTCGTCATCGTGTCCTACCACATGAGCGAGTGGCGCGCCTTCCGCGCCCTGCTCAAGGCGCCGCGCACCGACGTCGCCGTGCTGGGCGTCACCTTCCTGCTGACCGTCTTCGTGGACCTGACGGTGGCCGTCGAGATCGGCATGCTGCTCTCCTTGGTCCTGTTCATGAAGCGCATGACCGACGTGACCAGCATCCGCGAGGTCACCGAGGAGATGGAGCAGGAGAACGTGTCCAAGGCCGAGAGCGCCAGCCAGCGCGAGATCCCGAAGGGCTGCGCCGTCTACGAAGCGGAAGGCGCCTTCTTCTTCGGCGTGGCGGCCAACCTACGGGACGCGCTGGCGTTCGGCCAAGCCGACGCGCCGCGCGTGGTCATCCTCCGGATGCGCCACGTGCTGGCCTTGGACGCTTCCGGGCTGCGCGCCCTCGATGACCTGCGCAAGGTCTGCTCGAAGCTGGGCTCGCGCCTCCTGCTCTCCGGCGTCCAGCCCCAGCCGCTGGCCGCGATGCAAAGGACGGGGCTTGAGAAGACCTTCGGCCATGAGAACGTCCTCAAGACGTTCGACGCCGCCCTGAACCGGGCCCGGCAAGTGCTGGGCGCTTGACCGCCCTCCCGGTCGTCACGTCCTGAAGAGCGTTCCCCATCTCCGCCGCCCGTCTTTTCCCAGGATGACATGGGTGATCCGATGCCGCGCCGCGAAACGGAGCAGAGGCTCCGCGGGGACGGCGCCGCGCAAATACCACGAGACCGCCCCGTGCCTTCGCGCCAAGGCGTCCTGCCTCGCGGCTTGCTCCGGATCGCTCTTGCCGGCAGGATAGACATGGACCACGCAGAGGGCGGCATCCAAGTCGCGCGCCGTCCTGGCCGCCTCCGCCAGCAGCGCTTCGGCCTCCTGCTCCTCGACCGGCAGGCAGACCATGACCCGGTTACCCTCGTGCATGCCCTCATGATAGCCCCAAGCGGCGTTGACCTTCCATTGCCGGCCCGTTAAAGCGGCGTTACAAGCCGGTCAATCGTCGGGCGCCTCCAGACGATAGCCGACGGCGGGCTCGGTCTTGAGGTGCTTCGGCCGGACGGGCTCGCGCTCGATGCGGTGGCGCGTCTGATGGATCAGGATGCGCAAGGACTCGGGGCTGCTGCCGCCCTCCGGCCAGACCTCCTTGAGAAGCTGCCGCTGGCTGACCACGCGACCGGCGTTGCGCACCAGGGCGGCCAGCAGGGTGTACTGTAAAGGAGAGAGGCGGACCTCTTTCTTTCCCAGCCAGACGCGGCGCAGGACCAGGTCGATCTTGAGGTCGTCGTGCCGGTAAAGCGGTTGCGGATCCTCTCGGGCCCGCTCCGCATGCCGCAGCGCGACCCTTATGCGCGCCAGCAGCTCCTCGACGCCGAACGGCTTGGTCAGGTAGTCGTCCGCCCCGCGATCGAGGCCGGCGATCTTGTCGGATTCGTCGCCCCGGGCCGAGATCACGATCACCGGCGCCGAAGACCACTGGCGCAGGCGCTTGAGGACCTCGAGGCCGTCCATGTCGGGCAGCCCCAGGTCGAGCAGGATCACCGCCGGCTTCTTGGCCACCGCCAGTTCCAGCGCCGCGCGGCCGTTCAAGGCCTCCACCGCCTCGAACCCTTGCTCCTCCAGCGCGGCGCGCACGAAGCGCAGGATGGCCCTTTCATCATCCACGACCAGGATCGTCTTGCGCGGCGGGATCATGACGGGTCCTTGCGAGGCAGCGTCAGGCGGAATTCAGCCCCCCCGCCTCGACGATTGACGGCCGAGATCGCGCCGCCATGCGCCTCGACGACGGCCTTGCAGATGGCCAACCCCAGCCCCGCTCCTCCGGCGGCCTGCGTGGCGCGGTAGAATTTCTCGAAGACGCGCTCGACGTCCGACTCGGCCAAGCCGGCGCCCCGGTCGGAGACGGCGATATCGAGGAAGGCCTCGCGCGGGCGCGCGGCGATCTCGATGACGGTGCCCGCCGGCGTATGGCGCACGGCGTTCTCGACCAGGTTGACGAAGACCAGCTCCATGAGGACGGGGTCCAGCGGCACCAGCGGCAAGTCCTCGGGCAGGTCGGTCTTGACCTCGCGGCCCGCCAGCAGCTTCCCCAGGCGCTCGAGGGCGGTTCCGACCACGTCCTCGATGGGATAAAGCTCCTTCTTGAGCCGCACCGCGCCGGACTCCAGACGGGTCGTCTCGATGAGGTTATGCACGAGCCGCGCCAGCCGCTCGGCCTCGCCGCGGATGTTCTCGAGCAATTCCCGTCCGGTGTCGCCCCCCAGGGCGGCGGGAGCCTGGAGCAGACCGCTGGCCGAGCCGATGATGGCCGCCAAGGGAGTCCGAAGCTCATGGGAGACCGCGCTGAGCAGGGAACTGCGCAGGCGCTCCGTCTCCGCGGCGACCGCTTGGCGTCTGACCCGGACGGCCAGCTGGCTGATGGTCATGGCGACTGCGAACATCACCACGAAGGTGAGCACATACTGGGGGTGGGCCACGTCGAAGGTGAAGCGCGGCGGAACGAAGAAATAGTCGAAGCAAAGGACGCCAAGGACGGAGGCGGCGGCCGCCGGGCCCCGCCAGCCCCGCAAAGCGATGATCAGCGTGCCCAGAAGGTAGACCATGATGATATCGCTGAGCGCCACCAGCGGGAACACGGCGAAGCACAGCGCCGTGCAGAGCGCGATGACGCCCACCGCCAAACCGTATTCTCGGACGGGCATACCGCTATGGTACCGCTTTTTCAGTAGACCCGAACGGGCAAAACGACCACCTGCACCCCGTTGAACTGCAGCCGGCGCTGCAGGGCGTAGGCCGTCTCGTTGTGCAGGATGGGCTGGTACCACCGCTCTTCCTTGAAGATCAGCTTGCCGGTGAAGACGATCATGCGAGGGAACTCGCGCGAGAGCTCGGACACGGCCTCCTCCAGCGTCTCGATGGCCTCCGTGCCCAGGCGCAGCCGGGAGTCGGCCTGCAGGCCGTGCTGGCGGCACCAAGCCACGTAGTCGGCCAAGTGGGCGTGCTTTTGGCTCTCCAGCTGCCCGATCGCCTCGCTGCCCTTGAAGTTGCCCGAGTCGAGCACGCCGACCGACAGGAAGATGAAGTTCTTGAAGTAGCCCGGCCACAGGCGCTGGATGGCCAGGACGTGGTGCAGGCCGAAGCCGGAGAAGTCGGACACGGTCAAGACCGCGGTGGGCGCCTTGGGATCCAAGACGCTCGGGCCCGCTCTTTCTCCCGTCAAGGGCGCGGCTTCGAGGATCTTATCCAAGCCCCGAAGGCTCGCCTGCACCACCCGATAGTGCCGGCGCACCCAGAGGCAGATGGCGATGGTCAGGATCGTGATGACGGCCGTCACCCAGCCGCCCTCCCGGAACTTCTCATAGAGCGTCACGCAGAGGATGCTGGCGCACATCACCAGCCCGGTGCCGTGGATGGCCAGCTGGCTGCGCCACCTCGGCTGGGAAGCCCGGTGCGTGATCCAGTACCTGGACATGCCGAGCTCCGTCAAAGAGAACGTCAGGAAGACGTTGATCGAGTACATCACGACGAGGGTCGTGATGTCGCCCTTCGTATAGATCAGGGTCGCCATGGCGGCCCCGCCCATCAGATAGACCCCGTTCTGGGTCACCAGGCGGTCCGACAGGCGCGAGAAGCTGTGCGGCACCCAGGAGTCGACGGCCATGTTCGCCAAGACCCGGGGCCCATCGAGGAAGCCCGCCTGCGCCGCCACGATGAGCAGCGTCGCCTCGGAGAAGAGTGTGAGCACGATGAGACCTCGGCCTACGGGCAGACCGCCCAAGCTCCAGGTCCCATACAGGTTCTCCAGCAGCACGGCGTTCATCGTTTTTCCGGCCACGGGCATGGCATTAGTGAGGAGGTAGCCCAGGAGGATCCCGCCCGCCGTGAACGCCAGGGAAGTCGACATCAGCAGCATCGTGCGCTTGCCGGTCTGCACGCGAGGCTCGCGCAGCATGCCGACGCCGTTGGAGACGGCCTCGATGCCCGTGTAGGTGCCTCCCCCCATGGAATAGGCGCGCAGCAAGATCATGGCCACCGGGAAGAAGCCGAGGCTGCCGACGGACGAGCGCATATCCGTGGAGGCCCCGGAGAACACCTCGGGGAGCCGCGGCAGATGGCTGACCACCGCGTAAAGGATCATGCCCAGATGCGCGACGATGAAGACGAGGAAGATGGGCACGAGGAGGGTCACCGACTCCTTGGCGCCCCGCAGGTTGAGCAGCATCAGCAAAAGGAGCGCCGCTCCCGCGAACGGCAGCTTCCAGATGAGCCACTGCGGTGGAAAGAAGGAGAACAGAGCGTCGCCGGCGGCAGCCACGGAAACGGAGATCGTGAGCACGTAGTCGACCAGGAGCGCGCAGCCTGAGACCACGCCGGCCTTCTCGCCCAGGAGCTTGGTGGCCACCAAGTAGCCGCCGCCCCCGCCGGGGAAGTGCTCGATCAAGTTCGAGTAGGCGATGGAGATCACGAAGATCGTCACCGCCGTCATGACCACCAGGATGAGGGCCAGGTGCGTATGAGCGCCCAAGGCCCGATAAGCCTCATCGGGGCCATAGGCGGAGGAAGAAAGGCCGTCGGCGCCCAGCCCCACCCAGGCGAGGAAGGCGGCTCGTCGACAGCGTCAAGGGCAAAGGCCTTGCAATCGAACGGAAGTTCGATTATACTGGGGGCATGTTCGTCGCCTCCGAAGACTACGAAGACGTCGGACTCAAGCTCGACGAGCGCCTCATCCGGCGGCCCGCGGCCACCTTCTTCCTGAACGCCGCCGAGGACGCCCCCCAAGCCGGCGTCAAGCGCGGAGACCTGCTCATCGTGGACCGAGCGGAGGCCCCGGGGCCGGGGCGCGTCGTGGTGGCGGCCGGAGGCGGCGAACTGCGCGTCCTGCGGCTTCCCCCCGCCTGGAGCGCGGGCGCCGTCGAGGTCTGGGGCGTCGTGCTCTGGGTCGTGCGCGCCCCATGAGCCTGCTGGCGCTGGTCGACTGCAACAACTTCTTCGTCTCCTGCGAGCGGGCCTTCGCCCCCAAGCTGCAGGGCCGCCCGGTGATCGTCCTGTCCAACAACGACGGCTGCGTGATCTCGCGCTCCGACGAAGCCAAGGCCCTGGGCATCCCGATGGGCGCGCCGTTCTTCGAGGTGCGCGCCCTCGCGCTGGAACAACGGGTGGCGGTCATCTCCGCCAACCACGAGCTCTACGTGGACATGTCCCGCCGGGTCTCCTGCGTGCTGGCGCGCCACGCCCAAGAGCTGGAGGCCTATTCCATCGACGAGTCCTTCCTGCGTCTGCCGGACGGCAAGAACGAGGACTGGGCGCGGACGGTCCGCTCCGAGGTCGGCCGCTGGACCGGCCTGCCCGTGGCGGTCGGCCTGGGGCCCACGAAGGTCCTGGCCAAGCTGGCCGCGGACTTGGCGAAGAAGAAAGGCGGGGTCTTCTCTCTTTGCGACGAGACCGCCCGCTCGGAGGTCTTGGCCGGCCTGCCCCTGACGTCGGTCTGGGGCTTGGCCGCCGCCAGCGCCCGGCGGCTGGGCGTCTACGGCTTGCGCACCGCCCAGGACTTGGCTCAGGCGCGAGACGGCGCCGTGAGGGACGCCGTCGGCGTCATGGGCCTCAAGCTCGCCGCCGAGCTGCGCGGGCAGGCCTGCCTGCCGTTCAACCACGCGCCCGCGCCGCGGCAGTCCTTGACCGTGTCCCGCTCCTTCGCCGAAGCGGTCGAAGGCCGCGATCCGCTCTGGTCGGCGGTGGCCACTTTCGCCTGCCAGGCCGGCGAGCGCCTGCGCCGCCATGGTCTGGCCGCGGGCGAACTGCGCGTCTTCGTCGGCTGGAGGCAAGACGGGCAGGCCGAAGGCGAGACCGGCTGCGAGAAGCTGACGCCGGCCAGCGCCACGCCGGCGCTCTTGGAAGCCGCGCGCGCGGCCTTCGACCGGGTCTTTCGAGAGGACCGGAGGTACAAGAAGGCCGGGGTCATCCTCTCCGCGCTGGGGCCCGCCGACCCCGGCCAAGGCAGCCTCTTCGACGACGCCAAGACCCGCCGTCAGGACCGCCTGATGGGCGCGCTCGACCGGGTCAACGCCGACCTCGGGACGGGCACCCTGCGCTACGCCGGCGCGGGCCTCTCGCGCGGCTGGACGCCCCGCTGCGAGAATCGCTCTCCGTGCTATACGACCCGGTGGCAGGACCTGCCGCGCGTGGTAGACGTCCAATCCATTGACAATTCGCGGTCCGGGCTTTAAACTCCTAGGATGGCCTCCCGCCGCGGAGTCATCGTCTTGAGCGCGCTCCTGCTCGGGGCCGCGGACGGCCTTTTCGCCGGGCCCGAGGAGGATGCGGCGATCAAGGAAGCCCTTAAGAAGGAAGCGTCCAAGGAGGGGCTCAAGAAGATCATCGAGGACGGGGGCCTCAAGGACAAGGACGAGGACTCTCTCGCCGAGAAGGCCAGACAGAAGGCGGCCTGCGCCAAGGACCCCGATGCTTGCCCGAAGAAGACGCTCGAGAAGCTCGGACCTCGGGACCCCGTCAAGGACAAAGCTCGCGGCTTGGCGAACGGGGCCGCCCAGCCCCCGGGCGCCTCCCCGGACGGCGTCGCCGTCGGCGTTTCGCCGGGCGGCGGTCCCGCGGCGCCGCCTCCGACGGCCGCCTCCGCCACCTCGCATGACAGCGTCAGCCGGCAGCAGCGGGCGATGGGCTCGGCGGTGCGCAGCGCCGAGAACCTTAGGCGGAGCCTTCAGTCAGGAGAGGCGCTCGGCGCGGGCGCGGGACCGGGCGCCGCGCAGGCTGCGGCGGCTGCTTCGCCGCTGGCGCCGCGCGCGCCGGTCAGCCTGGCCGACCCAAAGACGCCCCAAGATCTTGTCGTGGCTGCCCATTCGGGTTTTTCCGAGACTTTCCGGTCCCTGGGGCTCAAAACGGGCCGCGGCGCTTCGGGCGAGGCCGCCGTGCTGAGGCTCGATGGGCGGCCCGCTACCGAGGGGGAGCTGGACCGCTTGAGGGAGCGCATCGCCGCCGAGCCGGCCGCCTTGATGCGTCGCCCGGATTTTTTCCAAGTCCTGCCGAGGGAGAAGTTCGACGACCTCAAGGCCGGCTACCAGGCCCAAGCCCAGGTTCCGCAGCCGGCCTTCAAGGATGTGGGGATGACGGAGCAGAACCGCGATTTCCAATGGTCGGCTTCCTGCAGCCGGGTCTCGGGAGGCTGCAACCCGGTCGTCCAGCAGAACTTCTATCGTCGGGGAGAGGACGTAGCTCCGGAAGCCCTGGGCCGGATCTGGAGCGCGCTGAAGCCCGGCGCGGACCCGCAAGAGCCGGCGGAGGGCGAGGACTCAGGCTTGGAGGAGTACACCGAGGAGGAGCGGGCCAAGTCCGACGCGGCCCAGTTCGCGGCGGAGAAACTCTCGCATAGCAGCTTCAGCGACTCCGCCTTGAGTTCGATCCGAGGAGGGATCGAGTCGATGGGAGCCGCCGTCCGAGGTTTCTTCGGCGGCTCCCTGGAAGAGGGCGTCTCGGCGGCGGCCCCGGCGGGGCCGCCGGCAGGGACCGGCCCGGAGGCCGGCGAGGCTCCGGGCAAGGCTTATTCCGCGCGGGCGCCGGCGGGCGGGCGAAGCGCGTCCGTCAGGCCGCTTTCCCCGGTTCCGTCGGCGGTCCCGGAGGGCGGCGCGCGCCGCGGCCTCCTCTGGCTGGCCGTCGCGGCGGCGGCGGCGGTCCTGCTATGGACCGGGCTGCGGCGGGCGCCCGACTAGTCAGTCCTCGTCGGGGAACTTCGCGTCGCAGTCCATGTCGGCCGAGTCCTTGTCCTTGCACTTGGACACGGCCTTCTTCAGGTCGTCCTTGATCTTGTCGTCGGCGCCCGAGAGCTTTTTGTAGGCCTGTTTGACGTTGTCATCCTTGGAGTCCTTGCCGGAGAGCTCCTTGAGCTGCGCCTTCAAGCTCTTCTTGGCCGAGTGCAGGGCGGCCAGCTGCTGCGCGCGCTTGAGCTTCTCCTTGTCGAACGTCTTCATCTTCTCTTTGCCGGCGATCTTGATCTTGATGGCGACCTCGTCGAAGTCCTTGAAGGTCTTGTGCTTGCACTTGGCGTAGGCGATCTTGCCGTCCTTCTCCTTGCCGCCGACGCAGTTGAGCTCGCTGGCGGCCTTCTTCTTATGGAGCTCCTCTTTGAAGGGGAACACCAGGTCGTGCGCGCCGCATTTGACCCCGTCGCCGCCGCCGGAGCATTTCTCGGCGCCGTCGGAGGACTGCTGGGCGCGCAGCGGGGCGGCGGCCAGCGAGAGACTCAAGACGCAAAGCAGACCGGCCCATCGGTAGTTCATTTTCTAGCCTCCCTAGCTGACAGGTGAAGTTTAACGGGTCCGGCCCTTCTTGTCAAGACGGGCGGCCGTAGGCCTGGCCTACGGCTGGAGAGGCGGGACGAGGCAGTAGCCGCGGCCGGAGACGGTCTGCAGCCACTGGGAGCTGCGCCAACCCAGCTTGAGGCGGATGCGGCGGACGTGGACCTCGACGGTCCTGAGGCTGCCCTCGGAGGGCGGCTCCATGCCCCAGATCTCCCGATAGAGGACGCCGCGCTCCCGCGGCTGTGGGCTATGGATGGCCAGGTCGTAGAGCAGGCCGAACTCCTTGGGGGTCAGATGGGCGAATTCCGTCCCGCCCAGGGCCGCGATCTTGCGGTCATGGTCCAGCAGAAGCGGCCCCAGCTCCAGCAGCGACTTGCGTCCCGGACCCAGGACGCGGCGGAGCAGGGCGCGGCAATGCGCCAGCAGGCGCTCGGCCTTCACCGGCTTGGTCAGGTAGTCGTCGGCGCCCATGTCGAGGCAGGCGATGTCGAGGCCCTGCTGGTCGTTGCCGGTCAGGATCAGGACGGGGATGCCGGCGGTCAGAGGGTCCTGCTTGAGAACCTGACAGACCTCCAGGCCCTTCATGCCCGGCATGACCAGGTCGAGCAGGATGAGGTCGGGCCGCTCCCGGGCGGCCAAGGCGATGCCGGCTTTGCCGGAGCCGGCTTCCAGGGCTTGGAAGCCGTGCAGGGGCAGGACCTTGGTCAGCGTCTTGCGAAAGGCCTCGTCGTCATCGATCAGAAGGACTTTCGGCTGCATAGGCTAAGTTTATATAACATGGTCGGTGAACTCAACGCACCTGCTGGCCTTCCGCTGCATCCTCTTCGTCATCCTCCTGCTCCAGGCCCTCTACGCCGCCGACGCGGCCTCCGGCCTTTGGTGGCCCTGGCTGCTGCTGGCCGCCTACGGGGCGGGCGCCTCCGCGCTCTTCCAGCTCGGGCGCCTCGGCCGTCTGAGCCCGCGCGCCGTCCTCTGGACCTTCGCCCTCGACATGGGCGCGACGACCACCGTGCTCCTGCTCACCCGCGGCGTCTCCAGCGACTTCTACATCGCTTACTTCCTGGTCATCTTGATGTCCTGCCTGCTGGAGAACCTCAACTACAGCTTCATCGTCGGCGGCGCGGCCTGCCTGGTCTACGGGCTGGCCGCCTTCCCCGGGATCGACGCCGAGCAGAGCCCCACGGTCCTGCTGCGCCTGTCCCTGCTCCTGGCGACCTCCCTCTTCGGCTCCTTCATGGCCGACGTCACGCGCCGGGTCCGCCTGGCCACGGCGGAAGGCTATGAGATCCGCATCGCCTGGATGGAACGCCTATCCTTGGCCGGCAAGGCGGTCTCCGCCGTCCTCCACGAGCTCAAGACGCCGATGAACACCATCATCCTCAGCGCGGATTTCGTCAAGGCGCTGGCCGGCAAGCCCGACCAGCGGGCCGAGTCGGACCATCAGCTCGACGTCATCGCGCAGGAGGCCGAACGGGCCGCGGCGATCCTCACCGACTTCCTGGACTACACCAGCCCCAGCGAGCTGCGCCTGGAACCGGTGGACGCGGCGCTGCCCCTGCGCAAGGCGCTCGAGCGCGTCGCCCTCCGGCTGCAGGACCGCGGCGTCGAGCTGCGCGCCGAGGTCGAGGACGGCCTGACGGTCCTGGGCAGCGAGCGCCATCTCATCCAGGTCTTCCTGAACCTCATCGTCAACGCCGTCGACGCCATGCCCATGGGCGGACGCCTGGGCGTCTCCTGCCGCCGCGCGGGCAAGACGGCGGAAGTCGTGCTGGAGGACACCGGCGTCGGCATCGACCCGGAGGTCCTGCCCGGGCTCTTCGAGCCCTTCTCCACGACGCGCGCCGGGGAAGGCGGCCACGGCCTGGGCCTGCACGTGGTCGGCTGGATCGTCCAGAAGCACGGCGGACGCATCCGCATCGACAGCGCCGGGCGGGGCAAGGGCTCCAAGGTCTCCGTCGACTTCCCGCTGGCCGCCGCAAGTTAACAATTAGTTTGGTTGCGCGCAGGCGCCCGCAGGGCCTATCCTGGCCCTATGAGGCTCAACGAGCGCGGCGCCATGCTCCTGGAGACCGTGCTGGCCATGGCGATCATGACGATCGCCGGTCTCGCCTTGATCGCTCTGGTCCAGAAGGTCTCGGCGGTGACCTTCAAGGCGCGCGAGCAGCAGACCTGCGGGCGCATGATCCAGACGGGCTTCTCACGGGTCAAGAACATCGATTTCTACAACGTCTTCGCCGCGGATTCCAACAGCGCCGACTACGGCCTGGCCGTCGCCTACCCCTACCGCGGGGCCCTCGACGCGCTCAGGACCACCTTGGCGTCCTCGAAGTTCGACCGCTTCCGCGTCAGCGTCGTCTTCATGCGGCGCGACAGCTCGGACTCCAACGGCGACGCTCTGACCTCTGACCTGGTGCCCTTCACCGACGCCAACGCCGACCTGATCGACGACTACGACGCCAACGTCCGGTACTTCGACCAGACCGCCGACGGCACCTATTGGCAGACCTACGTCTCCGGCGGGCGCACCGTGGCCGAGCAGCCCGACACCCACGTCAAGAGGGTCACCCTGGACGTCTACCGAGCCAACCGCCTGGTCTGCTCGCAGACCGAGCTGCTCTCCCTGGAGCAGTTCACGGCCAGCTCGAATCCCTCCAGCGAGGCCGTCCTCAGCCTGAACGTCTCGACTCCGGCCAACAACACCCCCCTCTACCAGCAGTCGAGCGCGGGGCAGACCGCCGCGTTGACGTTGACGATCTTCAAGGCCTATCCCAACGACGCCATCGCCCTGCGAGCCGACGCGGCCGCCACCGGCGACAGCGGCGAGAACGACGGCATCATCTCGGCCGCCGAGATGGACATGGTGGCCGCGCCGTCGGGCCTGGGCAACCGCAACGGCCTCCTGGACACCGTGAACGAGCGCCGCTACGTGACGTCCATCCGGGTCTATTTGGCCGTCGACAAGAACCGCGACGGCAAGACGGAATATTCCGTGGAGACCGATGTCTATCCGCCTCTCTTGCCGCTCAAAAGCCAGTAGGCCGGCGGAGGGCCAGGCCATGGTCATGGCCCTGGTCATCCTGCTCGTGGCCCTGCCGACGGCCGTCTACCTGTACCAGGCGGCGGTGGTGTCCCTGCGCTCGGCCGCGGCGGAGCGCCGCCAGAAGACGGCCTCCTCCCTGGCCAACGGGGCGGTGACCGACTACTTCCGGCAGTTCTCCCAGGACGTCTACAACGGCCACTATGACGCAGCCTCGCTGAGCCGCCCGAAGTCGTTCTACTCGGCGGGTTATTCGACGGTGACCTTCATCCCCGACGAGACGCGCCGCACGGTCTACCTGCGGGCCGAGGGAGTCTACGGCACCGAGGCCAAGAAGGTGACCACCCGGGTGCTGGAAGCCCTGGTGCAGTTCTACTCCGACCTCGTCCAATACGGCACGATGATCAACGGGATCTTCACGATCGGCGCCAGCAACGTCGTCTACGACGGCGGCTTCTACGTCAACGGCGGCCTGACCGTGTCCGGAAGCAACATCCGGTTCAACGGCGGCCCCGTGGTGGTCAACGGCAGCGTCTCGGGCGCGGCGTCGGTCGTGATCGACGGCGACCTCTACTACAGCGGCGCCAGCGCCGGAGCGGTGACGGTCAACGGGACCCGGTACAACTTCATCCCCTCGGTGACCTGGCCGACGCTGGACTTCAACTACTACGACGCCCACTACACCTACAAGACGACGACCGACCAGACCATCGTCTTCAACTCCACCGGCACCTTCACCGTGGTCGGCGGCGCGACCTTCGCCATTCCCGGAGACGGCGCCATCATCTACGCCCACACCGCTAACCTGACCAGCGGCGGCATGGTCCGCGGCCTCGCCATCGTCGGCGCCGGCGCGGCCGCGGCCGGCAGCTGCGGATCTGCGACCGGGAAGATCACGGTCAGCGACAACGTCTATTACGCCGGCGCCAGCTCGATCTCGGCGACCTCGGGCGCGTCCTTCGCCGCCTTGGCGCGCAACTGCGTCTCTTTCAACAAGACGGGCGCCGACCTGCTGGTCGCCGGCGTCTATTTCGTCGAGCAGGGCACCTCGAACATGAAGGCCAACGGCTCGGCGGGCCGGCGGCTCCTGCTCTACGGGGTGCGCACGCAGGGCATCTCGCTGTCAGGCTTCACCGGCGGCGTCTCCCTCAAATACGACGCCAACCTCCGGTCGTATCAGCCGCCCGGCCTGCCGGAGAAGGCGTATCTGGTCGGCTGGAACCTGCACCACTGAGGTCGGTGCCGGGTCTCGGAGAGCTCCTGGAGCAGCCCGATAAGGCGCGCGACACGGCGCGCCAGGCGATGGTCTGCTGCGCCAGCTAGTCGGGCCCGATCAAGATCATACGCTTAGGCTTGGTGAAGGAATGCTCGAAGCCCAGCAGGTCGACGAGCGCATAGCGGACCCAATAGGTAGCGGTCGGATGGTGGGCTTCCACCATGTCCGTCTCAAGGTCGATATCGGCCATAAAAGGATAAACCTTGTCATAGACCAGCTTCTCTTTTTTGAAAGAACGGGTGAGCGACACCTGAACATGATAGGACCCTAGCGCTTCGGGGTCGCTGACGAGCGTCTCGGGGATACCCTCGGACAGCGCTCCGGTCTTGGTCGAGGCAAAACCGGCACGCGGGACGTCATCGGCCCCCGCCTGTATATCCTCCGCCAGCTCGGCCGGCTCCTCGAGCGCTTTAGGGTCGCGCTGCGGGATCTGGAATCTCTTCACGGCGGCCGGCGAAACGTAGCGCAAGGGAGGTCCGGCCGGTGACACCGAAACGTCGTCAGGACGGCGTGTGCGCTGATCGCCCTCAACCTCCCCTTCATCAGGCTTCTTGCCAGGCCCGCCCGCCGTCCCCGAGGAAACCGCCGGGCGCGGTGAAGCATCCTCTAGCTCAGGGCGGCCCGGCTCTTCGGAAGCCGGCACCCGCCGCAGGCCATGGCGCACCGAGAAGCGCTCCGCGCGCTGGAGCACCTTGCGCCCCGTCGGCGGAAGCTCAGGGAGCTCCGTATCCTCCGGGTCATCGGGATCGGTGTTTTTGGGCGCGGGCTCGGGCGGCCGGTACAGGGCGCCCTCCAGCTCGACGCGCTCCGCCACGACGCGACGCCCCCTACAGCCGCCCGCCAAGATCAGCAGCGCCAGCCCCGTCACAAGGCCGAAGCAGCGAGCCCTGGTGCCTTTGCCTGTTGGGCTGTGATCGTGAGTTCTCCACCCAGCTTGCCCCGCCACCAGGCTATGATAGCTTACTCAAGCCGGGTTGAAACGCAGATCCTTACACAGTGCGTCAGGCGACATCACGGCCCTGCTTCGGGCGGCGCGGCGCCGAGCTTGCGCAGGATGTCCTCCATCAGGCACCAATGCGTGAACGCGGACTGAAGCAGGTTCGCCCCGACGAAGGCGGTAAACCACACGAACCGGACGTCGACCCAATGGGCCAGCGCCAGGCTGGCGAGTATGAAGGCACCCGCGATGGCTCGGATCATGCGATCAATCGTCATGGGTTTGCTCCCCGGCCCGCTCGCGCCGATCCTCCAGCATGAAGTAAAGGACGGGCACGGCGATGCGCGACAAGACCGTGGACGCGACCTCTCCGGCCATCAGCGCCACCGCCAGGCCTTGGAAGATCGGGTCGAAGAGGATCACGCTCGCGCCGGCGACGACGGCCGCGGCGGTCAGCAGCATAGGCCGGAAGCGCACCGCGCCCGCGTCGATGACCGCGTCGCGCAAAGCCATGCCCTCGCGGCGGCGCAGGGCGATGAAGTCCACGAGGATGATCGAGTTGCGCACGACGATCCCGGCGCCTGCGATGAACCCGATCATCGAGGTCGCCGTGAAGAACGCGCCCATCGCCCAGTGCGCGGGCAGGATGCCGACCAAGGTCAGCGGGATCGGGGCCATGATGACGAGCGGGATCGTGAACGACTCGAACCAGAAGACGACGAGGCCGTAGATGAGCAGAAGCACCACGGCGAAGGCGATGCCCATGTCCCGGAACACCTCGTAGGTGATCTGCCACTCGCCGTCCCATTTCAGCGCCAGCTTCGAGGCGTCGTCGGGCAGGCGCGTGTACCAGGTCTCGAGGTCCACTCCCGCTTCTTTCGCCATCCCCTCGATGCGGGGCTTCAGGTCGATGAGGGCGTAGACCGGGCTTTCCGTGCGGCCGCCGACCTCGGCGATCACGTAGGACACGGGCCGAAGGTTCTTATGATAGAGCGCCGGGTCCGCGTCGGCTTTCGTTTCGCGCGTGAGCGCGCCGACCGTGACCGGCGTGCCGCTGCGAGCGATCAGAGGCAGGGAACGCACGGCGTCGAGCGTGCGCCTATCCTCTTGAGGCAGACGCAAGGCGATCTCGACCGGCTCGAGCTCGCCGTCCATGTGCGCCAGGTCGAGGGCCTCGCCGGCGAGGCCGATGCGCACGGCCGCCGCGACCGAGGCCGGGGCGATGCCGTTGAGCGTCGCCTTTTCGCGGTCGACGACGAGGCGGCTCAGGGGCTCCGGCGAGGGCACGTAGGTGTCCATGTCGGTGATGTCCGGCGTCATTTCCAGAAGCACCTTCAGGCGCCGCGCGAAATCGTCGCGCTTCGCGGCGTCCGGGCCGTAGACCTCGAAGACCAAGGTCGACAGCACTGGAGGCCCGGGCGGGACCTCGGCGACCTGTATCCTTGCGCCGTGTTTCTTGGCTATGGCGCTGACGGCAGGCCGCACCCCGCGCGCGATCGCGTGGCTTTGCCGTCGCTTTCCTTTGGGTGTCAGCTGCACCACAAGGTCGGCTTGATCCGGATTCGTCCTCAGGAAGTAATGACGCACGAGGCCGTTGAAATTATACGGGGCCCCGACGCCGAGATAGGAGACCACGCGTTGGGTCTCCGGCAGCGCCCGCAAAACGGCGGCCAGCTCCTCGGCCGCGGTCCGCGTCGCGGCCAAAGAGGAGCCTTCAGGCATGTTCAGCACGACCTCGAAGTCGTCCTTGTCGTCGAACGGGAGCATCTTGATGATGACGCCTTTGAACGGCACGAACGAAGCGGCCGCGACGAGCATAAGCGCGGTCGCGGCCAGATACCAGGCGCGCGCGGCTCTGTCGTCGAGCAGGCGGCCCATCACGCGCCGGTACAGGCGGTCGAGCGCGCCTTCCTCCGCGTGAGCCTTCGCCGGAGCCGGTTTCCAATAGGTCAGGATCTTCACGAACGCCCACGGCGAGACCACGAAAGCGATGAAGGCGGAGAACAGCATCGCGAACGAGGCGCCGACCGGGATCGGGCGCATGTAGGGCCCCATCAGGCCGCCGACGAAGGCCATCGGCAGGATCGCGGCGATCACGGCCCAGGTGGCGAGCAAGGTGGGATTGCCGACCTCGTCGGTCGCGTCCACCGCGAGCTTCCACAGAGGACGGCCGTCGCCCATGGCGAAATGGCGGTGGATGTTCTCCACGACGACGATCGCGTCATCCACAAGGATCCCGATCGAAAAAATAAGGGCGAACAAGGTGATCCGGTTGAGCGTGTAGCCCACCATCCAGTACACCAGCAAGGTCAGCGCTAGCGTGACCGGCACCGCGATCAGCACGACCAGCGCCTCGCGCAGACCGAGGGCAAGGGCGACGAGCAAGGTGACCGACAGCGTCGCCAGCATCATGTGGTAGAGCAGCTCGTCGGACTTGTGCTTGGCGGTCTCGCCGTAGTCGCGGGTGACCGTAACGGCCAAGGCGGAGGGCAGGGCCCGGCGCGCCGTCTCCACCCGGGCGAGCGCGGCGCGGGTGACGGTCGTGGCGTTGGCCCCGCGGCGTTTGGAGACCTGCAGGGTAACGGCGGGAAGCGCCGCTCCTGCGGCGCCTTCATAGACGCTGACTTCGCGCTCGTCCTCATCGGGCCCGTCGACGACCTTGGCGACGTCGGACACGCGCACCGGCCGGCCGTCCGAGACGCCCAACACGACCGAGCGCAGGTCCTCGGCGGTGCGGATGAACGCGTCGGTCTCCACCTTGACGGCGCGACCGCCCGCGTCCACGGTCCCGGCCGGCAGGCGCCGGTTCGAGGCTCTCAGGAGCCCCGCCAGCTCGAGCGGAGACAGGCGGCGGCGCGACAGCGCCCCCGGATCGAAGAAGACGGACAGGCGGCGGCGCCGCCCGCCGAGGATCTCGACGTCGGCCACATTCTCGACGGTGGTCACGACGCGGCGCAGTTCGGCCGCGGCCCGGCGCAACTCGAGGGGGCTTAAGCCCTCGCCCGTCAGGGTCAGGGCGAGGACGGGCACGTCGTCGATGGAGCGCGGCTTGATCAGGGGCTGGCCCGCGCCTGGAGGGAGCATGTCGAGGTTGGCGAAGGTCTTGGTGTAGACGCGCGTCATCGCGTCGTCGGGATCGGTGCCGACCTTGAAGCGCACGATGAAGATCGCTCCGTTGTTCTGCGCGGTGGCGTAGACGTACTCGACGCCCGGGATCTCCATGAGCTTGCGTTCTCCGACCGCGACGACGCGCTCCTCCACCTCGCGCGCGCTCGAGCCGGGCATGGGCACCATCACGTCGAACATCGGCACGTTGATCTGCGGCTCCTCCTCGCGGGGCAGGCGCGCGGTCGCCATCGCGCCGAGAGCGATGGCGCCGAGCACGATCAAGGACGTCAGCTTGGAGCGGACGAAGGATCGGGCGAGGCGGCCGGCGGGGCCGAGCGGGATTTGAGAGGGGGTCATCGTGAGACCTCCAGGCTGCGGCTGAGCACGGCCACGGCTTCCGCGTCGAACAGCCCCTGCGCGGCGCGCAAGGACGCCCACTCCGATCGCTGGCGGTAAACGGTCTCGAGGCGGGCCTCCTCGAGGCGCGCCACCGCTTCCTCGGCGCGCAGGACGTCGAGCACGCTTTGCCGGCCTTCACGGTAAAGCGGGCGGACCTGCTCGAGCGAGTCGCGAGCCCGCGCGACGGCTTCTCTCAGCTCGGGGAGCGCGGCGCTCAGGCCGCGCAGGCCGGCGGCGCGGGTCAGCACCTCCGCGCGGGCCGCGTCCGCCGCGCCCGCCCCGGCGGCGGCGGACGCTTTTTCATCGGCTTCGGCGCGCGCGCGGCGGGAGGAATAGGCGGGATCGCCGAAGAGCACGCTGGCTCTCACGCCGACAAGGCGGCTCGCCGCCCCCGAACCAAGTCCGTCGGCGGAGTTGTTGACCGCGGCGAAGGCGTCCACGCTCGGGAGGAGGCTTTGCCGCGCGCCGTCGCGCCGCACGCCCGCGGCCCGGGTGCGCAGGCCGGCCGCGCGCAGATCGGGGCGCGAGGCCAGGGCCGCGGCGACGAGGGCCGCGTCGTCCTCGAGCGGCGGCTGCCAGTCGCGCAAGGTCCCGTTCGCGACGGGCGCGGCACCTCCGGTCAGGACGCCGAGCCCGGCCCGGTGGGCCTCGGCCTCGGCCGCGGCGCGGGCGCGCCAAGCCTTGAGCCCCGACAGGACGGCGAGCGCGGCCTGGTGGTCGGAGCCGAGCACGAGGCCCTGCTTCTTGAGGCGCTCGGCGCTATCGACGGCGCCGCGCGCTGACGCGATGCGCGCGTCGAGCTCCGCCAGAAGGGTCCGGGCCTTGAGATCCTGCAGATAGGCGTCGGTCGTGCGCAGGCGCACGGCCGAGTCCGCGGCGCCGCCCATCGCCTCCGCCTCGTCCTCGGCGAGCGCCGCGAGGCTGGACAAGCGCGTCAGCGCAAAGCCGGTGAACAGCGGCGCGCCCAGCTCCAGGCTCCCGTGCACGGCCGTGCGATAGCCGGGGTGGTTGAGCGTGTCAGGATTGAAGTCGGGCGCGGTCACCGCGCGCCGCTGCATGAGACCCCCGAAGGCAAAGAGGGGATCGTCGCTGCGCATGGCCGCGGCGCGCGCGCTCAGGCGCGGCCAGCGGCTCCAGAACGCCTCGCGTCCCGCCGCCACGGCCTGGTCGCGGCGCGCCTTGGCCTCGGCCGCGGCCGGAGAACGGCCGACCGCCGCGTCGACCGCGGCGGACAAGTCCATCGCCGCGGCGGGCGCGGCGCTCAGGAGAAGGATCAGCGAGAATATTTTCATAGTGAGATACCCCTTACCTAATTGGATGCGGGCCGATCCAAAAGGATTCAGGGAATCGTCGCTATCGAGAGCGCAACGATGCGGCCAGGGACGCGCGCAGCGCGCGGCGGGCGGAGGCGGGGGGCTTGGCTGAACGCTTATGGGCTTTGAAGATACGGACGGTGCTCTCGAGGGTTTTCAAAAGCGAGGCGCAGGAGAGGCAGGCGGCGCGATGGCGGACCAACAGCTTTCGTTGCGGCGAGGGCAGCTCCCGGTCCAAATAATCGAGCAGGAGCGCCAGGCGCCGGCGGCAGGACAGGCTCTCAAGCTTCATCGCTTCCGTTCCTTCACGGCGAAGGCGCGTTCGAACTCGTCGCGCAGGAACAACCGCCCCCGATGCAGGCGGGATTTGACCGCGGGCACGCTCAACTTCAGGATCTTCGCGGTTTCCCCGGCGGAGAGGCCTTCGACGTCGCGCAGGGTCAGCACGAGGCGGTAATCCATGGGCAGCTTCGCAAGCGCGCCGGACACCTTCAAGGCGAGCTCCTTCTTGTCCGCCGCTTCCTCCGGGGTGGGGCTCCAGTCCCGGAACTGATGCGCCGGTCCGTCCTCATGATCGTGCGGCCGGTCGAGAAGCGGCACGAACGGCTCGCTTCCCTTCTTTCGCCGCCGCATCAGGCACAGGTTCGAGGCGATCCGGAAAAGCCAGGTCCCCAGTCCCGCGTCGCCGCGGAAGGCCTTCAGCTTCTTGAAGGCGGTGAGGAAGGTGTCCTGGTAGACGTCGTCGGCCTCGGACGGCAGGCCCGTGCAGACGGTCCGGGCCAGCCGGTAGATGCGGTCCTCATAGCGGACGACTAGGCGTGAAAAAGCCTCGGTGTCCCCGTTCCGGCTGAGTTCGATGAGCTCGCGTTCCGCCTGCATGCGCCGATTATAGCTTACCCAAGCCGGATTGAAACGCAGATCCTTGGGAGAATAGTGCTTCAGGCGGGAGCGGAACTCCAGGGGCGCGGGCCGGGAGCTACGGGCAGGTCGTCTGCTTCAAGTAGGAGGGCAAGCACTTAGCCACGCCGCCCTCATGCCCGTAGTCCTCATGGTAGTCGACGACGCACTGCACGAACGGCTTGAAGTTCTTCTCGTAGCCGTCGGTGTTGTGCTTGGTGTAGAAGCCTGCGCAGGCCGCCCCGCCATAGACGGCGGCTTGGATCTTCTTCGACAGGTCCTTGTTCAGATAAAAATTGTCCAGCATGATGATGCGCTGCGGAGTGACGCCGGAAGCCAGCGTCTTGCCTAGGCCGACATAGCCGCCGCTATGCGCGGCTAGGATCGTCCCCGAGAAGCCCCGGCCGGCTTCCTTCTCCAGCGCGACGACGTCGGAAGGCGTCACGCCCAGGTGGCTGGAGCAGGTGACCAGCACGGCCGACTGTGCCGCCGCCGCGGCCTTCTCGATTTGATAGACGGCAAACGCCTGACGCGCGGACGCCAAGCAGCTCTCGGGAGGGACCTGGCCTTGGCCGTTCAGCCAGCCCCGGAGATAGATCAGCAGCGGCGTCCGGGTCCCTTCCGCCGCGGGCGGGGCGTAAAAACAACCAAGCGCGCCGAAGGGCTGGCATACTGGGCCAGAGGCCGCGGCGATGGCCGCTGACGGCAGGGACAAAAGAAGGCATGCTAGCGCGGGTCTCAGCACCTGCTCCAGTATAGCCCGACCGCCGCAGGATTGCCAGGGCTGTAGAATGATATTGTCAGCATATGGAATAAGGGCACCCCGCAAAACAGAATAGGTCCCGGGTTGCAAGTTATGGGCCCAATAAGCGCGACTTTAGCGAAGCGCCGTGGCGGCCTTCTCGCCGAGGTCCGCCGGCATGAGCTGAGGGGTCTGCT
>CAZEAE010000030.1:0-42666 GCA_964510095.1 uncultured Elusimicrobia bacterium | reverse complement strand
CCAGCAGGAAGAACGGGCTCATGCGCTTCTCGAAGTCCGTCGCCGCCGGGAAATAATTGCTGACATGGAAGCCGTCGCCGACCCAATGCTCCGGCATCCCTTTGAACACCTTCTCTATCGATCTCTTCATGATACCCTGCGTATTCTATGAAGATTCGAGCGGCTCGGGCATGTCGGGCTCTATCTTGATATAATCGTCGACCATGGAACAATCACGCCAGGACCAGCTAGCCCAGGACGCGCGCGACCTGCACCAGTACGGCTACGCCCAGCAGCTGCTGCGCGACATGGGCGGCTTCGCCAACTTCGCCGTCTCCTTCACCATCATCTCGATCTTGACCGGCGCCATCACGCTCTTCGGCCACGGGCTCAACTACGGCGGCCCCGCGGTCAACGGCTACGGCTGGCCGCTGGTGACCGTCTTCACGCTGCTCGTGGCCGCTTCCATGGCCGAGATCGCCTCGACGATCCCGACCGCCGGCGCGATGTACCATTGGTCCGCGCTGTTGGGCGGCCCGGGCTGGGGCTGGTTCACGGCCTGGTTCAACCTCGTCGGGCAAGTGGCCACCACCGCCGGCATCGACTACGCCTTGGCGACCTTCATCTGCGACCTCTTGGGCTTAAGCGGCCAGGGGCCGCTCCTGGCGCTCTACGCGGCGCTCCTGCTCAGCCACGCCCTCTTCAACCACTACGGCATCCATATCATCGCGATCCTCAACGACGTCAGCGTCTGGTACCACATCGGCGTCACCCTGCTCATCGCCGCCGCCTTCCTGGTCTTCGCCCCCCACCAGCCGGCGGCTTTCGCCTTCCAGACGGGATTCACCACCTCCGAATTCCCCTACGGCTGGGCGTTCCTGGTAGGGCTCCTGCAGGCCCAATGGACCTTCAGCGGCTACGACGCCTCGGCCCACATCACCGAAGAGACGATGGATCCGCGGCGCAACGCGCCCTGGGGCATGTTCATCGCCGTCCTGGCGTCGGGGATCTTCGGCTACCTGCTGCTCATCGCTCTGACCCTCGCCATCAAAGACCTTCCCGCCGCCGCCGCCGCCGCCAACCCGTTCATCTACGTCTGCCAGCAGGCGCTGGGACCCCGCCTAGGGCGGGCGCTGGTCTGGGCCGTGCTGCCCGCCATCTGGTTCTGCGGCTTGTCGTCTCTGACCGCCAACGCCCGCATGGTCTTCGCCTTCGCCCGCGACAACGGCCTGCCGGCCTCCAAGCTCTGGGCCTCGGTCAGCCCCAAGTTCCGCACGCCCGCGCACGCGGTCTGGCTGACGGCGGGCCTGGCCTTCCTCGTGGCCCTCTACTCGGGCGCCTTCACCGTCATCGTCTCCCTGTCCACCATCGGGCTCTACGTCTCCTACATCATCCCGGTCATCCTCGTGCTTCAGGCGCGCCGCCAAGGCAAGTGGAAGGACCTCGGGCCCTGGAACCTCGGCAAGTGGGGCTGGCTGGTCAACGCGCTGGCCGTCGCCTGGGTGGCGTTCATCGCCGTGCTCTTCGTGACCCCTCCCAACGAGCTGACCGGCAAGACCTTCGCCGGGCTCACGGTCCTGCTGACGGTCTACTACCTCGCCCGGGTGCGAGGCGTCTTCCAGGGACCCATGAAGCTCGGCACCGAGGAAGAGCTGATGCGCCTGGAAAACGAGCTCGCTGGGCCCCGCGCGAGCGCTAAGGCTTCTTGACGCTGAGGGACTGGAGCTGGGCCTCGATGAGCAGGCGCGTCTCCGCCGAAGGGCCGGCTTCGATGGCCTTCTTGAAGAACTTCACCGCGTAGGCTTCGTTGTTCTGCTGGGCCAAGCATTGGCCCATGCCGGCATAAGCGTCGGCCACCGAGGGATCGCTGAGGCCGGTGGCGGCGGCGAACTTCAGGCCTTCCATGAAGTGGGCCTTGGCGCGCGGGCAGTCGCCTTCCTTCATGGCGATGCGTCCAAGCCGTTCATGGTAGAAGACGTGCCGGCGGTCCTCCGCCGGGAGCAGCGCGACGCCCGCGGCCAACTCGTCCTTAGCCCGCTGATATTGGTGCGCCTTCATCAACGGATCGATCCGGGCGAAATGGACGGCGGCGTTGGCGGGGTCCTCCTTGATGGGCTTGCGCTCGGCGCGCCTAAAGCCCGCTTCCTGGTCCGCCCCCCAGCGGAACGTCAGGCTGAGGCGGTGGGAGATGCCCAGGTCGCCGAAGGGAACGAAGGCATAGTCGATCGACATGGCTTTGACCGTCCAGCCCGCGCCGCCGGTGAGGCCGATGTCGGTGTTGTTGCGGGTGTTGAAGCCCAAGCGCAGCGCCATCATCTTGCCTAGGACGGTCTCGCCGCCGATGCCGACGCGCATCTTGTCCGTGCGCTCCTTGGTGAGGTCGAAAGCCACGGTGTGGGCGGCGCCTCCGCCCGTGAAGCTGTAGGCGGCCCCGGCCCGGCCCAAGAGCGGCAGCTTCTCCTTGGTCTTCAGGAAGCGGACCTCGGGGCCCATATTAAGGATGGCCGCCCCGAACGTCAGCCCGGGCATCTCGGGGATGGAGGCCAGCAGGCCCGCATCGGCGGCGTAGCCGCTGGCCGAGATGTTGTCGATGGTCTCGCGCAGGTATTTGCCTCCCAAGCCCAAGCTCAGGACCTCGCCGAAGGTATGCCCGTAGCCGGCGCCTATGGCCAGGTCGCTGACGCCGAAGCTGCCGATGCCGCCGTCCTTGGCGTCGAGGCGGGTGCGGGTGATGTCGCCGAAATTGAGGTAGTTGAGGTTCAAGCCGAAGCCTTGGCGGGCGGAGAAGCCCACGTACTGCTGGGTCAGGCCTTCGACGTATTGGTTGTGCATGAAGGTCACTTCATGAGCCTTGATGCGGCCGAGCCCGGCCGGATTGTAGAGGAGCGCGTTGGAGTCGTTGGCCAGGGCCGTGTAGGCGCCCGCCATGCCTACGGCGCGGGCGTTGGCGTCGAGCATCAGGAAGTCGAAGGACTCGGCCCCGGCGGAGGTCTGGGCGCGCGCGGCCGACGCGGCCAGCGCCGCAAGCAGGAAGGCCGACGACAGGGCTTTAAAGGTCCTCATCTTATGATGGCCAGCTTCTTGACCACGCTCTTGCTGCCGGGTGAAGAGATGACGGCGAAGTAGCCGCCCGAGGCCACATCGCGGTTGTCGGCGTTGCGGACGTCCCATTGGATGGCGCCGGTGCCCGCGTTCGTCTCGATCTCCGCGACCTTGCGGCCGCTGAGGGTGTAGATCTTGATCTTGACGGCCGCCGGCAGCTGGTCGAAGATGATGCCCGAGGTGGTGTCTCCGGCCCTATAAGGCTTGCCCTCGTTGGGGTTGGCGCCGTTGGGCTTGTAGGGCACGGGGTAGACCCGGATGCGGGAAAGATTCGCTTGCGCCCCGCCGGCTCCGGCGATGATGGCGAACACGCTGAAGTGCGGGGTGGCGGCGGAGACGGTGCGGTTGGTCGCATCCGTGGTCGCCGCGCCGATGGCCGACCAGACGCCGGTGGCCTCGTTGAGGGACTGGATCTCAAGGTTGCTGGGCGAAGTCCCCACCGGATAGGACAAGGCCAGCGTGGCCGACACGGCGAGGTTTTCCTGGCCGCTGCCCAGCGTGATGCGCAGCGCCGAACCGACGAAAGTGAAGCCCGCGGGGGCGGCGGTGGCGATCGTAGGATTGGAGATGGCCGTGACCGTCTCGGTCGAGTTGGTCAGAGCTCCGGCGGGCAAAGTGATCTTGACGGAGGGGTCGTTGGCGGAGCTGCCGGCGCAGGTGACCGTGTTGGCAACGGCATTGTTGACGACCTGTTCCTTGACGACCTTGCCGATATCGGCGCCGGTGCCCACGCTCTCGCTGATATCGAAGGCCTGGCCGGGGACGATGAGCTCGATGCGGACCGATGAGGGAGCCGTGTCGGAGGAGCCGGCGATATTCATGGCCAGCGCGCGCAGGTCGTAGAGCCCCGCCCCGTAAAGGACCCGGTGAGCGTCGGCATCCCACTGGATGAAGAAGGGCGCCGCCAGGTCGGGGTTGGGATGGGCGCCCGGGTTCTTAGCCGGCACGTCGCCCCAGGCCGTGGCGGAGGCCGGCTTGACCTGGAAGGTCACCGAGGCCACGTCCACCAAGGCGCCGGAGGTCAGCTCGGCGACGATGGTCACGCTGTTGCCCTTGACCTTCTTGCCGGCGTCGGGGGTCTTGATGGCGGTCCGCACGCTGGAGATGGTGGTGATCGACTGAGCCGAGGCGTAGGTGCCGGTGGACTCCTCGACGCCGCAGCGGTGCACCGTGCGCAGCGCGAAGCCGTGGAGGCCGGCGGAGAGCGCGCCCGTCGTGTAAGCGGACTCAGTCGAGGTGAAGACGGCGACCGCGCTGCCGTAAGCGCCCGTGCCGGTGCCCACCTCATAGAGCTTATACTGAGTGACGCCCTCGGTCGGTGAGGCCACCCAGGAAAGGGATATCTTGTTGCCGGCCAGCGATTCGGCGGTCAGGCTCGAAGGCGCCGAAGGAGTCGAGCCCAGCGTCAGGAAGTTGACCGTCGTGTCGAACGCGGTGGCCACCGCGTTGCCGTTCTTGTTGCGCACGCGCAGGTAGTACGAGGTGCAGCCGAGCAGGTCATAGGCGGAATAGCTCAAGCCGGTGCCGGTCAGAACTGTTGAGAATATGGTGCCGTTAGTAGACCGCTGGACCTCGGCCGTCGTACCGGCGGGGTTCGTGTTGAGCCCCCAGGTGACCGTCGCCTGCGTCGAGGTGATCACCGAGGCCGCCGAGCCGGTCGGAGGCACGGCCAGCGTGTAGATGGTGGCCCCATCGGAGAGCTCGCCTTCGCCGCTGGCGTTGATGCCGGTGACGCGCAGGCCGTAGGCGGTGTTGGTGGCCAAGCTCGTCTCGGTCAAGGTCGTCGCCACGCTGCCCAGGAAGGCCAGGGTGGAGGCGCGGTAGGCCTTGTGGCTGGTGGCCGCCGAAGCGGCCGACCAAGTCCATGAGATCGAGGATACCCCCATCGTCGTGCCCGCGGGCGTGCCCGGCTTGCCGGGCCCAGGCGGCAGAGTGATGGTGGAAACGGCGGCGTCGAAGCTCGTCAGGTCGCGGCCCACGGTGCGGACCTTGAAGTAATACGTGCCGCCGGGCGTCAGGCTGGACAGCGTCGCCGCGCTCGTCGAGACCGTCGCCGATAAGGGCGCCGTGAAGCCGGCCACGATATCGTAGTAGACCTGGTAGTTCGTGCCTGGCTCGGGGTTGCCGTTGGGCTGCCAGTCGACGAGGACGGTGGCCGAGGTCACGGTCACGACCGTCGTCGCGCTCGGGGCGAAGGCCGGCGTCATGGTGCTGCCCATAGTGGCGAAGGTGCTGGTGTTGACCCCGTTGCTCGTCTGCACCCTCCCGTAATAGGTGGTGTTGGCGGCCAAAGCCGAGCCGACTCCGCCCGTGCCGAACAGAAGGCTGAGCGTTTGCGTCGCCGATGATGTATAGATCGCCGAGAAATCCGAGGTCGAGGAGATCTGCGCCACGTAGACCGTGCCGGCCCCGTTGCCGCCCGTGGCCCACTGCATCGTGGCGCTGGCGAAGAAGACCGCCGGGAAGGTGTTGGAAGACGCCGCCGGAGGCTGCAGCAAGGTCATCGTCGAAGGCAAGGCGACGAAAGCCGTGGGATTGCCATTGTGGCCGGTGGCGCGGACCTGGAGATAATAAGTGGAGTTGGAGGACAAGCCCGAGAACGAGGCCAAAAGCGCGGTCGTCTGCGCCGAGTTGGTCAGCGTCCCGAAGGCCGCGTCGGTGGCCAGCTGCACCGTGTAGATCGTCGACGCCGAGTTGCCGTTGGCCAGCCAATTGGCCGTCACCGAGCCCGTGGAAAGGTTGGTGGGGGCGGCGGCGGCCGGCGGGGAGGCAAAGGTGGCCGTGGCCGTCGCCGTGTCATAGGCCGTGGCCACGCCGCCGTGGTTGATGGCGCGCGCCCGGAGGTAATAGGTCGTATTGGAAAGCACCCCGCTGTCGATGAGCGTGGAATTGTTCGTATCGTTGCCGCTATTGGTGATGGTGGCGAAGTTATCCGTCGAGTAAGCGATGAAGAAATTCGTGCCGGCGGGGTTGCCGTTGGAGCCCCAGCTCAAGACGATGGTATTGCTCGTCACGGTCATCGAGGAGCCCGTGGGCGCGAAAGCGTAGGAGACGGTCGCCGGCAGGTTGGTGTTCGCCGTATAGGCGCCGCCATGGCCCAAGACGCGCGCCCGGAGGTAATAGGTCGTGTTCGCGTTGAGGCCGCTGAAGGGATATAAGAGGCTCATCGTCGAGGCGAAGATGTTGAGCGTGGCGAAATCATCCGTGGAGACGGCCGTCTGATAGACCGATCCCGCCGGGTTGCCGTTGGCCAGCCAGTTGGCCGTCATGCTCGAGGTGCCGACGGTGGTCGAAGCCGCCGAGGCCGGCGCCGCCGCGAAAGTCGCGCTGGCGCTGGCCGTCGCATACGCCGTGACGGCGCCGTTGAAGCCGTTGGCCAGGACCCGGGTATAGTAGGTCGTGTTCGCCGTCAGCCCGCTGAAGGAAGCGGCAACGCCCACAGGCGAGCTGGAGGCATTCACGGTGCCGAAGGCGTCGGTAGATATCTGGGCCGTGTAGACCGTGGCCGCGGCGTTGCCGTTGGCAAGCCAGCCCAGCGTCAGAGACGTCAAGGTGCTGGAACTGACCGCCGGCGTCACCGGCAAGGCCGCCGGAGTCGCGGTCGAGCCCAGCGACAGGTAGCCGCTGCCCAGGGATTTTACCTGGAAATAGTAGGTCGTGTTAGCGGCCAGAGCGGGCCCCGCCCCGCCGGTGCCGAAGATGGCGCTGGTGCTGAACGTTATAGAGGAAGCGTTCACGGTGCCGAAGCTGTCGGTGGAGATCTCGGCCACGTACACCGTGCCGGCGCCGTTGCCGCCGCTGGTCCATTGAACCTGCGCGGCGGTGTTGCTCACCGACAAGAACGTCGTCCCGGCCAAGCCCGGCGGTGCCAGCAGCGTCATCGTCGAGCCCAAGGACGTGAAGGCCGTAGCTCCCCGGATGCCGTCGGTGCGGACCTGGAAGTAGTAGGTGCTGTTGGCGCTCAGGCCCGAGAAGGCAGCCGAGGCGTTGGCCGTCTGGCTGGAGGCCGTCAGCGTGCCGAAGGCCGGATCGGTGGCGGCTTGGACAGTGTAGAGCGTGGCCGTAAAGTTGCCGTTGGCGCCCCAGTTGGCCGTCACGGCGCCGGCGCCCACCGCGCTCAGCCCCGCCACGGTCGGCGTCGAGGCAAAGGTGGCCGACGTCACGGTGGCATCGTAAGCGCTCAGGACGCCGGCATGACTCATCGCGCGGACGTGGAAGTAATAGGTGGCGTTGGAACGGACGTTGCTGACCTCCGCGGACGTATCCGGCATGAAGCCGGACTCGTTGATCGTGACGAACCCGTTGGTGGAGAACTCGACATAGAACTGGGTGCCGGCGGGGTTGCCGTTGGCGTTCCAACTGAGGACCATCGTGGAAGTGTGGATCGTCATGGAAGACGCCGTCGGCGGTTGGGCGTAGGTCACCGTCGTCGGCAGGTTGGTGCTGGCCGTATAGGCGCCGCCGTGGCCCAAGGCGCGCGCTTGGAAGTAGTAGGTCGTGTTGGCGTTGAGGCCGCTGAAGGGGTACAAGATGCTCGTCGTCGAGACGAGAAGGTTTATCGTGGCGAAAGCGTCGGTCGAGACCGCTGATTCGTAGCGCGTGCCCGCCGGATTGCCGTTGGCCAGCCAGTTGGCCGTGAGGCTGGAGACCCCAACCGTCGTCGCCGCTGCCGAGGCCGGCGCCGCCGCGAAGGTGGCGGAAGCCGCCGCGGTCACGTAGGCCGTGACGGCGCCGTTGAAGCCGTTAGCCAGGACCCGCGTGTAATACGTCGTGTTCGCGGTCAATCCGTTGAATGAAGCAACGACGCCGACCGGCGAGCTGGAGGCGTTCACCGTGCCGAAGGCGTCGGTGGATACCTGGGCCGTGTAGACCGTGGCCGCGGCGTTGCCGTTGGCAAGCCAGCCCAGCGTCAGAGACGTCAAGGTGCTGGAACTGACCGCCGGCGTCACCGGCAAGGCCGCCGGAGTCGCCGTCGAGCCCAGCGACAAGAAGGAGCTCGCGTTGCTGGCGCCGATGGCCTTGACCTGGAAGTAGTAGGTGGTGTTAGCGGAGAGCGCCGGGCCCTCGCCGCCCGTGCCGAAGACCGCGTTGACGTTCAGCGTCGAGGAAGAGGCGTTCACCGTGCCGAAGCTGTCGGTGGAGATCTGAGCCAGGTAGGTCGTCCCCGCCCCGTTGCCGCCGCTGGTCCACTGCACGGCCACGCTAGCGCCGGCGACCCCGGTGAAGGTCGTGCCGGCAAGGCCCGGCGAAGCCAAGAGCGTGATGGTCGAACCCAGCGACGTGAAGGCCGTCGCGCCGCGGATGCCGTCGGTGCGGACCTGGAAATAATAGGTATTGTTCGAGCTCAGCCCCGAGAAGACGGCAAGGGTGTTCGCCGTCTGGCTGGAAGCCGTCAGCGTGCCAAAAGCGGGGTCAGTGGAGGCCTGCGCCATGAAGAGGGAGCCCGGGGCGTTGGTGTTGGCGCCCCAAAGGGCCGTCACGGTGCCGGCTCCGACGGCGGTCAGCCCCAACGCCGACGGGACCGCGGCGGGGGTGGCTGAAGCGACGGTCGCGTCAAAAGGCGTCAGGACGCCGGCATGGTTCCTCGCGCGGACGTGGAAATAGTAGGTCGTGTTCGGCTGCACGTTCTGGTCGACCGACGCGGAGGTGTTCGGCATGGAACCGGACTCATTGATCGTGATGAACCCATCGGTGGAGAACTCCACGTGGAACTGGGTGCCGGCGGGGTTACCATTGGCGTTCCAGCTGAGGATCATCGAGGAGGTATAGACCGTCATCGAGGACGCGATTGGCGGCAAAGCGTAGGTCACCGTCGTCGGCAGGTTGACGCCCTCCGTCGTGACGCCGTTGTGGCCTTGGGTGCGCGAGGCAAAATAATAGGTCGTGTTCGGGCTAAGGCCCGTGAAAAGGTTCGACAGGCCGGTTCCGTTGACGATCAGGTTCAGCGTGGCGAAGGCATCGGTGGAGAGCGCGGCGTCGTAGCGCGTGCCCGCCGGATTGCCGTTGGCCAGCCAGTTGGCCGTGATGCTTGAGATTCCCACTGTCGTCGCCGCCGCCGAAGCGGGATCGGCGCCGTAGCTGGCGCGCGGGGCGCCGCCGGCGAAGGGGGTGATCGCGCCAAGCGTGTTGAGCGCGGCGACCCGCGCGTAGTAAGTCGTGTTCGCCGTCAGCGCGAAGAACGTGGTAGACGTGTTCAGCGTGACGCTCGTGGCGAAGACGCTGGCGAAATTATCGGAGGAGGTCTGAGACACGTAGCGCGTGCCGGCGGGGTTGGTCGCGGCGCCCCAGTTCATGTAAGAGGAAGACAAATTCACGGCGAAGCCGACGCTCAAAGGCGCGTCGGCCATCGTCATCGTCGAGCCCAGGCTGGTGTAGGGCCCGGTCATCGCCGTCGAGACCGACGCGAAATAAGTCGTGTTGGCCGACAGGCCGAAGGTCGCGGCCGTGGTGTTCAAGGTTTGCGAGGTGAAAACGACTCCACCGAAGGCGGAGTCAGTGGAGGCGAACTGATAGTAGGTCGTCCCCGCGGAAAAGCCGGAGGTCCAGGTGCCCGTGACGGTATAGGTGGCCAGCGAGACGAGCGAGACGGCCGTCAGCGTCGGGCCGGCCCCGGAGGTGGCGCCGGAGACGACGGAAGTGTAGGGGCCGGTGTCTCCGTAGACGCCGAAGGCCTGGACCTTGAAATCGTAATTCTGGGCGCCGGCCAGGCCCGTGTAAACCACGGAGGTATTGAAGGTCAGGCTGGAGGAGTTGACCGTGGCGAAATTATCGGTAGAAATCACCGCTTTATATTGAGTGGCCGGGCCGTTGCCGCCTGAGCCCCAATTAGCCGTAAGTCCTGTGCCGGTGACGCCGGAGAAGGCCGCCGTCGAGAGGCGCGCCAGCAAGGTGGAGGTCGAAGCGATGGCCGTGTAGTCGCTGGGGGCCCCGGCGAAATTGACACTGCGGATGCGGAAGTAATGCGTGGTGTTGGCGAGAAGGTTGAAGAAGACGAAATCCGTGCCGGAGCCGACCTGGCCGGCCGTGGAGGTGACCGTCGCGAAGTTGTCGGTGGAGCTCTGGGCCTCGTAGTAGGTGCCGCCGGGGTTGGCGGAGGGGTCGTTGATGGCGACCTGCGCCGAGGAGATATAGATCTGGCCGTCGGGCAGGATGGCGGCGGCCGGGGCGACGGCCAACGTGACGATGGCCGTCGAGGTGGAGTTGGCGCTCTCCAGCACACCATTAGCGGCGGTGACCTGAAAATTGTAGCTAGTGTTGGGCAAGAGCCCCTGGAAGGTGAAGGTCGGGGTCGTGACGCTGGCGATGAGCACCGTGGGGTTGGTCGTGTAATAGACGCCGTAGGCCTGGACGTTGTACTGAGCGCCGGAGGCCGACCAGTTGAAGGTCACCGACGAGATGCCGTGGGCCGAGCCGCCGAGGCCGGTGGGCACCGGCGGGGGACTGGGGATGGTCAGGGTGTAGGCGCCGCGGCCGTAGGTGCCGGCGGCCAGCTTGCGGGTGCCGGAGTTGAAAGACAAGGACTGCACGACCATGCCCTCGGGGATGCCGATGTCGGAGCGCGTCCAGGTGGCGCCGCTGTCGATGCTGTTGAAGACGCCGACGTCGGTGGCGATGAAGAGGTTGTTGGGAGCCCCGGTGTCGAGGACGATGTCGTTGACGGGCACGTCCGGCAGGCCGGTGCTGACGCCGATCCAAGTCACGCCGGCGTCGCTGGTCTTGTAGACGTGCAGGCGCGGAGCGGCGACGGTGCCGAAGTTGGAATAGGTGACGTAGACGGTGGAGGAGTTCGTCGGATGGATGGCGATGGCGGTGGGCACGGAGTTGGTCGGCAGGCCGTTGGCGGAGACGTCGGTCCAGGCGGCGGAGTTGCCCAGGTTGGCGCTGACGGTGCGGTAGATCTTGTTGTCGGTGGCGCCGACGTAGACCGTGCCGGCGGTGTCGGGCGCGCCATGGGCGCAGGAGATGTTGAAGGAGGCCCCGGCCGGGCTGTCCACGGCGCCGATGCGCGTCCAGCTGGTCCCCGAGTCGGTCGTCCCGTAGAGATGGTGCAGGCCGAGGTAGAGCTTGGTCGAGTCCTCCGGGTCCATGGCCACGTAGGGGTAGAATTCACTGCCCTCCGCGCCAACGGCCGCCGCTGGAGTGATGTCGGTAGCTCCGGTGCCTCCGTTGGTCGTACGCCGGATGAGGTCGGACCCCACGTTGCCGGAAACGATGTAGGTGTGATACATCTTCTGGCTGTTGCCGGCATCGATCTTGGCCCAGCCGCCGTCGCCGCCGGCCGAGGCCATGTCCAGCCAGGCCAGCGTGCCGGTGGATTTCTTCGAGCCATTGTCCTGAAAACCGGCGACGAGGTTGCCGTCGCCGCTCTGGCTGATGCCGACGATCAGGCCGCCGGGCAGGTAATGGTTGCGGTTGCTCCAGGTCATGCCGCCGTCGGCGGAACGGTTGACGCCGCCGTCATGGCCGACGTAGATGACGCTGGTGTTGCTGGGCGCGAAAGCGATGGAGTGCTGGTCGGAATGGATGATCATGTTCGGCGGGTTGAACTTGGCGAAGTTCTTGAAATAGGCCCCGGCATTGCCGGAGCTGGAGACGTCGACGCCGCCCAAAAAGACCTTGTTGGCGTCCGTCGGGTCGACGCCGACGTACTGGTCGTAGAAGCACTGCCCGGCGCAGAAGCCGCGAGCGGCCGTCAGTTCCTGCCAACTCGCCCCGCCGTCGCTGGACTTGTAGACGTTGCCGCCCACCGACGGGTTGCCGTTGGAGGCGTAGCTGTACTCGGGCGCCTGGGCGCTGGAATAGCTGCCGGTGGAGTTGGTGAAATAAAGGGTGCTGCCGGAATATGCCATGCGCGCCTTGTTCTGGTTCGGGTTGGCCGAGGGGTTGCCGAAGGAAGAGAACCAGGTTTCCCCCCCATCCAAGCTCTTATTGACCCTCGTCTGATTGGAGAAGAACAGGATGCTGGAGGAAGTGCCTAGGGCGATATCGAAGGCGCTGGCGTTGAAGCCGACCCCGGTGTTTTTACGCGTCCAAGTCTGGCCGCTGTCGGTGGATTTGTAGAAACCGCGGCTCGTCGAGTCCGGGCCGTTGGAAACGACGGCATAGACCTTCGTCGTCGTCTCGCTGCCGGAAGTCAACGGGTCGACGACCAGCTTTTGAACGACGTAGCCCTCCAGGTTCGAGGCGCCGAAGCGCCCCCAGGTGGCGCCGGAGTCGGTGGAGCGGTAGACGCCGACGCCGAGCAGATGGTTGCCGCGCGGCGTGTAGTTATAGGCGTCGCCCGTGCCGGCATAGACGATGTTGGGGGCCACGGTGTCGATGGCGATGGTCGTGATGGACTGGGAAGGCAGGCCGTCGGTGAGGTAAGTCCAATTGACGCCGCCGTCGGTGGACTTGGCGATGCCCGCGTAAGCGGTGCCGATGTAGACGATATCGGGATCGGTGGGATGGACGGCGATGGCATTGACGCGCGTGCTCGCGTTGCCCACGCCGTAGGTCGGAGTCACGCCGTCGATGGTATCCATGATGGGCCGCGGCCCGGCGGAGGTCCAGCTGGTCGTGATCGTCTGGCTTTGGATGGCGCCGCTCAGCGGCGAGTAGAAGTTCCCCGTCTGCTGCTGCAAGCGACTGACCGGCAGCTGGCGCATCTGGCTGATGCCGCGCTCGCGGGCCTGGGGCGGGATAGAGCCGTCCGGGTCGGCGCGGCGCTTGTAGAACCAGTCGCTGCGCAGCTGCTTGCGCGTGACTCCCGGCGGCAGGTTGCTGGGTTTTTTCTTGCCGTCAGGCCCCAGCGGAGGCAGCGCCGCGACGAGCTCGACGAGCAGCGGCAGGAAGAAAAGACCGGCCAGGATGGCTAGTCTGAGACGGCGGGAATAGAAGGTCCCCTCGATGCGGCTCGGCGCGAGCATCCCCGCAAGCTTACCCTTCCTTCATAGCGACTGTCAAGACCTGCTTTCTAGGACGCTGCCAACGCCTCCCGGACGCCGCGCAGCAGCGCGTCCGCCATGAAGGGCTTCCCGATGAGCGGCATCGCCTCGTCCTCACCGTCCTTTTCATCCAAGAGGCCGGCCGTGTAGCCCGACATCAGCAGGACCTTGATCCCGGAGCGCTTCAGCCGCGCGGCGCGCGCCAGCTCTCGACCGTTGCCTCCCGGCATGACGACATCGGTCAAGAGCAGGTTCACGTCCTGGCCCGCCCCCTCCAAGACCGTCATGGCCTCCTCCGCGCTGGCGGCCTCAAGCACCGTATAGCCGCCCTCGGTGAGGATGCGCCGGGCGACGCGCCGCACGGGCTCCTCATCCTCGACGAGCAGGATGGTCTCGCGGCCGCGCGGCGCCGCCTCGGGCGCGCTTGGCGGGACCGTCGCGGCCTTGCGGCTCGTCGGCAGATAAACGGAGAACCGGCTCCCCTTTCCAAGGGCGCTTTCGACCTTGATGGCTCCGCCGCTCTGCCGCACGATGCCGTCCGTCATGGAGAGGCCGAGCCCTGTGCCTTTTCCGATCGCCTTGGTCGTGAAGAAGGGCTCGAAGATCCGCGGCAGGTCTTCCAGGCTGATGCCGACGCCGGTATCCTCGACGGCCAGGACTAGGTGCCGCCCGGGCTTGAGCCCGAACAGCCCGCCGCAAGCCTCCTCGTCGAGGAAGACGGCCTTGGCCTCCAGCCTCAGGGTCCCGCCCGCGGGCATGGCATCGACGGCGTTGACGACCAGGTTCATGATGATCTGGTCGAACTGCCCGGGATCGATGAGTACGCGGCCCAAGGCCGGGTGGAGATCCAGTCTGAGCTCGATGCTCTCGGGGATCAAGCGCTTGACCATGCCCTGCATGTTCGCGATCGCCTGGAAGACGTCCACCGGCACGGCCCGCAGGACTTGCTGGCGGCTGAAGATCAAGAGCTGTTTGGTGAGCCTGGCGGCGCGTTGAGCGGCCTCGTTGATGTCGTCAAGATCCTGCCTGCGGAGGTCTTCGAGTGGAATGGAGGCGCTCAAACCGTCACAGCAGCCCAGGATGATCGTCAGGATGTTGTTGAAATCATGGGCGACGCCTCCCGCCAGCTTCCCCACGGCCTCCATCTTCTGCGCTTGTCCGAGCGCGGCCCGCGCGACCTCATGAGACTTACGCGCTTGCTCCCGCTCCAGGAACTGGCCCAGATGCATGCCGAGCACGCCCATGCTCTCGAGCAGCCTAGGGTCGGGCTCATCGACCGTCTTGCGGAAGAACTCCAAGACTCCCAGGAGCCGGCCCGAGGCGACGATGGGTATGCCGAAAGCCGCATGGAGCCCGGCGCGCGCGGCATAGGGAGCGCGCGGGAAATTCGAATCCTCCTGGACGTCGACGATCCAGGCCGGGGCCTTCGAGGCCCAGATCCGGCCCGGCAAGCCCACGCCCTTGGAAAACGTCATCACCCGCGTCACCATCTCGAAAGCCTCGTCATGCAACCCGGTTTGATGATACCCGCAATTGCGCAAGACGCCGGCGGCTTCATCCACCGTCCAGATCGCCCCCTCCTGCCAACCCAGGCTTGCGCAGACGGCCGCGAGGACCCGCATGAGCGGATCCGTCGAGCCGGGCGCTTCCGCCAGGATGAGGGCGACTTCCGCCTGGACCCTCTGGAGCCGTTCCCCCGCCTGGAGCGTCAGGATGGTTTGGGAAAGCACGATGTTGGCCTCCAGCAGTTCCGCGGTCCGCTCCGACACCTGCTTTTCAAGGTCCAGTCGCGCCCTGCGCAGGTCCTCCCCCTCCCGCTCTCGGTCGCGCATGCGTCGATGGACCTTCCTTCCGGCCATCAGCCAAACCGCGATGACCAACAAAAGACCCAGGGCTTTCAGCTGCCCCGCGACGGCCGTCGCCCGGTAGAGGGATTCGCGCAGGCCATCCCCCTCGGCGCGCCCGGCGGCCGCGATGGTCTTGAACTCTTGGGCATAGGCCGCCTTCGCATGTTGGTAGTCCCGGCCCGTGAGCAGCCGCAGCGCCTCCGAGCGGCGCCCCTCACGGCTCAAAGCGAAAGACCGGACCTCCATCCTGACCAGCGCGGCGTTGACGGCGGCCAACCGGGCTTCGGCTCCGTCGGCGGGCACCGGATCGAGCCGCCGCGCTTCCTCTATCACCGCGTCAAGCTTGGGTCCGAACGACCTGTAGCGAGCCTCCCATTTGGCGTCGCCGGTGGCGGCGGCCAACCGGGCGGACATCGTCAGGACCTCGTCGAGGTAGCGGATGTTTGCCGCCACCTCGGACGCATAGTGTTCGCGCGACTCCAGGGCCGCAAGCCGCGATTGAAGGTATGTCTGGTAGCGGTAGGGCAACAGGACCGACGGCAGCGTCACGGTCAGGCATACGAGGAGCGTCTTCAGGATGAACGTTTTGTCTTCAGGAACGGGGGCTTGCGCTAAAGCGCCGCCGGCCATATCAACCGCGCGCCAGGAGGTTGGCCATCACCGAGGTCCGCAGCGCCTCGGCTTCGACCGGCTTGGAGAGGTAGTCGCAGGCGCCGCGCTGCATGGCCGCGCGGGCGTGCTCCTCTTCGCCATCGCCGGTGACCATGATGACCCGCAGCTTCGGATCGACCGCCAGAAGGGCGTCGAGCGCGGCCAGGCCGTCCATCCCCGGCATGTGCAGGTCCAAGAGCACCAAGGACGGCCGATGCTCTTTCGCTTTCGCGACGGCGTCCTCGCCGTCCCCCGCTTCGATGAGTTGGTAGCCTTCGCGCTCCAGCATCCGCCGCAGGACCCTGCGAACGGTCGGCTCGTCATCGACGATCAGAATCTTCTCTCCCATGGCATCCTAGCGAGGGGGCGCTACGAGACAGTGTAAAGGGATTTCCCCCTCTCTGCAAGGGCGATTACGTCACAGACTCGGCTACCTCTTCGGCCCCGTGGGCGCCGCGCCGTAATGGAGGCGGTGGAAGCCCGCCGCCCCGGAGCTGGGCGCGACAATGAACAGATCGTCGTAATCGTCCGAGGCGATCGCCACCGCTTCCGCCACGCCTAACCCCTTCAACAGGTCCGGGATGGTGTCCGAGTGACCCACCACCAGCACATCCTCCCGCGCGGGCCGCGTCCGAAGCGCCTTGACGAGCCCGGCTAGGTCGTCGTAAGGCGTCACGATGGGCGTAAGGCCGTGGCTCTTGGCGACCGGAGCCGCGGTCTGGGCGCTGCGCACGTACTCCGTGCAATAGACGGCCTTCAAAGGCACGGAGGAAAGGACGCGCCGAAGGTCCTGAGCCCGGCGAAGGCCGCGCGCCGACAAGGTGGAGGCGTCGTCCTTGGCGTCGCGCTTATCGGCGTGGCGCGTGATGAAGATCTCCGCCGCGGCGGGGCCGGCGCACAGCAGCAAGGCGAAGGCCAGTCTCACTTGCCGTCGCGCAAGGAGCGGGCCAGCCACACGTAGATGCCGGCCACGACGGTATAGAAGGCCGCGAAGAGGCCGAAGGTGTGGGCGCCGAACAGGGCGAAGAGTCCGCCCCAGAGCAGGAAGCCCACGACGTGCGAGAGATAGATCAGCGAGCGGATCGCGCCCACCGTCACGTCCTTCTCGCCCTTGGGGATGTTCGACTTCATGATGGTGTCCAGATGATTGGACGCCAGCTGGGCGGTGAAGCCGATGGCCAGCAAGGCGATGGAGATCGGGAACATCGGCCAGATGAAGGTCCCGAACTTGATCGGGCTCAAAAACGCCCAGGAGCCCAGCAGCGCCGCCGCCGCCCAAGGCAGGACCTTCGCCGCGCTCTGCGCGTAAAGCTTGCGTTCCGCCGGCTTCTGCTCCGCCTCGGGCAAGACTTCGACGCGCTTGGAGATGCGCGCGGCCATGCGGTCCATCACGACCGAGCCGATCAGCGCGCCCGCTCCGTAGACGGCCGTCAAGGACCCGGCGACCGCCGCCGCATGCTGAGGGTCCGGCGCGGCGTAGGCGCCGAAGGCGGTGGCGACGATGTAGTACATCATGTACAGGAAGCTGTTGACCAGCGCAAAGCCCACCAGAGGCTTATAGATCCCAGGGTCCTTGAATACGGTCTTGAAGCCGTCGTTCCAGCGCCCGGGCTTGTGGGCTTCCGCCGTCGCCTGCGGGAGCTTGAGGGCCAGCGCCAGGAGCGCCGCGACGGCAAAGGCGATCGGGGCCGGATAGATCACCGCGCCGAAGCCGAAGGCCGCCACGGCCAGGGCCATCGCCGAGCCGATGAAGACGGTGCCGTACTCGATGAAGTCGCGAAAGCTGCCGAAGCGGCTCGATTTCGTCTCGGAGTCCTTGAACCAGGCCACCTGCAGGCTGTGCTCGGCCACGCGGCCGATGGAGTGGAAGAAATAATCAAGGCTGAACAGCGGGATCAAGACCGCCAGGGCGATGGTGCCGGTGGCCGGGTTGAACAATAACGCCAGCGCCGTCCAGATCGCCACGCGGGCGAACAGCACGGCGCGGTAAGAGGCCCGGATGCCGAAGCGCTTGATGATGCCGCCGCCCAGGTAGCTGCCCAGGGTGTAGGCCGCGTAGCTGACGCTGGTCAATGCCGCCAGAGCCAGGAAGCCCTGGCTCAGCGGCTGGGTCATCTGCGAGACGGCCAGCGAGGTGGACTCGACGACGGTCGAGACCAGCAGGAAGGTGGACAGGAAGCCGAGCACGACCTTCGAGGTCAAAGAAGGAGAAGAGTCGGCGGCTGGCACCGCCTGTTCGGTCGTCGTTTGCGGTGCCGGTGCCGCCTGTTCTGTTGCGGGAGTCGGCGCGACCGGCGCAAGATCATCCGCTGTGGGCTGCTGATAGTCGCCGCGGGCGCGGACGACCTCCCCATTGGCGCGCTTGATGCGCAGGACCAGACGGCGCGCGGCGGAGAGCGCGGCGTCGATCGATTCGCGCCAGGTCTTGCCCTTGCCGATGACCTCGGCCCACTCCTCGTAGGCGTTGCCCTTGGCCGCAACGATGCTGTCTCCAGGCTCGACGAAGACGCGGGCCAGCTCCACGCCGGGAAGCTTCTTGGCGGCGGCGAGGCCCTCGACGCCTTCCAGGGTCCCGTTGCGGCTGGAGGCCAGGAAGATGTACTGGATCACGCCGTCGGGCGCCGTGCCGGGGTCGACGGGAAGGCCCAGGACCGAGCGCAAGCCCTGCTCGACCAAGCTCATGCCGGTCAGGCTCTTGACCGCCTGCCAGATCGCGACGCCGCCCATGAAAGGGTTTATCTCGATGACGCGCGGCCCCTCGGGCGTGGTGAACATGTCGAGGCGGGCGTTGCCGTTCTCGATGCCCAGGGCCTTGAGCGCCAGCTCGGAAGCCTTGATGAGCGCCGCATGCTCGGCCCGCGGCTGCTGCGACGGGAAGACCATGATGCCGCCGGCCAGCTCGCCCTTGGCGCCGATGCCCTTGGTGTCGGAGACGATGGCGAAAGCCGCCTTGCCGTTCTGCATGACGACTTCGACGGACGTCTCCTCAGTGCCCGGGACCTTCTCCAGCATGCGCTCCATCATCAAGCCGGGGTGCGTCGCGAAAGTGGTGTGCTTGGCCTCGGGCCGAGCGACGAAATCGCGCACGGCGGCGTCCATCTTGAGGTAAGCCTCGGCGGCCGCGTCCTCGGACTTGATGCCCATGGCCAGGAAGCGGCTGTTCTCCCCCCGGCTGGTCTTGAGGATGACCTTGTACTTGCCGTTGCCCGACACCTCGTGGTAGGCCTCGCGCGCCTGCTGCACGGTACCCAGCTCGCGGAAGGCGACCTCGAGCCCGGGCACCACGTTGAGCATGCGGCGCGCCTCGGGCTTGTTGTCCGCCGCGGCCACCGCCGTACCCGGGATGCCTGCGACGCCGAGACGGTCGGTGATGCGGCCCGTCAGGTTGGCGTAAAGGCTCATGAAGCTGACGACGGCATGGGCCTTGGCGGCCTCGGGGTGGGCGGCCACGGCTTTAGCGATGACGTCCATCTGCTTGGGGTCGCGGGTGTTGACGCCGACGGGGATGAAGTGGGAGTCCGGGATGTCCTTGACCGAATTGGCCCGGTTCTCGGGGTCGTCGACGAGCACGAGCGTCAAGCCCAGCTGCTTGGCCACGCGGACGGCTTCCTCGATGATGAACGGTCGCGAGCCCTTGGTGCCGACCATGACCACGGTCTTGCCGCTGACCGCCGCTTCCCCGATGAGACCGGCGGCGGCGGGGCCGAACTCGGCCGCGGGAACGTCGGCCGGAGCTTCGAGCGAGGGCGCGGCGGCCTGGGCCGGGAGGACGGAAGGCGCGGCCGCAAGGCCCGAGGCGGAGAGCGAAGGCGCGCCCAGCGAGAGCGCCGGCGGGGTGAGCGGATGACGCAGCGCCTGGAGCAGGGCCGGGGCGCCGGCGACGGGCGCGGGGCGGACGGCCGGAGCGTTGATGATGCGCGCGCTGGCCGCCCAGGCGGGCCACGGGGCGACGACGACGAGCAAGGCGAGGAGCGACGAGAGAGCCGAGCGCAGAGCCTTGGTCTTCTTCATCTACGATTTCTCTAGGTAGAGTCTAGCGCGGTTCTTTCTATTCCGCGACCGACATTAGACCCAGGCCCGGCATTCTTTGGACCTACGCTTTTTTAGGCCGAAGGGCCCCCTAAAGGTCTTTCAGGAAGGCGAGCAGGTGGGCGTTGAAGACCTCGGGGTTCTCGAGGCTGCTCAAGTGGCCCGCGCCTTCGATGACCTGGAGCCGGGCGCCGGGGATGGCGCGCCTCATCGACTCGGAAAGGGCCGGCGGCGTCAGGGCATCGTGCTCGCCGACCAAGATCAGGACCGGGACCTTGATCGAAGGCAGGAAGGCCGCGGCGTCAGGCCGCGCGGCCAAGGCCAGCAGGGCGCCGCGCATGCCCAGCGGCGGGTTGGTCTTCATGAGCCCCTTGATGAGGTCCACGCAGGGCCGCGCGGCGGCCAGCGTCATCGGCGAGAAGAGGTTCTTGACGAAATCCTCGGCGAAGGCCGCCGTCCCCAGCCGGAGGATGGTCTTCATCGCGGCGGCGCGAAGGTGCTTGGCCGCGTTGGCATCGGGCTCGCTGCGCGTATCGGCCAAGACCAAGGCCTTGACCCGCCCCGGCGCCTTCTCGGCGGCCCTCAAGGCGATATAGCCGCCCATCGACAAGCCGCAGAAGACGGCCGAGCTCAGCGACAGCTCGTCGAGCAGCCCGAGCAGGTCCTCGGCGAAGAGGTCCATCGTGTAGAGCCCGTCGCCGACGTCGCTGCGCCCGTGGCCGCGCACGTCGTAGGCGATGGCGCGGTGGCCCGCCTTCGACAAAGCCTCCACCTGCGGCTGCCACATCGCGCCGCTGAAGGGGAAGCCGTGGATGAAGACGACCGGAAGGCCCGCGCCGCCGCTGTCGGTGTAATAGAGCTTCGCGCCTTCGACGACCGCTTCCATGCCAGCAGGATAGCCAAGCAATCACCCCGCGTCAAGGCCGTTGCCTTGAAAGGCCGTCTCCGCTATACTCTCCCGATGCGCCTCCGCTGGCCGCGATGAGCCGCCGCATCCCCGCCGCCGGGATCAACCTTTTCCAGCTGATCTATGTCCTTATCAAGGAATATACGGAAAAGACGGGCCTGCCGCCGCTGAACCTGTCTTTAGGCAACCCCGACACGGTGCCCGCCGAAGCCATCCGCCGGCTGAAGGCCCGCTACGCCCAAGACCCGGGCTACGACTACCATACCTACGCCGAGGACAAGGACCTCGAAGATTTCGCGGGCGCGATGGTGGAGCTCCATACAGGAGTCAAAGTCTCCGAGCACCCGCGCCTGAAAGCCGTGCCGATCGCCGGCATCAAGACGGCCAGCGCCCTCATCCCCCTGGCCTGCGGGCTCCATCTTCCGGACCGCAAGCGCCGCGACGGGTTCATCGTCGCCTCCAACCTGCCCGCCTACGACGTCATCGGCACCTGGTCGTCGTCTTATCTGGGAGCCAACCGCGTCGTTTGGCCGCTGCTGGCCTCCGAGGACATGAGGCTGAACATCGACCGGCTCAAAGAAGCCCTTGAAAACGCCGGCCGGCCCCGCGCCGACCTCATCTTCGTCATCCGCCCCGGCAACCCCGCCGCCGTCGGCGCCGACACCGCCGATTGGAAGGCCCTCATCGCCTACTGCCTCGAGCACGGCACGCGCCTGGTCAACGACGCCGCCTACGCGGGGCTCGCGGGAGGAGGCCATGTCTCCTTGGCCGCCGTCGCCAAGGACCACCCCGAACTGGAATGGCTGGAACTCTACTCGGTCAGCAAGTCCTTCAGCGACCCCGGCGCGCGCTTGGGCGCCCTCATCGGCAGCAAGGATTTCGTCGACGACTACCTGACGATCAAGGGCAACAACGACTCCGGCCCCGTGCCCTCGGTCATGGCCGCCTACGGAGCGTTCTTCAAGGACCGGCCGGCCGCCGCGGCGGCGCTATCGTCCTTGCGCGGGCTCTACCGCGGCCGTCTGGGCTATCTGATCCCGAAGATGATCGAAGCCGGCTTTTCCCCCGCCTGCAAGACGGAAGCCGGCTTCTTCACGCTCTGGAAGGCCCCGCGCGAGGTGCTGGGCATCCCGGTCCAAGACAGCGAGGCGCTCAACCGCGCGGTCATCACCGAGACCGGCATCGTCGGGGTGCATTTCCAAGGCCGGCGCGCCGATGGCGGCCCCGAACCCCTGATCCGCTATGCCGTCTGCACCGACGTCCTCGCGAGCTCCTTCCAGAAGCGCTTCGAAGAACAGCTGGCCCGCCTTCGCCCGCGCTACTAGGATGAAACCCGCGCCGCCCGACCGGGCCCGGCAAGTGCTAGGCGCTTGACCCCGCTCCTCGTCCTAGCCGCCGTCCACTTCGTCAACCTGCTCGACTTCATGATGGTCATGCCCCTGGGGCCGGATTTCGCCGCCGCCCTCGGCATCCCCATGTCGCACTTAGGCGTCGTGGGCGGGTCTTACACGGCGGCGGCCACCGTCGTGGGCATCGCCGGTTCCTTGATGCTCGACCGCTGGGAACGCCGCTCGGTCTTGACCTGGTCGGTCTTGGGCCTGGGGCTGTCCACGATGAGCGGAGCCATGGCGACCGGCACATGGACGCTGGTGGCCGCGCGCATGGCGGCGGGCTCCTTCGGCGGCATCGCCGCCACGCTGTGCTTCTCGATGGTGGCCGATCTGGCGCCCGAGTCGCACCGGGGCCGCGCCACGGCCATCGTGGCCTCGGGCTTCTCGCTGGCCTCCATCCTAGGCGTGCCCGCCGGACTCGAACTGGCGCGCCGCGGCGGTTGGCGCGCGCCCTTCCTGGTCGTAGGCGCCGTCGCCCTTGTCTTGGCCGCGGCGGCGCGCAGGCTCCTGCCTCCCATGCGCGGCCATCTCGATACTAAGGAAGCCTCCGTCCCCCTGGCGTTCGATGAGCGCATGGGGATGGCCTTCGTCGCCTTCGGCTGCGGGATCTTCGGCAACTTCCTCCTGGTCCCGAACCTATCGGCCTACATGCAGTTCAACCTGGGCTTCCCGCGCGCTCAGATGGGCCTGCTCTACCTTGGCGGAGGTCTTGCCAGCCTAGCCACGATGCGCCTGGCCGGCATGTGGACGGACCGCAGCCGAGCCTTGTGGCCGGTGCTGACCGGCACGCTCCTGGTGTCGGCGGTCCTGGTCTTAGGCGCCGTCTTCCAGCCGCCTTGGATCCCTCCGGTCTTGTTCTTCTCGGTCTTCATGAGCTTCAACGCCGCCCGCTGGGTATCGATCAACGCGCTGGCCAGCCGGGTGCCCCCGCCGTCCTCCCGCGCCCGCTACCTGTCGGCTCAGAACGCCTTCACGCATGCGGCCAGCGCGCTTTCCGCGTTCGCCTCGGCGGCCTTCCTGACGACGGACCCTTCGGGCCGCCTCGCCGGCATGCCGGCCCTGGCGGCGACGGCGGCGCTTTTGGGACTGGGCGCGCCCTTCGCGGTCTGGCGGTTGGAAAAGCTGATCGGCCGGCACCAGGTCTTGACAGTTCCGCGCCCGCCTGCTATACTTGACCAAGTGGATGGTATATAAATGAGCCGAACCCCCAACCTCGAAGCGCGCGAGAACATAATGAAGGCGGCCTCCGCCTTGATCCACGAGCGCGGCTTCAAGGACGTCAGCATGGACGACATCGCCGCCGCCGCCGGCATCAAGAAGGCGAACCTCTTCCATTATTACCCCTCTAAAGAAACCCTGGGCTTGGCCGTCTTCGACCATGTCTCCTCCAAGATGCGCGAGAAGGTGGAGAGCCAGTTCGCCAAGGGACAGGACCCGATCCGCTTGGTGGAAGGGATGTTCTCCGAGGTGATGGGAGCCGAAGACCGTCGAAACGGCTGCTTCATGGGCAACCTGGCGCACGAGCTGGGCGACCGCTATGAGAAGCTCCGCCTGAAGGTGGCGGAACACTTCCGGTCGTGGGAGGACCAGCTGGCCGGGGTGCTCGAGGATGGACGCTGCTGCGGCTACTTCCGCAAGGATCTGAAGCCGAAGGAGTCGGCCGAGGCCATCCTCTCCCTCTTCGAGGGCGCGACGCTCTTCTGCAAAACGACGCGCGAGACCAAGCCGTTGGCCAACGCGAAGGACATGGCCGTCGGCTATCTGAAGGGATTCAAGAAGTAGCCGTTTTTTTTGAGCTTAATACTGACTAAGTGGTTGGTATATTAAAGGAGGACTCATGGACAATAAAGAAGAAGTGAAGGAAGAAGGCAAGACCTGCTGCGCGACGAAGTGCTGCAGCGGCAAGGCCATCGGGGCTTTAGCCCTGCTCTTGGCCGTCGGCGCGGGCGGCTTCTTCGCCGGACGCCACTGCACGAAGGTCTGCCCCGTCAGCGGCGCGCCGGCGACCACCGCCCCGGCGGCGACTCCGGCTCCGACCAAATAAAGCGGCTGGCAGCCCCCGGAGGGACGGCGGCCTCCGGGGGCTGGTGCCGGGGATTTAGAACTAGCTTTGAAGCTAGTAATGCTATACTCAACAGCCTTCACCCCCAAGCCTTTCGTATCTCCCACAGCTGGACAAGGCCGCCCCAGGGAGAATCACCATGCAGTGCCAAGCCATGACGCTCGCTTCGACGTATTCCACCGCCCATCGCTGCCTTAAGACCAACGGGGTCAAGAAGACCGGCTCCAAGGTCCTCTGCGCCCATCACCGGACCGCCGGCCTTCGCGCAAAACCGGCCTCCCTCTCCTAGGCCCTTAGCCCCCTTCCCGACAGCCCAAAGGGCTCAGGCGCCGGCGCGGCGCCCGGCTATCCTATATAGCGTGAGAATCTTCCGTCAGCTGTTTTTAAGCGCCCTCCTCCTATGCGCCGCCGCGCCCGGCTGGCCCGCGGCGATCTCGGCCCGCGCCGCCGCGCAAGCTCCGCTCGTTCGTTTAGGCTCGCTGCTTGGGCCCGCGCTGAGCCGTCTGCCGGAACTCGCGCCTCCCGCGCTCAGCCCCGCTTCCCTGCTTCCCGCCCCGGCCGCGCTGCAGCCGGCGCTGGCCGAAGCGCTGCTCTTGCGAGCCGAGGCCCCTGCCGCCGAGTCCGCCGCCGAGCTTCCGGCGGCATCCGCGCGCCGGACGCTCGAAACGGTCAACTCGGTCTTGAAGGATTTCAGCCCGGAGGATCTGAAGGCCATGCCGGCCGAAAAGCTCCAAGCCCTGGCCTCCGTCGTCATGGACCGGCTGGACGGCGGCGCTGCCGGAGCCGACGATCCAGCGGGCATCGCCGTCTTGGCGCAAGCGCGAGCGCGCAAGATCATGGCTCTTCGGGGCAAGGTCACCGAGACGCTCTACAATCCCGGCCACCCGGAGAATCACGGCGACCTGATCGATGTCCGCGGCGCGCCGGAGCGCGTGAAGCCCGTCGACGCCCGCCGGGTCTACCGCCACTATACGACGCCCGAAGGCCAGGCCGCCATCCTCGCCTCGGGCTCTCTCTGGAACGGGTTCCTGCCCTACGTGGAGCTGGCGCCGGGCGTCTTCCGCAAGACCTTCGCCGACATCACCGGGGTCTTCCTGACGGTGCCTAAAGTCGCCGGCGACTCCGTCGGCGTGCCTGCGAAGGATTTCAAGGCCTGGGTGGATGTCGAGGTGCCCGAGGGACTGCCGGTCCTGGAGGTCGAGCGCGGCGCGATCTACCTGATCCCTCTGCCCGGCCGCACGCGGGATTGGGTCGTCAAGCTCTATCGGGACTGGGCCGACGGCAAGCCGCTGCCGGCCCACGAACAGGAGACCGCCCGCAAGGTCGCCGCCGAGGGCCCCGGCCCCGAGCTGCGGGTGCCGGTGCGCATCCTGGGCCACGGCTCGGTCCGCTGACGCGTCACCGGACCGCCGCGAAACCCGGACGAGGCTCAGCGACGAAGATGGCCAAGACCTTCCCGCCGTCATCCAAGAACAGCCAGGGCTGCGCGGCGCGGGTCTCGACTCGAAACGGCTCGCCGGGCATGACCTTGCCGCAATGCTTGCGCTTGCCCCAATAGGTCAACCGGACCGCCTGGAGCTCGCGCGGCGTGCCGTTGACGACGGTGATGGCCGTCGCCTTCCCCCAGAACCGCGGCCTGAGGCCTTCTTCCCGGTCCGCCGGCAAAGGCCTCAGCTCCACCAACCTCTCGACAGGCTCGCGCGCCGATAAGATATCGTCGATGAGCTTGTACGCCTCGGGATCGTAGCTTCCCAACCACTGCGGCCCGGAGCCCATGATCCCGCCCAGCTCGCCGGCGTTTCCCTCGGCCGCATGGTACCACATGGCCAGCTCCGCGAAGAACTCATCCGGGGTCTTGGCCGCGTACGAGGTCCGCCACAGGCCCCTCCCCATCGAGCGGCGGTATTGCCGGACGATCTTGCGTCTCACCGCCTCGGAGACCCCGTAGCCCATGATCGCATGCGCGATCTCATGGATGCAGACCTCGCGATGGTCGTCGAACCTGTCGGTGGGCAGGCTCAGCAGGTTCTCCTCCGCGCAGGCCACGGTCCGGTCGCCCAGCCCCCGGGCCCGTTCGTCGAAATCGACCTCGCCCTCCCATAGCTGACCTTTGTAATGGCGGTATTCGGGAAGGTCTGAGGCTTTCTGATCCCGGCCGATGAGGTGCAGCTCGGCGCCCTCGGCGCGCAGGTTCCAGACGATATCGGGGGTCTTGCTCAAAAGCCGCGCCAGGCTTTCGCGCGCCTTGAGCAGAGCCTCATCGCCGACCACGGCGGCGGCCTTGATGGGGATGCCCTGATATTCGGCCGTCTTGGCGTAGAACCCCTGATCCGCCGGCGCGGCCCCCGGCGCGGCGAGCAGGGCGGCCAAGAGGGCGGCGGCGTGAGCGAGTCTCTTCAAGAAAGGAGGATATCCATCTAGGCCAGCTTCAGCTCGCGGAGAGTGAGCAGCCAGCGGCTCTCGCGCTCGACATCCTTGAGCGAAGCATACCCCATCTCGCGCACCGGCTTGCCTGAAAGCAGTATCCGCGTGCCGCGGCCGAGCAAGGCGCCGGGAGCCTTGGCGGCGGCGGCCTCCACGAGCGCCCGGAAGTTGGTCACTACGCTGTAGGTCATGGCTTCCCCCAGCACCGAGAAATCGAAGGCCTGGGCGTCGACGCGCAGGCGCGAATCGGGACCCTTCAAGACGATGTCGAGATAGAAGAGCAGGTCGGAGGTCTCCACCGTCCGAGCCACCTCCCTTTCCTGCGGGCCGACGTTGATCGGCAGGCCGGTGGCCATCATGATGCCCAGCTTCATCGCCTTCTGCCCGATGTCGGGCCCTTCTTTAGTGATGACGGTCTTAGACGAGGTCTGATTGATCGCCGAAGCCGACACCAGCGCCACCCGGGTCCAGACGACCCGCGCCCAGCTCTCAGCCGCGGCCGTCGCCGCTTCCGGCAGGTCCTCGAGCAGCCCGCGCGGCACGGCCACCGCGGCCAGACCTGCCGACTCCAGGCGTCCCGCCCATTGGCGCGCCTCGGCTTCGGGAAGGTCCTCCTCTAAGATGCCCCAGCAGGCCTTGGCGGCGTTGAGCATGTCCATCATCGGCACCTTGCGCGCCGCGGCCAGCACGCGGGCCAGCTCCGTCGGCTTGAGCGAGTCCTGCGCCTTCAAGAGCACGCAATAACGCACCGGATTCACCAGCACCCCCAGTCGCTCACCCCGCTAGCATAGAAAAGTTGCCCTCGCTTGGGTAGGCCTTGACACCGAACCTCCTTGGGGCTACCCTAACGATCAAGCACCCGGAGGCCCATGAAGAGCCCCTCTCTTCTTACCGTCTGCCTGCTCCTCGCCGGCCGCCTGACGGCGGCCGAACTCCCCGACCTCAAGCTCAAGGACGTCCAAGCGGGCGGCGCGCCCGCCGCCGAAGCCGGCCAAGCCGTCGGCGGCGTCGCCGGCAAGGGGGTCAAGGAGGTCGACCTGCTGCCTCAGCTCACGGGAGCCTCGAACCGGAATCAATGCTCCGTGGGCTCCTGCCATGCCTTCAGCTCGATAGCCGTCCTCGAGGCCGCCTACAACCGCAAATACGGCGAGAAGATACGCTTCGCCGAAGCGGACGTCTTCATGCGGCGCACCGTGATGAGCAAGGATCTATACAACGAGTTCTGCGCCACCGGCAAGTGCAAGCTATCCGAAGGCAACGACGTCATCGGCGATATCAATTACGCCATCGCCAACGGGGTGGCCAGTGACCTCGAGTATCGGGATTTCCTGGACCGCTATCTCAAGTACAGGGCCGCCGAGGTCAAGACGCTCGAGGGCATCGAGAAGCGCTATCAGGAGATGAGCTGGCTCGAGAAACTGTTCTACGACCCCCGCGCTCATTGGGCCGAGCTGCAGGACGCCCCTCTGTCGAAGAACATCCTGGAACGCTTCCTGCGAGGCAACGATCCGAAGGTCGCAGAGCAGCGGGCCTCTTCGGCGGCCAAGCTAAAAGGCTTCGTCGCCCTGGAAAAAAGCTTCGCCTACCTGGGCGACAAGGCCGCTAAGACCTCGAAAGAGGATTGCAAGAAGGCCGGCATCCCCCAGGGAGAGCTTATCCTGAAAGAGCTGCACGCCGCCCCCAAGGGACGCCCCATCTCCATCTCGATGTCGCTGTCAGGACTGCCGGCTTGGGGGCAGACCGACGTCACCGCGCATGCCAACCATGCCATCGCCATCGTCGGCTACCGGATGGAAGAGGGCAAGGGGGCGGTCTTCAAGACGCGCAATTCGTGGGGCGCCGCGGAGAACCACGATATCCAGGAGACCGAGCTATGCCGCATCTACCGCATAGTGACGGTGCTCACGCCTGAGGAAGCGTCCCAGGCCGCCAGATAGATTAGCGGCCGAAGATCATCTTCAGGGAAACGATGAAGAGGAAGGAGCCGAAGATCTTGCGCAGCAGCGCCGCCGGCACCTGCACGGCCCATTGCGCGCTGAAGTAGCTGCCGAAGATGAAGCCCAGGATGATCAGGCCGGCGATGCGAAGGTCGACGAAGCCCTGCTTATAGTAGGTCCAAGCCGCGGCCAAGCCGATGGGCGGGATGAGCAGCGCCAAGGTCGTGCCTTGCGCCTGCTGCTGGGAAAGGCCGAAGAAGTAGACCAGCGCCGGGACGATGAGGACGCCGCCGCCGATGCCCACCATGCCGCTGAGGCCGCCCGCCGCCAAGCCCAAGACCAGCAGGCCGATCGCCTGTTGCATGCGCCTATCCTAGCAAATCCGGCCCGGCGAGGACCTGTGGGTCTCTAGTCTTGCATTTGGGTCATTTGCGATGTAAACTACCTACATATGGACAGGGATATAGAGGCCAGGCTGCGCGGCACGACCAAGCATGTCCTGCTGTTAGGTCCCAGGCAGGTCGGCAAGTCCACCCTCTGCCGCTCCCTGGGCCCAAAATACATCCTCAACCTCGCGGATGAGGGCGCGTTCCTGAGTTATTCAAAAGATCCCGGTCGTCTGCGTCGGGAGCTTGCGGTCCTTGACGGACCTTCCCTCGTCCTCATCGACGAGATCCAGCGGGTTCCCCCTCTGCTCAACATGGTTCAGGCCCTTCTTGATGAGGGTTGTCCGCATCGCTTCCTTCTGACGGGGTCCAGCGCCCGAAAGCTCAAGCGCGGGGGAGCCAATCTCCTGCCGGGACGCATCCTGCTGGAATACATGGATCCCCTTTCCTTCTGGGAGTTGGGCCGGTCTTTGGATTTGGACCGCGCGCTTCAATTGGGGACTCTCCCGGGGATCTATTTGGACTCGAAAGAGGGGGCTGATGTCCTTGAGGGCTATGCGGCGACGTACCTTAGAGAGGAAATCCAGGCCGAGGCCTTGAGCCGCAACCTGGGGGCCTACGCGCGGTTCCTTGACGTGGCGGCCGAAGCCAGCGGCCGGTGGATCAACTATTCCAAGGTCGCGTCCGACAGCGAGCTTCCCAAGGAAACCGTGCGGCGGTTCTATTCCATTCTGGAGGACACGCTCATCGCCTTCCGCCTTCCGGCCTACCACCCCAAGCGAAGCCGCAGGCGGGTGAGCCAACGTGATCGCTTCCTCTTTTTTGACACCGGGGTGCGCAACGCCCTGCTGGGTCTGCACCGCCATCCTTTAAGCCCTAGCGAACGGGGCTTTCTATTCGAGCATTGGATCATCTTGCAGTGCCTCACGCTCATCCGTTCCCGCCACAAACCCTGGAAGTTGAGCTCCTACCGGACCGACGCGGGGGCCGAGGTGGACCTCGTCATCGACCAGGGCAAGAAGCTCTTGGCCGTGGAGTGCAAGTCCGGCTCACGCGTCCATGAGACCGACCTAAGGGGCCTGCGGTCCTTCGAAGAGGTCGCCGACAAGCCGGTCGAGAAACGGATCGTCTATCGGGGTTCTTCGCGGCAGAAATTCTCTAAAGGCGAGGTAGCCGTGCCCTACGAGGATTTCCTGGAGTCGCTGGCCCGCGAGGGCTGACGCGGGGCCTTTGCGGGAGCAAACTTCCCGGAACAAAGCGCCGACGCCGGTGTCCCATAGCCGTGGATGTGCATGGAGGCCGCATGAGAAACGCAGCGCTGGGCGCCGGGACGCTTCTGATGGCCGGGGTGCTGACCGCAAGCGGGCTCACCCCCGTCAGGCAAGACGGGGGTTCTTCGAGCCCGCTGAGCCTGACCGCCTCAGACGGCACCGGCCTGCGGCTCAAGGGCCTCAAGGCGCGCGCGGTCTTAAGGGGTCCCTTGGCCTTCACCGAGCTGCGGCTGACCTTCGAGAACCCTCAGGCCCGGGTCCTGGAGGGCCGCTTCCGGCTGGTGCTGCCGCAAGGAGCCTCGGTCAGCCGCTTCGCGATGCGGCAGGAAGCCCGCTGGCAGGAAGGCGAGGTCGTCGAATTGCAGAAGGCCCGCGCCGCCTACGAGGATTTCCTCCACCGCCGGCAGGACCCGGCGTTGTTGGAAAAAGGCGCCGGCAACGAGTTCACGGCACGGGTCTTTCCCATCCCCGCGCACGGGGTCAAAGAGCTCATCGTCTCCTACTCGCAGGAGCTGGCAGGCGCGGCTGAGCCTTATATCCTCTCCTTGCGCGGCCTTCCCGAGGTCGGAGAGCTCGATGTAGCCGCGGCCTCGCAAGGCCTGATCCTCGGAGAGCTCAAGCGGACGGATTTCGTCCCCGCAAGCGACTTTTCAGCGGCCCCGCCTCGGTCTCCCCAGGCCTTGCGCGGGGCGGAGCTGGCCGTGCTGCGGCTGCGGCCGGTGATGAGCTCCCAGCCCGATGAGATCGATTCCCTCCTCATCCTCTTCGACTCCAGCGCCTCGCGCGCCTTGGGCTTCGAAGAGCAGCTGCGCCTGCTGTCCAAGCTGGTCGAAGGGCTGGCCCGCGGCGCGGGCGCCGGCGTGCCGGTCGCCATCGCCGCCTTCGACCAAGACGTCTGGCCCGTCTTCGAAGGCCGCGCCGGCGATTTCGGCCCAGACGAGGTCTCGCGTCTGAAAAAGCGCGGCGCGCTAGGCGCCTCGGACCTCAAGAAAGCCCTGGCCTGGGCCGGAAAAGCCCTGGCGAAGCGGCCCGCCAAGCGCCTGCTCCTGATCTCCGATGGGGTGGCCACGGCGGGGACCGCCGAGGCCGAGGAGCTGAAAGCGGCGGTACGCGCGCTCAAAGCCTCGGGAGCCCAGCGCCTGGACGCCGTCGCCGTCGGCGGCATCAGAGACGACGGCCTGCTCAGGAGCTTGGCCGCCGCGGGGCTGCCCCGCGACGGCGTCGCGGTGAGCGGAGCTCTGGAGCCCGCGGAGATCCATCGCAAGCTCACCGCCGCCACCCGCTCGGCCCTGGAGGTCTCGGTCCAAGGCTCCACTTGGTCCTGGCCCAAGAGGCTCGACGGCGTCCAGGCCGGAGACGAGGTGCTGGTCTACGCCCGGCTGCCCGAGCGCATGCCGCTGTCGGTCACCGTAGGCGGCGTTTCGCTGGCGACCGTCTCCGAAGATCTCGGCGTCGAAGACCAACCGCTGCTGGAGCGCGCCGCGGCCCAGGCCGAGATCACCAGCCTGCTCGGCCGGGAAGCCTCCGCCGACGGCGCCGAGGCCAAGGCCAAGATCCGGCAAGCCATCGTGGAGCTTTCGACCCGGCGCAGAGTGATCTCCCCTTACACGGCGCTGCTCATCCTTGAGACCGAAGAAGACTATGCCCGCTTCGGCATCGACCGCGCGGCCTTGGCCCAGATCATGACCATCGAAGACCGGCGGCTGACGCTGACGCAGCGCAAGCCCGCCGACCTCGTCTTCATCCCGCGCCCTCTTCCTCCCGCCGCCAAGACGTCTTTAAACCGCCGCGAGCATAGCGCCGTCGCCGCCGTGCGCGGCGCCGCGGGCGCAAGCGCCGAGTCGTTCTCGGCCGACCAGCGCGCGACCCGCTCCTTCGAATCCTCAGACGGCGCCTCCGCCCCGGCCATGGCCGAAATGGCGGCGCCAAGACCCTCCGGCTTCGCCGGGGCGGCGTCTTTCACCGAGGAAGCGCCTCGGAAACGCACGCCTTTCACGGGAAAGTATAAAGAGATCATGGACCAGCTGGCGGCCGGCCGCATGGAGCCTGCCGCTCGAGCGGCGCGGGCTTGGGTGTCGGAGTCGCCCGGCGACCTGCTGGCCCTCGTCGCCCTCGGGGAAGCGCTGGAGCGCTCGGCCCAGCCGGAAGCGGCGGCCCGGGCCTACGGCTCGATCATCGACTTATACCCGTCACGCGCGGACCTGCGGCGTTTCGCGGGAGCGCGCCTGGAGCGCTTAGCCGGGCGGGCCGCCTTGGAGCTGGCCGCCGACAGCTTCCGCAAAGCGCGAGAAAGCCGCCCGGATCATCCTTCCAGCCACCGCCTCTATGCCTTCGCTCTCTTGAAGGAAGGAAAGTTCCAGGAGGCCTTCGAGGCGCTGGCCGAGGGCGCGGCGCGGCACTATCCGGAAGGCCGCTTCAGAGGAGTCTCCCGGATACTAAAGGAAGACCTGGGCTTGGCGGCCGCCGCTTGGATGCGCGCCGAACCCTCGCGGCGGCCGGAGATCCTAGCCAAGCTGGAGAAAGCGGGCGGCATCAAGGAAGACGGGCCGTCGGTGCGCTTCGTCCTCAATTGGGAGACCGACGCCAACGACGTGGACTTCCACATCCATGATTCGCGCAAGGGGCATGCCTTCTACAGCAATCCCAAGCTGGCCTCGGGCGGCGAGCTCTACGCCGACGTGACCACGGGCTACGGCCCGGAGTGCTTCACGATCCGAGGGCCCAAGGAGCGACGCGCCGGGCCCTACACCTTAGAGGCCCATTACTACTCGATGGGGCCGATGGGCTACGGCATGGGCAAGCTGCAGGTCATCGAGCATGACGGCAAGGGCGGGCTGGGCTTCGAGGAGCGGCCGTACATCGTGATGACCGACGGGGCCTTCGTCGAGCTGGGCGTGGTCCGCTAGTCCGCCGCGTCGACGTCGGCTCCCTTGGAGAGCAGGAAGGCGACGACGTCTTCCCTGCCATCCTTGGCGGCCTCGATGAGCGCCGTAGCGCCGCGAGCATCGAGAGCATCGACGCTCGCCCCCGCGTCGACGAGGGCCTTGACCGTCTCCAGATGCCCGGCCCGGGCCGCGGCATGCAGCGGGAAGCCGGACTCGGGCTGGACCTTGGCGCCGGCGGCCAGCAGAAGCTTGACCAGGCCGGTCTTTCCGGCCGCCGCGGCGGCGGTCAGGGCGTTGAGATATCCGATGCTCAGCGCTTCCAGATCGGCCCCGGCCCTGATGAGCGCCTGGGCCGCGGCCTCGTCGCCGCGCATGACGGCTCGCACCAAGGGCGAGTCCAGGGCTTCGATACGGTCCTTGAACGCGGACAGGGTCCTGATATCGGCGAGGAGGGCCTCGGTCTGGGCCCCTTTCCACGCCACCCCAGCCTCCAGCGCGTCGCCCAGGACCGAGACCGAGGCGACGGCCCCCGAGAACGCCGACAGCAGCGCCAGCAGGGCGGCGTCTTTGAGCAGGGGGTTGGCCTCGTTGCCGGTGAAGTCGCGGCCGATCCAAGCGCCTTGCGGGTCCCGGCCGAAGGCGCAGAGGGTGGCCGAGTCGGGCGCTCCGAGCCAGACCACGCCGCGGTCCAGGACCCCGAGCATGCGGCCCTCGAAGCGTCCTTCCAGCCAGTAAGTGGGATCCTTGGGATCGTTGGTGAACATCCGCACCGGGCAGACCTTTCGGGTCAGCGCGAGGCGGGCCGAGACGCCGTCCAAAACGGGGTTGCTGAAGGCTTTCTTGAGCTTGGCGGGAACCTGCGCCAGCGCGCCGTAGAGCTTGCGCAGCAGCAGGATGGCGGGGCCGAGGGCGAAGAGCAGGAAGAAGCCGACGATCCAAGGCGCGTAGTCCTCAGCGTATCTCGACACGGGATGATTCTATCAAACCCGGCCCGCGATACCCCCCCTGAAAATAACGGGCCAATAGGCCCATTTTGGGCCTAGGCCTTTTGGGAAAGATGTGCTAGCATCGGCTTGCTTACCCCTAATGCACGGAGGTGCTATGACCCGGATCACCAAACACCTTGGGCTGCTCGCCCTCGGTCTGTCGTTGGCCGCAGCGGCTCACGCTCAAGTCGGCCCTGAAGTCCTGACCCAGCGCATCGTCGTCTTCAAGGAAAGCACGTCCCCGGCCCAGCGCGTCAGCATCGCCACGGCCAGCGGCGCCAAGGTCACCCGCGAGCTCGGCCTCATCAACGCCGTGGTCATCGCGGTGCCCTCCGGCCAGATCCAGACCGCCGAAGGACGCCTGCGCGTCAAGACCGAGGTCCTGCGCATCGACGAGGACCCCAAGATCAACTGGCTCAGCACGCCGGCGACGCTGCACGACATCGTGCTGCCCGACGTCAAATCCATCATCAGGCCCTTCAAGGCCGTCGGGCGCGCGCTGCCCGCGCAAGACCCGTCCACCGACGCCCAGGTGACTCCTTGGGGCATCACGCGCGTCAACGCCCCCGCCGCCTGGGCCGTGACCCGCGGAGACGGCGTCAAGCTCGTCGTCATCGACACGGGCATCGACTACGACCACCCCGAGCTCAAGCCCCTGATCGCGGGCGGCTGGAACGCCACGAACAAGGACAAGCCCGCCGACTTCAAGGACGACAACGGGCACGGCACGCATTGCTCGGGCTCGATCGCCGCCGTCGACAACGAAGCCGGCGTCGTCGGCGTCGCCCCCAAGGTCGCGCTCTACGGCGTCAAGGTCTTGGACGCCAACGGCTCCGGCACCTTCAGCGACGTCATCGCCGGCATGCAGTGGGCCGTCGACAACAAGATGCAGATCGCCAGCATGTCGCTGGGAGCTTCGCGCGGCAACGACTCGCTGAAAGCCGCCGTAGAAGCCATGGTCAAGGGCGGCGTCGTGCTCATCGCCGCCGCCGGCAACTCCGGAGGCGCGGTGGGCTTCCCCGCCGCTTATCCGGGCGCCATCGCCATCGCCGCCTCCGACAAGAACGACAAGGTCGCCTCCTTCTCCAGCCGCGGGCCGGAAGTGGCGCTGCTCGCCCCGGGCGTCGACGTCAATTCCACCTACATGGGCGGAGGCTACAGCTCGCTCTCCGGCACCTCCATGGCGACGCCTCACGTCGCAGGCCTGGCGGCTTTGGCCATCGCGGCCAAGGGGCTCTCCGGAGACAGCGCGGTGCGCGCCGCCCTCAAAGCGGCCGCCACGCCTCTAGCCGGCGTGCCGCCGGCCCAGCAGGGCGCCGGCATCGTCGACGCCGCCAAGCTGGTGAAATAACGCCTTCCGTCGGCCCCCGCCCCCCAAAAGGGGCGGGGGCTTTTTTTCGGCCGCTTAAATTCCTATAGTAAGCCATGCCTTCCAGCAGCGGACCGGGTCGCTACGCTCTTGGGGCCGCCGCCGTCCTCTTCGCCTCCGGCGCGCTCGTCTTCTCCCTGCGCCGGACCCAGAAGCCTTATTCCCCCGACGCCCCGTCGTACCGGCAAAAAGGCGCCGCAAGCGCCCCGATCGTCATCGTCGAGTTCTCCGACTTCCAGTGCCCGGCCTGCAAGGTCGCCGAGCCTCCGATGCGCGACCTCTTGAAGCTCTACGGCGGCGACATCCGCTTCATCTTCAAGCATTTCCCGCTGGAACATGCGCATGCCTGGGCGCGCCCGGCGGCCCGCGCGTCGGAGTGCGCCGGGCGGCAAGGCAAGTTCTGGGAACTGCATGACGCCCTCTACGACAATCAGGCGGCCTGGTCCAACGAGAAAGCCCCCGAGCTCATCAACGGCTACGCCAAGGGCCTCGGCCTCGACATGAAGGCTTTCGAGGCCTGCCTGCCGGAGGCCGAAGTCGACCTGAGCATCGCCGGCGACATGCAGGAAGGGGAGGTCCGCTGGGTCAGCTCGACGCCCACCTTCTTCATCAACGGCAAGCGCTTCGTCGGGGCGCGCCAGCTGAGCACCCTCGGCACGATATGGATCGACAAGCTCAAGAGGCGAGGATGAAAGAGCCCCGAGCCCCCTCCGCCCCCCCGACGCCGAGACTGCCCGCATGGTCCGGGCTGGCCGGACGGTTCGTCGTCGGCCTGGTCCTCGTCATCTCGGGCTCCATGAAGGCCGCGGCCCCCCCGGAAGAGTTCTCCATCGTCATCGAGGGCTATCAGCTGCTGCGCTCCCAGGACCTGATCTTGATGCTGGCCACCTTCATGCCTTGGGCGGAAGTCGTGCTCGGCTTCGCCCTGATCTTCGGCTACCTGACGCGCGCCGCCGCCGCTTCCGCCGGCGCGCTGCTGCTCGTCTTCATCGGAGCCCTGCTCTCGGCCAAGGCCCGCGGGCTCTACCTGCCCAACTGCGGCTGCTTCGGGGCGGGATTCCACCCCACCCCTCTGATGGCCATAGGCATCGACGCCGTGCTGGTGGGCTTCGCCCTTCTAGCTTATCGCTCGGGAACCTTAATACTGAGCCTGGACAATTGGTGCGGCGAGGGCTATACTAAGCGCTGATATGCCCACCGCCAAGAAACGCATCCTCGCCATCGATGACGACGCTTCGGTCTGCGAATTCTACGAGTCGGCCCTCTCCCTGCTCGGGTTCGACGTCTCCTGCGCGGTCAACGCCAAAAAGGCCAAGGAGTCCCTGGCGGCCCAGCGGCCCGACCTGATCCTGATGGACATCATGATGCCCGACCAAGACGGCATCAGCCTTACCCGCGAGCTGCGCAACGACGATAAAACCTCGGACATCCCCATCCTCGTCGTCAGCGGCCTGGCCGATGCCGGCACGCTCAACGACGCCCTGCTCTTCGGCGCCGTGGACTACCTCGTCAAGCCCATCGACCTCGACACGCTCAAGGGAAAGATCGACCGCACCTTCGCCCATATAGAAAAGCGGCGCAAAGGCGCCGCCCCCAAGTAGGCCCTTAGTCCCCCGCTGGTCCAGCCCTTTGACTGCCCCCGCCTTGGGCCCTACAGCACTGTCCGCCCTCCCCCTTTCCCGGTATTCTTACGGCATGGCAGCCACCCCGGCGATGCGGCCCGAGCCCTTCGTCCACCTATCGACCGATTTCATCCGCGCCAAGGAGTATTTCGAGGCCATCATCGCCTCGACCAGCGACGCGATCTGCACCACCGACACCGAGAGCCGCATCATCTATTTCAGCCCGGGCGCCGAGGCCATGCTGGGCCTCGGGATGGCCGACGTCGTGGGCAAATCCGCCCACCAGCTCTACGCCGGCGGCAAGCCGGAGGCCGAGAAGGTCATGCGGCTGCTGCGCAAGGAAGGCAGCCTCAAGAACCATGAGACGATCCTCAAGGGCTTGGGCGGCCGCCAGACCCACGTCAGCATGTCGGTCTCGCTGCTGCGCGACCGCGGCGGCAAGGTCATCGGCACGATGGCCATCTCCAAGGACATCTCCAGCCGCGTCGAGCTCGAGCGCCGCCTGCGCGAGCTGTCGATCACCGATAATCTGACCGGCCTCTACAACCAGCGGCACTTCCACGAGCGCCTGGCGCAGGAAGCCAGCCGCGCCAAGCGTCAGCGCTACAAGCTCTCGATGATCCTGATGGACTTGGACGGCTTCAAACAAGCCAATGACCAGTTCGGCCATCTGGAGGGCGACCGCATCCTCAAGGATTTCGGCGCCGCCGTCGAAGGCAGCATCCGCCGCGAGGTGGACTCCGCCTACCGCTACGGGGGCGACGAGTTCGTCGTGCTGCTCCCGGGCCTGCCGGCCGTGCGCGCCGAGAAGGCGGCCAAACGCATCGTCAGCTGCGCCCGGACCAAGATCGAAGCCAGCGGCGTCACCTGCAGCTACGGAGTGGCCACCCTGCATCCCACGGGCTCGCTCTCGAACCTCATACGCCAGGCCGACCGCGGGATGTTCAAGATGAAGGCCGCCAAGCACCGCCCCCCGCGCTCCCCTTCCCTTCGAGTCACCCACAGAGTATAATGAGGCGTGGCCCGGATCCTGATCATAGACGATGATTTCGAGATCGTCTCCCTCCTCATCGAAGTCTTGACGCGCGACAAGCACGAGGTGGAGTCCGCCGGCGAGCCGGTGGAGGGGATGCAGAAGGCGCGGGCCTTCCGCCCCGAGCTCATCATCCTCGACTACCACATGCCCGGCGCCACCGGCGCCCATCTCTACGAATCCCTGCGCCGCAACCAGGCATCCTTGACGACGCCCATCCTCTTCATGAGCGGCGAGGCCTCGGCCGAGGACATCCTCAAGGAGATCGCCGACCCCGCGGGCGCCGATTTCCTGGCCAAGCCGGTCCACCTTGAGGATTTTCGCAACAAGGTCAAAGAGATGCTGGCCTCCACGTCGGCCGCGGATCAGTAGCATGGGCCGCATCGTCCTTCTGCGCCACGGGCAGTCGCAATGGAACCTGGAGAACCGCTTCACGGGCTGGGTGGACGTGCCGATCACGCCTCTGGGCGACCAGGAGGCCCACCGCGCCGGCCGCGAGCTGAAAGGCACGCCCTTCGACAAGGCTTTCACCTCCGAGCTGAAGCGGGCCCAGCAGACGCTGGACATCGTCCTGCGCGAGATCGGCCGAGCGGACCTGCCGGTAGAGAAGGACAAGGCCCTCAACGAGCGCCATTACGGCGACCTGCAGGGCCTCGACAAGGCCGAGACCGCCAAGAAATACGGCGACGCCCAGGTCCATATCTGGCGGCGCTCCTTCGATGTGAAGCCGCCGGGCGGAGAAAGCCTGAAGGATACGGCCGAGCGGACCCTGCCCTATTTCGAGGCCCATATCCTGCCGCTGGCCAAGGCCGGCAAGACCGTCCTGATCGCCGCCCACGGCAACAGCCTTCGGGCCATCATCATGAAGCTCGAGGGCCTGACCCCCGCGCAGATCATGGAAGTCAACATCGGCACCTGCCAGCCGATCTCCTACGAGCTGGACCCCTCCGGCCGCGTGCTCTCGAAGACGTCCTCGACCGCCTCCTAGAAGCAATTTTGCTATGATGGGGACATGACCACCAAAGCTGACCTTAATCGCCTTTGGCTGACCCTGGCCGCCTGCGCCATCCTGGTCGTCGGCTGCGCCAAACCGACTTACGTCCGCAAGGAGACCCCCGCGGAGAGGGCCGCTTCGGAGAAGGCCGCCGCCGAGAAGATCGCCGCCGACAAGGCCGCCGCCGACGAGATCGCGGCGGCGGGCGTCGACGCCACCGAAGCCGGCATCCGCGGCGCGGAGTTCACGCCGATCCCGCAGCTGGGCACGATCACCTTCGATTACGACAGCTCCGTCCTCAAGGAAGGCAACCTCGACATCCTCAAGACGAACGCGGCCTACCTGAAGCAGCGCCAGGACCTCGAGGTCCTGGTGGCCGGCTTCTGCGACGAGCGGGGCACCATCGAGTACAACCTGGCCCTAGGGCAGAAGCGGGCCAAGGAGATCCGGGAGTACTATATCCGCCTGGGCGTGCGCGGAAAATCGGTGGCGACGATCTCCTACGGCAAGGAGAGCCCGGCCTGCCTGGAATCGACCGAAGAGTGCTGGGCGCAGAACCGCCGCGGCGAGACGCGCATCCGCACCCGGATGGCCGCCGGCGTCGTGCCCCCGCACGCGCGCGCGCAATGAAGCGGCTGGCCCCGCTGCTGGCGGGCCTGCTGCTCTCGGGCTGCGCCACGCAAAAGGACCTTTTAGGCCTGGAGAATCAGGCCGATGAGCTGAAGCACCAGGTCACCGACCTGAAGGGCACGATCACCTCGATGCAAGCCAACCAAGCCGACCTGTCGGTGCAGATGAAGGCCCTGCACGAGAGCCTGACGGCGTATACGGAAACGATAAAATCCTCCCAGCAGGAGATGGTCAAGCTCGGCACCAAGATGGACGACCTGAGCGCCGGCATCTCGAACAAGGTGGCCGCCATCGGCTCCTCGCTGACGACCCAGCAGGCCAAGGGCATCGAGGAGCAGAAGGTCTCCCTGGCCAAGCAAGAGGCCTCCTTGGCCAAGCAGGAAGAGGTGCTGGTCAACCAAGCCAATCAAGGGGCGCCGACGGAATTATTCCACACGGCCGAGGTGCGCCTGGCGAAGAAGAGCTTCGACCTGGCCGCGCGGGGCTTCGAGGAGTACACGTCGAAGTACCCTAAGGGGTCTTTGATCGACGTGGCGACCTACAACCTCGGCGAGGCCTATTTCGGCAGCAAGAAATGGGAGGCCGCCGGCAGGCAGTTCGCCACCGTGCTCGACCGCTACCCGAAGAGCGAGATGACGGCCTCGGCGCGCTTGATGTATGCCCTGTCTTTGATCAACCTCGAGAAGAACCTCGACGAAGCCAAGCAATATCTGGAGTCGGTGACCGCCGATTTCCCCAAGAGCCCCGAGGCGAAGGCCGCCGCCACCCAGCTCAAGAAGCTGACCAAGAAGGACGTCGTCGAGTGACCGGAGGGCTCGTCCTGCTGGGCCTGCTGGCGCTTTGCCCCGGGCCGGCCCGCGCTGAGGGCAGCGACGTCTACATCAACCTGTCCGGCAAAGCCGGGGAACCCCCGAAGCTGGCGATGGCCATGCCGCCGTTCATCGGCGAGGACCCGGCCAAAGGCGAGGACACCCTTCTGGCCCGGAACGTCCAGGAGATCGTCCGGGGAGACCTGCTCTTCTCGCGCTATTTCAACCTATTGGAGGAAGGCCCGCATTTCAACGGGACGAACCTGGAGGAGATCGGCCGCGATTGGAAGGTCAAAGGAGCGGGCTGGCTGCTGACGCTGAAGGCCTCCTCCGGCGCCAAAGCGGCCCTGACGGTGCGCCTGACGGACCTAAACGGCGGCCAAGCGGTCTTCGAGCGCTATTACAAGCAAGACGCGGCCTTCCTGCGGACGGCGGCTCACCGGATCTCCGACGACCTGGTGCAGGCTTTGACCGGCAGGGCGGGGATCGCGCGCACGGCGATCGCCTTCGCCAACGACCAGACCGGCCATAAAGAGATCTACATGATGGATTATGACGGCGCGAGCCTGCGCGCGCTGACGCGCGACAACTCGATCGCGCTCCTGCCGCGCTTCTCCCCGGACCGCAAGCTCATCGCCTTCACGACCTACAAGGACGGCAACCCGGACATCTTCGCCATCGACCTGCTGCAGGGCCGCACGCGCCCCTTGTCGACCGAGCAGGGGCTCAACATCGCCGGAGGCTTCTCGCCGGACGGCACCCAGCTCTTGATGACCCTGTCGCGGCAGAAGAGCCCGAACCTCTACGTCAAGACGCTGGCCGACGGCACGCTGACCCGGCTGACCCAGCACTTCGGGGCGGACAGCTCGCCGACGTTCTCGCCGGACGGCTCCCAAGCCGCGTTCGTGTCGGACCGCTCCGGCAACCCGCAGGTCTATCTGCTCGACATGCGCACCGAGCGCGCCAAGCGCCTGACCAGCCTGAACTGGTGCGACTCTCCGGCTTGGTCTCCGACGGGGGAATGGGTGGCCTTCGCGGGCCGGGCGAACCAAAAAGACAAGATGGACATCTTCCTGGTCGACGTGACCGGCAACCAGATCCGCCAGCTGACGCGCGGGGAAGGCAGCAACGAGAACCCGGCCTGGTCTCCCGACGGCCGGTTCTTGGTCTTCACTTCGACGCGCAACAAGCGCTCGGAGCTCTTCGTGATGGACTCCGACGGCTCGGCCCCCCACCGGCTGGTCGAAGTCCAAGGCCGCAGCTTTACCCCCTCCTGGTCTAAGTAGACCCCTCCGACTTGCCCCCGCCTTGATCTCGATCGGGCTTGAAGACGGTCCGACATGATATACGGACCGGCTGCGCGGTGTTTGTCGGATCCAAGCTGAAGTTTGCTCTGGCGAACGGATGGGTTTTCAAGCATAATCCGAGGAATGGGAAGGATTCGAGGTCCCGCCATACGGAACCGCTCATTCCATAGTTAGATGGAAATGTTAGAGCGATATCAAAAGGAGCTGTTTCTCTGCGCGGTGCTGCTTTGCGGCGGATGGATTCTCTTTGGCGGTCGACGCACGCACTTGAAGCCGTTTGACCCCAGCAGTAGCGCAGCCAAGTACGGAGATGAGTTTTACGGCTACATGTGGACTACGGAAGTGTCTGAAATGACCGCACCTGACGGCTCGGCTACAATTTTGGACGAAATGAATATGTTCCCTATCATGGGAGCCTGCCATACCCTATGGGCAAGCCCCAAATCTGGGCGCCGAAAGATGATTGCCAAAATCCTTGAGGTTGACTCTGGCTCTGGAACTACGTGGGGGCTGGGTTGGTCCCGGGATTCAAAAGCTATTTTTCTGCGGGGCAATCATCAAGGATTAGATTGTCGTAGTGGATTTAATTCTGGACAAATAGATCTCATCTTCACCCTCGTTGATGGCGTTGCTATGCAGCCACCTCCAGGGGGCTCAATTTCTGAGAAAGTATTTCGTGCTGACATCCCTTCCGCAGACACTCGAAAGATTAAGGAAATCCGGGAGCCGGAAAGATGGCTTAATCCGTGGATTCGCATTCGCGACCGCACCGTTGATGTGTCTTATCGTCCATCAGGCACGGAATCTATTGCACACACGGTTCAAATCGATGCGCTCAGAAATGAACTCTTCTCTATCCCTAAAACTGCCTGGCCCTACGGAAAAATAGTCGCCGTCAGCATGAGCGGTCCGCAAAGCGCCGCCACTTCATCCGAATATATGACTAAAGTGAATAAGCCGCGAGTCGAACAGGTACTTAAGACTGTCGGCGTAAGCATCAACTGGTGGCCCTAAGAATTAAGCGCGCACCCGGAATGAAAAGCTGCTTCCATCTAACTAAGCGCTTGTGCCGACGCGCGCTTTCTTTATGGAGTTCCTGTAGCGCGCGCGGCACAGCGT
>CAZEAE010000029.1:0-43217 GCA_964510095.1 uncultured Elusimicrobia bacterium | reverse complement strand
AAGACGAAGCCAAAAAGAAGCTCGAAGACGAGGCCAAGAAGAAGCTCGAAGACGAAGCCAAGAAGAAGCTGGAAGACGAGGCCAAGAAGAAGCTCGAAGACGAAGCCAAAAAGAAGCTCGAAGACGAGGCCAAGAAGAAGCTCGAAGACGAGGCCAAAAAGAAAGCGGAAGATGAAGCCAAGAAGAAGGTCGAAGACGAAGCAAAGAAAAAAGCTGAGGATCAGGCCAAAAAGAAAGCGGAAGATGAAGCCAAGAAGAAGGCCGAAGACGAAGCAAAGAAGAAAGCTGAGGATCAGGCCAAAAAGAAAGCAGAAGATGAGGCCAGGAAGAAAACCGAAGACGAAGCAAAGAAGAAAGCTGAGGATCAGGCCAAAAAGAAAGCGGAGGACGAGGCCAAGAAAAAGGCCGAGGACCACGCAAAGGACGAAGCCAAAGACAAAGCCAAAGACAAAGCCAAGGACGTAGTTCGTGACGGCGGATCAGGGATAAGCCTCCCCAAACTGCCTTCCCTCCCTCCCGTTTCATCAGACATGCTCATACCCCCGCAAGCCAAAGCAGCCGCTGCTGCCGCCGGGGCGGCGGCCGTGCTGCTCCCGGTCATATTGCACCGCAACAAAAAAGACAAGAAGAAGGATGAACCGACCGTCATCATCGTTCCTCCGCCGCCCGCAAAGACCGATGATGCCGCGGTAAAACCTGAAACCGGCTCAGCCAAACCGGATAACGCAGCGCCTCCAGTGAAGGTCGATGATCCTGCCGCCAAGACTCTCGGCTTGGATCAAGCCGACCAAGAACGGCCGAAGCCCGGCTCCGCCAAGCCTCTTATTGAGGACGAAAAGCCAACAGCCAAACCCAAGGCGGTCATCGCCGCTCCCATCAAAGAAACCACGACCGTCGTCGTTTCCACCGCGGCCCCTGCCATCGTCGCGCCTCGCCCCGAGCCCAAGCCATCCGTCGCCAAGGATAAGGAAGCCGCGACAGTCGTCGTCTCCACGCCGTCCGCCGCAGGAAGCGCGGCCCCTACCGTCGACCCATTCCTCTCTGTAAAACAAAAGCTTGAAAAATTCAAAAAAGAGAAAAAGAAGTCTGAGGCAACAGCCGCGCCGGCGACTCCTGAGGAAAAAATCATCACTGAGCCCCGCCCCTACCGGATCGATGAGCTGTTGAAGGGGGAAAGCAAGACCCGTTAGCGCCCAGGTCCCGGACGCGCCAATGATTCAAGCCTGTGCTTGAGATCAGCGGCCGGCCGCTTGGCGTCCAGGCTCCGGAAGAAGGCGATGAGCTTCTGCCAGTCGCCCCCGTGGCGGTCGTAAGCCGTCTTAAAGTCGCTCAGGTCCTCGTGGTAGAGCCGGTGCGCCAGGATCACCGCGTTGTCCAGCGGCCCCAGGTCGAAGCCTGAGTCCTTCAGTCGCTGACGTCCCAGAGCGAAAAGCGCTTCCCTGCGGAAGAGCTTCTCCTCTTCGGATTCCGGACCCCGATAAAGAGCGTCGAGCTGGCGGTAGACCTCATCTATGGCCGCTCGGAAGGCCCGGATCCGACGGCGCTCGCCGTACAAAGCTTCGAGGTCGTCTTGCGAACGCTCGCCGCGGCTCTTGAAGAAATCCTCCGCCCCCTGGTCGCCGACGAAGCCGGCCAGCGCCTCGTCGAAGCGCGTCTGATCCTTGAAGGAGACCGTCCCGTGCGTCAGCTCATGGAGGATCAGGGAAGCGACGGCGCCGGCCTCGTCCTCGAGCACGGCCGTCGGCACCGGGTCGGACACCCACAGCGGCGTGTTGTAAGCGGCCGCCCCGCTGACGCAGGCGTCGAACCCCCGCGCCCGCAGGCTCTCCGCCTCCCCGAGCGCGTCGGCCTTCTTGAAGTAACCCTTATAGGGGAAGCTCCCGATGACCGGGAATCTCCACAGATACGGCGTCAAACTGGTCTTGGAGGATCCGGAGACGATGAAGGTCACCGGACCCTCTACGGGAGTGTAGGTGGAATAATCCCGGCTCTTGGACAACCCCATCGAATCGAAGGCAAAAGCACGCACGTCCTGGACCAAGCGCAGCTTCACCTTCAAAGGCTCCGGCGTCTTGGGGTCTTTCAAGCCTTTAGCGATGGAGCGGCGGTGGAGCAATAGGCTGCCGTGACCTGCGGCGGCTTTCAGGACGTAGCTCGGGGAGCAGGCCGTAAGAAGGAGGGAAAGGAAGACAGCAAAGTGCGCGCCGCTCAGGCCGGCTCTTTCCACTTGCCGTGCGTTTTGATCAGGTCGATCAGGGCCTGATCGCCGATCTCGGTGGGGATCCCTTTCTGCACGCAGTCCTTGCCCACGTAAAGGTTGACCTTCCCGGGCGCGCCGCCGACGTAGCCGAAGTCGGCGTCGGCCATCTCGCCGGGCCCGTTGACGATGCAGCCCATGATGGCGATCTTGACGCCCTTGAGGTGCCCGGTCTGGCTCTTGATGCGCTCGGTGGTCTCCTGCAGGTTGAAAAGGGTCCGGCCGCAGGACGGGCAGGACACGTATTCGGTCTTCGTGATGCGCACGCCGGCGCCTTGCAGGACGTTGTAGGCCAGTTCCAGGCCCCGCTGAACGGCCAAGCCCGAGTCGATCTCCACCGAATCGCCCACGCCGTCGCAGAGCAGGCTTCCGATCAGGACCGAGGACTGCAGCACCTGCTGCTCGGGGCTGCCGAGCCGCGGAACCTTGATATGGATCGGCGAGTTCGTGCCCATCGCGGCGAGCTGGCGATATTCACGCAGCAGCGCGCCCACCTCGGGGCCTCGCACGCTGACCAACGCCGGGACCCCGAGCTCGTGGGCCATGCGGTCCTGCTTGAGCGCGGCTTCCGCGGAAGGCGCCTCGATGAGCTGGGGGATCCCGCGGGCCTGGACGGCCGACACGAACTGCGCGGCCTCGCTCTCTTTGAGGTTGGGCCAAGCGATCAGGTCGGCCCAAGGCAGGCAATCCAAAACCAAAGCCAATGGTCCTTCGACGCGGGCCAAGAACGCCAGGCGCGAGGTCTCGTGCGCCAAGCCTTCCCGGATCTTCTTGAGGACGGCGAGGTCTTCTTGAGAACGTATCGTCCACGACAATATCTCCGGCTCGGCGCTCTGGGCCTTTTTGAGCTGCTCCTCCAGGATCACGAGGATATCGGCGGCGCCGAGGCCCGGCGGCACGTCGCTGATGACGCGGACCAGGTCCAGGCCGCCGACGAGGAACGGGCCCACCTGAAAATACCTCGTTTTGCGGCGGGCGTAGCTGAAGGCATCGACGCAGTGGCGCAGGCCGGAGAGCCCCGGCTGGCGCGGCTCCGGAGCGCGCTTCTGAAAACGCTGCGCCAGCTGACCGCAGACCGGGACCTCGAGTTCGGGCTCCTCGGTCAGGGAGACGCGGATCGTGTCTCCGATGCCGTCTTCCAGCAGGCTGCCGATGCCGATCGCGCTCTTGATGCGGCCGTCCTCGCCGTCGCCGGCCTCGGTGACCCCGAGATGAAACGGATAATCCATCCCGAGCTCCGCCATACGCGCGGCCAGCAGGCGGTAGGCGGCGATCATGACCTTCGGGTTGGAGGCCTTCATCGACAAGATGATGTCGCGGTAATCGTTCTTCTCGCAGATGCGCACGAACTCCAGCGCGCTCTCCACCATGCCGAGCGCGGAGTCGCCGTAACGGTTCATGATGCGGTCCGACAGCGAACCGTGGTTGGTCCCGATGCGCACCGCCCGCTTCAAGCGCTTGAGCTTCGAGACCAACGGCGTGAAGCGCGCTTCGATGCGCTCCATCTCGTCCTGATACTCCGCGTCGGTGTACTCCTTGACGGCGAAGCGCTTGGTGTCGACGAAGTTCCCAGGATTGATCCGCACCTTTTCCACGAACTCGGCCGCCTCCATGGCGGCCTGGGGCGAGAAATGGATGTCGGCCACCAGGGGCGCCTTGCAGCCCCGCTTGAGCAGGCCGTCCTTGATGCGCCCCAGGCAGCGGGCGTCCTCGATGGTGGGCGCGGTGATGCGGACGATCTCGCAGCCGGCCTCCACCATCTTGAGGCTCTGAAGGATCGTGTCCTCCACCTTGAGCGTGTCGGTCGTCGTCATCGACTGCACCCGCAGAGGGTGGTCGCCGCCGACGCCGACGTCTCCCACCATGACGACGCGCGTCTTGCGCCGCCGGTAGCTGAAGAGGTCTTCGCAATACTTGAGGGGAGCCAGGGTCTCTGCCATCGAGGCCCCATTATAGCAAAAGGTGCCAGGCCCTCGGTTATTCGGTTATTGGGGGAATCGTGCTATAATAAGAGCATGAAAACCCCTCTCCTTTCCGCCCTCTTGTGCCTCTCTTTGACGCCCTTCGCCGGCGCCGAGACCTGGTCCGCCGCCGCCGTCTCGGCCGCCCAGGCCCTCAAGATGCCCGCCTCCGTCAAGACCGTTGCGGCCGCGGCCTCGGTCGCGACCCGGCGGGGACGCCCGGCCGCCGGCTGGATCTCAGGCGGCATGAACAACAGCCCCGTCGACCTCACGTTCGACCTGCGCAATTGGAAGATCACCGGCGGCGCCAACCTGAGCCCCGTCGAGATCGCCATCGACCATGAGGCCAAGACGATCAAGGGCGGCGCCAACCAAAGCCCCGTCGACCTCAAGTTCACCTGGACGCCGCAGAAGGTCACCCTCGAAGGCGGCGCCAACGGCAGCCCGGTCAAGCTCGAGGTCGATTGGACCAAGGGCACCCTGGACGGCTACTCCAACAACAGCCCGGTCCACCTCGATTTCAACCTGCAAGAGGGCACGGCGAAGGGTTATGCCAACCATGCTCCCATCGAGATGAACCTCGACCGCGTCTCAGGAAACATGACCGGGGCGATGAACCACGCCGCCCTTCAGATCAAGCTGGTCAACCTCGACCTCAGCGACGTCCTAGGCCACTTCTACCTATTCCTGAAGTAGCCTAAAGGGAGAGAGCCTCCCTGGCCCTCTTGTAGCGCGGGTCGCCGGTGCGCAAGGCGTCGGGATCGATGCCGAGTTCCCGGCACCAGGCCGCCGTCAGCCGCTGGCCCCAGAAAAGCTGCCTGAGCCAGCCCCCTTCGCCTTCGGCGGAGACCTCGAACAACGGCACCTCGATGTCCTTGAGATACTCTCGCACGGCCGTCCAGCGCGGCTCGCAGGGCGTGCTGAAGGCGATGACCAGGCTCTTGGCATCGGCGGAGAGCCTCGGGCCGTGCAGGAACTCCTCGAGTCCGAAGGGACGCGCCTTCAGATAAGCCGCTTCTTGAAGCTTCAAGGAAACCTCACGCGCCAGCCACTGGCGCTCCAGGTCGCCCAGCAGGATGACGTCGGCCTCCGCCGTGATGGGGGGGAAAGCCGGGCCGCTTTCCAAAGCCGCGCAGGCGTCAAGGAGGCCTTGCTTGAGCGTCGGCGCATCGATCCAGCGGACGATCCAGGCCAAAGTCGAGGTCATGGACTTGGTGAAAGCGCCGGTGTCCTCAAGCTCGCAGGATTCCAGGCGATGGGTCAGGCCGGCGCTCCAGGGGCTGCCCTTGCCGGTGATGCCGACCGTGACCGCCCCGGCCTTGGCGGCGATCGCCGCCGACTGCACCGTGTAGCTCTTGGTGCCGCGGTGCGACAGCACGACGACCACGTCGCCCGTCTCCACCGCCTGCGGGACCTTGACGAACTCGAAGCTATGGACGGCCGAAGCGCGCGAGGAGACGTGGCGGCGCCAGAGCAGCGTGGCGATCTCCGCCAAGTGATGGCTGGTCCCGACGCCGACGAAGAAGACGCGCCGGCCCTTGAGCTCGTCCATCCAGACGGGGCGGGGGCAGGACAGTATTTCCCCGATGAGGCGAGGCTGGAGCGCGATGTTCTTCTCGTAGCGGGAGGTCGTCATAGTTCAATGTGATACAATTAAAGGATGACGGACACAAGCGCCGCCCCGCCTCCGACGCTGGGCATCCGCCACGTGGCCTTGAAGGTCAAGGACCTGGGCCGCGCCGAGGCGTTCTACAGCGGCATCCTGGGCTACCGCGTCGAATGGCGGCCGGATGCCGATAACGTCTACCTGACCCGCGACGCCGACAACCTGGCCCTGCACGTCGGAGAGAGCGGCCCCGGGGGCGCGCTCGACCATTTCGGCATCATGCTGAAGAAGCCCGAGGACGTCGACGCCTGGGCCGGCTACCTCAAGGGCCGCGGCGTCAGCCTAAAAAAAGAACCCAAGACGCACCGCGACGGGGCCCGCTCGTTCTACGTGAACGATCCCGAAGGCAACCTGATCCAGTTCATCTGCCATCCGCCGATCTCCGCTTGAAGGCGAAGGGCCCGAAGGCCTGCATCACGGGCATCAGCTGCAAGCGGTTGATGTTGAGGTGGCGCGGCAGCGTGCAGGACCAGAAGATCGTCTCGGCCACGTCCTCCGCCGATAACGGCGTCAAGCCTTCGTAAGGCTGCTTGGCCTTGGCGGCCTCTCCCTTGAAACGCACTAAGGAGAACTCCGTCTCGGCCAGGCCGGGCTCGATGTTGGTGACCCGGACGTTGGCTCCGAGCAGGTCGGCGCGGAGGTTGAGGCCGAACTGCTTGACGAAGGCCTTGGTGGCGCCGTAGACGTTGCCGCCCGGGTAAGGGTAATCGGCGGCAGTCGAGCCGATCAGGATGACATGCCCCTCGTCGCGCTCGACCATGCCGGGCAGGGCCGCGCGCACGGTGTAGAGCAGGCCATTGATGTTGGTGGCCACCATACCCTCCCAATCGTCGAGATCGGCGCGGTGCGCGGGCTCAAGGCCGAGCGCAAGGCCGGCGTTGGCGACGACGACGTTGACGCGGGAAAAAGCCTTCGGCAGGCCGGCCAGCAGAGCGTCGACGGCCTTGCGGTCGCGCACGTCGAGCGCGGTGGTATAGCAAGCGGACCCCAACTCATCCTTGAGCGCCGCCAGGCGGTCCTTGCGCCTGCCGGTGGCGATGACCTTGGAGCCGGCGCCGGCGAAGCGCCGGCAAACCGCGGCGCCGAAGCCCGAGGTGCCGCCGGTGACCAGGACGGTCAGGCCCTTGGGATCTACCATGGAGATCATGATGCTCTCATCCTAGCGATTGTCGCGCCGCGCCGCAAGAGGCCCGCCGTTCTTGGTATAATGCCTTCGATGAACTTCTTTCGCGCGGGCCTGCTGGCGGCGTCCTTGGCCGCCTTCCTAAGCGCCGCCGGCTGCGGCGGCGGCTGCGGGGAGGAGCCCAAGGAGAAGACATCGCCCCCCGCCTCCTCGGGAGGGGGGGGAGGCGGTTCTTCTTCCGGCGGCGGCGGCGGGGTCGCCGTCGGCGAGCGGACCATGGCGGCCGCCGAACGCGGTGCCGCCCAGGCCGCCAAGCCGGCCGAGGGCCAAGCCAAGGCCGGCCCGGGCGTGCCGGCCAAAGAACCCGTCAAGGCTGAAGTGCCGGCGCCGAAACCCAAGATCGAAGACGTCACGCTCGCCGACTTCAAGCCGAAAGTGCTCGAAGGGCCGGGCCTCGTCTTACTCTTGACCTATGCACCCGAATCTCGTCCTTGCCGACAAGCGGTCCTGGCGCTGGAGGGACTGCTGCCGGAGCTCCCGCCGAGCGCTAAGATCTATCGTTTGGAGATGCACGCTCCCGGCCACCCCGAGCTCCTGCCTAAAGGCATGACCGCCTTCCCGATCCCTTCCTTCGCCCTCTATGAGGGAGGCAAGGTCCTCGCGACCAAGCAGGGACGGCCTTTCGCGCCCCGCGGAGGCGAGAAAGAGGAAGCCTACCTCCTCCGCCTGCGCGATTGGGCCCGCGCGGCGCTGGCCAAGAAATCCTTCTGAACGGTATGGAAGTGACCCTGCCCGGCCTCGATGAGCAAGAAGCCCTGCGCTGCCTCTCTATCCTGGAGAAAGTGGTGGCCGACCGCTCCTTGATCGCGCGTCTGCCCAAGGCCCTGCGCACAGCCTTGATCGTGGCCGCCGGCCGATTCTCGCGTCCCGAGCGCCATGAAGTCACCGCCGTGTCCCGCGCCCTGCGCAAGGATCGCCGCGCGCAGAAGCAGGCGCGAGACCGCAGTTCCCGCGCCGAGTCCGATATACGCGCCGTTCGGAGCGCGACCGTCTTCACGGCGCCGCCGAGGCTGGAGACGCCGCAAGGCCCGGAGCGCATCCTCAGCAAACCCCGGGCTTGCTACGTCTGCAAGGACGGTTTCACCCGGCTGCACTTCTTCTACGACTCGATGTGCCCGGCTTGCGCCGATTTCAACTACGCCAAACGCTTCCAAACGGCTCCGCTGGAGGGCATGACGGCGGTGATCACGGGCGCGCGGCTGAAGATCGGCTATCAGGCCTCCCTGATGATGCTGCGCGCCGGAGCCTCCGTCGTGGCCACGACGCGCTTCCCCCATGACGCGGCCCTGCGCTACTCCCGCGAGGCAGACTACCCTGAATGGAAGTCCAGGCTGCAGGTCCATGGCTTGGACCTCCGGCACTCGCCCAGCGTCGAGATCTTCTGCCGCTACCTCGACTCGACCTTGAGCGGCCTCCATATCCTCATCAACAACGCCGCCCAGACCGTGCGCCGCCCGCCGCAGTTCTACGAGCATCTTCTGGAGGCCGAGGCAGCAGCGCTGCCCCGCGAGGCGCATGGCCTGCTGGCCAGCCACCGCCGCCTCTTGCACTCTCTAGACGGCGCCGCCGCCGCTTCTCGCGTCACGGATGCCGCCGCGCCGCCTGACGCCACGGGGCTGGCTGTTTGGCACGGCAGCGGCGCCGGCGCCGGCCTGCGCCGCTCCGCGGAGCTTTCCCAGCTCAAGTACGGCTACGACGACGCCCAGAGCGGGCGAGACGCTTTTCCGGCCGGTCGCACCGACGCCGACCTGCAGCAGGTGGACCTGCGCACGATGAACTCCTGGCGTATGACCCTGGCGGAGGTGCCCACCGCGGAGATGCTCGAGCTGCAGCTGATCAACTCGGTGGCGCCCTTCATCCTTTGCTCGAAACTCAAGCCCCTGATGCTGCGGTCGGGCCCGGGAGAGAAGCACATGGTCAACGTCTCGGCCATGGAGGGCAGCTTCTCGCGCGGCACCAAGACCGACAAGCATCCCCACACCAACATGGCCAAGGCCGCGCTCAACATGCTGACGCTGACCTCGGCGCGGGATTACGAGAAGGCGGGCATCTACATGAACGCCGTCGACACGGGCTGGGTCACCGACGAGGACCCCGCGCAGCATGCCGCGGCCAAACGCTCCATGCACGACTTCCAGCCGCCGCTCGATATCGTCGACGGCGCCGCCCGGATCCTCGACCCGGTGTTCTCCAGCCTGCTGACCGGCGCGCCGGTCTGGGGCAAGTTCCTCAAGGACTACAAGCCCACCGACTGGTAATTTGCTACCCTGATCCCACTATGCCAAAACAAGCGACGATCGAGACGAACCGCGGCACCATCACCATCGAGCTTTTCGACAAGGACTGCCCCAAAACCGTGGGCAATTTCGAGAAGCTGGCCTCTGATGGCTTCTACGACGGGCAGAAGTGGCATCGGGTCATCAAGGATTTCATGATCCAAGGCGGCGACCCGATCAGCAAGACCGGCAAAGGCCAGGTCGGCACGGGCGGCCCGGGCTACAAGACCGAATGTGAGATCCGGCCGAACCGCAAGCACGCCAAGGGCTCCCTTTCCATGGCCCATGCGGGCTCCTGCGAGCATCATCCGTCCGGAGAACTGCTGGGCGGCTCCTGCTCCAACGGGTCCCAGTTCTACATCACCCACCGCGCCACACCCCATTTGGACGGCGTCCACACGGTCTTCGGACAGGTGACCGCCGGCCAAGACGTCGTGGACAAGATCCAGCAGAACGACGCCATCACCAGCATCAAGGTCCTCGGCAAGTAGACCCGAAGGCCGTCGCCGTGAGCGCTAGAAGTTATACGTGAACGACAGCCGGTGCGCCTGCCCGAGCCCGCCGAACGGGACGAAGGCGTAGTCGAAGGCGTTCTTGCCCCGTCCGACGCCGAAGCCCAGCGAGACGCCCGTCAAGCCGCTGATGCCGGTCGCGGTCTGGGAACTGTAGCCGGCGCGCCCGGCGAATTTCCACGGCCCGCTGGCAGCCATCGCGTACTCGGTTCCAAGCGCCCCATAGGCGCCGTCGCCGCGGGGGAAGACCGCGTCGGCGGACAGCAGCCAAGCCGGCGTCAGCGCGAGCGCGCTGCCCAGGCGCGCAGCCGCGGGGAGGGCCTCGGCCGTCTCCTCGAATCTCATCCGTCCGCCGAGGTTGGTCACGGTCAAGGACCCGCGAAAACGCCCGTTCCAATAAGCCGGCGTCAAAAGGCCGACGTCGACGGCGGCGGTCTGCGCCGTGGCCAGGATCTTCGATTGGATGAGCTTGGCGGACACCCCGAGCGAGAAGCCGTTGAAGTCGGGCATGAACTCGATGCCCCCGAGCCGGTAGGCATAGCCCGCCGAGACGGCCAGGTCGTAGGGCGTGAAGGATCCGACGTCCGTGCCGGTGGCGTCGGTCTGCTTGATCTGGCCCGCCGAGAAATACTGAAAAGACGTCCCGAAGGCGCCCCAGGCGCCCAGGTTCTGCGCGTAGGCCCCGTAGTCGAAGAAGCTGGAGTCGATATAGGCCGCATGCATCAAGGTCGCCGAACGGCGGGGCACCCGCGTCAGAGCGGCGGGATTCCAATACAAAGCGGTGGCATCGTCGGCCGCGGCGCCGTAGGCCTGGCCCATGGCCACCGCCCTCGCGCCAGCGCCTAAGCTCAAGAACTCGGCCGTCGTCGTGCCGCGCGCCGCCGCGTTGAAGCCGGCCGCCCCCGCGCTCCGCGCGGCCGGCAGACACAACGCCAAGGCAAGGAAAGCTCTCTTCATCTCTGGACCGCCACCTTCAGCGTCCGGCGCTTCCCATTGCCCTGGGCGTAGACGAAATAGACCCCGCTGGCCACGCGGGTGCCCGCTTGGTTGGCGCCGTCCCAGCTGGCCATGCCCGTGGCATCGGCACGGAGATCCTTGATCAAAGCCCCGGTCAGGGTGTAGATGCGGATGCGCGCATCGGCCGGCAGCCTGACGAAGGTCATCGAGTTCTGCCCTAATGCCGGGCGCAGCGGGTTGGGAAAGGCTTTGGCATCGTCCACGGAATCCGACGGGCTGCCCTGCATGATCTGGAACGCGGAAAAGTGATCTACCAGAGCCACGACGCGGCTGCCGCCGGGGTCGGGCGAGGAGACCAGCGGCACCCAGGTATTCTGGCCGGGGTCGAAGCGCGCCAGCAGCAGACGACGCGCGTCCAAGCCCAGGATGTCCGAATCCCGATAACCGACCGACAGCGACACGGGCAAGCGCGGCTGGACCGCCTGGTCCAGGTCGATCTGCACGCCGACGCCGGTCCCCGTCAACGAACCGGCGTTGGATACGGCGGAGGGGAAGCTCGTGGGAGTGCTCATCGTCACGTTGACGTTCACGGCGAAGGCACCGGGGGGGATCGTGGCCGTGACGGCTCCAGCGGGAGCGTAATAGACGACGGTGGCCCCGGCGCTGGCGGACACCGCCGTCGTCACGGAGGACACCGATACGGTCTGCGTGGAGAAAGTGATGCCGGAAGCGGTGAACAAGCCGTCGGCGTTGAGCGCGCCGACCGTCACGGTGAAGGTGGCGTTGGGCAGCAGCCCGCCGAGCGAGGCGGTCGTCTTGGTCGAGGTGATCGAGCTCAGCGCTCCTCCCGTCGGGGTGTAATCGAAGCGGAAGGAGGTCCCGGCCGGGTTGCCGTTGGGGCCCCAGGAGAACGACAAAGTGCTCGTCGTCGCCGCCACCAGAGCGAAGCCCGTGGGCGGCGCCGCCAGCGTCGAGGTCAGCGAGGAGGAATTGGAGAGCCCGGCGCCGTTGACGTCGACGCCGTTGACGATGAGGCCGTAAGCCGTGTTGGTGGCCAGCCCGATCTGGATGAAGGTGACCGCCGCCGTGTTCGCCATGAGCACGGCGGGGCTGCTGGCGGCGAAGAGGTTGTAGCTGACCGCGCCGGATGCGGCCAGCCAGGTCCAGGACATCGAGGAGACACCCAGGGGCGTGCCGATAGGAGGACCCGGCTGGCCGGGCCCCAGCGTCGTCGTCGCCGAGACCGTGGCGGAATTGGCGCTCTCCAAGACGCCGTTGGCGGCGGTGACCTGCAGGCTGACCGCCGTGCCCGGCGCCAGTCCTTGGAAGGTGAAGGTCGGGGTCGTCACGCTGGCGATCAAGACCGCGGGGTTGGTCGCGTAATAGACCCCGTAGGCTTGGACGTTGTACTGCGCCGCCGAAGCGTTCCAGGTCCAGGTGATCGAAGAGGTGCCTTGGACGGCGCCGGCAAGACCGGTGGGCACGGGGGGAGCCGCCGGCAGCGTCAGCGTGTAGACCCCGCGGCCGTAGGTGCCCACCGCAAGCCTGCGGTTTCCGGTCTGCAGGGACAAGGACTGGGCGATCATCCCCACGGGCATGCCGGTATCGGAGCGCTTCCACGTCGAACCGGCATCCAAGCTGTTGTAGACGCCGACGTCGGAAGCGGCGAAGAGGTTGCTCGGCGCCATGGTATCGATGACGATGTCGTTGACCGGCACGTCCGGCAGACCTATGCCGGCGCTGGCCCAGGTCGTGCCGCCGTTGGTGGTCTTGTAGATATGCTGAAGGGGAGAAGAAAGGGTGCCGTATTGGGAATACGTCACATAGACCGTGCTCACGTCGGTCGGATGGACGGCGATGGCCGTCGGCGCCTGCGTCGTCGGCAGCGTGCCGGTCATGTCGGTCCAAGTCGCCGAGTTGCCGCTGCCGGCGTTGGCGGTCTTATAACAGCGGTTGTTGCCGGCGCAGGCCCAGATGGTCGCTGCATCACTAGGCGCTTGTACCACGGCGAAGATGTAGTTGCCGGCCCCGGCGGGAGAATTGACGGCCCCGATGCGCGTCCAGGCCGTGCCGGAGTCGGCGCTTCGGTAGACATGCTGCAAGCCGATGATGAGGCTGGCCGAGTTCGCGGCGTCCAGCCAGGTCGGCGCATAGAACTCCGCGCCTTCCGTGCCGATGGCGGCCGCCGGGGTGATATCGGTGACGCCCGCCGCGGTGAAATCCGCGCCGCCGTTGGTCGTGCGCCTGATCAACTGCGCCGCGACGGCGCCGCCGGTCACATAGGTGTGATAGCTTTTCAGGCTGTTACCGGAGTCGACCCGGGAAAAACCGCCGTCTCCTCCTCCGCCGGTCAAACCACGCCAGGTATAGCTGCCCGTGGAGATCCGGCTGCCGTTATCCTGCAATCCGCCGAGGATGCTGCCGTCGCCGGCCTGACTGATGCCGACGAAGAGCCCGCCGGCCAGGAAAAGGTTCTTATTGGCCCAGGTCGCGCCGCTGTCGGCGGAGCGGGCCACGCCGCCGTCGTTGCCGTTATAGATTATGGCGCTGTTGCTGGGCGCCACCGCCAGCGCATGCTGGTCGGAGTGGACCGTCATGGCGGGCGGATTGAAGGAAGCGTAGTTCGTGAAGTTCGTGCCGCCGTTGTTGGAGAGGGAGGCGTCGACTCCGCCCACGTAGACATGGTTAGGGTCGTTGGGGTCGACCGAGACGACCTGATCATAGAAGCACTGCCCTCCGCAGAAGCCGTTAGCGGCGGCGACGCGCGCCCAAGTCGCGCCTAGATCGGTCGACTTCCAAAGGTTGCCTTTGACGCTGGGGCTTCCGTTGGAAGCATAGCTGTATAAAGGAGCCTGGGCGCTGCTGTAGGTGCCCGTGGAGTTGGTGTAGTAAAGCACGCCCTTGGCGAAAGCCAATCGGGCTTTGTCCTGGTTGGGATTGTCGGGCGTGACGCCCGCTCCGCCCGTGAGCGTCATCGCCGACCAGTTCGCCCCCGCGTCGGTGGTCTTATACGCCCCCACCTGGTTCGACATGAACACCGTCGGGTTGCCCGAGCCCGTGGCGATGACCACGTCGTAAGCGCTGGCGTTGAAGCCCACGCCGGTGTTCATGCGGGTCCAAATCTGTCCGCTATCCAAGGATTTCCAGACGCCGCGGGAAGTCGTGCTGGGGCCGTCCGAGACGGCCGCGTAGAGGATCGTAGCCGTCTGCGAACCCGAGGTGGCGGGGTCGACGGCGAGCTGCCGGATGACGTAGCCCTCGAAGGAGGACTGCCCGAAACGTCCCCAAGTAGCGCCGGAGTCGGTCGAACGGTAGATGCCGACTCCAAGCAGATGCTGGCCGCGCGGCGTGTAGTTATAGGCATCGCCGGTGCCGGCGTAGATGATAGTGGGAGCCGTCGTGTCGATGACGACCGCGCTGATGGCCTGCGAGGGCAGCCCGTCGGTCAGATAGTTCCAATTGAGGCCGCTATCGGTGGACTTGGCGATGCCGGCGAAGGACGTGCCGATATAGAGGGTGGCGGCGTCGGTCGGATGGACGGCGATGGCGTTGACGCGGACGCTGGAGTTGCCGTTGCCATAGACGTCGCCGGTGTCCGACATCGGCTTAGGGCCGGCGAAGACCCATGGCGTGGTGATCGCCTGGGATTGCACCGCGCCCGAAAGCGGCGAGTAGACGCTCTCCGTGCGGACTTGCAGGGGGCTGAGGGGCATCCGCTGCAGGGCTGAGATGCCTAGCTCGCGCGCCCGCGGCGGCACCGTACCATCGGGCGCCACGCGCTTCTTGTAGAACCATTCGTTGCGCAGCTGCTGGCGCGTCACACCCGGCGGAAGCGTGCTCGGCCGCTTCTTGCCGTCTTGGTCCAGCGGGGGGAGCGCCAAAGCGGCCTCGCCCATCAGAGCGAGCAGGACGATACCCGTCAGGAGGACCCGCCTTCGACGGGGGGCATCGCGAGTTCCCTCGACACGGCTAGGCTCGGGCATCTGGACAAGGGTACCCCTCCTATGATGGGACTGTCAAGACCCTATCAAGCACAGTTGAGCGGCGGACCTGCGTGTGCTAAGATACGCCGTGGAGAACAAGAAGGCGGTCGCCCTGGTCCTGGCGGTTTCCGCCGCCGTCCTGGCAGGAGGCCTCTATCTCCAGCGCCGCAGCGAACCGCCTCCGGAGCCTGAGGCGGCCGCCCCGGAGCTAGCGCCCGCACCGCCGGTCCCGGCTCCCGCCCCCGCTCCGGCGCCCCGGCCCGCCTTGCCGCCGGCAGCAGCCGCCGGCCTGCCCAAGCTCGAGGACAGCGACGAGCTGCTCCGGGCTCGGGCCAAAGCATTGTCGCCGCTGCCGAAGGCGGCCGCCTGGCTCAAAGGCGAGGACCTGGTGCGCCGCTTCACCGCCGCCATCGACACGATGGCCGACGGGGCCAGCCCCCGCGACGGCCTGGAGTTCCTGGCTCCCAAGAAGAAGTTCTCCGCCAAGAAGGTCGGCGACAAGCATTTCGTCGACCCGCGCAGCTACGCGCGCTATTCGATGCTGGCCGGGGTCGTGGACTCCGTGGACGCCCGCGCCGCGGCGAAGCTGGTCAAGGATCTGGAGCCGTTGTTCCAGCAGTCGATGAGCGAGCTGGGAGACGAGAAGCGCGAGTTCCGCGCGACCTTGCTCAAGGCCATCGACGAGCTCCTCAGGACGCCGGTCGTCCAGGGGGACATCCCGCTCGAGGAGAAGGTCCTCTCCTATCACATCCTGCCTTTCGGCGACGAGGACCTGCAGCTGCTGAGCATCGCGCAGAAGCACCTGCTGCGCACCGGCCCCAAGAACACGACCGTCATCCAGCGCAAGCTCCGGGAATTGGCGCTCGGGCTGGGGGCCTCCGCCCAAGACCTCCCGAAGGCCCGGAACGTGACCGCGCCGCCGATCTCGCAGGACTAGCGCAAAGGAGAACCTCATGAGCGACGACACGATGCTGGCCGAATTGGAGAAGCTGAGAGCGGAGAACGCTTCGCTCAAGAAGTCCAACGCCACGGGCTTGGCCCTGAAAGTGAGCCAGAAAGGCGCCATCTCCCTCTACGGGATGGGCCGCTTCCCGGTGACCCTCTATCAAGAACAATGGCTAAAAATACTCGACATGAGCGACGGCATCCGAGCCTTCATCGAAGCCAACAAGGCTCAGCTCAAAGAAAAAGAGTAGCGGCCGCTCCTTGAAGGTCCTGGTCGCCGAGGACGACGAAGGGTGGCGCGAGCTGCTGGGTTTCTGGCTGAAGCAGGCCGGCTACGAGGTCACGCTCTGCAGCGACGGCCTCGGCGTCATGCCGGCCGCGCGGCAAGACCCGCCCCAAGGCTTCGTGCTCGACTTCGACTTAGGAGACATCACGGGCGGGGCGCTATGCCGGGCGCTGAAGCAGGATCCCGCCTTCAAGGACAAGCCCGTCGTCATCCTGACGGCCAACGCTCAGTCCCTGCCCGGTCTTCTGAGCGAAGCTTATCCGCCGGACCAGTTCGTCGCTAAGAGCCAGGATCCCTTCGAACTCTTGAACGTGCTGGAGCTGCTGCTGCCTCCGCCTTAGCCCCGGCGGAAGCGCCGGCGCACCGACTCAGGCAGGCGGGAGACCAGCTCGCGCATGGTCGTCGACATCACGCCCCAGAAGCCCCAGGCGGCCAGGGCCGCGAAGGGCAGGGCCAGCTCAGGGCCGGCCACCGCCAACGCCAGGCCGGTCATCAGGCTCTGCAGGACGTAGCCCCGCGCCATGACGGCGGGGCCGTCTTGGGCCGATTTGCCCGGCTGGTACACGGCCGCGTAGACGGCCGACATGACGGCGGTGACCGACATCGCGTTGAGCGCCAGCGCGAAGAGCGGGATGGCGGGAGCCGAGAGCATGAGCCCGATGCTCAGGCCGAGCGCGGCGGCTACCGCTGGGAATGCGCCGATGAGGCGGTCGGCCGTGCTGGTCGCGGGGTCGGAGAACTTGCCCTGGAAAGCGCTCTGGCCGAGAGCGGCGGTGGCCAGGGCGGTGGGCAGCGGCGTGAGCGCGGCGGCCGAGAAGCCCATGAAGAGGATGTTGGTCACGTCCAAAAGGACGAACGTGCCGGCGCCGGCCATGATGCCGTAGCGCAGCACGGAGGAGAGGAGCTCCCCGGCGCTGGGTGAAGCGTCGCCCTTGCGGTGGGCGGCGATGAGTCCGTAGATGGCGCCGATGACGGCGGCCAGGGCGGTGACGATCGGCTGGAGCGAGAGCAGGAGGACCGCCGAGGCGGCCGTGGCGCCGACGGGAGCGGCGGCCATGGCGATGGCGGGCGTCGCCAGCATCAAGGCGGCGGCCAAGCCGACCTTGCCAAGGCGCGAGAAGCCTCGGGACTTGGAGGGCGCCAGACGCGGGGCGGCGACCGACGATCTGGCCGCTTCGCTCCTCTTGATGGAGCCTCGCGGCAGGTTGGACGCCTGGACGGCGGGTACGCCGCCGGCTACGGCCGAGGGCTCGTTGACGACCCCGCGGCGGCCGAGGCCGTCGAAAAGGCGGCCGATGCTCCAGCCGGTGGGCGCGGCGGGCGTCTCGGCGGAAACGGCCTCGCGCAGGGCGCCGATGGTCGAGGTCGGAGCTTCGGCGGCGGGGGCGAGGAGGGCTTCCGCGGAGAAGGCTTCTGCGGAAAGGACGGGCACAGCGCCTATCGTCGCCGACAAGGCCATCCCGGCGGCGGCCTCGGCCGAGAGCGCGGGCGCCGGAGCCAGGCCGGAGGCGAGCAGCGGGGTGAGGCGGGTCGAGAACAGGGGGGTCTGCATGGAAGAAAGCGTGCCGGACCTCTGGAGGACGGCGCCGGCCGATCCTGAGGACAGGTTCCCGGAGACGGTGACGCGCGCGGCGCCAAGCTGCGCGGCGGCGGCATAAGAGGAGAAGCCGGGGGAAACGAGGATGAGGGAGAGAGCGAGCGCGGAGCGCAGCAGCGTCGAGGGGTTCTTTATCATGAGGCATTATATCGCGAGCCCCCTGAACGACGCATGGACCGAAAGGCCTAGGGATGCTCCGTCATTGGGCCTATCCGGACCTAGACCGCTCCAAAGAGTCCATGCTACACTAAGCTCCATGAGCCGCGGGAGCCAGGATCGTGATGACCTCAAAAACAAGCTGCTCCTCGGCGCCGGGTGCGCCGTCCTCATCATCGCCTGGATGGTGTTCGGAGGCCCACGAGAGGAAGGGCTGTCGCAAGGAGGCTTCAATCTCGCCTCCGAGGTCGCCGCTCCGCGGCGCGGGGCGGCGCTCCCTTCGCCGCCGCGGACCCCTCAGACGAGCTTCGACATGGTCCGCCCCGCCTTCGGCGACGGGCCCAGCGGCGTGATCCCGGAAGGCCAGGCCGACGTCGAAGCGGCCGCTCCGCCGGCGGCCGCCCCCGGGCCGGCGCCGACGCCCGCCGGGCCGGCGCCGATGGCCCCGGTCGACGCTTCCGTGGGCAGCGCCGCCGCCGAGGCGAAGGACCTGGCCTCCGCGGGCATACCGACCGATGACAAAGGCCTCAGCCGCCTCGGCGCGAAGGAGGGGCTGCTCTCGGCCCTGGCCGGGAAGATGCTGGACCACCCGAGCGTCCTGAAGGCGATCTTCAACAACAAGATGGTCGTCGACGCGTTCATGAGCCGCGATATCTCCAAGCGCAACTGCGAGAGCGGCGACGCGCTCAAGTCCTACCTCTCCGACCCGAACAGCGGCGGCATGGCCAAGGTCTTCCCGGTGATCCAGCAGGCCCTGAGCCGGCCCGAGGCCGCGGCGGCGCTGGCCGGCACGGAGATGGCCAAGCGCGTCATGGACTGCCCGTCCATCGGCGCCCTCACGAAGGACCCGGGCGCGGTCATGAGCATAGCGATGTCGAACTCCAAGGCGCTCGGCGTGTTGACCGACCCGCGCATGGCGACGGCGCTGGCGTCCAATCCCCGCGCCTCCGGCATGCTCGCCGGGGTCCAGTCCTCCATGGGCGGCCAGAAGTGAGGCGGGACCGCGCATGAGCCTCGCGGCGGCGGTGCTGCTCGCCCTCAGCCTTTCCGCCGCGGAGCAAGACCCGGCGATCCTATTCCAGCGCGGCGTCGCGCTCAAGAACGCGGGCAAGATCCCCGAGGCGATCGCCGCCTTCGACGCCGTGATCGCCGCGACTCCCGATGACCATGAGGCGTTCAACAACCGCGGCGCCCTGCGCTTCATGCTGAGCGACTTCAAGGGCGCCGACGAGGATTTCTCCCGCGCGATCGTCCTGAGCCCCAAGGACCCCAAGGCCTGGGGGAACCGCTGCCTGCTGGCGGTGGTCGAGGAGCGGGCCGAGGAAGGCTTGCCCGACTGCGTGCGCGCGCTGCGCGAAGACCCCCAGCACTACCAGGCCTATAACAACATCGGCTACGCGCTCTTCGAGCTGGACAAGATCCCGGAGGCGCGGAACTCCTGGAAGCAGGCCGCGCAGCTCTCCCCGGAATCCGCCGAGCCGCTGCTGGGCTTGGCCATCGCCGCCCTCAGGAGCGGCGAGCGGCGCGATTGCCCCACCCTGCTCAAGGGCGCCATCGCGCTCAAACCGCTGATCGGCCGCGGCCCCGAACGCTACGAGGCCGTGGAAGGCCCGTTCTTCGCCCAGCAAGCCCGCCGCGCCGTGAAGGAACTGCTGCGCCTTTTTCCGGTCAAGGTCAAGGCCCGGCCATGAAAGACTATTTCCGTCAGCCGATGGGCTTGGTCTTGGCCGGGGGGGGCGCCTTCGGCAGCTGGCAGATAGCCGCCGTCCACGCCTTGGCGCGTTCGGGGATGACCTTCGACACCGTGCTGGGCGTGAGCGCCGGGGCGCTGACCGGCGCCAGCTATTGCCTGGACCGGATGGACGAGGCGCTGGACCGCTGGCGCGGCATCGAGAACCAGCGCATGCTGCGCCTGGCGCCGAGGCTCTTCCCGCTGACGTTCTGCTCGGGCAAACCCCTGTCGGATTTCGTCGGCAAGCATATCGACGACGAGCATGCGAAGCGCTCCGCGCGCTGCCGCCTGGTGGTCGTCAGCACCTGCCTCAAGGCCGGCAAACCCATCTACGCCGTCTTCACGCCGAAAGGAAAACGGTGGGACGGAACGCTCTCCCAGCACCTCGTGGCCAGCTGCGCGATCCCGACGATATTCCCGCCGGTCAAGACGGCCTACCGCGGGGAGCTCCTGACGCTCGTCGACGGCGGCGTCCCGGCCAAAGAGCCCCTGAGCTTCACCGAGCTGGCCCATTGCAAAGACGTGCTCGTCATCGAGATGCTCAGCCCGGCGGAGAAAGCCAAGCGCCGCCGCGGCCTGCTCCAGCGCCTCAACGAGGGCCGCAAGCACGGGCGCAACCTCATCGACGAAGGCCTGGACTCGCTCAAGAGGCTCAAGAAGCCGCCTCGGCTGTTCCACTTATATCCCTCGAAGTCGCTGGGCAGCGGGATCCTGAGCTTCAAGTCCTCCCACATCCTGGCCAGCATCGACCGCGGCATCGCCGACGCCCTGACCTTCATCGCCGAGCCCGAACGAGGCCGGCTCTGACGGGTGTGATCCTGGTCTCGCCCCCTTGCAGCTCCCGCCCCCTTCTTGTATACTCTTTTTAGATGCTAATTAAATGCGAGGTGATCCCATGCTGAATATTCGACAGGATATCCATTCGCTTACGGATTTTAAGCGCCACACCGTCGACTTCGTGAAACAGCTCAAAAAGGGCCATCGCCCTTTCGTGTTGACGGTGAACGGGAGAGCCGAGGTGGTCGTCCAGGATCCCGAGTCCTACCAGCGCCTTTTGGAAATGGCGGAGAGCTTCGAGGCCATTTCAGCCGTTCAAGAAGGAATGGCACAAGCCAAGCGCGGCGAGGGGACATCTCTGGAGAAGTTCGATAGGCGCATGCGAAAGAAACATGGCCTTTCGCGTTAAGCTGACGCCGCGCGCGCAGAAAGACGTCGAGGAGCTCTATCGCTGGGTCATCCTCCGCGCGCCTCATCAGGGAGCCGTTTGGTACAACGGGCTGATCGACGCCATTGGATCACTGGCCGACCATCCGCAGCGATGTTCGATTTCTCCGGAAGGCGTGGAACTCCGAGAACCGGTTAGGCAGCTGCTTTACGGAAGGCGACCCTATCGAATTCTATTTTGGATCAAAGGAAAAGAGGTTCAAGTTCTGCACGTTCGGCGAGGAGCGCGCAAATCATGGAATCCCGCGGAGGAGATCGGGTAATGAGCCGCCCTTCGGTGTGACCAACATGTCCTTGATTCGGCCGCGCCTTCAGGGCTATCCTGGTCTCGGCATGCTCTATCTTGGCCTGAAGTGCTATGATGCTCCGGCGACTCTAAGTCCCCGTAGCTCAATGGATAGAGCACGTGCCTTCTAAGCATGCGATACAGGTTCGATTCCTGTCGGGGACACGCTTTTTTCCACGGAAAACTTGCTAGAATCGGGAACATCCTCGGAGGCAATCCCATGACCATTTTCAAGCGCCTTTCCATCCTCATGGCCCTGCTGCTGCTCTGCGCGCCCTTGGTCCGCGCCGATGAGGAGCCGGCGTCTCCCGAATCAGCCGCCCGCGAGCTGTCTAAGAAGGAAGCCAAGCTCAAGGACGTCGCCGACATGCTCCAGCAGATCTCCGATGAGGAATACACCGAGGTCTTCCGATCCACGGGCCGCCGGCCGTCCAACTCAAGGATCCGCTACATGGCTTCGCGCTCCACCGCCCTGGAGGCCGTCTTCGGCTCCCTGGCGGCGCTGCACTATAATCAGGCCCTCAAGGCCGGCCCCGCCGCCGACGCCCGCAAGGACATCGAGGCCGGGCTCAGCGTCCACATGAAGGACGCTGAAGCCGTGGCCGTCAACCCCGACACCCTGCAGGAATCCGGCTGGTGGAGCGAGCTCACATCCAGCGACCGCGTCGCTTCCTACCAACCCGGCCGGCCCGCCGCCGTCGCCGCCGTTCGCGGCGGACGCAAGCTCGCCAACGCCGCCGACCGCAAGGCCATCAAGATCCAGCAGTCGATCATCGACATCGACAAGCAGCTCAAGAGCGCCACCGCGCCCGCGCAGCAGGTCGCCCTGCATTATGAGAGCGCCAAGCTCTACGACGGGCTGGCCGATTACGCCCGGCTCGAAGGCAAAGCCGCGGCCAAGGTCGCCGCGGCCGCCAAGACCGCCGGCCCGGACACGACTGCGATCACCAATCCCGCCGACGCCGCCATCAAGAATCTCGAAGCCGCCGCGCAGAAGATCCGCCAAGGAGGAAGCTTCGTCATGGTCGCAGAGGGGGGCAAGGTCGAGCCCATCTCCACCGAGGCGGCGCTCAAAACCGTCTATGAGGATATCGCGGCCATCGGATACCGCCAATCCATCGCCGTGGGCTTGCCCACGGACAAGAGCGCGCTGGCGCAGGCCGCTCTGGAGAAGCTCAAGCTCACCGCGGAAGACGACGCCAAGCTGGTCGCGATCAACGCCAAGGACCTCATCGAAGCCGGCTGCCCCTCCTCTCATCCTTTCCCCGTGTCGTGCAACTACAACGGAAGCTGCACCTGCTCCGACAGCTCAGGCAACACCATCAAGTCGGGCCGCAAGATCAGGACGCCCTTGGACGACAGGCTGGCCAAGCTGGAAGCCTCGCTCGATCAAGTCTCGCGCAGCTTCGACGACCGAGCCCAGGCTCATTATCAGAGCGCGCGCATCTATGAGCAGATGGCCGCCGCCGTCGTGGAGGCGCCCACCGCCCCCCGCAACGCCGAGGCCCCCGTCGTCAAAGCCGCGCCCGCCCGAGCCGCCGGCGAATTTTCCGCGCGCCAGATCTACCAGAGCGCCGGTCCCTCGGTGGTGCTGCTGCTCTGCTCGACCAAGGAAGGCAGCGGCGAGCTCGGCACCGGCTCCATCATCGACGACGAGGGCCGCATCCTGACCAACGCCCACGTCGTCATCCGCGCCGCCACCGGCCAGCCCTTCGACAGCATCCATGTCTACCTCAAACCGGCCAAGATCACCGGCGACCCCAAGAGGGACCTCGTGAGGCCCTACAACGGCAAGGTCCTGCGCTTCGATCGCGCGCTCGACCTCGCCGTCGTCGAGCTTGACGAGAAGCCCGCCGGGCTCAAGGTCCTGCCCTTAGGCGACGCCTCGGCGGTGGAAGCCGGCGAAGCCGTCGTGGCCATCGGGCATCCCGAGCAAGGCGGCCTCTGGACGCTGACCCAAGGGGTGGTGAGCACCGTCATCGCCAATCTCGGCGGCGTGCAGGGCAAGGACGTCTTCCAGACCGACGCCAGCATCAACCGCGGGAACTCCGGCGGGCCGCTCATCAACCGCAGCGGCGCGCTCATCGGCGTCAACACCTCGATGGCCCGCAAGGCCGCCGACGGCCTCACGATCACCAGCGTCAACTTCTCCATCAAGTCCAGCGTCGCCAAGGACTGGCTGGCCTCCGCCGGGGTCTCCACCCAGGTCGTGGCCCAAGGAGACGACGAGGAAGCGCCCGCTCGGGCCGAGACGCCCGCCGCCGCGCCTCCCGCCGTCGAGACCCCCGTCGCGGTCGCGCCGGCCCGGCCGACCAAGCCCGTGAAAGCGCAGATCCTGACCCCCGTCCAGCCCTTCACCGCCGAGGACCTCATCAAGCGCGAAATGGAGGAGATGGAAGACCTCGAAAAGGAGATGCACGAAGAGTTCGAGAAGCGCAGCGGGACCTATTAGAGCCGGCTGAGCGCTAGAAGCAGAAGAACGACGCCAGGATCAGCCCGGCTCCGGTCAGCATCTTGCCGCCGTCGCCTTGCTTCTTGCCCTGGGATAGCTGGTACATCCCGGCGGCGCTCAGGACCAGGCTCAGGAAGGATTTCCAGATCATCCCCGGGCTGGACAAACCGCCGGCGACGATAGCGCCCAAAGGATTCGTCGACGTGGCGACGGCGCTAATGTCCATCTACGGCGGGAGCCGTCGCCGACGAGATGACCGTGCCCGCCCACTTGTCCCAGGCCTCGTATTCCCGGCCGCCGTAGGATTGTCCCGAGATGATCCCCAGCAGGGTGAAGGAAAGATCGTGAGCGCTCGGGTTGTTCATCCGGATGAGGGCCAAGAGCCGGGGCACCGCCCGGCTCGTCAGATAAGTACGGTAGTCAGGGTTGTCCACCAAGCCCACCAGCACGCCTAAGGCCTTGCTGCGGTCGGAGACCGTGGGATAATCCAGCGCCGCGATGACCTTCTGGACATCGATGAACACGTTCTTGTGATAGCTGGCCACGTCGGAGAGCACCTGGAGGGCCGCGGCGCGGACCTCGGGGCTCGGGTCCGAAAGGCAGCCCGTCATGGTCTCGGAAAGCAGTCTGCCGTCCTGGAGGTAGGAGAGCAGCTGCGCCGCGGCGGCGCGCCTGCTCGGCCGGCCGTCGCGAGCCAAGACATCCAACAGGGCCGCCTGCTGCTTCGGCACGTCGTCGACGAAGCCCTTCTCCAGCGCGGCCAGCTCCGGCGTAGCCGAGCCCCAAAGGCAGTAGAAGGCCGGGCAGGTAGGCCGCTCGAAGGACAGCTCGCCGCGCGCCCGCAGGGCCAGGCCCATGGCTGAATACCGCTGCCAGGCCTCCAGCAGACCGCCCGGATCGCTCACCGCGGCCTTCGGCGCCGGCCCGAAAGGCATCCGCGTCTTGGCATCCTTGGCATCGACGACGTCGAAGGTGATGTAGGCCGAATGCTCCGCCGAGGTGGCGTAATGGTCGTAGACCATATCCACGTAGGTGAAATCCCCGAAAGCCCGGGCGGCCGACTCGAGCTCGTCTTTGAGCCTTTCCCGGTTCTTCTGCACGCTGTGGCGCTGGTCGTTGATCGTGCGCATGTAGGAATCGATGCGGCCGCGCAGGGCTTGCTCGACCTTGTCGACGTCCAGGGACGCGGAGCGATAGACATCGATGCCCTTCAGCGTGGCCGTGGATTGGGAGGCAGCAGGCACGGCGCAGGCGGCGAGGAGAAGGATCGCTAAAGCCTTGTTCATTGGAAATACCTCCGGATGAGGCCGCAGACGCGCCGGCGGTCGGCCGGGGTGACGTATTGATGACAGCCGATATAGAACGCGTGCTGGTTGAGGAAGCGCGCCACGGGATAGCGCTTCTCGAGATCGCCGAAGAGCCGCCGGTAGACCGGCTGGTTGAGCAGGGGAAGCAGGTCGCGCGTCTCCACCCCGTTGGACTCCAGATGCTCGATGAGGCCGCGCTTGGGCTCGTTCTTGACGACGAGAGGAAACAGCATGTAGACGTGCTCCGAGCCCTCGGGCACCATGGGCAGCTGCAGGTGCGCCTCAAGGCCGGCTAGCCCCTTAAGGTAGCCATGGGCCACCGATAGGCGGCGGCGGACGATGTCGTCCTTGCGCTCGAGCTGCGCCAGGCCGATGGCGGCCTCAAGCTCGGTGGCGCGGAAGGAATGCCCCACGCTCGTGAAGGAGAAGCGCCGGCTGACCAGCTCGAAGAGCGCCTTCCCTCTCTTGCCTTTGTCGTCGTCGATGTGCAGATAGATCGAATCACGCCCGTGGTTCATCAGGCTCTTGACTCGGAGGGCCAGGTCCGGGTCGTTGGTCGTCACGAAGCCTCCGACCCCGGCGACGATGTAGTGCGCGATGTAGGTGGAGAAGCAGGCCATGTGGCCCAGGCTGCCCACCGGGCGCCCCTTGTAGCGGGCGAACATCGTCTCGCAAGAGTCTTCCAGGACCTTGAGCTTATGGCGCCGCGCGATGCGCATGACGGCGTCCATGTCGGCCGGCAAGCCAAGGAGATGCACCGGTATGATGGCCCGAGTGCGCCGGGTGATCTTCGCCTCGAGGAGCTTGGGGTCGAGGTTGTAGGTCCGGGGGTCGACGTCGACGAAAACGGGCTTCAGCCGGTTGTGGATGACGATATTGGAGGTGGCGACGAACGTCACCGCGGGGACGAGGACCTCGTCGCCGTCCTTCCAGCCGCCGGCCTCCTTCATCGCCTGCAGCGCCACCTGCAGGGCGCTGGTGCCGGAGTTCATGAAGATGGCGAAGCGGCAGCCGTGCTCGCGGGCGAAGAGCTCCTCGAAGCGCTGGGTCATCGGGCCGTAGGAGAGGCGGTTGCTGTCGAGGACTTGGTTGACGTACTTCCGCTCACGAAGGCCGATGACGAGGTCGCCGACGCCGATGAACCGCTGAGCCTTCTTTCGCGAGCGTGCCATGCGCCGCATTATATCAATTTGTTAAAGTGAGGCATGGCCGTGATCCGCTCCTGGGATGTGAAGGTCTTCTCGACGGCGCTCAAGCGCCCCTTCGTCACGGCGCTGGGACGCAAGACCGACACCTGCAACGTCGGCCTGACGCTGACCTTGGCGGACGGCACGAAGGGCTATGGCGAAGCCTCGGCTTCTCTGGCGCTGGCCCACCTGACCCCCGCGGACCTCGCCCAGCGGCTGAAGTCGCTGGCCCGGGCCGCCGTCGGCCGCGACGCGGCCCAAGCGCGGGCTCTAGCCGAACGCGCATGGCTGCGCCACGGCGACGCGCCGCCCGCGGCCGCCGCCTTCGAATGCGCGCTGCTCGATGCGTGGACGCGCTCTCAGGGCCTGACCCTAGCCGCTTATTTCGGGGGAGCCTGCACGGAGATCGAGACCGACATCACGCTGTCGGCTTGGGACCCGCAGGCCACAGGCCGGGCCGCCAAGGAAGCCGCCGGAGAAGGATTCCGGCGCTTCAAGGTGAAGGTGAGGGGGGATTTCGCGGCGGACTTCGAGCGTCTGAGGATCGCGGCGACGTCATGCCGAGCCGCGCGGCTGCTCATCGACGGAAACCAGGGGCTGACGCTCGCTTCGGCCCTGAAGCTGACCGAAGCCTGCTTGAAGCAAGGCTGGCCGGTGGACCTCCTGGAGCAACCCCTGCCCAAGACCGACTGGAAAGGCATGGCGGCATTGACCCGCCGCTGCCCCGTCCCCGTGGCCGCCGACGAGATGGTGCACTCGCCGCAAGACGCCCTGCGCGTCGCGGGGTCCCGCGCCGCCTCGGTCATCAACATCAAGGTCGCCAAATCGGGGCTTTGGCGCGCGCTCGAGATCATGGCGATCGCGCGGGCGGCCGGGCTCAAGCTGATGATCGGCTGCATGGCCGAGACCGCCGAAGGCCTGGCGCCCAGCGTGCACCTGGCGCTTGGAACGGGGCTTTTCTCGTTCGTGGACCTAGACAGCGACCATCTCCTGATCGGCCGCAAAGCGCGGAGCTGGAAGCGGCGCGGCGCGCGGCTCTCGCTGCGGTAAGCCGGCTAGGCCGTCGCGCCTTCGCGCTCGGGCAGGTCGGCCAGGCGCCGAACCGCGGCCTTGAGGCCTTCCCATAACGAATGAATAGGCGCCTCTTGGAGGATGACCTTCCCGTTGGGGATCGTGAAAGACGCCCCGTCCATGGGGTGGACGCGGTCACGGACCCCGTCAGGGCCGACGGTCACCGTCAGATAGTGGTGATAGAGGTCGGCGGAGCCCGATGGGAACAAGGCCGAACCGCCGCCGCCCGTCAACACATAGCGCACGCCCTTGTAATCCTGGACGCCGAAAGCGTGGACATGGCCCATATAGACCCGCTCGACGCCGCGCTCCGACATCAGCTGCACGAACTTGCGCGCGCCCAGGATGAAGCCGCCCATGCTATGGGCCGCGCCCGCGCCCCAGAGGCCGAGCAGCGAAGGCGGCATGTGGGTGAACACGAGCTTGCGCAAAGGGGTGTCTAGGACCAGGCCCAGCCATTTGAGCTGAGCCTTGGTGACCTTCTTGGCCGAGGAGTCCAGGACGATGAAGCGGGCCCCGCCATGGTCGAAGAAATAGTTGCTCTTGCCGAAAAGCCGGCGGTACATCGTCGAATGCGACTTGCCGTTCGGCTTGGAGCGGTCGTGGTTGCCGATCACGGTCAGGTAGGGCTTCTCCACCTTAAGGCCGCCCAACTCATCGAAGAATCCCTGATAGTAGTGAGGCAGGCCCTTGCTGACCATATCGCCCAGCTGCACGGTGAAGTCGATCGGATGTCCTTGGATGGAGTCGATCTGCCGGGGGAATACGCTGGGCTGGTTGAAGAGCCAGCGCAGCAGCCTGAAGCGGCAAGGCTCGACGTCGCCCAGCACGGCGAACTCGAAGGTGTCCGAGGCGGGCCTAGGGCTCTGCTTCAAGCTTTGCAGCTGGAGGCGCGTCTTCCAAGCGGCGCCGGAGGCTTCAAGACGGTCGGCTTGCGTGCCCATGTATCACTATTGTGACCCCAAAGACCCCTTTTGTCAACCCTCCTTGCGTCACGATCTCTTCATAGACCGATCGAGTAGCCAGGCCAGCAGGACGCCGCAGGAATCGATCCCCACGTCCGACCAGCAGCCCACGCGCGTCCGGACGAAGGTCTGATGGTACTCATCACCCATCGCGTAGAGGATCGAGAACCCCCCGGCCGCCAGCCAAGCGCGAGGGAGAGCCGGCGCCCAGGTGCCGCCGACGGCTCGGCGCGTCAAAAGGTAGAGGACGGCGTACTCCAGGAGGTGGGCGGCCTTACGCAGGGGCAGATCCAGGGCAAGGCCGCTGGAGAGGTCCGGCGTGGCGGAGAAGGCATAGATCGAAGCGCACCAGACGACGACGGGGCCCCATAGCCCTAGAGTTCTCATGCCGGCCAAGCCCAGTCTAGCTAATTTGATACAATCCGGCCATGTTCGGCGAGCTCCGGCGTCTCTGGCGCGAGACGGCCGTCTATGGCCTTTCCACCGTCGTGGGGCGTCTGCTGAATTTCCTGCTGCTGCCGCTCTATACCCACTGCCTGGTCCCCGCCGAGTACGGCATCGTGGCCACGGTCTTTTCCTATATAGCCTTCCTCAACGTGCTCTACAGCTATGGGATGGATTTCGCCTTCATGCGCTTCTCGAAAGAAGCTCCCGAAGGGGGCGCCGCCGGGGATTTCTCGACCCCGTTCTGGTCCATCGCCGCGACTTCGCTCCTATTCTCCGGCCTCATCCATGCCGGAGCCGGCCCTCTGGCCCGGACCTGCGGCGTCCCCGAGGCTTATCTCGACGTCATCCGCTACGGCGCCTGGATCCTGGCCTTGGACGCGCTGGCGCTCGTGCCCTTCGCCGAGCTGAGGCTCTCCCACCGGGCCGCCGCCTACGCCGGCATCAAGGTGGCCAACATCGTGCTCAACCTGACGCTCAATTACGTCTTCTTGGTCGTCATGAAGATGGGGGTGCGCGGGGTCTTCTTGGCCAGCCTGCTGGCCGCCTGCGCCAGCTTCGTCATGGTCGCGCCCGTGCTGATGAACCGGCTGGAGTTCGCATTCGACCGCCAGCTCTTCCGAAAGCTGCTGCGCTTCGCCCTGCCGCTGGTGCCGGCGGGCCTGGCCTCGATGATGGTGCAGGTCATCGACCGGCCGATCCTCAAGCACCTCACCGACGATTCCGTCGTCGGGCTCTATCAAGCCAACTACCGCCTGGGCATCCTGATGATGATGGTCGTCAACATGTTCGACGCCGCCTGGAGGCCATTCTTCCTTCAGCGCTCGACGCGCCCCGACGCCAAGGAGCTTTTCGCCCGCGTGCTCACCTATTTCGCCGCCGGCGCCGGCCTCGTCCTGCTGTTCATCACCTTCTTCATAGACGACCTGGTCGCGCTCCCGCTCTTGGGCGGCCGGCCGCTCATCCACCCCGCTTATTGGGGAGGCTTGTCCATCGTCCCCATCGTCACGCTCGGCTACCTCTTCAACGGCCTCTATGTGAATTTCTTGGCGCCCGTCACGCTGGCCAAACGCACCGACCTCATCGCCTACGCGACGGCGGCCGGCGCCTTCGTCAACATCTCGGCGAACTTCCTGCTCATCCCGCGCTGGGGGATGACGGGAGCGGCGGCGGCCACCCTCCTCGCCTACGTCTGCATGGCAGGCGCCCTCTATGCCATGGGGCGGCGGGTCTATCCCATCCCATACGAGTTCGGCCGGCTGGCCCATCTGGGGGTCTGCTTGGCGGCCCTGGCCTTCGTCTTCCACCGTCTGCCGCATCCCATGGCGGTCAAGCTGCTCCTGCTGGCCGCATTTCCCCTCTCGCTTCTGGCCACCGGCTTCTTCGCGAAGGATGAGCTGAGCGCGCTGCGCGGCGCGTTCAGCGGGGAAGGGGAAGGACCGACGGCACCGTCGGGGCCTGCGGCGCGACCGTGAAGGGCGCCGGCCCGGCCGGCGCCTCGTCGGAACCGGCCGACTTTTCGGCGCCCAGCAAGTAGAGCGTCTTGCCCGAGAAGGCGAAGGCGGCCTCCATGGCCGCGCCTGTCTGATCCTCCAGGGCGCGTGCCGCCTTGGCCAGCGCGGCCAGGTCCCGCGCCGACAGCAACCGCTTGCCTCCGCCGAGCAAGGCGGGCAGCACCTCTCCGCCCGTGCCTCGCTCGAGCGTATATTCGTCGGACGCCGGCGAATCCTTCGCCGAGGCCTCGACTACGATCCGCTCTCTCCGCCCGCTGGCCGGGTCGCGGCTGAAGACCCGGCCGGACACCGAATCGACGATCCGCCCCTCCACCGAAACGCGCGCCTCCGGCTGGATGGACCCGCCGGAGCGCTTGCGCCGGCCGAGCGCCGAGGGATCCCAGCCCGCGGCCCAAGCCTGCTTCACGAAGTCGAGCAAGCGCTCCCTCGGCACGGAGCCGAAATGTTCGCCCAGTCCCCGGACGGAAAGCACCTCTCCCGCCGGAGCCGCGCTCAGTATCTCCCGGCCAAGCGTCGAATCAGGAGCCAGCGGCGCGGCTAAGAGCAGAGCCTGTATCCGCTGCGAGCGTCGGGGAAGCGGCAGAGAAACGTCTGAAGCCAGCTCCTCGAGGCGCGCGCGCAAGCCGTTCTCATCGATAAAACGGAGATAGAGCTCGGGGCCCAGCGCGGCGCGGGGCGGCAGCTGCGCGCCGGCGGCCTCCGCCGCCAGGACAAGGGCGTCCGCCGGGGGCCGGCCCGCCAAAGCCTGACGGCGCAGCCTGGCATGGAGGCGCAGCTCGGAGGAGAGCTCGGCGGATTTATTGAGGCGCGCGGACTGGCCGAAGGCCGAGGCCAGCCACTGCAGCCCGGAGAAGAGTTCCTCTCCCTGGGTCTCGATCCGGTCGACGGCGGGCAGGCTGGACGCCGAACGAACCGAACGCACCGCATCCTGCAGCCGCAGGGTGACGCGCCGTTCCTGCCGCAGGTAGAGTTTCAGCTCCTCTTCCTTGAAATCCGGGCCCACCGCCGCGCTGAGCTTGGCCAGATCCTGCCCCCGGCCGCTGCCGTCGCCGATGCGTTCGGCGAGCTCCGCCAGCAGCAGCAAGCCGGCCGCCGGCGTCCGGCCGGCCAGCCACTGAAGCAGCGCTTGGCCGTCGTGCAGCCCGTCATAAGCTTGGGCGGCTTCGGCGGCGTCCAAACGCGTCTGCTGTTCGCCGGCCGCATAAGCCAGGAGCTCGCCCCGCAAAGGGTCGACGCTGACGACGTCGCCTTCATGCAGGCGCAACCAGCCGGTCTTCTCCACGGCTTGCACCTGCAGGCCGGCTTCCTTCACCGGCTTTCCGAAGAGGGGCTGTTCGAGGGCCAGGACGCCGCCCTCCTCCCAGCGCGCCGCGCCCAGGACCAGGGCCGGGATGCCGCGCGCGCGCGCCAGCGCGGCGGCGCGGCTCAAACGCCCGCCGGAGGTCGTCACGACCGCCTGGGACAAGCGGACCGCCTGGGCGGCGTCATCGTCCACGCGCGCCGCGATATAGATGAAGCCGCCGGAGGCCGCTTTATTGCGGTCGAAGGTCAAGCGGGCCGTGACCCGGCGGCCGGCGCCCATGCTGATGGTGAGCCCTGAGAAAGCCGGGCCGGCAGCGGCTTCAAAAGGCGCTTTAAGGTCCAGGGCCGAGGCGAAGACGGCGGAGGCCAGCAGGACTGCGAGGGTCATTCCAGACGCAGCAGGGAGCGCAGGCCGGCCGGAGACAGCGCGGCACCGGACACCTCGGCCCGGCCGAAAGCGGCCTGGCCGGTCTCAGGATCGCGCAGGACGGTCAGAGAGAGGGCGCGTCCATCGGCCAGGGTCCGGCTGGCGGACTGGGCGAGGAGAGGGCCGACACGGCCGATCGTGCGGAAGCGGGAGGGGGAGGGCTCGAGCGACTGTATCTCAGCCGCCAGAAGGGCCGCGGCGGGCCGGCGCGCGGAAACGTCGGAGACGATGCCCTTGAGCAGCGCGGAGACGTCGGAACCGGCGGGCGTCTGAGCGGCTTGGCCGGTCTCCAGCACGCGCAGAGCGCGCGCCGCCAAGGTTTCCAGCTCATCTGCGCTGAGCTGGGCGTTGTCGGCGGAGACCCGGGCGGTGAGGCCGGTGCCGCGCGGCGTGACGGCGAAACCGAGGCGGGCCAGCGGCTCAAAAAGGGAAGCATCGGCGGTGGCCAGGCGCAGCTCGCCGCCTGCGTCGGTCGAGCGCAGCGAGCCGTAGAGCTTAGCCTGTCGGCCCGAGAAGCGCGCCCAAACCTGACTGCCCGATGCCGTCACGGAGGCGGTCAACCCGCCGTCGAGCAGCGCCCGCGCCGCCACGCGCACCGAAGGCGCGTCCAGCGCCGACTTCGCCGCGCCGGCGGCGGTGAGGTCGAGGATGGCCAGGCTCCGGCCGTCTTTTTCCAGAAGGAGGTTGGCCGGCGCCCGTCCCGTCAGAGCCGAGGCTTCCAAGGCCTCATCACGCAGGCGGTCCATCCAGCCTCGCAAGGTGAAGCCGCCGGGGCCGTCGATGAGAGCCCGGGAACGGACCGGGACCAGGGCGTCCTCCGCTTGTCCCGAGCCGGAGCGCTCCAAGCGGCCGGCCAAGCTCTCCATGAAGGCGGGCCCCGAGCCGTCGGCGGTCAAGCGCTGATGCAAAGAGGCGACGACGCGTCCCTGGGCGACGAGCGCGCGCGCGGTCTTCCAGTCCAAAGGCGCGCCGCGGCCGAGCAGCGCGGCGGCGGAGGCGCGCTCATCCTCCAACTGCTTGAGGGCCGCAAACGAAGCTCTCCTCGGCGCGGAGGCGTCGGGCCCTCGCACCAAGCGCAGGCGGGCGCCGCCCCAATCGGCGGAGGCGGCCTCGCCCTTGGGCGCCGGCCCTTCGAGCAGCATGCCGGAGGTCAGGTCGCCGCTGACGCCGTAGCCGAAAAGCCGCAGGACGAAGGCGCGCAGGCGCTGCCAGAGCCCGCCGACGGCGGCGCGGGTCCAGTAGGAGGCGGCGGCAAGGACGCCTCCGGTCCAGGAAGCCCCGGCTTGGCGCTGGGTCTGGAAGATCCAGCCCGCGCCGTTGGACGCCGAGGGCGCGGCCAGGAAAGCCGCTTGCGCTTGTTCTTCTAAAGGAAGAGCGATGACCGATTCCTGCAAGACGAAGCCGGAAGCCAGAGCCTTGGGCAGCGCCTTGACGGCCGTGGCGCCTTGGGGCAAGACGGCCTCCAAGCCGCGCGCCGAGGGGCGGAACCAGATGTGAGGCTCGGACTGGGGCTTGGCTTCGGCGATGACCTGCCGGAGCTCGGGAGCGTTTGCCAGGGGGACCAGGCCTTCCCAGCCCTTGAGGCCGGCCAGGTCCTTCTTGAGCTCCTGCGTCTGGCCGGCGGCGGAGGCGCGATAAGCGCTGTTGGCCAGCTCCGGCAAAGAGAGGGCGGCCTTCTCGGCGGCGAAAGCGAGGACGGTCTTCTTGACTTGGCCGGCGGTGGACGCCGGCAGTTCCTTGGCGGCGGTCTCCAGGACGTCGTTATAAAGGCGGGGGGCGTCGCGCGGCGCGGAGGTGTTGGCCAGCGCCACGGTCTTGGCCAGTTTCTCGGTGAGGTCCTGGGAGCGGCCGGCCACGCTGCCCGGGCCTGTGGGCGTCTTGGCCCCGGGCTGATGCGAGGCGTCGAAGATGCGGTCCAAGGCCTTGCGCACGGAGAGCTCGCCCATGCCGCGGGCTTCGGCGGCGACGCCGGACTGCAGCTGCTTGTCGGCGGAACGCAGGACGGCGGCCGCGGCGGCGGGGTTCTTCGCGTCGTGGGATTCGGTGAGGCCGAGGGCGGAGGCGCCCGGAGCGGTCCGATCCCCCAGCGTCTGAACGGGAGAGGTCGGCGCGGTGAAGGCGCCGGCTTGCGGGGTCAGGTTGGCGGCGCCGCCGGGAGTCGCTTGGATGTTCAAGGAACCTTCGGCGCCGGAAAGCACCGCGCCGGGCGCGCCGGCGTTGACGTCGACGATGGGGGCGCCGTTGGTGATGGCTCCGCTCAAAGAGGAACCAGTCGGCGCGGTCATGTTGGCGTTGGAGCCGCCGACTCTGGAGCCATCGGTGGTCTGCCCGCTGCCGGAGCCCGGCAAGCCCTGCTGATTGACACCGGTACCGTTATTGGAGCGTCCGACGTTGCCGACCTCGCTGGCCTCAACGGACAAAGAGCAGGCCAAGCAAAAAAGCATCAACAGCCCGTAGCGGGTTCTCATGGGGTCCTGTGCGATATTATACACGTAATTCTAGCCCTTGCCAGGGCTAAGCGCCTGGGCCGATCGGCCCCGTTCCCCTAGGTCCTTTTTTAAGCGATGGTGACGCGCTTGTCCAGGTAGACGTCCTGGATCGAATTGAGGATCTTGACGCCCTCGGGCATCGGCCGCTGGAAGGCCTTGCGTCCGGAGATCAGGCCCATGCCGCCGGCGCGCTTGTTGACGACGGCGGTCTTGACCGCCTCAGCCAGGTCGCTGGCGCCGGAGGAGGCGCCGCCGGAGTTGATCAGCCCGGCGCGCCCCATGTAGCAGTTAGCGATCTGGTAGCGCGTCAGGTCGATCGGGTTGTCCGTGGTGAGCTTCTCATACACCAGCTTGTGCGTCTTGCCGAAGCCCTTGATGGCGTTGTAGCCGCCGTTGTTCTCGGGGAGCTTCTGCTTGATGATGTCGGCCTGGATGGTGACGCCGAGGTGGTTGGCCTGGCCGGTCAAGTCGGCGGAGACGTGGTAATCCTTCTCGGGCGTCTTGAAGGCGTTGTTGCGCACGTAGCACCAGAGGATAGTGGCCATACCCATCTCATGGGCCTGGGCGAAGGCCTGGCTGACCTCCCAGATCTGGCGGCGCGACTCGGCGGAGCCGAAGTAGACCGTGGCGCCGACGGCCACGCAGCCCATGTCGCGGGCCTGCTTCATGCTGCCATACATGGTCTGGTCGAAGCTGTTGGGATAAGAGAGCAGCTCGCTATGGTTGAACTTAAGGATGAAGGGGATCTTATGCGCGTACTTGCGAGAGACCGCGCCGAGAACGCCCAGCGTGGAGGCCACCGCGTTGGCGCCGCCTTCCATGGCCAGCTTGACGATGTTCTCCGGGTCGAAATAGACCGGGTTCGGCGCGAAGGAGGCTCCGGCCGAGTGCTCGATGCCCTGGTCGACGGGCAGGATGGAGACGTAGCCCGTGCCGCCCAGGCGGCCGTGGTTGAGGAGCGACTGGAGGCTGCGCAGGACCGGCGTGGGGCGGTCGGAGAGAGAGTAGAGGCGGTCGACGGAATCCGGACCGGGAAGATGGATGGTCTCCTTGGGAATGGTGACGCACTTGTGCGTCAAAAGGGATTTCTGGTCGCCGAGCAGGGCTTCGAGGTCGAGGCTCATGGGGTAGCTCCTTTAAGAGTGGGTTTCGCGTATTATAGGAAAATTGAAGGAGGATTCTCCAGGCTGATTGCTCCCCTTGACGGGAATCCATTCCGGGGCTACCCTCCAATTGCCCATGAAGCCCTCTCCCAAGGCGTCGGCGCTCCTGGCCTGGTCCCTCCTGCTGATAGGCTTGGGCCTCATGCCCGCCTCGACCAGCCGCGACGAGAAGTTCTTCATCAGCCTGTTGGCGGGCTACTTCATCGTGAGGGCGCTGTCGCTCCTCTTCGCCCTCGGCTTGGTCTGGCGCTCCTCCGGCCGCCTCGCGATCACGCCGAGCCGCCTCATCGAAGAAGCGCGCTTCGACGCCGCCTCCGAGCTGACGGCCCTGACGCTCTGGGGCGCGATGCTGGGCGTGAGCTGCCTGATAAAGTCCGACAACGCCGAGTTCGTCTTTACCATCTGCGTGATGGGCGCAAGCCTGATCATCCCAGCCTTGTCCCTGCCGGTGGCCTGGCTGCGCCGCACTGGACCGGGCGCTCGCCTGAGCGGCTGGCTCTTGGAAAAAGCGCGGCCCGCGGCGGCGTTCGCTTTCCTCGCCGAGACCAATAAACTCGCGGCGGCCCTGCTGGCCCTGGCGGTCATCCTCGCCTACGCCGGGCTGTTCCAGCGGGCCCGGAGGCTGGAGCGCGACTTAGCCGAGACGAACCACATGATCAAGAGGCTGGCGACCATCGTGGCCTTGGTCGAAGAACTCGAGGTGGTGTCCTCCCGCCTCAAGACCCGCTTGCTCATCGCGCAGAACTTCAGCCGCATACGGCGGCGTCTGCCGGGGTTCTTGTCGGCATTGCGCGCCGCGACGCGCCCGGGCATCGAAGTGAGGCAGTTGGCCGTCTCGCCGTACGGCGAGAGCTCGATCACGGTCACCTCGGCGGACGACTGGGCCCTGCGGGCTTGGCTCGAGAAGTTCAGCGCGCTCAAGACGCGCGAGGACGAGGGCCTGGCCGCCGTCAGCGTCAAGTCCGCCGTCCCTTCCATCAGCGGCTCGCGCCTGGCGCTGACGGTCACCTTCGAGCTGAAATGAGCACCCAAAAGAAGCTTCTCGCGGCGGCGTTGTTCGCGACGGCGGCCTATGCCTTTACGCGTCTGCTATGGCTGCCGCTCTCCAGCCGCGCGCAAACGGCCGAGACGAAGCTGGACGACGCCGGCGCCAAGGTCGAGAAGATGAAGCGGCAAGCCGCGCGGCTCGACAGGCTCCAAAAGGAGCTGGTCGCTTTGAACGAGGCAGCGGTGGGCGTCGAACGCGTCCTGCCGAAGACCCGCCCCTCGATCCAGGACCTCGGCCGTGTCAAGGAACTGGCGGGGGAAAACAGCGTGACCCTCTCGGAGCTGGCCGCCGAGAATCCCGTCCACCAAGCGTATTTCATCGAGCTCTCTTATGACGCCGCCGCTCAGGCGACTTCTCAAGAGATGGCGCGGTTCCTCAAGGACCTGGCCGGCGAAGAGCGGCTCGCGCTGGTGAAGAAGCTCGCTTTCGGGCCGCCGGAAGCCGGCGGCAAGCGCCGCGTGACGTTCAAGCTCGTCTTCTATCAGCAAAAGAGCTAGCCCTCTGTCGGATTCGCAGCCTTGACACACCATAAGCCCGAGGGCTATACTCCTGCGATGATCGCCGCCTCGCTACTCTGCTTGGCATTGTTTCCGGCCTGGGCCGGCGCCGCGGAACGGCCCTCCTGGGTGAAGGACCCGTCCTCGGACTACCCCCGCGCCACGTACCTGACCGGCGTCGGCGAAGGCCCCACCTCCGAGAAGGCCGCCGACAACGCCCGCGCCGAGCTGGCGAAATCGATCAGCCTCTCGGTCCAGACCAAGAGCCGGTCCTCGATCAGCGAGACATCCAACGGCCGGGCCTCTTCCTCCTCCCAGGAGGTCTCAGACGAAGTGCGCACCTCCACGGCAAAGGTGCTCGACGGCGTCGAGATCGCCCGTTTCTGGGAAGGCCCCAGGAGCCATTTCGCGCTTGCGGTGCTGGACCGGACCCGCAGCTTGAAGATCCTGCGCGACCGTCTCTCGGAGATGGACAGCGAGTCGCGCGCCTTGGCCGAGAGCCTGCCGCGCACCGAGGGGAAGTTCGCCCGCCTCAAGTCGGCGCTCCGGCTGACCGACCTGATCCGCTCTCGCCGCCGCATCAACGGCGACTACCGCGTGCTCAATCCCGAGGGCCAAGGCGTGGCCGCCCCGCCGGAAGCCGCGGCCGCCGCCGGAGAGGCGCGCAAAGCCGCCGCGGCGCTGACCCTGCGCGTCGAGGCCGAAGGCGAGCAGGGCGAGACGGTGGCCGTCCGGATCATCGACGGCTTGGCCTCGCGCGGCCTGCGGGCCAGCCAGGGCGGGACCGGCACGCCCGATCTCCTTATAGAAGCCAGGGCGCGCGGCCAAGCCCTGCCCCCTGAAGACCTGACCTGGTACTGGGCCAAAGGCAGCGTGACGGTCAGAGTCCTGCGCGGCTCGACCGGCGAGGTCGTGACCAGCTTCGAAACGACCGGTCAGGACGCGGCCCGGGACCCCGGCTCATCGGTCGACGCGGTGCTGGCCAGCCTGTCGGATAAGACGGCCGCGCGGCTCTTCGCCTTCATCGTCTCCGGCGACATCCTCGACGACTGATCCAGCCAGAGAGTGCTTTCATCCACCCCGGCTCAACGGCGCAAGGAAAAGGACCTCGAGGCCCGCTTCAGCTATGCCTGGACCGTCTATAACGAGATCATCCCGATCCACCGCAAACAGTTCCTCGGTTGGATCACGCCGCTGGAGCTCTCGTTCTTCAAGGGGAAGAGCTTCCTCGACGCCGGCTGCGGGATCGGCCGAAACAGCCGGTGGCCGCTGGAAGCCGGAGCTTCCTCGGCCCATGCGTTCGACTGCGCCGAAGCCACGGTCGAAGTCGCGCGCCAGAACCTCCGCGCCTTCCCCAACTGCGCCGTCGATTGCCGTTCGATCTACGACCTCGACAGCAAGGATGAGTACGACGTCGTCATAAGCATCGGCGTCATCCACCATCTGAGGGACCCCCGCCGAGCCGTGCGCAACCTCGTCGCGGCCCTCAAGCCCGGAGGCACGCTGCTGCTATGGGTCTACGCCCGCGAGGGCAACGAGACCTACCTGCGCTTCGTCAACCCCCTCAGGAGCTTCGTCACATCGCGCATACCCCCATGGCTGGCCCGGGCGCTCGCCAAGCCGCTGACCCTCCTGCTCAAGCTCTATGTGCTGCTGCCGCACCGGCAGGAGTACCTGCGGCTCTTGCGCGAAAGGTCCTTCCGCCACATCGAGGCCATGGTCTTCGATCAGCTGCTGCCGAACGTCTCCAACTATTGGCGGCGCCAAGAGGTCCTGGACCTCGTCAGCGGCCTGCCGGTGCGCGTCCTTCATATGACGCACACCCACGGCATGTCCTGGACGCTGATCGCGGAAAAGTCTTGACCTGGCGCCGGCGCGCCCCCGCGCTGGCGAGCGTCCTGCTGCTGGGCGCCCTCCTCGCTCAGGTCGGCGCCTTCATCGTCTCGCAGTCGAACACCTTCGACGAAGCCGCCGTCATCGGAGCCGGCTTCTCTTATATCAAGACCGGGCGTCTTGAGCTCGAGACTAAGGTCCATCCTCCCTTGTTCAAATATCTTCTGGGGCTGGCCGTCAGCCTCGCCTCGCCGGACTTCCACGAAGACTCCGAAGCCCTGGAACGGGACCTGCCGTATCGGTTCGGCCACGAGTTCCTGTTCGCCAACTCCGTCTCGCCCGAGACGCTGCTCTCCTTAGCCCGGCTGCCCAGCCTGCTGCTGTCGCTGGCGCTGGCCGTTTGTCTCGCCTCCTGGGCGGCGCGGTGGTTCGGGCCTTGGGGCGGCGTCCTGTCCTTGGCCGCCTACGTCTTCGAGCCGAACATCTTGGCCCACTCCGGCTTGGCGAACATGGACCTGGCGCTGACGGCGTTCTTGTTCCTCGCCTACTACTTCCTGATCCTTCATCTGGAAGAACCACGCCCGTGGCGGCTGGCCGCCAGCGGCCTGCTGGCCGGCTGCGCCCTGTCCACGAAGATCCCGGGCCTCATCTTCTTCGCATGGTCGGCCGGAGCGGCGCTGCTGCTGGGAGGAAGGCTGGGCCGGGCCCTGAAGATCAACGCCTCGCTGCTGGCGCTGGCCGCCTTCGTCCTGGTCTTGTCTTATCAGGTACGCTACGTCCCGAAGCTCTGCGGCCTTCTGACGCAGATGGTGCCGGCCATGTTCGTGCCCCATCCGACCGAACAGCACTACAACTTCTTCCACGGGACCGTGAAGCTCGGCGGCTGGCGTCACTACTACTTGACGGCGTTGGCGATAAAGACGACTTTGCCGTTCCTGGCCCTCGTGCTCTTGGGCGTCAGAATGCTGACTCGCAAAGAACTCCTGGTCCTGGGCCTGCCCGCCCTCAGCTACATCGCCGTCTGCACGGCGGCTTCCAAGCAGAACGGCCTGCGCTACATCCTGCCCGCCTTTCCCTTCCTATGCCTGGCCGCCGGCGCCTTGGTCCGGAGCCGGGGACGCTCCTGGGCATTGGCCGCGGCGCTGCTCGTGGGCTGGAGCGCCGTGGAGACGACGCGGCTGGCGCCGAACTATCTGGTATATTTCAACCAGCTGGTGGGGGGACCCGCGCAGGGCTACCGCTGGCTCGTCGACAGCAACCTGGACTGGGGGCAGGACCTCCGGTTGCTGGGGGACTTCCTGCGGCGCCAGGAAAACCCCGAGACGATCGTCGCTTGCCTGGGCAACGGGGACCTGGACCACTACCTCGGGACGCATCAGGACCTATTGTCCTGGTCCTGGTCCCAGGACGCCGCTGCGCCGCCGCCGCCGCGGCACCTCAACTCGGCGGCGCCGGCGCGCGAGTGGCTGATCGTCAGCGCCTCCTTCCTCCAAGGCTTCGGCCTCAACGACCCCGAAGCTTTCGCTTGGCTGAGGACCCGCCGTCCGCTGGCCCAGCCCGGTCACAGCAGCTTCGTCTTCGACATCAGCTCCGACGCCTTGAGCCACTTCAACGTGGGCAAGCTTTATCAGCGGAACCGCCACTACGAGGCGGCGCGCCGGCAATTCGAGCGGGCAGCCGCCCTGGCTCCAGAGGTTGAGCACCCCTGGCTGGCGCTGGCCGACGTCCATCGGGCCTTGGGTCAAGAGCCGCGCGCCGCCGCCGCCCTGGCGCGGGCGGCGAAGCTGAAGCGTCTTCGCTAGTTTAGTAGAATATCCCGGTTCATGTCCTTCAAGGTCCTGCACGTCTCGGAATCCAACGAATGGTCGGGCGGCGCGGCGCAGCTGCTGGCGCTGGCGCGCGGCCTGCGCGAGAAGCAATGGGACGTCCGGGTCGCCTGCCGACCGGGCAGCGGCCTGGAGACCAAGGCAGGGGAAGCCGCCCTGCCGACCTTCCCGGTCGGCTTGAAAGAGGACTATGACCTGTTCTCGGCCTGGCGGCTGGCGTCCTATATCCGCCGCGAAGGCATCGACGTGGTCCACGCCCACCATAACCGCTCCCACGCCGTCTGCCTGCTGGCCAAGGCGCTGCTGGCGCTCACCGGGGCCGCGCCGGTGCTCGTCGTCAGCCGCCGAGTCTCCTTCGCCCCAGGTAAGAATCCTTTCAGCCGTTGGAAGTACCGCAGCAGCCTCATCGACCGCATCGTCGCCGTGGCCGACGCCGTCAAGGACGTGCTGACGCGCTCCGGCGTACCGGCGGGCAAGGTGAGCGTGATCCGAAGCGGCGTGGACTTGGGCCGCTACGCGCCCAAGGCCGCCGACGCCGCGCTCAAACGCGCCTTGGGCCTGAGCGATGACCGGCGGATCATCGGCAAGATCGCCAACGCCTCGCCCTGGAAAGGGCAGGGGGTATTCCTGGAGGCCGCCGCGCTATTGCTCCAACGCGGCCGCTCGGTGCACTTCCTGCTCGCCGGCCGCGACACCACGGGCGACTGGGTCAAAGGCGAGGTGGCCCGCCTGGGCCTGGGCGAGCGTGTGACGCTGGCCGGCTTTCGCACCGATGTCCCGGAGCTGCTGGCTTTCCTGTCGGTCAGCGTGAACGCCGCCACCCAAGGCGAAGGCCTTTCGGGCGCGCTGCGCGAGTCCTTGTCGATGGGCGTGCCGGTGGTGGCCAGCGACATCGCCGGCAACCGCGAGCTCCTGCAGGGTGAAGGAGGGCCGTTTTTGTTCCCGCCGGGTGACGCCAAGGCCTTGGCCGACCGCATCGACTGGGTGCTGGACCATCCCAAGCAAGCCGAGGCCGCCGTCGCCGCCTGGCGCGGGCGCGCGCAAGCCGAGTTCAGCGTCGAGCAGACGGTGGACAAGACCGATCTCTTGTACCGAGAGCTGTTGTCCTCAAAATCCGCTCGGTAGCCGTTGCCGTCGAGCTGCCGTCCCCCAAGGGGACGGCAGCCGCTCGCCCCAGGCGCAGGTCTGAGCGCTGAATCCGAACTCAAGCGCCGGCGCAAAAAATTCGGCGCATTTCCCTTGGCTCGTGCCCAGGAGCCTAGGAGCTCCGCGGCGCCGCGCGCGCCGGAGTCCGCGCCTTCGGCGCGGACTTTCAACCGACGGGCCTTAGGATCCGTTTCGCGCGGCCAACTCCACGGCAGCGTGAGCATCCATCTCTTGCATGGCTTCCTTGAGATGCCCCTCATGCTTGTGGCTCTCCAGCGCCGACAGCAGGCTGTAGGCGCTGGGCACGACGACCAAGGTCAGCAAGGTCGACACCAGCACGCCTCCGATGATCGACACGGCCATCGGGATGCGCGTCTCGGCGCCCGGCCCCAGGGCCAGGGCGGGGGGGATCGCGGCCGTGATGGTGGCAATCGACGTCATCAGGATCGGGCGCAGACGCACCGGGCAGGCGTCGACCAAGGCCGCGCGCACGTCCAGACCCTCGCGACGCCGCTGGTTGGTGAAGTCGACCAGCAGGATGGAGTTCTTCTTGACGATGCCCATCAAGAGGATCAGGCCGATCATCGAGTAGACGTTCAAGCTCTTGTCGGTCAGCCAAAGCGCGACGAAGGCGCCCGAGACGCTGAATGGCAGCGCCAACAGCACCGAGAAAGGGTGGATGAAGCTGTTGTACTGGGCGCCTAGGACCATGTAGGCCACGAGTATGCCCAGCAGCAGCGCCACCAGGAGGCTTTGGAAGGATTCCTTGAACGTCTGCGAAGATCCCGACAGCACGATGTGGTAGCCTTCGGGCAGGCTCTCCTTGGCGATCTTCTCCACCTCCTCGAGCACGGCGGCCTGGGACTTGCCGGCGGCCACGTTGGCGAAGATGCCCACCGAACGCTCCCGGTCCTTTCTAGTGATCGACAAGAGCGTCGGTTTCTGCTCGATGCGCACGACGTCGGAGAGCCGGATCATCTCGCCGCGGTTGTTGCGCACGAAGAAGCGCGAGATGTCCTCGGGAGTGATGCGGAAGCGTCCTTCGGCGCGGACTCGGACGTCGTAGCGCCGGCCGTTGTCGGTGAACAACCCCGCGCGGATGCCGCCGACCATGGCGTTGATCACGATGCCGATCGAGTCGATCGAGACCCCGCGCGAGTAGGCCTTGGTGCGGTCCGGATAGACCCGGACCTCCGGCATGCCGGTCTTGTAATCGGTGTCTACGTCGATGACGTGGCCCGACTTCTCGAGCTTGGCGACCAGTTCGGTGCCGGAGCGCGTCAAGGTCTCCCAATCGGGGCCCCGGACGGTGAATTCGATGGGGAAGCCCCGACCCGCGGAGAAGCCGCCCTGCGAGAAATCCATGATGATGGCCTTGAGGTCGGGGATCTTGTTGAGCTCCTTTCGGGAGAGGGCCATGAAGGCGGCTTGCGTCATCGGCTTGCCATCGGCTCCCTTGGGACGGTCCTTGGACTGATATGGACGAGCCGGTCAAGCCAGCCGTAGTATCGTCAAGACTTCTTCT